>MGUI01000060.1 GCA_001799895.1 Elusimicrobia bacterium GWD2_63_28
AAGTGAAGGAATCGAAGAAACTTTAATACGGAGAATAAACGATGAAAACCGCTAAAAACGATACCAAAGCTCCGGCGAAGGCCCCCAAGGCCGCCGCCAAGCCCAAGGTGGCCTTCTTCGACTTCGCCTCCTGCGAGGGCTGCCAGCTGCAGATCACCAACCTCGGCGAGCTGCTGCTCGACGTGCTCGGCGCCATAGACGTGGTCGAGTTCCGCGAGGCCATCAGCGAGAAATGGGACGGCGACTACGACGTGGTCTTCATAGAGGGCTCGATAGGCGACCATCACGCCGAAGAGCGGCTCAAGAAGATCCGCGCCCGCGCCAAGGTGCTCATCGCCTACGGCGCCTGCGCCTGCACCGGCGGCGTGAACGGCATGAAGAATTCCTTCGAGCTCGACGAAATTCGCCAGAGCGTCTACGGCAAGGATTACAAACTGTTCGACAGCACGCCGACGAAGGCCGTGCACCAGGTGGTCAAGGTGGACTACTCCATCAATGGCTGCCCGATCTACGCGCCCGAGCTGGTAGAGGTGCTGAAATCCGCCCTGCGCGGCCTGCCCTACACCGTGCCGGACAACCCGGTCTGCGGCGAGTGCAAGCTCAACGAGAACGTGTGTATGTACGAGCGCGGTGTGGCCTGCCTGGGCCCCTGGACCAAGGCCGGCTGCAATTCCTGGTGCGTCAACAACGGCAATATCTGCTACGGCTGCCGCGGCGAGGTGAAGAACCCCGCCAAGAACGCCGCCAACGACGTCATCTCCAAGTATAACCTCAAGCCCGAACTCATCACCAAGAAGTTCGACATGTACAACAAGTGCAAGGAAGGTGCGAAATAATGGCTAATGTTAAAGATCTCGACATTAAAGTCGAATACGTCACCCGCGTCGAAGGCCACGGCAACATCGTGGTAAACGTGAAGAACGGCAAGATAGAGAAGTGCGAATTTCACGTGGTGGAGACGCCCCGCCTGTTCGAAGGCATGCTGCGCGGCCGCAGCATCTTCGAGGCGCAGCACATCACCTCCCGCATCTGCGGAATCTGCTCCTGCGGGCATTCGCTCGCGAGCGTGAAGGCCGCCGAGGACGCGCTGGGCGTGGTGCCGACCGAGCAGACCGTGAAGCTGCGCAAGCTGCTGCTCGACTACGAGTTCCTCGACAGCCACATCCTGCACGTGTACCTGCTGGCCGCCCCCGACGTGCTGGGCGTGCCCTCCTTCATCCCGCTCATCGCCTCGCACAACAAAACCGTGCGCCAGGTGCTGCGCCTCAAGAAGGCCGTCAACGACTGCTGCGACATCCTGGTCGGGCGCCACATCCACCCGATCACCATGATCGCGGGCGGCTGGACCAAGCTGCCTTCGAAGAAGGAGATCGACACCCAGATAAAGCTCCTCGAGGGCATGGCCGAAGACCTGGGCGAAGTGCTCAAGCTCGCCGCGACCCTGAAGTTCCCGGACTTCGAGCGCGACACCGAGTGCGTGGCGCTGGTCTCCGACGACGACGAATACCCGCTCCTCAACGGCGACATCGGTTCCACCGACGGCAAGCGCGTGAGCTACAAGGACTATAAGAAGACCACCAACGAGTTCATAGACCCGCGCTCCTCGGCCAAGTGGTCCAAGTGGAACCGCGAGAGCCTGTTCGTGGGCGCGCTGGCCCGCTTCAACCTGAACGCGCACAAGCTGCACCCCAAGGCCAAGGCCCTCGCCAAGCAGTTGGGCTTCAAGCCCGTTTGCAAGAATCCCTTCATGAACACCGTGGCGCAGGTGGTGGAGATCGTGCACTGCTACTACCACGCCCTCGAGATCCTCAAGGACCTCAAGAAGAACGGCCTGGACTACAGCCAGCAGCTCACCGTGGGCGTCAACGAGAAGGGCGCCGTGCCGGTGCGCGCCGGCGACGGCGTGGGCTCGGTGGAGGTGCCGCGCGGCATCCTGCACCACAACTACGTGACGGACAAGGCCGGCATGATCAAGTCCGCCAACTGCATCATCCCGACCAACCAGAACGTGAACAATATAGAGTACGACTTCGCGAAGTTCCTGCCCGAGATCCTGAACGAGGGGAAGGATAAGATCCGCCTCAAGCTCGAGATGCTCGTGCGGGCCTACGACCCGTGCATCTCCTGCTCCGCGCACTTCCTTGATGTCACCTTCGTGGAATAAGGAAGTAGCCGCCGCGCTGGCCCCCAAGGGCCGGACGCTGGTGATAACGCTGGGCAGTACGCTAAGGGCCGACGATGGCGTCGGCCCTTACGTTTGCTCGCATGTGAAATTCAGCCGCCCGGAGCTGCGGCTCCTGGACGCGGGCACCACGCCGGAGAACATCGCCCAGACCGCCATAGACTGGCATCCCGACAAGGTGATCCTGGTGGACGCCGCCCATTTCCAGGGCCGGGCGGGGGAGGTGCGCGTTATCCCGCTGGAAGCCATCAACCAGGCCATGCCCATCTCCACGCACAGCTTCCCGCTGTCGGTCACCTTTTCTATAATCAAAGAGGACACCGGGTGCGAACTGGCGGTGATAGGAGTGCAGGCCAAGTCCCTGGATTACAAGGAAGGCCTTTCTCCCGAGGCGGAAAAATCCGCTTCCGAACTGGCGGCTTATTTTAATAAGATAGGTAACCTATGATACCAGGCCGTAAGGAGGAGGGGACGCTGATGACTATATGACTATTTGGCCGGTTGAATGTCTGTAGAGGTATCTGTATCTAAAATAGTCATATAGTCATCAGCGTCCCCTTAATTTATGATCCCAGGCCAGAACGAGATAAAAAAAATCGGCATCTACTCCGCGCTCTTCCCGGTGGCGGCCGTGGTGGCCATGCTGGGCTACAACGTGCACGTCTACGGAGACAACGCCATAGGCGGGTCCAACCAGTTCATACTCCTGCTGGGCGCCTGCGTGGCCGCGCTGACGGGCTTTCTGCACAAGGTCACCTACGACAGCATGATCAGCCATGTGTCCTCCAACCTGAAGTCCACCACCGGGGCGCTGCTGATACTGCTGATGGTGGGGGCGCTGTCGGGCGCGTGGCTGATAAGCGGCATAATACCTTCGATGATCTACTACGGGCTGAAGATCCTGAACCCCTCCATCTTCCTGCCGGCCACGCTCATTATCTGCTCGCTCGTCTCGCTGGCCACCGGCAGCAGCTGGTCCACCTCGGCCACCGTGGGCGTGGCGCTGATAGGCATAGGCAAGGCCATAGGCATCTCCGAGGCCATGACGGCCGGCGCCGTTATCTCGGGCGCCTATTTCGGCGACAAGATGTCGCCCCTGTCGGACACCACCAACCTGGCCCCGGCCATGGCCGGCACCGATTTGTTCACCCATATCCGCTACATGACCATAACCACGGTGCCTACCTATATAGTCACCCTGCTGGTCTTTATAGGGCTGGGCTTTACGCTGGATCCCAAAGGAGCGGCGGATACGGCGGCCGTGTTGTCGGCCATAGAGGCGGCGTTCTCCGTGACGCCCTGGCTGTTCCTGGTGCCGGCGCTGGTCATCGTCATGATAATCCGCAAGACCCAGCCGCTGATAGCGCTGATGGCCGGCACCCTGCTGGGCGGCGTCTTCGCCCTGATCTTCCAGCCGCAGGTGGTGGCCCAGGTGGCGGGCGTGCCCGCGCTGGATTTTACCGCCGCCTATAAGGGCGTGATGAACGCCATGACGGTTAAAACCTCGGTGGCCACCAGCAACGCCTCGCTCAACGAGCTTTTTTCCGGCAAGGGCATGCATGGGATGCTGGGCACGGTGTGGCTGATAATCTGCGCCATGTGCTTTGGCGGGGTGATGGAGGCCATAGGGGCCCTGCACAAGATAAGTTCTTCCCTGCTGAAGATGGCCAATTCCGTGTTCGGCCTGTTCGCCAGCACCGTCGGCAGCTGCGTGGTGGTCAACCTGACGGCCTCGGACCAGTACCTGGCCATAGTGGTGCCCGGCAAGATGTTCGCGGAGCCTTTCCGCGACAAGGGGCTGGCCCCCGAGAACCTCAGCCGCACGCTGGAGGACTCGGGCACGGTAACCTCCGTGCTGGTGCCGTGGAACACCTGCGGGGCCTACCAGGCCGGTGTGCTCGGAGTGAGCACGCTGTCTTACCTGCCCTACGCCGTCTTTAATTATGTCAGCCCCGTCATGACGCTGATCTTTGCCGGTTTGAATATCAAGATACGCAGGCTTGCGGCTAAATAAGGAGAACGACATGCTCGACAAGATGAAGCAGCTTTGGGAAATGAAGCGGAAGATGGACGAGATAAAGAAGGAACTGGACTCGCTGGAGCTGGCGAGCGAGGACAATTTAGTGAAGGTCACCATTACGGGTTCGCAGGAGATAAAGGCCGTCACCATAAAGGCCGAGCTGGCCGGCGCCGACAAGGGCAGGCTGGAGGCCTCCCTGACCGAGACGGTGAACCGCGCGGTGAAGGAGAGCCAGAAGGCCGCGGCGCAGAAGATGAGCGCCCTGGGCGGGCTGCCCGGGCTCGGCATGTAGCGCGCAGCCGCACATAATGAAAAACCCGGCCTCAAGCCGGGTTTTTTATTGCGCTGGGGAAACTATTTCAATTGGTAGGAGACCAGCTTCACCGTCTCCTGCCTGTCTTCGGAATTGATCTGCTCGTAGACCAGGCCCACGCCGGGGGCATAGTAGCGCTCGGCCGAGCCCGCATCGCCGCCGCTGAGGCGGGTGGTTATTTTGAGGCAGCCGGTATAGGCGCCGGCGGGCACGGTGACCTTGGCGTTGAGGGCGGCCACGCGGCTGCGGTCGGGGCCTTCGTTCCAGACGGAGTTGTAGGTCAGCGGGAGGGGGAATTCGAGGCGGGCGCCGTAGACCGGGGAGTCCGAGGAGCGGACGCCGTTCTCGCCGGCTATGACCACGAAGTTGGAGACCTTGGGCCTGGTTTTGTTGAAGATGATCATGTTGATCATGGCGGTCTTGTCCTTGTCCGAATAGGACAGGTATTCGAGGCGTATGGTCTTGGGGGCGGTGAATTCGCTGGAGGTGTATTCGTATTCGAGCACGGCGCGCTTGCTGAGGGGCAGGTACTGCTCGGCGGGGGTGTCGCTGTAGCGCTCGTCGGTGGAGATGCTGACGGGGGCGGGCACGCTGAAGACGGGCATGCCGGCGCCGGCTTCGCGGAAGGCCTGGGAGAGGGTGTGGTCGGTGGCGCTCAATACATTATTGAGTGCGCCATACTGGGCGGCGGCGCCCAGGGGGGCGGAGATAAGGGATATATACATAAACGATCTGACTAACTTTTTCATAGCGACAAGCCTCCGAAATATAATTTTCTTTATATTTCCGATACTTTGTGCTAAGTCTCGTTTTAGGCGGGAGAAACTTAACGCGTCTTCCGAATACTAACTGGGAAGAACATCACCGCGCCGGTAGTCTTTGGACTTTTGGGATACCCTTGCGGCTTGTAAGGTACGGAACCAACTAGTCATAGTATAGCAAAACAGGGCCTTATCCGGCAAATCAAGGAACAGGGGAACTGATTTAGCTTAAATTACAGGCGGCCTACCGTGGACGGCCGGCGAGGGTATGCCTTCTCCGGGTACGCTCGGCCACACCGTGGCCTCGCTCTTTCGCTCTGCCCTCGCGCTACGCAAGCTCGGGCCTCGCGAGGCCCCTGCCAGGACCCCGACTGGTCTTCCCGCGGCTCTTCTGCTGTCTGAAAATGGGGGAAGGCGTGTAATACTTTTCCGTGAGTACCGTATTTACTAGTATAGAGGGAACGCATTATGGATTTCGCAGAACTCTACGACAAATTTTTCAGCAAGGTTTACAACTACGTACGCTACCATGTCAGGCTGGCGGCCGAGGCGGACGACGTCACAGGCAAGGTCTTTGAAGCGGCGCTGCGCGGGTACGAGGGGTATGACGCGGCGAAGGGGCCGGCACAGGGCTGGCTGTTCGGGATAGCCCGCAACGCGGTGATAGACTGGGCGCGCAACAGGGGACGGAGGGCGGAAGTCTCGCTCGAAGACGCCCCGGAGCCGGGAGGGTCCGACCCCCAGCTGGAGAGCGCCCTGGAGCGCAAAGAAGAGAAGGCCCTGCTGCTGGAAGCCGTAGCGGGGCTCGACGACAGGGCCAGGGACATCATCGCCCTTAAATTCAGCTCGGGAATGAACAACAGGGAGATAGCGGCCATGACCGGCCTGGGCGAAAGCAACGTGGGCATAATAATTTTCAGGGCCGTAAAAAAAATGCAGGCGGACATAGAGGGCAAAAGAAAGTTATGAACGAGGTTGAACAGGCGGAACTCTTCAACAAAGAACTGGACTCCCTCCTGCGGGACGGGAAGTCTCCGGTTTTCAGCAGCGACCCCGGCGCCCTGAGCCTGGCCGCAGAGCTGGCCCGCGCCGATTTCAGCGCGGACTCCCTCATAAGGGAGAGCCTGCGGGAGCGCCTGGCCGGTCAGCCCGGCCTGCTGGAGAGCCTGCGGGCCCTGTTCGCCAATAATTACGCCAGGGCCGCCCTGGCCGCCGCCGTGCTGGTAATAGCCCTGCTGCCGCTCGCCCGCCGCCACGAGGTTGCGGCTCCCGGGCCGGCCGCCACCGCGGCGCGGCCGCCTCAGGCCCCCGTCCACGCCCCGGCGCTCGCGCGCAGCGCGGTGCCGCCGCTGCCTCCCCTGCCGGCCGCCCCCGCGGCCGCCGTTTCGGCCGGGGCGGGCGGCCTTTTCGCCTCCATCCCCATGGGCAGGCTGGAGGGCGTGGCCATAAAGAATTTCCCGATAACTCCGGCAGGGTCCGGGCTGCCCATGGTCCTGGCCGCCGGCCGCGAGGTCAAACTTGAGAACGGCTCCGGCATAGTGTTCGAGACCGGGGGCGCGGTGTTTACGCTTGAGCGGAAGGTGATCTCCCACGACGACATTTTTGAGCGCAGGGTACTTTAACGGAGAACGGAGGAACTATGAAAACGCTGAAACTCGCAGTGCTGTTCGCAGCCGCGCTGGCCTCGCCCGCGCAGCTGCCGGCGGCGGAACTGGACGCGCCCGGCAAGCCGGCGGCCGAAGCGGCTAAAGCGGCGCCGGAAGAAGCTAAGAACGCTCCGCCCAGGGCCGAGAAGCTGCCCGCGGTCCTGCAGAAGGGCTACCGCGGCACCGCGCTGACGGTCGGCGGCTCCCAGCTGCTGTTCCTCAAGAAGGGGGACAGGGTTGACGTGCTGCTCACCTTCGAGGCCAAGATGGCCGAAGACGGCAAAGAGCGCAAAGAAAAGGTCACCGCGACCTTCCTGCAGAACATCGTGGTGCTCAATGTGACCAGGCCCGAGAAGACGGACGGCGTCGGCGCCGTGGAGCTGCTGCTCAACCCCGTGGAGGCGCAGTACGCCGCCCTCGCGCTGGCGCAGGGAGAGATAGCCATCACCGTGCGAGCGCCCGGCGACACGGAACTGCACCCCATGGAAATGGCCAGTTTCCGCAAGCTTATAAAATAGGCGGGAGGATATATGAAATACCTACTTCTAACCATAGCTGCCGCCGCAGTCCTGGCGGCCCCCGCGGCCTTCGCGGCGGCCCCCGCCGAACAGGCGCTGGCCTGCGCGGCCGAGGACATGCAGGTGTTCTACTACTACCTCGACGCGTCGCAGGACCCCAAGGTGCGCAGCCGCGCTACCGCCTGCCATGCCGGCAAGGCCGCGCTGATAATGCCCGACTGGCTGCAGTCGGCGGTGCCGGGCATGCTGGCGCGCAAAGTATGGAAAGACCCGGAAGAGGGCGAGCTCAGCGAGGCCCTGCTCTGGCAGACGCCGGTGTCCATACTTTACGAGTTCCTCTCCAAGGCGCCTAAGACGCAAGACCCGCAGGCAGAGATGGCCGGGTACGAGGACATGCGCATACGCTTCATGATGAGCGTGGACCGCGTCACCAAGGCCGGGCTGGAGTCTTCCTTCGGCGGCCGCGGGGGCCCCATGCTGGGGGGCCTCAACAACCTGATGCGCGACTTCGACGAAGTGACGGAAGCCGCTTCCGACGCCAGCCGGGTCAAGTTCGGCCGCAAGACCGCGGACATCGCCCGGCGCAGCCGGGACCTGTTCGCGCAGCTCTTCGAGGCGCCCCGCAAGGGCGCCGGGAAAAAGCCCGGGGACAAGTACTCGCCCGAAGCGCGGGTGCTGCCCGGCTACCGCGGCGTCAGCCTGCCGGTCTCCGGCGCCCAGGCCCTTTACCTGGTCAGGGGCGACCGCGTGGACATGCTGGTAACCTTTGAAGCCATGATGAACACCGACATCAAGGAAAAGGTAACGGCGACCATCCTGCAGAACGTGCTGGTTACCGGGGTGCACAAGCCCGCCTCGGCCGCCGCGCCCGGCGTGGTGCAGCTGCTGTGCAATCCCAACGAGGCGCAGTACGCCGCCCTCAGCCTGGTCCAGGGCAGCAATATCGTTCTGGTGCGCCGCGCCCCGGGCGATTTCGAGCTGCGCCCGATGGAGATAGCCAGTTTCCGCAAGCTGATAAAGTAAGGACCAAAACGTGAGGCCCTATGACACCCGCCCTGAAAACCCTGACCGTCCTGGCCGCGCTGCTGGCGCTGGCCGGGGCGGGGCCGGCCGGCGCCGAGCTGACGCTGTCAGCCTTCGACCTTAATTCCAGGCGCGCTTCCGACATACGCAAAAACATGCGGGAGAACTGGCCGCCGGTGCCGCGGCTGCCGGAGGAAGAGCGCTGGGCGCGCCGGGCGCCGCGCGCCGCGCGGGTGGAGAGTTCCGTGACCGTGGTGCTGGAGGAGGGGGAGGGCCGGGCCGACATAGTTTTCCCGCGCGCCTGGGGCCGCGGGAGCGGGGCGGACCACCGCATTTCGCTGTTCATAAAGCTGGAAGGGGAAAAGACCCCCGTGCTCTCGTGGGCCACGGTCTTCTGCTCGAACGGGCGCTACGTGGGCTACAAAGGCGCCAGCCTGGAGCTGCCCAGCGGGGCGTCCGGCGAGTTCCTGATAAAGGACGAGGTCCTGGCGCTGGGGCCGCTGAAGGTGCGGCTGCTGCGGACGCATCCCTGGCTGGCGGAAGCGGCGCAGCTGGGCGAGCTCTGCGCGCGCCGCCCGCCGGAGAGCCTCAAGGGCTACGGCGTGAAGGACCTGCCGGCCGAGGCCGCGGGCCTGGCCTTCAAATACGACCGGGGCCGGAACGCGCTGAGCGTGACCTGGAAGTAGCCCCGGCCTTCAGCACCCGTCGTAAAACTTGTATAATTTATTTATGCATGAATGGGCCCTGGCTGAATCCGTTATCAAATCCGCGGTGGAGCACGCCTCCGCCGAAAAACTCAAAAAGCTCAAAGAGGCCGGCGTCGTCTTCGGCGAACTGCAGGCCATAGACGGGGAGATCTTCTCCTTCGCGCTGGAGGAGCTGCGCAAGCAGTTCCCTGGCGCCGCTTCCTGCAAATTCAAGATCATCAAGCAGCCGGCGGCTTTCCGCTGCAAGGCCTGCTCGCACGAATTCCCGCTGAAGGGCCTGAAGAAGACCAAGGACGAGGCGGAGTTCATCCATTTCGTCCCCGAGATGGCGCACACCTTCCTGAAATGCCCGAAGTGCAAAAGCCCGGACTTCGAGATAGCCCGGGGGCGGGGCGTCAGCATCAGCTACATCAAGGGCGAGAAATGACGGACATAGATCCCCGCCCTTCCGTCATAGAAGAGAGGCTCAGGCGCGTAAAGCGCATCATCGCCGTGACCGGCTGGAAGGGCGGCATAGGCAAGAGCGTCACCGCCTCCACGCTGGCGCTGCTGCTGGCGAAACGCGGCTGCAGGACAGGCCTCTTCGACCTGGATTTCGCCGGCGCTTCCGACCATCTCATTTTAGGCGCGAAAGGTCTTTTTCCCAAAGAGGAGAAAGGCCTGGAGCCGCCCGTCCACGAGGGCGTCAAGTTCATGTCCGTGGTGTTCTTTTCCGAGAACAAGGCCGTGCCGCTGCGCGGGGCCAACGTCTCCGACGCCATCATCGAGCTGCTGGCGATCACGCAGTGGGGAGAGCTGGATTACCTGGTGCTGGACATGCCGCCCGGCATCAACGACGCCGCGCTCGACGTGATGCGCTTCGCGCGCAAGGCCGAGGTGCTGGCCGTCACCACGCCCTCGGTGCTGGCGCACGACGTGCTGGCCCGTTCGATGGAGCTCTATAGAAAGCTTAACGTCCCGGTGCTGGGCGTCATAGAGAACATGTCCGACGGCGCCTCCGCGCCGGGCGCCGCGGCGGTGATAAAAAAAGATCCGGGCCTCGAGGCCGCGCTGGGCCGCCCGGCGGCGCTGCTCAAGACCGCCTTCGCGAAGGGGCTGGCCCGCGCCCTGCCCGCCCTCGGGCTCTGAAACTTCAGGGGTAAAATGCAAGACAAGCCGGAAACCGCCGTCCCGGGAACGGAGAGCGGCAGGCACGACAAGATGATGAAGACCCAGGTCCTGGTGGCCGCGGGCGTCTCGCTGGTGGTTGCCCTGGTGATCTACCTGACCGGCGCGCCCCTGCCGCGCTCCCTGGCCCTGCTGGCCCTCGTCAGCACGGTCTGCTACGGCGGCTATTACCTGGCGCTCACCTACTTGCCGCTTAAGAATTACCGCTATTCCAACACTATCATGGGCCTGATATCCGCGGCCATCCTGGCCCCGGCGGTGCACCTGACGGGAGGCATAGTTTCGCCTTTCATATTCATGTATTTCAGCGTGCTGGTCTCCGAGTCCCTCTACGGCCTGCAGGAAACCTTTACCTTGGGGGCCATCCTGGCGGGCTACCTGCTGGTAGTGGCCGGGGAGTATTCCGGCTTCCTGCCCTGCTCGAACCCCTGGGCGCTGCAGATCTACGCCAGCCTGCCAGCCACGCTGCTGATAGCCGGCATCACCGCCGTCTACCTGGTGGTCACCCGCCTGACCTCGCGGCTGATCCTGGCCAATTTGCGGCTGGCGGCGCAGCGGGAGTCGGCGGACAAGGACGCGCTGCTGAAGAAATTCTCCGAGCTGAACGCCACCGCCCAGCTGGGCGTGCTGGCTCACCGCATAGCGCACGACCTGCGCGGGCCCATCGCTTCCATCTCCGGCTATTTAGACCTGGAGAAGGCCAGGCCGCGGACCCCCGAGGAACTGCAGGACCTGAAGGACGTAACCGAGGCGGTGGACGGCATGGTGGAGTCGCTGCACGGCATCACCCGCTTCGGCAGGCCCGGCGGCCCCAGCGCCGAGAGGATAGTGCTGGCGGAGTTCGTGCGCGACCTGCTGGCCATAGCTTCTTTCGCGCCCGCGGCCAGGGGGGTGAAGTTCAACACGCTGTACCCGGCGGGCCTCCAGGCGGCCACGGTGGCTTCCCGCCCGGACCTGCAGCAGGCCTTTTTCAACATCCTCAAGAACGCGGTGGAAGCCGTAAGCGAAAACCCCGACGGCAAAGCGGTCGACATCAATATAGAAGTTAACGGCGAAGAGGCCCTGATTTCTATTTCGGACAACGGCCCCGGCATCTCCGAAGAAGTGCTGAAGACCATCTTCCGCAAGTCCGTGACCACCAAGAAGGAAGGCACCGGCGTCGGGCTGCTGATCACGCGCGACCTGCTGGTGCGCAACGGCGGGGACCTGAAGGTGCGCAACCGCGAGGGCGGCGGCCTTACCGTGGCGGTCTCCCTGCGCGCCGCCTGAGCCGCGGCGCTTGAAATAAATTAATTGTCAGTTGTCAGGTCCCGGGCAGGCAGCCCGGGCCGCTACTGCGTCCGGTCCGGGATGGAGAAGGAGAACACCGCGCCCTGCCCCGGCTCGGATTCGAACCAGATCTCCCCGCCGTAGTATTCGACTATCTTCTTGCAGGAGGCCAGGCCTATGCCGGCCCCGTCCACGCCTTTGCCGTGCAGCCGGCCGAACAGCTTGAAAAGCTTGCCGCCGTGCCCGGGCTCTATGCCGCAGCCGTTGTCCCTGACGTGGAAGACCCAGCCGCCCTTGCCCCGCTCCGCGTCTACGCCGATGACCGGCGGCCTGGAGTCGCGGAACTTCAGGGCGTTGCTGACCAGGTTCTGGAGCAGCCGCTCGACGTGGCCGCGGTCGGCCCTTATGACCGGCAGGTCGCCGCGCTCTATTACGGCGCCCGCCTGCGAAACCGCGTCCTGCAGGACGGCGGCCACGTAGTCCAGCGCCTCGTCGGCGTCCACTTCCTCCAGCCGCAGGGCCGGGTTGATCTTGGAATATTCCAGCAGGTCCCGGACCAGGGCCCGCATGCGGTGCGCCGCGCCGGTTATGAAGGCCACGTGGCCTTCGGCCTCGGGGCCCAGGGCGGCCCGGTACTTGTGCTCGAGCAGCTGTATGTAGCTGGAGATGGTGCGCAGCGGCTCCTGCAGGTCGTGGGAGGCCACGAAGGCGAAGCGTTGCAGGTCCTCGTTGGAACGGGCGATCTCGGCCTCGTATTTCTTGCGCAGGGTTATATCCTTTATCACGGAGACTATCCCGGTCCTGGCGCCCTCGTTGTCGAGGATGTAGGAGGCGGAGACCAGGGCCGGAGTGCCGGGGCCGCCGCCGACCGACAGCAGCGTCTCATGGTCGCGCACCTCGCCTTTTTCTTCCAGGAGGGCGATCCAGCAGCAGCCCTCCTGGACGCAGAAAAAATCGCCTATGCGCCGGCCCTCGGGAGTTCCTCCGGCGGCCGCGAAAGCCGCCCTGGCGGCCCTGTTGGTCTTGCTGATGACGCCATCCAGGCCGGTGACGACGAGGATGTCGGGCATGTTGTCCATGATGGCGTCGAGGTAATTCTTGGAGACGATGGTGCCCGAGAGGGTCTGCGACATGGTGTTGAAGCTGCGGGCCAGGTCGCCCAGCTCGTCGCCGGAGCCGGCGGGAATGGCGCCGCCGTAGTCGCCGCGCCGGATGCGCTCGGTAGCCAGGGCCAGCAGCCGCACCGGGCGCAGCACCAGGCCGGTCAGCAGGAAGGCGGCCAGGAGGATGGCTACGAAGACCGACGCCAGGATAGCCGCGTTCTTCCTGGCTATGCCCCGCTCGGTGGCGTAGGCGGCCCGCAGCGGCAGTCCCAGCACCAGCATGCCGAGGCGGCGGGGGGGATTCCCCGGCGCCAGCAGGGCCAGCTCCTCCGGGGAGGGCGACCGGCGCTCGGTTACGGGGAGATAAACCTCGATCAGGCCTTCAGCGCCGCGCCCCAGCAGCCGGAAAGACGCACCGTCGGGAAGGGGCGCGCCCTTTTCAGCGGCCAGCGTTCCGCCCGCGCGGCCTACGTCGGTGTGGGCCAGGATGATCCCGCCGCTGCCGGCGTAGAAAGCGTAGGAGGCCTTCAGGCTGCCCATCAGGTCGTAGAGCAGGGGCAGCAGGTCCAGTTCTTTGGGCGCGGTAAGATCGAGCAGGACGGAGTCCAGGAACCTGCCCGCCGAGGCCGCCGCGGCGGCCGCCGCCTCTTCGTGCAGGGTGTTGCGGACGGCGCGCCCGGTCAGGTAATGGATGGCCAGGCCGCTGAACAGCAGGGGCGGCACCAGGAAAAAGAAAAGCTTGGCGCGCAGTTTCACGGGTTCACCTCAGCGGGGGCGGAGAGGTTCAGCTGAAAGCCGCACTTCTCGGCGAAGGCCTTGTTCACCCAGAGGCGGGAGCGGGGCACATAGATGACCGGCGGCAGCTTTTCCCGCGCGAGCGACCGCTGCAGGGCGCCGGCGGCCGCCCCGGCGGTATCGGCCAGGTCCGGCGCGAAGGAAGCCGCCGCGCCGAGTTCCGCCAGCCCCGGGGAAGGCGCGTAGAAGGGCAGTTTGGCGGCGCAGGAGAATTCGGTCAGGACCGACAGCGAGGTCCTGGTTATCAGGGCCGGTTCGGGCAGCAGCCACAGGGCGTCCGCCCGGCCGCGCAGCGCCCGCAGCGCGGGCGGGAAATCAGCGGGGGAGGCCAGCGGCACGGAGATCATTTCTATGCCGAGGCGCTTGCAGGCGGCGGCCAGGTCGGCCAGGTAGGCCGTGGGGCCGGGGCTGAGATGTATGACGGCCAGCCTGGACAGGGCCGGCTGCAGTTTCTTGTAGGCGGCCGCCGCCTGGCCGGGTTCGGGTAAAGAGGAAATAATTGTAAAGGTCCTGCCGGCCCTGGGGGAGAAGCCGGGGGCGATCAGGGCTATGACCGAGGCGCCCCGCGGATAATCTAAAGCGGCGGCTTTGGCGCCGAAGGCCACGGCGGTTTTCAGGCCGAGCGGAGGGCCGGCCTTCTGCTCGGACAGGTCGAATACCTGCAGCGGCCGGCCGAGCGCCCTCTGGAAGGCGAGGTAGGCGTCGAAGTAGAGCCCCGTGCCCGTGGACAGCACGGCGGCCGCCTCTTCCGCGCGGCAGTCCCTGGAGAAAAACGGCAGGGCCGCCGCCAGCAGCGCAAGCGCTGCGGCGCGGGGGAAGGTTAACCGCGTTTTCGTTTTCTTCATCTAACCCCTGACCGTTAAAACTTGTAAGCCGCCCTCAGCCGGATCTCCCGGGACTGGGCGGGCAGCGGGGCGTGGCCGCCGTCGTAGGGCTGCAGGTATTCGCCGCCGGCGTTGAAGAGGTCGTGGAAGCCCAGCCCCAGCTCCAGCCGTCCCCCGGCCAGGTTCTTCAGCGAAAAATTAACACTGGCGAGCAGGAGGTCGTCGAAACGGGAGATATTGCCCGTCGAGCGGTAGCCGCGCCGCCCGGCGTAATAGACGGCGGAGGGATTTACGGACAGGTCGCCGGCCAGCCTGAAGCTGGAATTGAACGCGAACTTGTCCCGGGCGAAAGCCAGCAGCGCGCTGCCGGAGCCGGCGCTGTAAAAATCCACGCTGTTGTCCACGGCGGTGTAGCGCGACCACGAAGCGTCGGCGTAGCCCCAGTCTTTTTTCAGCCTGGCGGACAGCTCGAAGCCCTGCGTGCCGGTGCGGCCGTAGTTGCCGTAAGTCTGGTTCCCGAGATTGTCGAGGTAGAAAACTATCGGGTCTTTAATCCTGATGTCGTAGACGTTGGCCGAAAAGAAGAGATCGCTGCCGAACTTGCGGCCGGCCTCTACCTCCGTGACGGTGACCTTCTCCGGGCGGAGCTGCGGGTTCGCCTCCAGGTTGTCTATGCCCGGGGCCCGGAAAGAGCGGCTGTGTATGGCTTTAGCGTGGAAGTTCCCGAAAACTCCGGTCCAGGCCAGCCGGGGGGAGAAGGCCTGCCGGAACTCTTCGTGCTTGTCATACCTGCCCCCGGCCGAGATTTGGCCGAAAGAATACTCGGACACGCCCTCGATGAAAAAAGCGGTGTTGGAATATTTTACGCTGCGCCGGCCGCCCCTGAAGTACCAGGCCGCGGGGGTGGTGTCGGCGAGTATGCCCTTGTCCACCGCGAACTCGGCCCCGCCGGACAGCCTGGTCCCCTGTTCCGGCGTATAGGCCGAGACGAGGGTAAGCCGGGAGGAATGGCTGGCTTTGTCCCGGGGATACTCGGCGGCGTCGAAGCCGTTGAAAGGTTCCTGGTAGCTGTAATTGAAAGAGGGCGTCAGCGACAGGTTCTCGGAAAGCAGAAACTCCCTGCTCAGCCCGGCGAAATACGCGTCGAAATTCCTGTCGAAGGGCCGGGGCAGTATGGTATCGTCGAAATGGTCACGCTGGGTAGTGCGGTACCGGTCCGCTATCAGCCTGGCGTCGAACCAGGGCGTCTTTACGCCGATATTCAGGTTCCCCGAGCGGAGGCCGGAGGCGCCCTTCATGTTGTAGCTCCCGCCGTTGAAGTCCGTGTAGCGCCTGTCGCTCCTGTCCATTCCGGCGGAAAAAGCCTGGACGGAAAATTCATGCTCCGCTGAAGTCTTGCCGTAGGCCAGGGAAAGCCCGGCCGCCGAGCCGCCGCGGGCCATGCGCCCGTATGAAGCCGCCGCCTTGCCGCCGTCCAGCGCCCTGCCGGCGCGGGTGTCTATCTTGATGACGCCCAGGCCCGCGAAGCCGCCGTATACGGCGGAGCCGGGCCCGCGGATGAGCTCGATCCTTTCGATCTGCTCAACCGGGATCCTGCGCAGCTGCACCGTGCCCAGGAAGGGCTCGTTATAGCGCTGCCCGTCCACGATCAGCAGGAGCTTGCCTTCGTAAGCCCAATTGCCCCTGACGCCCAGGCCGAGGGTGCTTTCCACGTCCACCCCGAAGTCTATGCCCGGGGCCAGCCGCAGGGCGTCCACCAGGTCCCTGGCGCCGGAGTTTATAATCTCCGCGCGGGTTATAACGGTGACTATGCCCGGAGCTTCTCGCGCGGAGAAATCCAGGCGGGAGGCTACGGCGGTTTTGAGGTTGAGAGTCTCTTCGAGGGAGGCCCGCTCGAAGTCGAAAAATTCCAGGTCCATGCCGGGATTGGCGAGGGCCGCCGACGGAAGGGCGGAGAGGAGCAGCGTGAGGATGAGGGGGAGCATGCGGTTAGCGGGCTGCCCCGCCGGAGGCCTTCCGCCCGGCCTTCCGGCCGTCGGCCAGCTTTACCACCGAGAACCAGAATTCTTCTATGGCGCCTACGATGGACATGAAAGAGGCGAAGTCCACCGGCTTGACCACGTAGCAGTTGGCGCCCTCGGCGTAGCAGCGGGAGATCTCGGCCTCCTCTTCCGAGGTGGTAAGGATCACGACGGGGATGCCCCTGAGGTCCTTGTCGGCCTTCATGGCCCGCAGCACCTCGCCGCCGGGCAGCTTGGGCAAATTGAGGTCCAGCAGCACCAGGTCCGGCCGCTCGGCCTTCTGGTAGGGGGCGGCGCGGCGCAGGTACTTCAGGCCCTTCTCGCCGTCGTCCACTACCGAAAGTTTGACCGCCAGCTTGGACGCCTCCAGGGATTGCCTGGTCAGTTCCGCGTCGCCCGGGTTGTCTTCTATAAGGAGTACGTTGATCTGTTTCATTGGTGTCTCCAGTCGTACGGCCGCGCGCCGTGTTATTTAAGGATTATACAAAATGAGCGGCCGCGGCGAATTTGACCAAAGACGGTACTTATGCCAGAATATCGTCATGAAGAGCACTTCCCGAAAGAGAGCGGCCGGGCGCCGGCCGTCCTCCGGCGGCGCCGGGGACTTTGCCCTCTACCGCCTTATTTTCGAGCAGGCCAGGGATTCCATCCTGCTGCTGGAGCTGCCTGTCCGGGGCACGCCCCTGATACGCGACGCCAACCCGGCGGCGCTGGCGCTGCACGGCTACGCGCGGGAAGAGCTGGTGGGCAGGCCGGTCACCGTGCTGGGCGCTTCGCTGGGCCGCGGGCGGCTGGCCCGCGCCGAGGGGGGCGTCTCCGGCTTCGAAGTGCTGCAGCGCCGCCGCGACGGGACGACCATGGTTACGGAAGTCACCGCCCGCAACGTCCGCCTGGGCCCGGCGCTCTACGGCATAGTGGTGGAGCGGGACGTAACCGGCCGCCTCAGGCTGGAAGACGAGAACCGCCGCATCGCCGGGCGCATAATGCTGGCCAGGGAGGAAGAGAAAAAACTGCTGGCCGCCTCCCTGCACGACGCTATAGGCGCGATGCACGTGGGAGTTTCTTCGGCCCTGCTGCTGCTGGAGGGCGACCTGCGGCGCGGGCAGAAACGGAGCGCTTTCGCGAGGATAAATAAGGCCAGGGTGACTCTTAAACAAATGACCGCCGCGCTCAAGAGGGCCTGCGTGGAAAGCTGGCCGCCGGCGCTGGCCGTTTCAGGCCTGGGGGCCGTGCTCCGGCAGCTGTTGGCGGATTTTGAGGCCAGGTCCGGGATAGCCGTGACCCACAGCGTCAGCCTGCCCGACGCCGGGGGCGATTCCGAGAGCCCCTTGGCCATAGTGCTTTACCGCCTGGCCCAGGAAGCGCTGCGCAACGCCGAGAAACATTCCGGAGCCAGGAACCTTAACCTGAAGGTGGCCTGCGAGGACGGCTGGATGAATTTGCTGGTGCGCGACGACGGGCGCGGCTTCGACCCCGCCAGGGCCGGCAGCCTTAAGGGCAGCCTGGGGCTCAAGATGATGGCCGAGGTCGCCGGTTCGGCCGGGGGCTACTTCCAGGTTTATTCCAGGCCGGGGTCCGGGACCACGCTGAAAGCCGGGCTGCCGCTGCGGCAGGGTGAGGGCAAATGAGAACTGAAAGACGCATACGGGTGCTGCTGGCCGACGACCACACCGTGGTAATAGAGGGGCTGAAGGCGGTGTTAAAAACTGCGGCCGATATAGCGGTTATAGGCGAAGCCCGCGACGGCCGGCGCGCGCTGGCGCTGGCGCTCGCCTGCCCGCCCGACATCTGCCTCTTCGACATTTCCATGCCCGTGCTCAACGGCCTGGAGGCGATGGCCAGCCTGCTCGGGGAAAGGGCCGCCTCCAAGGTTATAATACTCAGCATGCACGACGACAGGCCCACGGTGGAGAAGGCCCTGCTGGCCGGCGCCATGGGCTATTTGGTAAAAGAGACCGCCGCCGAGGAAGTGGTGCGGGCCCTGCGCGCGGTGCACCGCGGCCAGCGCTACGTCAGCCCGTCCGTGGCCGCGCTGCTGGCGCCGGCCGCGCTGCGCCGTTCCCGGCCGGCACGGCCTAGGGGCTCGGTCCTGACCGCCAAGGAGCGGGACGTCGCGCGCCTGGTGGCGGAGGGTTTGGGCAACAGGCAGGTGGCCGCCAGCCTTAAGATTTCCGAGAGCACCGTGCAGGTGCACCGGCGCAACATCTTCCGCAAGCTCGACATTCACAAACAGACCGACCTGGTGCGCTACGCCATACGCGAAGGCCTGGTCAAGCCCTAGGGGCCCTACCATCTTCAGGGTATATAAAGCAGTCTCCTATATACTGTAGCCTACACATTAGGGCCCCGTTCCGGGCCCGCGTGTATGCAAAACAATGAAGAAAACGCGGTTACGCTTTGCCCGGGCATGGCCAGGAACAGCCTGGGTGCTGTCGCCGCCGCCAGCGGCGCGGCGGCCGCGCTGTGGCTGCTGCCCTCGCCTCCTTACGGCGCGGTTTTCACCGCCTGCGCGGCGCTCCTGGCCGCGGCGCATCTGGCCGCCTGGCTGTTATACAACCGCTTTGGGCAAAACCCCGCAATTTTCCGCGCCCTGGTCTGCTTGAGCACCGTCCTGCTGGCTGTTATCGTCAGCGATACCGGCGGCATCTCTTCTCCTTTCGTCCTCCTCTTCATCTGGATAGCCTTTTACGGCATCCTGTGCAGGCCGGCCGAGCGCTGGCTGCCTCCCTTCGCCGCCGGCTCTTACCTGCTGGGGGCTTATTTCAATATCCCCGCCCTGCTGGGGCTGGCTGCCAGCGTTTCCCGGGCGGTTTACCGCGGCCCGTCGGGCGAAGCGCTAAGCGCCGCCCTGGCCTGCGGCTGCATCCTGTTCGCCGGCGCGGCGGCGCGGCGGCTGGTGAAGGAGATAGATTCCAGGCTGGCCGACGAGAATTCTGAAAAGGCGCATTTGCTGAAGAAATTCTCGGACCTGAATTCTTCGGCCCAGATAGGCCTGATAGCGCACCGGATAGCCCATGACCTGCGCGGCCCTATAGCTTCCATCTCCGGCTACCTCGAGATGGAGATGGCCCAGAAAAAATCCCCGGAGGAAATGGAAACCCTGAGCGGGCTGAGCCAGACGGTCCTGAACATGGTGGAAACCCTGCAGGGCATAACCCGCTTCGGCAAGCCGGGCGGGGTCGCCGAGGAAAAGATCCACGTGCCGGATTTCATCAGGGATTTGCTGGCGATTGCCTCTTTCGCGCCGTTCGCGAAAGGCGTCAAATTCGAGGTTGTAAACGCGGGTCTGGACGGGGTTTGCGTGAACGCTTCCCGCTCGGAACTGCAGCAGGCGTATTTCAATATAATCAAGAACTCCATAGAGGCGGTAAGCGGCAATCCCGACGCCAAGATGATAAGTATAATTATCAGCCGCGCGGCCAAGGACGCGCAGATCTCGGTTTCCGACAACGGGCCGGGCATCCCCGAGGATGCGCTGCGAAATATTTTCCGCAGGGCGGTCACTACCAAGAAGGACGGCACCGGCGTGGGCCTGCTGATAACCAGGGATTTGCTGATGCGCAACAGCGGCGAGATCAAGCTGAAGAACCGCGCCGAAGGCGGCCTGACCGTGGTGACTTCGCTGCCGCTGGCCTGAGGGCCTCCCGGCTCCTCTTTTCCCCGAACCCCTTACCGGCTCTGTCTAATCTTCCTCTTCCCGTCCGGGCGCCGCCGCCGGAATTAAAAGCGGCGGCTGTTTTTTTGTAAGATAGTCATATAGCAGAGGAACCCGGTGCGATCCCGGGGCTGCCCCGCAACGGTAATGCCGCAAGGCTAGCCCGGTCTACTGCGAACCGTTTAATCGCCGTCTTCCGTTGCAGGAATACGGACCCTCAAACGGAACTCCGAGGGGGAAAACAGGGCCCTTTCTTTACGGAGAAAGGGTTTTTTTATTGTGAAAATATTTTTATTTCTTTCGATCCTGCTGACGCTGTCCCCGCAGGCGCGGGCCAAACGGGTGGTTTCGCTGATGCCCTCCTATACCGAGATCATCTTCGAACTGGGGGCCGGGGGAGAACTGGTGGGGGTGTCCAATTTCTGCAACTGGCCCCCGGAGGCCCTCAAGATAGAGAAGACCGGGGATTACCTGCGCCCGAACATCGAAAAGGTTTACTCGCTCAAACCCGATATCGTTTTTACCGGGGCCTGGGCGGCCCCGACCACGGCCAAGCAGCTGGCCTCGCTGGGCGTTAAAGTGGTTTCCCTGCCCGAGGAGAAGAGCGCCGCCGATATTCTGAACACGGTGCGCCTGATAGCGGCCGAACTGGGACTGAAGAAGGAAGGCGAAAGGCTGGCGAAGCGCCTGGCCGCCCCGGAAAGAAAAGCTTCGTCCAGGCCGCTGAAGGTTTACATCGAGGCCGACTCCGGCGGCTGGACTACGGGCGGCAGGTCTTTCATGTCCGACGCTGTGCGGCTGGCCGGCGGGCGCAACGTCTTCGGAAACGAGGCGCGCGGCTATTTCCAGGCTACCTGGGAAGAGACCCTGCTGCTGGACCCGGAGGCGGTGATCCTGCTTTCGGGGACCGGAAAGGAATTTGCGTCGAGGCCGATGGCCAAAGATATCGCCGCGGTAAAGGCGGGGCGGGTGATAACCACGCTGGACCGCGACGCCTTCTCCCGCCCGGGACCCAGGCTTTTCGCAGAGATAGAGAAGCTGAAGAAGATGCTGGATGAAAAAAAATAGCCTGCCGCTCCTGCTCGCGGCGCTGGCCGCGGCCTGCCTGTTCTCGCTGGCCGCCGGGCCGGCCGGGCTGGAGCCCGACATAATCTGGAACCTGCGCCTGCCGCGCACGCTGGCGGCCCTGGCAGTAGGCGCCGGGCTGGGGCTGGCGGGCGCGCTGTTCCAGGGCGCGCTCAAGAACCCGCTGAGCGACCCTTATATCCTGGGCACGTCGGCCGGCGCCACGGCGGCGGCGGTGCTCTGCTTCATGGCGGGGATAGAGCGCACCTCGCCGCTCTTCTTCCTGGCGGTCTTCGCCGGGGCTTTCGGGGCCACTTTCCTTTCCTACTGGCTGGCGCGGCTGGCCGGGCGGCTGTCCGACGCGGCGCTGGTGCTGGCCGGGGTGGCGGTGAGCGCCTTCCTTTCGGCGCTGGTGATGCTGACGCTGACGGCCTCGCGGGAGCGCTCGTTCTCTCTCTTTTACTTCGTGCTGGGCGGGCTGTACCCGTCCGAGCCCGGCGTGCTGGCGGCCTCGGCCCTGATCATAGCCGCCTGCGGGGCGCTGGCGCTGGCGCGCTGGCGCGCGCTGGACGCCATGGCGCTGGGCGCCGAGAGCGCCTACCACCTGGGCGTGAATCCCGAGCGGGAGCGGATACTGTTCTTTACTTTCGCCTGCGCCTCCACTTCGGCGGCGGTGGCGCTGGGCGGGACCATAGGTTTCGTGGGCCTGATGACGCCGCATATCGTGCGGCTGCTGACGGGGCCTTCGGCGCGTACGCTGCTGCCGGCGGCGGCCCTGGGCGGGGCGGCGCTGCTGGCGGCCGCCGACGCCGCGGGGCGCACCCTGTTCCCGCCGTCGGAGATACCGGCCGGCGTGGTGATGGCGCTGGCGGGCGCGCCTTTCTTCATGTGGCTGCTCTGGAAGAGCGCCCGGGGGAGGGCCTGATGCCGGCGCTGAAAGTTTCGGGGCTTACTTTCGCCTATAACGGCGGGCCGCTCATCCGGGAGCTCTCTTTCGACCTGCGGCCCGGAGATTTCATGTGCGTGCTGGGGCCTAACGGCTCGGGCAAGTCTACGCTGCTGAAACTGCTTACTGGTTTTATAAAGCCTGCGGCGGGCTCGGTGAGGCTGGGGGGGGAAGACACCTCGGCGCTGCGGCCGGAGCGGCTGGCCCGGCTGGCGGCCTATGTGGCGAGCGAGACCGCCACTCCCTACGATTTTTCAGTGCGGGAGCTGACGCTGCTGGGGCGCACGGCGCGGGCGGGCTTCTGGCGCGGCTATTCCGCGGAGGACGGCGCGGCGGCGGATAAGGCGCTGGAGGAGACGGGTATCACCCGGCTGGCGGGGCGCTCCGTGAATACTCTTTCGACGGGCGAGCGGCAGCTGGTCTTCATCGCGCAGGCGCTGGCGCAGGAGGCGAAGGTGCTGCTGCTCGACGAGCCGACCTCGCACCTGGACCTTAAGTACAAGAGCGGGATCATGGAGCTGCTGAGCCGGCTGGCGGGCAAGGGGCTGGCGGTGGCGGCGGTGCTGCACGAGCCGGCGCTGGCGGTCTTCGGCTGCAACAAGGCGCTGATCCTGCGCGGCGCTGGCGCCTACTCCTTCGGCTCCGCCGCCGAGATGCTGGCCCCCGCCCACCTGGCCGCCGCCTACGGCGTCCCGCCCACCTCGCCTCTGCTTCCTAAATAATATTCCCTGAGGAGCCGCGGCAAGCCCAATCTGGGCCTACCGTAGTTGTGCTCATGGCGAGCCGGCCTACTGTGAGGGCAGGAACGTCCAGTATGATGGCCGGCGAGGGTATGCCTTCTCCGGGTACGCTCGGCCACTGGCCTATGGCCGTGCCGCATCAAGCGCTATGCGCATCAAGCGGCCACCGTGGCCTCGCTCTGTCGCTCATCCCTCGCGCTACGCAAGCTCGGGATTCGCGAGGCCCCTGCGAAGGCATACCCTCACCAGCCTATCGCCCCATTTTTAACATACCATACGAAGAAATATACGGAGGGGTTTGGGGGGTAATACCCCTGCCAGGCCACCGACTTCGCTTCTAGCGGCACCTTCTTTGGGTAAAATAAAAACGCGCCCGTGTGGGGGGCGCGTTTTTATACTGCCTGATCTTTTATTTCGCGTAGGCTTCGGAGGCCAGCTGGCGCATGGCGGCGGAGTCTTCGGCATTGTAGGGGTGGTCGGCCATGTTGAACTTCGGGGCTTCGGCGGCGACGAAGTTCACGGGGACGTCTATCTGGCCGTTGAGCTCGGGAGCTACGCCGCGCCCGGGGGCGGGGATGGTGAGCGACTGGGTGCCGCCGAGGGTGGTGAAGAGCTGGGCGCCGGAAGCGAGCAGGCGGTCGAGGGCCTCTTTGTGCGGATGGCCGTAGGTATTGTCCTTGCCGACCGAGATGATGCCCACGCGGGGCTGCACCCGGGCCAGGAACTTTTCGGTGGAAGAGTAGCGCGAGCCGTGGTGCGAGACCTTCAGGTAGGTGGACTGCAGGCCGGACTTGAACAGCCTGGTCATCGCGTTCTCGACGGGGGCCTCGGCGTCGCCCATGGTCAGGATGCCGTGGCCGTTGTAATAGAAGCGCAGCACCATGGAGCAGTCGTTGATGGCGCTGCTGTCGCGCGTCCTGATGACCTCGCTGCAGGTGTTGAGCACCTTCACCGTCACGTGACCGTCCCACCGCAGGTTGTCGCCGACTTCGGGGAAATGTGTTTTGCAGGAGGGTTCCGCGCTGGCCAGGTCGCGCAGGTTATTGTCGCCCACCGCGTCTATGTTCTCCACCTTGGTGTCGTAGAAATTCTTTACGTCGAAAGCCGTGAAAACCTTCTTGAGGCCGCGGTAATGGTCGCTGTGGGGGTGGGTGAGCACCAGGTGGTCTATGCGGGTGACGCCCTTGGCCTTCAGAAACTCGTAGACCGGCGCGCCGGAGGGGCCGCCGTCTATCAGCACGTTGGCGCCGTTGGGGAGCTCGAGGTAGGTGGCGTCGCCCTGCCCTACGTTTATGAAATAAGCGTTGAGCTGGGCCCTCGCGGCGGAGGCTCCCAGTACCAGTATCGCAAAGCAGGCCATTAACTTTTTCATTTTCTCTCCGGTCGGCGTCTACTTTTACTTGTGGTTATAGTGTAAGGCATCCCGGCCGGGTTGACCAGCGTCAAAGGGCCCCCTGGGCCTAGGTCCTTTGGGTAAAGATTTCCCGGGCCTTATAGGTATTGTGCGGGCGTCCTGAAGATAAATAGAATATATATATGCGAAAAATGCCGCTTCAGCCCGGGCTGCTCGCGCTGGCTTTGTTCTTCAGCCCGCTGCAGGCCGCCTCGACGTCGGACTGGGCCCTGCCGCTGGCGGGACTGCCCGGCGCGGCGGTTTCGCTTCCGGCGCCTGTCCCGGCCCCCGGCGTTCTGCGCGGCGATTTCACCGCCCTCCCGGCCTACGCCTTCGGCTACCTCAACGATCTCAATACCCGGCTTATCGACGCTTCCAGGCGCAGCGTGGACGCGGCGCTGTTCAGCATAACCCTGAAGGACAACCCCGACGCGCTGCTGCGCGCCAAAAACCGCGGTGTCAGGGTGCGCGTGATAATGGACGAGCAGCACGTTTACCCAAGGGCGGATGCGCAGGTGAAGCGCCTGATGAGCGAGCCCGGCATAGAGTTCCGCACCCTGCGCGGCACCCGCTCCTACGGCGTCAACCACAACAAGATCCTGCTCTGCGACGGCGCCGCCGCCGCCATAGGTTCCTACAACTGGACCTTCGGCGCCACCTTCTCCAATTTCGAGAACACCCTGGTGGCCCGGCAGCCCGTTTATACCGAAGGCTACGGCCGCTACTTCGACTGGATGTGGTCCGCGGCCCGCACCCCGCAGCAGGGGCCGTCCCCGGAACTGCCGGAGGGCTATTACGGCCAGCCGCCGCAGGACCCCGCTCCCTCCCAGTCCCTCAACGGCCTGCCCGTGCCGGCCTACCTGTTCTCGCCCGGCTCCGCTACGGAAGAGCGCCTGGCGCGCATAATAGACGCCGCAGCCGTAAGCGTGGACGCCGTCACCTTCACCTTTTCCTCCAGGATCCTGGCCGACGCCGTAGTGCGGGCCCGGCAGAGGGGGGTGCGGGTTCGCTTCCTGATGGACACCAACATGGCCAAAACATCCGCCCTGGCCAAACAGGTCTTCGACAGCGGCGCGGGCTTCCGCTGGCGCATTGGCCGCACGGATAAGGGCGCCCTTCACAACAAGTTCGTCATCCTGGACGGCCGGCTGCTGGCCACCGGCTCTTTCAACTGGACGGTGAACGCCAGCAAAAACTCTTTCGAGAACCTGGCCTTTGTAAGCGATGCCGAAGTGGTCAGGGCTTACCAGGACAACTTTGACTCGCTTTACGAGTCTTCGGCCGTCCCGGCGGCGGGGGATTTTCAGGCGGAACCCTACGGAGACTGACCCGCTTTCGCCTTAAAAAAACCCGGCAAAACCGGGCTTTTTAATTTACGGGACAAGGGAAATTTGCTATCATAAAGGTAGTAGGGTAGGGGGAACTAGGCATCGTTATTCCTTAACGGGCCGAACTGCTCCCCGGCATTACATTATAGTTCCGCAAGGAGACCGTGATGACTTCGTCTGGGCAGATAAAGAAAGGTAACACCTCACCCGAGGCTGAACACAAGGCTTTGCCGGAAGGCTATGGCGCCACCGAGGCGGCCCTGCTTCCGCGCGATCCCAACTGGATGTTCATCTACTGGGAGATAACCGAAAACTCCAGGACTAACCTGACCCGCGCCCACGGCGCCGATATTTTCCAGAAAGGCCGCCAGGTCATCCGCGTTTATGATATGTCCGGCGTCACCGACGGCGGGGCCCCTTCCAAGTACTTCGACATCCCGGTGATGCTGGAGGCCAAGAGCTGGTACGTGAACGTGCAGGAAGCCGGCCGCGCCTACTGCTGCGAGGTGGGGCTGGTCATGCCGGACGGCACCTTCATCGGCATAGTCAAGACCAATACGGTCAACCTGCCCGGCGGCCGCGTCTCGGACGTGACCGACGAGAAGTGGATGGCCGTCACCGCCGATTTCGACAAACTGCTGCAGCTCTCCGGCGTGGAATACATAGGCAAGGGCTCGGGCGAGGTCGCGAAGTCCCTGGCCCAGCGCTGGGAGATGCTGCGCGCCGTGTTCTCCCGCGCCTCGTCGTGGGGCGTCTCCTCCATGTCCTCGCAGAACCTGCAGAAGCCCGAGCACCAGCAGCAGAAGAAGTTCTGGCTGGTGGCCGACTGCGAACTGATACTTTACGGGGCCACCGAGCCCGACGCCTTCGTGACCGTGAGCGGCCGCAAGGTGACCCTGAACCCGGACGGCACTTTTTCCATGCGTTTCGCCTTGCCTGACGGCGTGGTGGATATGCCCATAAAAGCCATGTCCGCGGACGAGACCGATTCCAGGGAGATCGACATTAAAGTCACCAGGGCTACCACCACCGATGGCAAATAACGAAGAAAAAGGCTACCTTTCACTAGTACTTCACGCGCATCTCCCGTTCATCCGCCACCCGGAGTACGAGGATTTCCTCGAAGAGGACTGGTTCTTCGAGGCGATGTGCGAGACCTACATCCCGCTGCTCGACATCTACGAGAAACTGACGGCCGAAGGAACGGATTTCCGCGTCACGATGTCCATCACGCCGCCCCTGTGCAACATGATGGCCGACGACCTGCTGCGCGAGCGCTTCCGCCGCTATTACAGCCTGCGCCTGGAGCTCGCCGAGAAAGAGGTGATCCGCACCCGCAACACCGGCTTCTACGAAGTGGCCAAGATGTACGAGCGCAAGTTCCGCCGCATCCGCGAGCTCTATGAGGATTACTACCACGGCCGCATCCTCGACGGGTTCAAGAAGTTCCAGGACATGGGCAAGCTGGAGATCATCACCTGCGGCGCCACCCATGGCTTCCTGCCGCTGGAGCTTCGCCGCGAGGCCGTGCACGCGCAGATCAAGCTGGCCGCCGACAATTACCGCAAGCATTTCGGCCGCGGCCCGCGCGGCATCTGGCTGGCCGAGTGCGCCTACAACCCCGGCGACGACGTGTTCCTGAAGGCCCAGGGCATCCGCTATTTCTTCCTCGAGACGCACGGCATCATTTACGGCAGCCCGCGCCCGCGCTACGGCGTCTACGCGCCGGTGTACTGCCCCTCCGGCGTGGCCGCCTTCGGCCGCGACATGGAGAGCGCCCAGCAGGTCTGGAGCG
>MGUI01000061.1 GCA_001799895.1 Elusimicrobia bacterium GWD2_63_28
GTGATCAAGGCCAACGCCAAGGAGCCCTCCCAGCTGGAGTTCTTCAAGACCCGGACCGCCGCCCAGAGCGCCGCCGAGATCTCCACCGCCAAGCTCCAGATCATCTTCTCCTACTTCTGGCACGAAGCCGGCTTCGTCTCCATCGCGCTGCTCTATACCGCGGGCGGCCTGATGGTGATAAGCGGCCGCGCCACGCTGGGCGAGCTGGTAGCCTTCCAGTTCTACGCCGGCATGGTCGTGCAGCCCCTGATGGACATCAGCCAGTTCGTAGTGGCCGGCAACCGCGCCGGCGTCTCGATAGGGCGCGTCAACGAGCTGCTGACGGCCCGCTCCTCGCTGAAGTCGGGGCTAGGGGACAAGACCACGCCGAACCACATCACCTCGCTGGAGTTCCGCGGGGCCGGCCTTAAGAACCCAAAGGGCGACGCCATGCTGATCCGCCACATCACGTTCAAGGCTGTCCGCGGCCAGCGCGTGGCCGTGGTCGGCAGGATAGGCTGCGGCAAGTCCACCCTGCTGTCGCTGGCGCTGCGCCTCGCCGAGCACGACGCGGGCGAGATGCTGGTCAACGGCACTGACATCCGCGAATGGAACCTGCATCTTTTCAGGGAGCGCGTAGGCTATACCGCGCAGGAGGCTTCCATCTTCAGCGGCACCCTGCGCGACAATATCCTGATGGACCGCACTTTCGGAGTAACCCCGGAAATGCTGGAAAAGGCCCTTGAGACCGCCCAGCTCGCCAAAGAGCTCCACAAATTCCCCAAAGGCCTGGATACCGTGGTGGGCACGCGCGGCTTCGCCCTCTCCGGCGGCCAGAAACAGCGGGTAGCCATCGCCCGCGCGCTCCTGACCGGGCCCGACGTGCTGCTGCTCGACGACGCCACCAGCGCCATGGACGCCCAGACAGAGGACCATTTCTGGAAGGCCTTCCGCAAGGAGCACCCGGACGCGCTCTGCCTGGCCGTCACGCACCGCTTAAAGACCATCGAGACCTCGGACCTGATCCTGGTCCTCGAAAACGGCGGCCTGGCGGAGAAGGGCACGCACTCCGAACTGATGGCGCAGGGCGGCGTCTACAAGCAGATCTACGAGCGCCAGAAACTCGAAGAAGAGCTCGGCGGAACGAAGGGGGGGGCATATGCGGGCTGAACGCGCTGATTATCTCATCATCGGGGCCGGGATAATAGGGCTGACCCTTGCGAAGCAGCTGCTGGAGAAGTTTCCGGGCAGGCGCGTTCTGTTGCTCGAGAAAGAGTCCGACGTGGCGTTTCACAGCAGCGGCCGCAACAGCGGCGTGCTCCACGCAGGTTTTTATTACTCCGCCAATTCCCTGAAGGCCCGCTTCACGCGGGAGGGCAACGCCGCGATGAAGACATATTGCCTCCGGAACAAGCTGCCGTTGAACGAATGCGGCAAGGTTGTGGTTGCCTGCGGCGAACATGAATTGCCGGCCCTCTATGAGCTGGAGCGGCGGGGCAAAGCCAACGGCGTCGACGTCAAACTGATCACCGCAGCGGAGCTGGCCGCCATCGAACCCAACGCCAGGACTTTCCGCCACGCGCTCCATTCCCCGACCACGGCCACCGTCGACCCGGCGCTGGTCTGCGCCTCGCTGAAGGAGACCCTGCTGAAAGCCGGAGCTCAATTCCTGTTTTCCGAAGGCTACGCCCGCCGCGGGGCGCGGCTCGGAGAGGAGAACACCGTGGTCACGGCCAAGGGCCGCGTCATCGAGGCCGGGCGCATTATAAACGCCGCCGGCCTCTACGCCGACAAGATAGCCAGGGATTTCGGGTACTCCGGGAACTACACCATAATCCCCTTTAAAGGCATCTACCTGAAATACTCCGGCAGCGGCATGCCGGTTAAGACGAACGTCTATCCGGTCCCGAACCTCAAGAACCCTTTTCTCGGTGTCCATTACACCGTCACCGCGGACAGCCACGTGAAGATAGGCCCGACGGCTATCCCCGCTTTCTGGCGCGAGAATTATGAAGGGCTGCAGAACTTCAGCGCCGGCGAGCTGGCTGAGGTGGTCTCGCGCGAGGCGCAGTTGTTCCTGCTCAACTCCTTCGGTTTCCGCAGCCTGGCCTTCGAGGAAATGCGCAAGTACTACAAACCCTTCTTCGTCGGGCTCGGCCGCCGTCTGGTCAATCAAATGGACGCGCCGGGTTTCGACACCTGGACCCGCCCCGGCATCCGCGCCCAGCTGCTCAACAAGACCACGCTGGAACTGGTCCAGGACTTCGTCATAGAAGGCGACAGGCAGACCACGCATATCCTGAACGCCGTCAGCCCCGCCTTCACCGGCAGCTTCCCGTTCACCAAGTGGATCATCGACGAGTACCTGTCTTAAGAAAAAGCGGACAGATCCAAAGGGCCGCGCAAGCGGCTCTTGTTGTTTTTTGGGAAAGCACGGGGAATAGCGCTACAGGAACCTGAGCATCGCCCAGTCGTAGAGGTAGAGGAGGGGGAAGAAGGCCAGCGTCGAGAAGAGGATGCTCTGCCCGACCAGGTCCTCGTCGAAATCGAACTCTTTGGCCACCACGTAGTTCATCACGGCCACGGGCATGACCATCTCGATGAAAGTCACCTTCGCGACGAAGCCGGCGAAGCCCAGGGCGCGGGCCGCCAGCAGGTAGCACAGCGGCAGCAGCAGCAGTTTGAGGCCGCTCACCAGCGCGATGCGCGGCAGGTTGTGCGCGATCTTCCTGCCGTAGAGCCCCACGCCCAGCGTGAACAGCGACAGCGGCAGGGTGGTTTTGCCGATATCCGACAGCACCCGGTGCAGCAGCTCGGGGATACGCAGGCCGGCGGCGGCTATAACCAGGCCGGCCACCGAGGACCACAGCACCACGCTGCGCCCCATGAGGCGCGCGAAGCGGGCCGGGGGGCAGTCGCGCTCGCAGACCAGCGTCATCAGAAGGAAGCCGAAGGTAAAGATGAAGATGTTATGCACGGCGGAGGCGATGGCCGCGTAGCCGATGGCTTCCTCGCCCAGGCGCATGGCCGCTACGGGAAAGCCCAGGTAGACGGTGTTTCCGAGCACTGAAACTATGATAAGCAGCCGGGCCAGCCGCCAGTCTATCCGGCCGGCCTTCCAGAGCCCCCAGGCCGCGGCCATTACCGCGGCGAGGGGCAGGGTATTGGCCGCCAGGAAACGCCAGCCCAGGCCGCCCAGCGGCGTTTCGGCGATCTTGAGGATTATCAGGGCGGGGAGGGCCAGGTAATAGAGGTACTGGTTGAAGGCGTGCTCCGCCCCTTCCTGCACAATGCCGTACTTGCGGAACAGCCAGCCGGCCGCCAGCACGAGGGCGAGGTTGGCGATTATTATGGTCATGCGATGAAAAGCAGCACCATCACCTGCGCCGAGATCACGCGCATGATCATCACCAGCGGGTACACCGTGGCGTAGGACATGGCGGACAGGTTCGACGGGCTCATCGCGTTGGCGAAGGCCAGCGCCGGCGGATCGGTCATAGAGCCGGCCAGCGCTCCGCAGAGTGACATGTAGTTCAGTTTCAGCTTCGCCTTGGCGAAGATGCCGACGATCAGGATCGGCAGCACGGTTATCAGGAAGGAAAACAGCACTATATAGACGCCGTTGCCGTTAAGGAGCGTCTCGAAGAACCTGCCGCCGGCCTTGAGACCCACGCAGGCGAGGAACAGCGTTATGCCCAGTTCGCGCAGCATCAGGTTGCCGGCGGGGGGCAGGTACCAGTTCAGCGGGCCTATGTGCTGGATATAGCTCAGCACTATGGCCATGATCAGCGGCCCGCCCGCCAGGCCGAGCTTCACCGGGGCGGACAGGCCGGGGATGGTTATCGGGAGGGAGCCCAGCAGCACGCCGGCGGCGATGCCGATGAAAGCGGGGATGAGCTGCGGGTGGTTCAGGTCCTTCGGGGAATTGCCCAGCAGCGCGGCGGCCTTGGCTATGGCGTCGGCCTCGCCCACTATCACCAGGTTGTCGGCGAACTGCAGCACGTAGGAATCGGAGACCAGAAATTCCACGTCGGCGCGGGCCGCGCGCGTGGCCACCACGTCGTACTGCGACTCCAGGTTTATCTCGTCGAGAGTCTTGCCGATCACTTCTTTGTGGGTCACTATCACGCGCGAGTGGATGATGCGGCTCGGCAGCTTCTTCAGGTCGGTTTCGCTGCGGGACCCCACCACGAGGGTGAACTTCCTGACCTTCTCCTCAGGGCCCACGGCCAGGATCACGTCGCCGGCGTGCACCAGCGTGTCGTCGTGCGCCACCGCCAGCTGCCCGTCGTGGTAGACGCGCGAGACCACCACGCCCAGCTCGGCTATGGCCGGGATGTCCTTTATCATAAGGCCGTCGAGGTTTTTGTTCTCCACGGCGATGCTCGCGTTAATCAGGGAGGAGGCGGCCTTGTCGGCGTGCATCTCCAGCATGTCCCTGGCCGCCTCGGCCTTGAAGAGGCGGCGGATCAGCAGCATCGTGAGGATGATGCCCAGGATGGCGCCGGGATAGGCCAGGGCGTAGCCGACGGAGGCCCCGTCGGCGGCCTCGGGGCTGACGGCGGCCAGCGACTGCTGCGCCGCGGCCAGGGAGGGGGTGTTCGTGACGGCGCCGGCGTACATGCCGACTGCGGTGGCGATGTCGAAGCCGGCCAGCCTGGCCACGGCCAGCGTCACTGCCACGCCGCCCAGAACCACGGCGGCGGCCAGCAGGTTAAGACGCAGCCCCTGCTTCTTGAACGAGGAGAAAAAGCCGGGCCCGACCTGCGTGCCGATGGAGTAGACGAAGAGTATCAGGCCGAAGTCCCTGAGGAATTCCAGCGTCTCGTGGTTGATGGCCAGGCCGAAGTGGCCGAAGAGGATGCCGGAGAACAGCACCCCGGCAATGCCCAGGTTTATGCCGCCGGCCTTTATATTGCCGAGGGCCAGGCCGCCGGCCGCCACCAGCATGATCACGAAAACCGACCAGGCCACGGATTGGGGGGAGAAAAGCGGGGAGAGCAGGTCCATAAGTTAATTTTATCAAATAGGGCCCCCGCCGCGCCTCGGTTCCCTTCACGCCGCTAATTTAATATTATTTAGAGAACTCGCAGCCACGGAGATACAAATGACAGCCAAAGCAGAAAGCCGCAGCCCCTGGTCCTACGTTCCCACCACCTATTTCGCCGAAGGCCTGCCTTACATGATAGTCAACTCGCTGGCCGTCATCATCTACAAAAAGATGGGCGTCTCCAACACGCTGATAGCCTTCTGGACCAGCTGGCTGTACCTGCCGTGGGTCATAAAGATGCTGTGGGGCCCG
>MGUI01000062.1:0-25706 GCA_001799895.1 Elusimicrobia bacterium GWD2_63_28
AATCCCACCCCGTACGCGGGAACCGTCTCCACGGTGACCTGGACTTTAGCGCCCCAAGTCCCGGCCTCGCCGTTCTCCGGCGTCAGTATCGCAGGCTTTACCCTCTCTTGGAATACGGGCGGCAACCCGCCCGGAACGGTGTATACCGCCGAGATCTCCAGGGATGGTTTTGTGAGTGTGTCCAGCGCGGTAAGAACCAGCGCCCTAAGCGCGGTTTTTTCCGCGCTTGCCGCCAACTCGGTGTACCAGGCGCGGGTATGGGCCGTCAATTTCTCCGGTATCCCCGGGCAGTATTCCTCCGCCATTGTATCTACCGCCACCGCCAGCTCAGCGCCCTTGAATGCCGCCCTGCCGTTCCAGAACCTCTCGGCCAATACCCTGACCTTCAACTGGGAACCGGACGGCAACAGCGCCGGCACCAGTTACAATCCCGAGATCTCCACTTCCAGCAATTTCTCGGCGCCCGTTTCTTCGGCCGTCACGATCAACCTTAATTTTCTTTTCACCGGTCTGTCAGCCAACGCCACTTATTACGCGCGTGTCCGCGCCCTGGGGGCCGGCGGTTCAGCCAGCCCCTATTCCAGCCCCGCCGTTTCCACGGTGACGCTTGCCCTACCCCCCATTCCTGCCGCAACGCCGTTTACGGAGGTGCTTGGCGGGAGCTTCACTTTCAGCTGGGAGAACGGCGGCAACCCGCCCGGAACGGTGTATACCGCAGAGATCTCCAGGGATGGTTTTGTAAGCGTGTCCAGCGCGGCAAGGACCAGCGCCCTGGGCGCGGTTTTCTCCGCGCTGGCGGCCAACATGGTCTACCAGGCCAGGGTCCGCGCGTTCAACTTCGCCGGCGTCCCCGGGCAGTATTCCTCTCCCATCGTTTCCACCGCCACCGCTATTTCGGCGCCCGGCAATGCCGCGGTCTCCTTCCAGGGCCTCTCGGCCGGGGGACTGACCTTTGCCTGGGGCGATGGCGGTAACGCCCAGGGGACCAATTATAATCCCGAGATCTCCACCAGCAGCGATTTCTCGGCGCCTGTCTCCTCGGGAGTCACCCCCGGCCTCAATTACGTTTTTACGGGTCTCCTGGTCAACGCCACCTATTACGCGCATGTCCGGGCCATCGGAGTGGGCGGGAATCCCAGTTCCTATGCCGGCGCCGTCTCCACGGTAACCTGGGCTTTAGCCCCCGATGTCCCGGCCGCCCCATTCACCGGCGTAAGCATGAGCGGCATCGTCTTCAGCTGGGGTGCCGGCGGCAACCCCGGCCGCACGCGATATACGGCCGAGATCTCCCTGAACAACTTCGCTACCCTGCTCGCTTCTTCCTCTACGCTATCGACAGGCGCGGCCTTTGCCGGCCTGACGCCCAACACCATCTACCAGGTCCGCGCCAAGGCGCTCAACTTCCTGGGCGTGGAAAGCCCTTACTCCGCCCCTATACGCTCTACGACCACGCTGGCCGCTGCCCCGCTGAACGCGGAGCAGCCGTTCACCGCGGTTTCGGCCAGCACCTTCACCCTCACCTGGGGAGACGGGGGCAATCCCGGCGGGACCTCCTATGCCATCGAGATCTCGAGCACCGCTTTCGCGCCGGGCACGGATGTTTTCTCCGCCGCCACTCTGGCCCTCAGCCAGACGTTCAGCGGCTTGCTCGCCAACACCACCTACCATGCCCGCGTGAAAGCGGTCAACATGGACGCTATCCCGAGCGGCTACGCGGCGTCGGTTACGGCAGTCACTCTGCCCCTGTCGCCCGCCCTGGCGTCCCCGCCCTTCAGCGGCGTTACCAGCGCAGGCCTGACGCTGGCCTGGGCGGCCAACGGCAATCCGCAGGGCACTACCTATGTGGCCGAATTATCCAGGGATAACTTCGTGACTGTTTCACTCTCCTCTACTACCCCGAACATCCCTGCCGTTTTTACGGGTTTGGCCCCAAATACGACCTATACGGCCAGAGTCAAGGCTGTTAATTTTGCCGGGAACTCCGGGGCGTACTCAAGCCCTGTCGTCTCTACCGCCACCCTGGCCGTGCCCCCGGAGTCCGCCGTCCCCCCCTTCATCCTGACCGACTCCGGCTTGACCGCGCTATGGCTCTCCGGCGGCAACCCTCCGGGAACTCAATACGAGGCGGAAGTATCCACACGGGCAGGCTTCGAAACGATGTGCGCCAGCGCCAGCGTATCGGGGTTGAGCGGCACCTTCGCTCTGGCCGCGAATACTACTTATTACTCCCGGGTGCGCGCGCGGAATTACAACGGGGTACCGACCGCGCTTATCCCGGTCGGGAGCGGGCTGGCGACCTATGCGGCCCTCCCGGCCGTATCCGCAAGCACCGCCACGGGCCCGGTCAGCGTCACAACCTTCAGCTTTACCAGCGCCGTCTCTACCGGGACTGGAGGTTTGCTGTTCTATCGCGCCGCCTGGGACAGGACCGCCACCCATGTCTGGAATGACCAGGAGGCCGCGTGGTCCGCTTTAGGCGTGATGACGACCACGGCCGCGGGCAACGGCTACTGGTACCTCCACCTGCGCAGCTACAACTTCAACAGGCTCGGTTACAAAACGGCCGACATCGGCCCCTTCCATGTCGCCCTAAGCACGGTAATGCCCCCCGGCCAGCCGGTCCCGGTACCGGGCGCCTTCACCGCCACTTCGGGGATCACCTGGAATTGGCCTCCGGCCATCGCCTTCGGCGACACCGCGATTTCCACCTATGTCGTGTCCGTAGGCACCACGCCTTCGGATTTTAACGTGTTGTCCGATTTCGCGATCGGGCCGCTCGCGAGCTTCACCCTGGACCCGGCCGCTAACGGCCGGACTTATTACCTGAAGGTCAGGGCTATCGACGAGGGCGGGATCCTGAGCCAATACTCTCCCGTCTCAAGCCCCGGCGTGCTGGTGGACCGGAGCGCGCCGGAACGACCCGGAACCGTGCAGGCCGACCGCAAGTTTTCTTATGACTCGAACCTGCTTTTCTCCTGGCCGCCGTCAGCGGACGGGGAGAGCGGGATAAAAGCCTACCTGCTGGATGTGGGGACGTCGCTCAACGGTACGGACATCTTTAACGCGAAGGATATGGGGCAGGAGCTCTCCTGCCAGGCGGCCGGCCTGCCGGGCGGCAAGTCCGTCTACGCCAGGGTCCGGGCTGAAAACAACGCCGGAGGAGTCAGCGATTATTCCGAACCCGGGGCCGGCGTACCCGTACTGCACCTGGCCCAGACGGCCCCCATGACCCAGCCCTATAATTGGCCCAACCCGTTCGACCCGGCGGGCGGCCCCACCCAGATAGGTTTTTTCCTGAGAGCCCCCGCCAGGGTTACGCTGAAGCTGTTCACGCTGGAAGGCAATCTGGTGTATGAGGAAACACGCGCGGAAGGCGCGGGGGGCAACAAGGTCTGGACCTGGACCGGCCGCAACGGCGCGGGGCGGCTGACGGCGCCGGGAGGCTATATCTGCCTCATCGAAAAGCGTTATTCCGGGAAGACGGAGCGGCAGCAATTTAAATTAGCGGTACTCTATTAAATATATGAAAATAAAAATAAACAGGATCGCGTTGAAACTCTCCTTGTTCGCGTCGCTCTTCGTCCTGGCGATCATCGCGGTGATGACCTGGATCCTGCTGCAGCAGGGCGAGCAGCTGATGATCTCGGAGATGAAGATCAGGTCCATCGCTTACGCCCGCTCGGCGGGAGAGGCCATTTATCCCCAGCTCGACACCTTCACGCTTCACTTCAATACGCACGAAATGCTGAAGGAAAAGGGCGTGGAGTACGCCGTGATCCTGAACGCCCGCAGCAAGATCCTGTCGCACACCGATCCCCAGAAAATAGGCGCAGTAGACCAGGGCCCGATCGCCCGCCGCGCCTCGGAGTCGCGGACCCCGCTAGTCCAGCAATACTCGAACCGCGGCATCTCCTACTTCGACATCTCGGCGCCGGTCTTCTCCGGCAATCAGAGGACAGGGACGGTGCACATCGGTTCCACGCAGGCTTCCGTGGCGAGCAGCCTCAAGGACGCCAAGAGAAAGGTGCTGGTGATTGCGGCCTCCGCGATCTTCCTGGACATGCTGGGGACTATCTTCATAGTCGGGTGGATGCTGCGGCCGCTGCCGGTGCTGGCCAAGGCAGCGCGCGCGGTAGGCGAGGGCCGCCTGGACGTTGAGATCAAGTTTGCGATGAAGGATGAAATAGGCCAGCTGACGGACGCCTTCAACCAGATGGTAATAAGCCTGCGCGAAAAAGAAATGATCCGGAGCACGTTCGGACGCTACATGTCCAAGGAAGTGGTGGATGGGTTCCTTAACGGCAAGGTATCGCTGGAGCTCGGCGGCGGCGAATTGAAGGAAATGACCGTCCTGATGTCCGACATCCGCGGCTTTACCGAATTTTCCGAGAAGCTGCCGCCGCAGGAAGTCGTGAATTTATTGAACCGCTATTTCACCGAGATGGTGCAGGCTATAGCGGCCAACGGCGGGACCGTGGACAAGTTCATCGGGGACGCCATCCTGGCGGTGTTCGGCTGGCCCCTGGCCCGGGAGGAGCACGAGAAGCTGGCTGTCGCGGCCGCCCTGGACATGAAGGCCCGCCTGGCCGTTCTTAACGCCGAACTGGTAAAGGAAGGGCGCAAGCCTATAGAGATCGGGATCGCCATCCATTCAGGCAAGGCGGTAGCGGGAAATATCGGAAGCCAGGAGAAGGTCCAGTACACGGTTATAGGCGACGCCGTCAACGTAGCCTCCCGCATGGAATCGGCCAACAAGGATTACGGCACGGACCTGATAGTAAGCCAGCCAGTCTACCTGGCGGCCGGCGAGCATTATGAATTCAGGGATATCGGTGAGAAGCCCATAAGAGGGCGCACCGAGCCTGTGCATATCTACCAGGTACTGGGCCCCAAGCCTAAACGCGCCGCCAAGCCCGGCGGCAGGCCGAAGCCGGCTTAGCGCAATCGCACAGAATCTGAGGAAAGGACAAAATTAATTATGAACGAACATATTTATTCTAAAACCCCCCCGAGCGTGCTGATGGTTGACGATATCCCCGAGAACCTGAAGATGCTTTCAGAAATGCTGAAAGGCCGGGGCTATAAGGTGCGCGCCGCCGTCAGCGGCAAATTGGCCCTGCAGGCCGCCCGCAACGACCCGCCCGACCTGATCCTTTTGGACATCAACATGCCCGAAATGAACGGCTACGAGGTGTGCGAGAAGTTAAAATCCGACGCAAAACTAAAAGAGATCCCGGTTATTTTCCTGACCGCTCTTACCGAAACCATAGATAAGGTAAAGGCCTTCGGGACGGGCGGCGTGGACTATATCACCAAGCCCTTCCAGTTCGAAGAAGTGGAGGCCCGCATAGAGACCCACCTGGAATTGCGCCGGCAGAAGCAGGCGCTGCAGGAGGCTTATGACAAACTTCGCGGGCTTGAAAAACTGCGGGACAGCCTGGTGCAGATGGTCATCCACGACCTGCGTTCCCCCCTGACAGGCGCCTTCGCCTATCTGAAGCTCGTCAGGGACAATAAGGATAAAACGCTTTCGGCCGTGCACGCCGGCTACGTAGGCGAGGCGATGAAGGCCGTCATGCAGATGATACAGATGGCCTGCGACGTCCTGGATACGAGCAAGATGGAGGCGAAACAGCTGCAATTGAAAGCGGCGGACTCAGATCTGAGCTGCATCCTGGAAGACGGCATCTCCGGGCTGAAGCCGCTTCTGGCAAAGCGTGAGATCCGCTTTACCGCCCCCGAAAGCCCCGTCATGGTCCGGCTGGACCGCGAGATAATTCTCAGGGTCGTACAGAACCTGCTGTCGAACGCGCTGAAGTTCACGGGCGAGGGCGGCCTCATCCGGCTGGGCATCGAGACCGGGGGCGACCGGGTAAGGGTGAGCGTGAAGGACAACGGGGCGGGAATACAGCCGGAATACAGGCAGAAGCTGTTCGAAAAATCGGCCCAGGGCGAGCTGCGTACCGCCGGCCAGCGCTATTCCCCCGGGTTGGGGCTGACCTTCTGCAAACTTGCGGTGGAAGCGCACGGCGGCAGCATCGGGGTAGAGAGCGAAGAAGGAAAGGGAAGTTCTTTCTGGTTCGAGCTGCCGGTCAACGGCCCGGTACCGCCGCAGGGGTAACGCCTGAGCCGGGACAGGGCCGGCCCGGCGGACCGGCCGGCTCACTCGAACTTGTACCCGTAGCCGGTAACGGTCAGGAGGCGGGCGGCGAGTTTGGCTCCCAGTTTCTTGCGCAAGGAGGAAACATGCGTCTCTACCGTGCGCGGGCTATTGTAGGTTCCGAGGTCATAACCCCAGACCGTTTCAAGCATGTAGGGCACGCTTAGCACCCGGCCTTTTTTTTCTATCAGCAGCGTCAGCAGGTCGAACTCTTTGCGGGTGAGCGCCGCCGGTTTGCCGGAGATAGTTACCGTGCGCGCGGCGGGGTCCAGTTCCAGGCCCGGCTCTTTTATTTTTTCCTGCCCGGCGCCCGGCCCGGCGGAGTAGCGGCGCAGGACCGCGTTGATTTTGGCGGCCAGCACCGGAAAAGCGAAGGGCTTGGCCAAGTAGTCGTCAGCCCCCTTATCGTAGCCCGTCACCAGGTCTACGTCTTTGACCTTTTTCCCGGAAATTATTATCACAGGTATTCCCGCCGTCGAGCGCGAGGCTTTTATAGCTTTGCACAATTCAAAACCGTCCAGGCCCGGCATTTCCGCGTCGGTTACGATCAAATCCGGCTTTGAATCGCGCGCGAGCATCAGCGCCTCCGACCCGCTGTCCGTGAAGATCACCGAGAACTCGTGATTTTCGAGATAGATGCGCATTACGTCCAGCATCTTCCTGTCGTCGTCCACCAGCAGTATTTTTTTATGCATAAGCCCCCCCCCTGTGATTACCCGGAAATACCTGCTAGACTGTAGGTATGAGACACCTGCTCCTGGCTGCTCTCTTTATTCCATTTTCTTTCGCTCACGGCACGCTCTCAGCGCCGCGGGAGTACCGTTTGCGCCTGTTCAATACCCATACCCTGGAGCGCCTCGAGGTAGTCTACCGCAGGGACGGGGTCTACGACCCCGAAGCGCTGGCGAAACTTGACCGCTTCCTACGCGACTGGCGGGTGGGAGAGGTCAGGCGCTACGACCCGCGCCTCTTCGACCTGCTCGCCGAGCTTCAGGCCGGGGTGAATAAGCCCGACGCCGAGTTCCATGTCATCTGCGGCTACCGCGCCCCTGCGACCAATAAGCGGCTGCGCAGCCGCAGTTCGGGGGTAGGCAACAATAGCCTGCACATGAAAGCGGCGGCCATCGATATCCGCCTGCCGGGCGTACGGACTTCCCGGCTGCGCGACACCGCGCTGGCGCTCAAGCGCGGCGGCGTGGGCTATTACTCCGGCTCCGATTTCCTCCACGTCGATACAGGCCGCGTCCGGCGCTGGTGAGCTACCTGGCACCGCCGCGCGCCCTCTCCTCGAAAGCGGCTCCCTCGGCCGCGTCGCGGTTGTAGATATCCTCGAAAAAGTTTACTTCCCCGCCTTCCTTTACCGACGCCGTGCCGTACTGAAGGAGTACGGGGATAGGCTCGTTCAGTTTTACCGTAACCGTCTCCGTCCCGTCCATCGCGGCCCGGATCAGCGCGGGCGTCCATTCGGGCCGGTCGCGCAGGACCCAGGCCGCCAGCGCCTCGGGGTTTTCCACCCTTATACAGCCGTGGCTCAGGTCCCGCTCAGATATCCTGAAGCCCCAGCTGGACGGGGTACCGTGGAGATAGACGCTGTGGGCGTTGGGCATATGGAATTTCACCAGGCCCAGGGAATTGTTGGGTCCGGGCCTTTGCCGGAGGTAAAGCCTCCCCTCGCGCAGCCCGGCGAGGATCTCCGCGCTGACCGTTCCCGAACTGACCAGGACCTCACCCCCGTCTATCACCTCCAGGTCGTTGCCCGCCAGGTAGGCGGGGGTGCCCTCTATCTTCGGCACCAGCTCCGAAAGCTGGATGCTCATTGGCACGGTCCAGGGCGGCCTGAACACCACCTCTGTCAGTTGGCTCACAAAAACCGGGGTTTCGTGCTCAAAGGCTATGCCGACCACTACTTTCTGCGAAGGCGCGCCTCCGGGGTAAAGCCGGAATTCCGGGATATTGACCAAAATGGGCTCCCGGGAAAAGCGGTGCGGCAGCCAGCGCCAGCGTTCAAGGGTAAGTTGAAGCTGGCGCAGGCGCAGAGCCAGCGGAGTGTTGAGCTGGCTGAGCGTCCGTTCGCCCAGTATCCCGTCGGGGTTTAAGCCGTGCCGCCGCTGAAAACGCTTCACGGCGCCCACGAGCCGGCCTCTATACACTTCCCCGCCCGAAGACGCCCGCGGCGAGAGGTCGCCTACCAGCTCCAGCAGGCGCGCCAGGCGCTTCACGCCCGTGTAGCTGTCTCCGGGCTTGACCGGGAACACCGAAGCGGGCAGTTTCTCCCCATCGTCCCCGCGGGCCAGCTCCTTGTAGCGCTGCACGGCCCCGACCAGGCGGCGATAAGAGGGGAATTGCGGTTCCAGAGCGCTGAACGCCGCGGCCAGGTCCGCCGCGGACACAATCCGTTTCCAGAGAAAATCAGACGGGCCGCGGACATCCGTTCCCACTTCCAGGGTGGCCTGGAAAGGCCGCGGGTTGATGCGGCCAAGGTGCAGGTCCAGGATATAGCGCATCGCGCAGACGGTGAGCGCAAGGTCGAAGCGGAGCAGCTGGGACTCAGAGGGAACGCGGCCGGGCAGGCGCAACTCCGCCAGGCGGCCCGCCCACAGGGGGCTGTCGTAGTCCTGCGCCAGAAGGCCCTCGTTGCCGGCGGCCTGCAGCCGCTTGATGACGGCCCGGGCCTTCGCCGTGGGTTCGTAGTTGCGCACCCAGTTCAGGGCGTAGCCCCCCGCCCGGTAGAATTCGCCTATTTCCGACTGGTAGCCGCCGAACCCGGGCTCCTGAAGCGTCTCCAGCCGCCCCCCGGCCACCAGGCCCAGCAGTTCGCTTTCCCCCTGCGCGGAGAGACGCGGCGGCCCGCCTGCGGCTGAGGCCCCCGCCGCCAGGCCCGCGACGGCCGAAAAAAGAAGAAGCACGGATAGGAGCGCGCGGAGGCGCGAACCCGCGAGGGGCCCGGTCGCTTGTCGTTTACAGCTGTTATCGGACATTATTCTCGCCTGTCCTTTCGCCGCCCCTCTATTTTATTGCCGGGACAGGGACATCATGCCCTCTTTCACGGTCGTTCCGGGCCGCTTCATCTTCTCTGCCATTTCCGCTGCCTTCTCTTTTTCTTCTTTTACTTTTCCGGCTTCCTCGGCTTTGTCGCTCGTTTCCTGGTCGCGGACCTTCGAGGAAAGTTTTTCCACTTTGCTTATCACCGGGCCCAGTTTCAGCCCGAGCTTCCCGGCTACCCTGCCCCAGCCCATGACAGGAGGCCCCTGGCGCAGCCTCACGATCCTGCGCAGGTCTTCGTCCTTAATGATGCGGTGCAGCCCCTGGGCCAAGGCCAGCGCAATGGCGATCTCGCCATCGCCCATTTTCCTGAAGCGCAGGCCTATCACCAGGCCGTTACTCACCCCGAACTCGGCGCAGATCTTGTCGGCGACGCGCTGCTGCCCCTCGGAATGGTTTTTATCCAGTTCCGCGGCGCTGGCCTCCAGTTTCTTCTCCTCCGCAGATCTGCCAAGAGCAAAAACGGAAGACCCCGCCGTAAACAGGAAGACCCCCGCGAAGATCAGCCGCAGTTCCAGGTTTTTCATATTCTCTCCTTACCCTTCCCCGCCACTAAAATAGGCGCGCCGTCTCACTTCTTTTTGATAAGGGCGGGCCTTTTGTCCGTCAAGGTTAACCTGACTCCGCCGCCCATCGCGTCCCCAGGCTCCCGCAGCCGCGAGACCCTCTTTTTGCGTCGCTGCCCCTGCTTCGCGGCCTCGGCTGCCTTCAGGGCGGCCGCCGCGGCCGCATCCGCCCTGACCTTCCGCTCCGCCGCTATATCGGCGGCAGAGGGCCCTGGAGGCCCTACAAAGGCGTCGTCGGGGGCGGGCGGGGTCCTGCCATACCTGCGGCCTTCCCGCGGCGCCAGCAGCAGCGTAAGCGCCGCGGCGAGCGCAAGGGCGGCGAGCACCAGCATGAGAAGTCTTTTCTTGTTCATATTCAGAAAGCCTGCCCCCCCAGGATCGACAGCGACCAGCGCGGCCGGCCCGGGCTGCCGTTGAGCGCGCGGGCCAGGTCTATGCGCGCGGGGCTGTTTCCGGAAGAGCGCGACGGCGCCACGCGCAAGCCAATGCCGATGCTGTTCTTGAGATCCCCGATCTTTACCGGGCCCGAAGCGGGCCAGACATAGCCGGAATCGAAGAAAACTACCGCCCCGATGTCCATCAGGTTTATAAGGTCGTCCCAGACATAGACGCGGTCCTCGATGTTGAGAAGAAAGCGGCGGCTGCCCGTGAACTGGCCCACGCCGTAACCGCGCAGCCCGTTGAACTCGCCCAGGACCAGCGGCGCGAGGGGGTCAAGCCGTCTGCCATGGTCCAGGCCGAGATGGAAGCCCAGCGTCTGGTACCTGAGGCCGCGCAGGAAATACGCCGCGTCGAAGGAGGTGAGGATGCCGCTGTTGTAGCCGTTGGCGAACTTGGAGCTGTATTTTGAACTTAAAAAAAGCAGCTGCCGCCCCCAGGTATAGCCCTTGCGGACCTCCAGGCTGGGCAGCAGCTGGGTCTGGGTGGTCCCGAGGGCGCGGATAGCCGGAGCCACTCCGACAGTGGGAAAAACCTCCAGCCCCAGGTTATAGTCCTCGTCGTGGGTAAATTTGCGTATACGCCTCACCGTCAGGAAATCCAGTTCCGACCATTCAGCGCCGGCCTGGAAGATAACCGACCGGTCCCGGTCTGGTACGGGGCCGCTGGACTCGGAGCGGTGGGCCAGGACCGCGAATTTTACGCGCCGCGTTCTCTCGGTGGAGGGCTTCATCGAGATACCGTAATTCACACCGGCCTCCACCACCTGCCGCGTGTACTCGCCGGCCGGCGCGGCGGCGTAGGTGACGCTGCCCCCCATGGCCGAGCGCGCGATAGAGGCGTAGAAAGGACGGTCCAAAGTCAGCGACAGGCTTCGGCTGCCCCGGGCTGTCCGGACGGCCATAGCGTACTGCATCCGTTTGTAATGCAGGAACTGCCGGTCTTTGTAACGCAGGTCCATGGAGGCGTCCCCCCAGTCGTTGCTGTAGACGGCGGAACCCGATTTAGCCAGGCCCAGGATATTGCCCTCGGCCAGCCCCGCTTTGATGCTCGTGGCGCCGCCGGCGCGCTTGTAGTTCGCCACCACTTCCAGCGTCCAGGAGTCGTAGGTGTGCACTATCACGTCCACCGTGCCGTTTTTATTGACCGCGGCTTCTATGTTGGCGCGCCGGACGAAGGACAGGGCGCGGAGATTGCGTTCTGTCTCCGCTACCAGGGAGGCATTGTACCGGTCCCCGACCTCGAAGAGCAGTTCCCGCAGGATCACCGGCTCGCGCGTAATGCGGTGGACGCGGTTGGCCGCCCGGTAGAGCAGCTTGTTTTCCGCGGGTATCTCAGTTTCGAACACGTTGTGGGTATCGATCGTTATCGAGGAGATGATAAGCCCCGCGGGCAGGCGGAGAGCCTCGCGCGGGGCCGCCGACAGCGGCGCCGCGTACAGGCAGAGTATTATGAACAGATAGCGCATAAGGACCTGGCGATGCGTAGCTCTACCCGCATCGATCTCCTTTAAATAGTTTACCCTCCAGCGCCGGCCCCGGACAATGCGGATTAATACGCGCCGATGAGGGTAAAATTACGCGGCCCGGCCGGCCGCAAAAAGGGGACAGCGGGCTTAAGGTCCCGGCTGGGATCAAAAGCGTCCGCTGTCCCCGGATCCTGATTGTATACCGGCTGTTTAGCGGCTGCCGCTCTTACCGGGATTCTCCGGCCGAGCCATTTTCTCAGTCTTGCCGGACCTCTCGCCCTTCACTTCCTTCATGTCTTTCTTGCCTTCGGCTTTTTTAGCTTTTTTAATTTCGGCGGACATTTTGTGAACCCTGCTCTGCACCGGCCCGAGCTTCAGGCCGAGCTCTTTGGCTATTTTGCCCCAGCCCATAACGGGCGGACCCTGGCGCAGCGCCATTACCTTGTCGACATTGGCGTCGGTGATGCCCCCGGGCAGGCCCTGGGCCAGGCCCAGCGCTATGGAGATCCCGCCGTAGCCCATCTTCTTGTCGCGCAGGGCCTGCACGCGGGCGTCGTCCACGGCAAACTCCGCTTTGATCCTGTCGTTCACGCGCTGCTGCCCTTCGGGCTTAAGCGCGCTTTTGTCCAGCTCAGCGGCCTTGGACTCCAGCTTCTTCTCTTCCCTGGTCTTTTCCTGGGCGAGAGCGGGCATGGCCGCCGCGCAGAGGAAGAGCCCCGCGAGCATCAGCTGCAGTTTATTGTTTTTCATCTTTTCTCCTTATCTACCCGTCCTGAACATTTTCGCTAAAACTTACGGCTGAAGCCCGCGCTCAGCCCCGCGTCGGGGCTGCCGTCGGACAGGCCGAGCGTGAGCCCTCCCGTGAACCGCAGCCCGGCAGACGCGGCGTACGAAAGCGTGCCGCTTACGCTGCGCGGGTCCGCGCCCCCGTCGCCTATGGCGCTCTGGGTCTCGTAAATCACGGTAAGGCCAAGGTCTTCGTTCAGCGCTTTATAAAAGCCCAGGTCCAGTGCCAGCTGGTTGTTGTAGTCCACGCCTTCGGGATCGCCTATGATCGTGTAGTAAGCGTCAGCGAGCAGGGTCCAGCCGGCGTTTATTTCTTTGGCGAACTCAAGGCCCGCCCCGCCGTCCATTTCACCGGTGCCCAGCCCCTTATTCTCTTCGGCAGTAGGCAGTTTGATCCTGCCGGCCAGTCCCAGGTCGAAAGCCTTCTGGCCTTCCCGCATGAGAGCGTAGGTGCCGCGCAGCATTATATCCCCGAGACCGGACTCGGATGACGCCGCGGCGGCGCGCGGCGCCTTGTCCACCCGCACCGGTTTGCCGCCCACCCAGGTCACCTGCCCCGTGGAACTCTGACGCAGGTACGGCACAGTTACGGACAGATCTCCGTCCGCAAAGTAGCGCTTGAGCGTGAAGGGAATATAGACCGAATTAGTGCGGTCCGGCGTGCCGTATTTGCCGGTGTCATAGTTGAACGAGGAACTGAATTTCCAAACCTCGGGGCTGCCAGCTTCCTGCGGCGGTTCGGCGCCGGCGCTTGCCGCCGCAAACACGCAAACCAGGGCTAGTATGATTTTCATTGATTTATCTCCCGGCGGATCTTCCGCCCGCATATTATCCATAGCGTACCCTTAACGGGCCCGCGGCCGATATGCGGAGTAATCCCCCGTCGTATCAGTAAAACCCGCGGTGCCATATCTGAGGTTTATTTGAGGCCCTCACGAGGTTTTTCGCAGGCCCGGGCCGTATACTATTAACATAGGCGGAAGACATTATGAAAACCATGAATTTCAGCACCTTACTTAAACTCGCGGCCATAGCCGCCCTCCTTGGGCTCCCGGTCACTGCCGGCGCGACGGCTCCGGCGGCTTCCGTCAGTTCCGCGGCTGCGGGGCTGGCGTCCGCTGACCTGAAGGTTAAGAGCCAAGAGGGAGTGACGCGCGTGAAGCGGGTCTCCAGGCTTCAAGAGCCGGGTGAGGCGATGGGCGGCGGCAAGGAGAGGAAAGAGGCGGCCTCTAAAAAGGCGGCCAGCGGCGACAGGGAGTAAAAGCGGACAGAACAGAAGAGTTGTTTCCCGCTAGACCCGCGGCGTTTAACGCCCGCGGGCCTCGGCCTTTCTGCGGGCGGCGTGGGCATGGGTGAATTCAGCCCCTAAATACAGCAGCTGCGCCCCGTAGAAGATCCAGACCGCCACCAGGAGCAGCGAGCCCGCGGCGCCGAAAGCCGAGGTGAGGTCTCTTTTAGCGAGGAAGCTGCCGATGACCAGGTTGCCCAGGACAAGCAGGACGGAAGTTGCGCCAGCGCCCGTCCAGACGTCCCGCCAGGCAATGCGGGTATCGGGCAGGTACTTATAGATCATCGCCAGCAGCAGTGTAACGATCCCGAAAGACATTATAAAGTCCGCTGCGTGCAGGGCGGTCTCAGGCATTGGCAGCCGCGAACTCATGTACTTGCCCAGCGTGGAAACTAGCGCGCTGGAGATCAGCGACAGCAGCAGCAGGAAACCGGAGCCGATCACGAACCCAAGCGCTACAACCTGCCGGCGCACCAAGGCCAGCCAGGGCCGGGGTGGCGCCTCAGCCTTCCAGATTTCATTTAGTGCGGACTGCAGCTCACTCACCAGGAGCGAGGAGGTAAAGAGCATCAGGACCACGCTGAGAATTGCCGCCCCCGCCCCGCCTTTGGCGGCCGCCACCGGCCCCATAAGGCTCCTGACCGCCTGCGCGCCCTGGGCCCCCACATAGTAGCCGACCTGCTTAACTACCTCTTCCTGGGCGGAGACATCGCCGAAAACAGACCCCGCTACGGTAACGGCTATCAGCAGCATCGGCGCCAGGGAAAACAGCGCGTAATAGGCCAGCGCTGCCCCCAGGCGGGGCCCTTTGTCGTCAAACCAGGCCTTGAAGGTCTGCCCAAGCAAGGCCCGGTAGCCCGGCAGCCGGGACTGTAATCTTACACTGGTTTGGGCCCGGTTCATAATAATATCCCTACGCTCCCGGAAGCCTCTCAAGATCCCGGCTCAGCCTGGTTTTTCTTTACCGTCCAAGGCTTGTCGGAGGATTTTTCCCCTCCTTCAAGGTCTACGACAGCGTTCAGGACCACGCGCCTCAAACTCTCGACTTCGAACGGCTTTGTGATGTAGCCGGCCGCGCCCATATCGAGGGTCTTCTTCACGACAGCAAGGTCCTCAACGCCGGTAAGCATCCAGATTATGCAGGGGACGCCCGACTCTTTCATGAGTTTTAGCGCCTCAACCCCGCCCAGCCCGGGCATGTCGATGTCGAGGAAAACAAAATCAGGCCGCTCCTTCTTGACCAGTTCCACCGCCGCGTGCCCGTCGGCTGCGGCTATAACGGTATAGTCGCCCTGGAACGCCACCCGGACCGTCACGCGTATATTATCGGAATCGTCCACTATCAGTATTTTATGCTTCATATAGTCCTCCCGCTGCCGACAGTAGCTCAGCGCGCCTGTGAGGAAACCTGCAGCGCGGCTTCTTTCATTCCTCTCAAAGTGAAACTGACCAGCGTCTCGCCCGGCTTTCGCTCCAATTCCGCGGTTCCCGTGCGGTCATGCTTCCCGCCGTCCGCGTTCTGTTTGCCCGCCATGAGCGGGGCCAGTAAATTCTGGAAGAAAGCCGAGAGAGCGCTCCGCTCGTCGTTCTTTTTAATCTCGATCCCAAGCCCGCGGTAGCGGGCATAAACCGAAGACTTAAGGTTCGCGCCGCGGATCGCCGCCGAGCAGCGGGCCTCGATGAGTTGCCCGCGCAATTTGAGGCCGTCACTCGCCCCCAGGAGCGGGTTCAGGGCGGAGAGATCCTGCTCCGCGATACTTAATTCAACGTCCGCGTCCGGGGCCGCGAAGAGCCTGGCCTTGACCTTCAGACGGAATTTTCCGGATTCCGCCAGCAGGCCGTCCACGCTGACCTCCGCCTCTTTGCCGCGCAGCCGGGCCGAACTGCCGGCTGGCCCGGCGTCCGCGCTGATCCCGGATACTTTCAGGCTGCCCGTCCGCCCGGCATGTTCCAGGTGATAAAGGAAGGAGCCCTCTTTTACTTCTATGCCCTCTATTTCGAGATCAGTATGGCGCGCTGAACCGGCCGCGCAGGCCGAAGAAGCAAAAAGATCCCCTTCCGTTACTGTGACCACGGGCCGCGTTATCTCTATCCGGCCGGCGCGGAGGCGTTTTTTGAGCAGCGGGAGAAGCGAAAACGGGACATAAACGCGTTCAGCTTCAAAATTGATAACGGTCGCCCCCGGCTCGCCCCAGCTGAAGCCGACGCTGCGGCTGCTCAGGGCAAGGGGCACCAGCGAGATGTGAACACGGTTGAGAGAAAGCCCGCAGGTTTTACAGCCGTCCTGAACGGCCGAAATGAGCCGGCTGCGCACCAGCGCGGGAACGGCTATCTCCTTTATGATCAGACCGGCCGTCAGAACAGCCAGTAAAATGAGGTAGACCCGCACCCCCCGGAGCCTTCTGATATTCATAGGTATATACCCGGCGGACCGGACCTTAACGCTTTATATTTTCCAAAGAACAAGGGGGCGGCCGCCTTTCGACATACCCGCCCCCCTGGTTTCAGAACGTCCTGCGGGGGACTGTTACCGCATCAGTTCTTTGCCCAAATGCGCCCAGGCGCCCTTGAGGTCCATGGTCAAGCGGTTCAGCTCCTCTACGCCTACTTTGCGCAGCAGGGCGTAGCGCCCGGCCACCTCGTCAACGATATTGTAATACTCCTGCTCGTTAAGCGCCTTCACCTCTTCCACTTTTTCCAGAACCTCACCTTTCAGCTTAAGCATCCAGCCCGAGATCTTTTCGCGGTTCGGCTCGTTTTTTTTGCCGTACAGGAAGTAGGTGCCGAGCGCGGCCAGGGCGGCGAGCCCGAGGCCTGCCTCTATCAGCGTTTCCGTTTTTGTCATATTTTATCCTTACTGCTGCCGTTTAAATAAGCCGCGCCCCCACCGCCAGGCGGGAGCGCGGCCCCCCAAATTACGTCGGACTATTTGGCCGGGGGAGGCAGCGTGAATTCCACGCGCCTGTTGGCCTTGGCGGCGTCGGTGTGCACCAGGTCGGGGTTCTCTTCATACTCGACCGGGCGCAGCTCGCCGTAGCCTACCGTGGTGATGCGTTCCGGCGCGATGCCTTCATTGACCAGGAATTCCGAGACCGCGGCCGCCCGCCTCTCGCTCAAGAGCTGGTTGTATTTTTCAGTGCCGCTCGCGGAGGCGAAGCCCGCCACGCGGACATCGCGCGTCGGGTTATCCTTCAGCAGCTGCGCGTTTTCCCGCAGCGCAGCCATGCCCTGGGGCCTGAGCTCCGCCGAGTCGAACGAGAAATGCGAGTCGTCAAGTTCGATCCACTTGATCACGACGGGCGCGGGCGCGGGTGCCGGCGCGGGTGCGTGCTTGGGGCCGGCTCCGACGAACCGGACCGGCTCCTTCGGAGTCTCTACTATGGCCACGGCCACTAGGGGCTGCCTTTTTTTCGGGCAGTCGAACTTGAAGGTGAGGCTCACCTTATGAGAGGCCCCCAGGTCGCCCGAAGGCACCATGGCGTAGTCCAGGGCCGCGGTGCGGCTTAAGGTATAGCCCAGGCCCAGCGTAAGGCCCGTCAGGCCGCTCAGCTGGGGGTCGGGATAGTTGACCTGGTAACCGGCGCGGAGGGCCAGGACGTTCCTTTTGTTATCGACGTTGCCGATCAGGTATTCCGTGCCCACCTGTATGCGGTTCATCGCGTCGTTCTGGACCTCTCCGGAAGCCGCCAGGATGAGGTGCTTGTCCACGGTCCAGGCCGCTCCCAGGCGCAGGCCTGAAACCAGCTGGCTGCCGCCCACCTTGCTGCCCAGGTTGATGTTGGAATATGTCAGGCCCAAATCCAGGGCTCTGAACACATTCCATAAGACGCCCAGGTCAGCCGCGTAGCTGTAATAGTTCTTTCCCGGGAACTGCGCCTGGTTTACCTTCACGGCGACGCCGCCGGCGAAGAAGGGCAGCAATTTACCGCCCCAGCCCACGCTGCCGGAGAAGTTCTTGGCCTGGTAATCCGCTATCTGGAGCCCGGCGTCATCCCTGCCGTCGAAATTGCCGTAGTCGACGTAGCCGAAGGAGGCGGCGATACCGCCCAGGCTGCCCCCGTTGCATTCCTTGCCGTTGCACTCCTTCTTGGCCTTGCCCAGCGGCATGCCGAGGACGGCTATCTCCTGGCTGAAGCCGCCGAGCCCGGTATTGTGGTGCAGCCCGAGTTCCGTGCATTTGATCCGGCTCAGCGCGGCCGGATTCCACAGCAGGGAAGCTGACCCCTGGTCGAGCGCTACTACCGCCGACCCCATGGCCGTGGCCCTGGCCGTGCCGCCCGCCTGCTGCAGGGGCAGGGCCTGGGTGCCGGCGTCGTAGTCGGTCTCGCCGGCCGAGGCTGTGCCGCAGAGCAGCGCGGCGCAGATAAACCCGGTTCCTATAGATAATATTTTCATAGAAATTCTCCTAGTATACCGCGCCGCTTAATGCCTGACCACGAACTTCTTCACTTTCGAGGTGGTGGAATTAGAGCCACCATAGTCTTTTTCAAGACGGTAGAGGTAGACGCCCGGGGCCAGCCTGGCCGTATTCAGCACCGAGGTCTGGTTGCCCACCGCTTTGGAGTCTTCCAGCTTGGCCACCAGGTCGCCCATCACGTTGTAGATCTTGATGGTGGCGATACCCGGCAGGGCCATGCAGTAGGCGAACGTCCCCACCGCGCCGGTAGCCGGCGAGGGGTAGAAGAAGTCGGCTCCGCACGCGGGCACGGCCAGCACGTAGGTATAAGGCACCGTACAGGTACCGCTGCTGGTCACGAGCGTGATGAAGACCGAACCCGCCGTAAGAGCCCCTACGAGGGGGTGCCTGGGCGAGACCGCGGTCACCACGGTAGAGCCCACGTTCACAGCGTAGCTGGCGGCGTTATCCGCGCCGAACATGACGTCCGAAGCGAGGGCGAGGCCGAAGAAGTTCGTGCCGGTGACGGCCACAGACGTGCCGCCGGCCGAGTCCCCGGAAAGCGGGCTGATGCCGCTGATCGTGCAGCTGGGCACCACCGCGTTGTAGGTATAGTTCACCGAGCAGGTGCCGGTGGAGTTGGTCAGCCTGAAGGAGACCAGCCCGTCCGCCAGCGTCCCGACGAGGGGATGCCTGGGCACCACCGCGGTGAGCGAGGTGGAGGAGGCGTACATCGTGAAGGACGAGACGCCTACGGTGTCGAAGGTCACGCTGCTGTTGGTGAAGCCATAGAGGTCAGTACCTACTATGGTAACCGTGTCCCCGCCGACGGTGAAGCCGGAGCTGGGGGTGATGCTGGTTATCGTGCACGCGTTAGCCGGCACCAGCGGGGCGCCGAACGCCAGGACCGGGGCGATCTTCGTAACGAAGCCGTCGGTGGCGTTCTCTGTCCCGGTACCGTTGAGCAGTTCGGTCCCGGCGGAACCGTCCATCACCGAGCCGTCCGTGGCCGGGAAGAGGTTCGAGGGCGTGATACCCGCCACATAGATGTTATGGAGCGAGTCTATAACAATGCCGTTGGCCCTCTGCTTGTCGAACGTGCCGGGAGAACCGCCCATGTAAGAGAAGAAGGGGCGGGTAAGTCCGGCGGGACCTATGGCTGCCACGAAGGCCGCCTGGTCAGAAGAGGTGTTCGTCTCTACTGCGCCCGTAATGTTCCGGCTTACGCAGGGGAGAGAGCAGTCCACCAGGGTATCGTTCCCGGCGACAGCCCAGTTGGCCGACCGGGTCCAGCCCGCGATGTAAGCGTCTTCGCGGGAGTCCAATGCCAGGGAGCGCGCGCGCTCCGAACCGCTGGCGGCGCCCACGTGAGTGGCGTACACCATCTCCAGCGACCGGTCCGCGGCTACTTCGAAGGGATTGAGCCTGAAGATGAACGCGTCTTCGGCGCCCTGCAGGGTCTTCTGATAGACGGCGGCGCGCGTCGCAAGAGGAAGCAGCAAGTAGGCGGTGGAGGGGAAGTCGGTGCCGGAATCGGTCCACCCGGCCACGAATACGTGGTAGGGCGCCGCGCCGTTGTTGTTCAAGGTGATAGCCATAGCTTCTTCCGAGACATTGCCGTTGATGTAAGTCGCGTAAAGCAGCGAGGTACCGGCAGAGTGGACCTGCGCCACGAACGCATCGGGGTTTACCCCCGCGGTTCTCAGTTCGGAGAAATGGCCCGAGAGGGCCGCAGCCGGCCAGGTATCCGAAGTGGTTTTGCCGGCCACCCAGGCCTGCCCCAGCGCGTCAACTGCTATCGCGTTCGAGTTAGTGACCGTGTCCGAGGTCCCGAGGAGCATCGAATACGCCACCGAAGCCCCGAGGGGAGCGAACTTTACCACGAAGGCGGCCTCGGAGGCCGCGCCCATAGTATTATAAGGAGCGGCAATCCCGGCGCTGATGGGGAAGTTGGTAGCGAACGTAGTGCCGGTTATATAGGCCGCGCCCAGCGAATCCACCGCGATCGCATTGGCGGTGTTGGTAAGGATGCCGCTGACGCCGCCCCAACAGGTAGAGTAGACCAGGGCGGGAATATCCGACGGCTGCTGCAACTGCGCCACGAAGGCCAGCGAGCCGGTATTGACGTCGCAGGTCTGCAGCGCCGGCGCGGTTACCGGGAAAGAGGTGCCGAGGCCGGCCGACTGGGTCACGCCGGTGATAAAGACATTAGGCGTGCTGGCGCTGGAATTATCCAACGCGATGCCATTGGCTTGTTCGGCAAGAGCGCCGCCCAGCCAGGCCAGCCACATAACGGTAGCCCCGTCAGCGCTGAGCTTCGCCACGAAAACGTCCCGCGCGCCGTTGTCAGGGCCGGGGGCTGAAACCGCATTGGTAGAAGCGGGAAAGCCGCCGACACCGGTCATGGCCGAGTTCGCCCAGCCGGTCACATAAGCCTGCTGCGTCGCGTCCACCGCTATCGCAGTGATCTCATCGTCGACGTTGCCGCCGAGGTACGTTCCGTACATGATCTCGGGGTCTATGACAAGCTCTTTGCTCTTTATATAGTTGCCGACTTCGAAGCGGACATTGTTATTAGACGCAAGCACGAAACGCCCTTTCACCGAAACCCGCTTGGTGCCCAGGGTCTGGTACAGTTTGGGGGCTTTGTAGGTCAGCTCCCCGCCCTCTACATTGAGGACCAGGTTGCCTTTGGGGTCAAGGCGCATGCCCTTAGCGCCTTTGAAACCCATGAGGATGCGCCCGGGGTTGGCTCCGGGGGCGACTATAAAGTCATATTCCACATTGCCCTTGTCGAAGCGGTAGACCATGTCGATGCCGGGGTAGACCTGGGAAAAATTAACCCTGGAATACTGCCTCACTCCGGTCTGCCATTTCGAGCTGTCGCTGCCCAGGAAATAGCTGGTGCGGCCGGGCAGAATGCCCTGGCCCTTGACCGAGGGGTTGGGATTGGCGCCCTTCAGTTTCATGCGCAGCACAAGCGGCGCCTTAGTCTTATCGGCCTCGGCCCTGCGCAGCACGGTGACGGCTTCCGAAGCGGTCAGGTAGAGGTTGTAGCCGGCGGCGCGGGTAAAGAACTTCACCGAAGCGTCGGTCTGGCCCTTGTTGGCCTCGAAGTACATGGGGACCTTCAGGGCGCTGTGGGTGACCCGGGACTGGGCGGCCTGCGCCGATATAGCTCTGGTCGGTTGTACCGCGGCCGCATCCTTATTAGAGGACGCAGGTGTCATATCGAACCCGGCGAAGGCGGGGCTTGAAGGCCCGACCACCAGGGTCATTGCTACGAGCAGCCTGCCCATTTGAAGAAACCAAGTGATGAGTCTCATTTTATTGTCCTCTTTGTACCGGTCCGCCATTGTGGCTTGTTTTAAGTATAGCCCTTCGCTTGTTCACTATCTATTCGGAGTTCTGCCCGCCGCTCTCAGTAGTTTTACGGTAGTCCCGGGGCGGGGCGAACTACGTACGGCCGTTTTTCACGACGAGAAACTTCTTCTACTTCACGTTCCTGCCAGAGCCGGCCTTTTCCGGGCAATTGAACTTAACGGTCAGGCTGAGCCGGTGTGAAGACCCCAGCTCTCCGGCTGAGACCATGGCGTAGTCCAGCGCCATGGAGCGGGTAAAGGTATAGCCCAGGCCCATGCTGAAGCCGTCCAGGCCTTTCAGCTGGGGATCGGGGAAATTAATTTGGTAGCCGCCCCGGAGGGCCAGGATATCAACTTTCTTTTCTATGTCCCCCACCAGGTATTCGGCGCCCAGCTGGACGCGGTCCATGGCGCTGTTCTGCAGCTCCCCTGAAGCCGCCAGGAGCAGCCGCTTGTCCAGGGTCCAGGACGCGCCCAGGCGCAGGCCCGAAGCGAGCTGGCTTCCGCCTATCTTGCTGCCTAAATTCACGTTGGAATAGGTCAGGCCCAGGTCCAAGTTGGGGAACAGGGCATATAATAAGCCCAGGTCCGTGGTAAAGGCGTTGTAGCTCCTGAAGGCGAAGCGAGACTGGTTGCCTTTCAGTACGATACCGCCGGAAAAGCCGGGCAGCAGTTCAATACCCCAGCCAAGGCTGCCGGAAAAATCCCCGGCGTGGTAGTCCCCGGTCGGGACTTCATTGGCGTCCATGCCGGTAAAACTGCCATAGGTAACGTAGCCAAGAGAGGCGGCGATGCCGCCCAGGGCCCCGCCTTTACACTCGTCTTTTACTTCTCCCAGGGGCAGTCCGACTATGACGGTCTCCTGTATAGTGTCGCCGAGGCCGCTGTTGTGGTGAAGACCGGCTTCAGCGCAGCCCAGCCGGCTCAGGCCGGCCGGGTTCCAGAGCAGGGAGGCCGAGCCTTGCGGCACAGCTACCACGGCCGAACCCATGGCCATAGCCCTGGCCGTCCCCCCCGCCTGCTGCAGGGGTAAAGCCTTGGTGCCGGCCGCGTAATCGGTTTCCACGGCCGCCGCCGGCCCGCAGAGCAGGGCGGCGGAAACTAAACCTATGCCGATTGATGATATTTTCATTTAAATTCTCCCGCCGATATTAATGCTGCACCACGAACTTCTTAACGTCAGAAACCTTGGAAATTCCGTTGTCATAGTTCCTTTCCAGGAGGTAGAGGTACACGCCAGGCGCGAGCCTGCCGGTATTGAGCGGGGAAGTCTGGCTGCCCGCCGCCTTGGACTCTTCCACCTTGGCCACCAGGTCGCCGATCACATTGTAGACCCGGATCTTGGCCTTGCCGGCCGCGGCCATGCAGTATCTGAAGTTGCCGGTGGCCCCTTTGGCCGGCGAGGGAAAGAAGTAGCCAGGCCCGCACAAGTCTTCCACCACCGGGAACGAGACCGGGCCGAACTTAGTGACAAAGGCGGTATTCGTGCCCGTTCCGCGAGTCTGCTGGAACCCGCCCGCCACCAGGGGGAAAGTTCCGGCAAGCGAGCCGGTATAGCCGGTGACATAAATATTCTTAAGGCTGTCCAGGGCGAGCCCCTGCCCTCTGGTAGGGCCGGTGCCGCCCAGCCAGGTAGAGAACCCCAGGGGGCCGCCCGTATTGCTCACTACCGTCACGAACGCTTCCGGCGACCCGATGAAGGTACTCTGCCCTGCCGACGGATTAGCGCCGACGCTGGGAAAGTCGCCGGAGGTTGTATGGCCGGCCACATAGGCGTTGAAAGAGCTGTCCACCGCGATACCGGTGCCCCGGTCATCGGTATTGCCGCCCAGGTAGGTCGCGTACACGCCGTCGCTGTGCCCGCCGCCGTTGCCAATGCGAAGCTTAAACACGAAAGCGTCGGGGCCGGTCGACATCGTGGTCCGCCCCCCGCCCAGGCCCGGAACAGTGGGAAAGGCGACAGAGTTGTCGGGGAAGTCCGCGGAATACGTGTAGCCCGTTATGTAAGCGTCGTTCAGGCTGTCCACCGCTATGGAATTGCCCTGGTCGTCGTTGGCGCCGCCGACGTAGGTCTTATAGTCGAAGCTGGACCCGTTGGCGAGCAGCCTGGCCATGAAAGCGTCGCCTTCTCCGCTGCCCCCGCCCCACGTGGGCTTAAAAGCGCCGGTGATAGCGGCAAATGCGAAACCATCACCGGTGTTGCCGGTAACGTAAGCCCGGCCTGAGCCGTCTACAGCTATACCTCGCCCGTTAGCGAAGCCGGTGCAGCCTAAGTAGGTTCCATACACCTGTACACCGCCGGAAGTGAACTTCGCCACGAAAGCCTGCCCTGTAACACTGCGCGCTCCGGCACAGGCGGAGGCGTCGGCTGTGACCGGGAAATTAGCGGTGGCCGGGTTGTAGGCTCCGGAAACTACGGAAGCGTCGGTAGTTGTTCCGGCTATATAAAGGTTCTCAGAGGAGTCGATGGCTATTGCGTTGCCGGTGTCATTCCCATCCCCGCCGAATGTAACCCTGAAATTCGTGGATTGGCCGTCGGCCGCGAAGCCCACCACAAAAGCGTTCGTGCCGGTTAAGGGCGAACCGCCCGCAGCCGCGCCCTTGATCTCGGTAGACGCCGGAAGGTTCACTCCGCCGGTAACCGAGCCGGTTATGTAGGCCCTGCCCGAAGGGCCGTCCACGGCTATCCCCAGCCCCGTATCATTGGTGGCGCCGCCCAGATAGGCGGACCACACTATAGCGGTCCCGGCCGGGTTAATCTTGGTCACGAAGATGTCGTAGCCGGCGTTAATGGCGGGCTGTACAAGGTTTCCCACCGCTGACGGGAAATCAGGAGAATTCGTGGTCCCGGTCACGTAGGCGTTCCTATTATTGTCTAAGGCGATAGCAAAGGCCTGATCTTCGGTGGCGCCGGCGCCGCCCAGGAAGCTGGAGTAGGCAATACTTGCCGCATAGGCCGGGCCTGTCAGGCCGGCCATCAGGGTTAGTGCCGCTATCGAGCGGTGCAGTTTAAGAATTAACGTGGCAGATCTCATTTTAGTTACCTCTTTATGGTCCGGCCTGGTTGGCGTGATTTAAGTATAACCCCTTCGTTTGTCCGCTATCTATTCGGAATTCTGCCCGCGCTTCTCAGTAGTATTACGGAAGTCCCGACGAGAATAAGCTTTATTCCGGAACTTTAGACGCCGCTAAGCGAGCGCCCGATCTCGACCCAGAGCTTTACATAGTTGGGCGCCGCGGGGGTGGCCGTATTGACGGTAGTGCACATTAAAGTAATGGCCGCCCCTAAGCAAGCGGCGGACGCGGGAGGCGTCCAGGTTCCCGCCGCTCCGTTAAGCAGCATTGTGTCGGCCGCTGCTGCGGCAGGGGTGGTGTCGGTAAAGCTGATTCCCCCGACCGTCCAGGCTGATGCGACAAAAACCACCAGTTGCCCTTGCTTCACCGCTCCGGAACTGCAGCCGGTGATAGTGCCGATCGGTGCGGTGCCTGAGAAGGTCATCATGACGACGCCTGACCCGTCAGCCGCAAAAGAGGTTTCGCTGGTGATGACTATCGACTGGGAAGAGTTCGCGTAACCTTTTGCGGTAACGGCGGAGCTGAAGGTATTCAACCCGGTGAAAGTCTGATCGGCGCTAAGATATGCGCCATCGGTAACTGTGCCGGCATTGCCGGTTATATCGGTCTGATCGCCGCTATTGGTGCCGGACAGATTGGCGACAGCCGCGTTAGCCAGCATTGCGTTAGTAATAGCGCTGTTGGCTATAGAGGTAGCGTTGCCTACGCTTGTTACCACGCCGGTAAGGTTGGCGTTAGTAGTCACGGTTGCCGCATTGCCGCTGACACTTCCGACTATGGTGCTGGAGAAGGTTTTTATCCCGTCGATGGTCTGGTCGCCGATGGTATAGACGCCATTGGTAACTGTCCCGGCGTTGCCGCTTACTGTTGTCTGGTCCCCGGTATTGGTGCCCGAGAGATTAGCGACAGCGCCGTTGAACAGCATAGCGTTGGTGATGGCGCTGTTAGCTATAGAGGTGGCGTTGCCTACGCTTGTCACCACGCCGGTAAGGTTGGCGTTCGTAGTTACGGTTGCCGCATTGCCGGTTATATTAACCTGGTCGCCGGTATTGGTACCGGACAGATTGGCTACCGCAGCGTTCGCCAGCATCGCATTGGTGATGGCGCTGTTAGCTATAGAGGTAG
>MGUI01000062.1:25724-47630 GCA_001799895.1 Elusimicrobia bacterium GWD2_63_28
AGGTTGGCGTTAGTAGTCACGGTTGCCGCATTGCCGCTGACACTTCCGACTATGGGGCTGGAGAAGGTTTTTATCCCGCCTATGGTCTGGTCGCCGATGGTATAGACGCCATTGGTAACTGTCCCGGCATTGCCGCTTACTGTTGTCTGGTCCCCGGTATTGGTGCCCGAGAGATTAGCGACAGCGCCATTGAACAGCATAGCGTTGGTAATGACGCCGTTGGCTATAGATGTAGCGTTGCCTACGCTTGTTACCACGCCGGTAAGGTTGGCGTTCGTAGTTACGGTTGCCGCATTGCCGGTTATATTAACCTGGTCGCCGCTATTGGTGCCGGACAAGTTAGCCACCGCCGCGTTGGCCAGCATAGCGTTGGTGATGGCGCTGTTGGCGATAGAGGTGGCGTTGCCGACGCTTGTCACCACGCCGGTAAGGTTGGCGTTAGTAGTCACGGTTCCCGCATTGCCGCTGACACTTCCGACTATGGTGCTGGAGAAGGTCTTTATCCCGTCGATGGTCTGGTCGCCGACGGTGTAGACGCCGTTGGTCACCGTCCCGGCATTGCCGCTTACTGTTGTCTGGTCCCCGGTATTGGTGCCCGAGAGATTAGCGACAGCGCCATTGAACAGCATAGCGTTGGTGATGGCGCCGTTGGCTATAGAGGTAGCGTTGCCTACGCTTGTAACGACGCCGGTAAGGTTAGCGTTCGTAGTAACGGTCGCAGCATTGCCGGTTATGTTAACCTGGTCGCCGGTATTGGTACCGGACAGATTGGCGACAGCCGCGTTAGCCAGCATTGCGTTAGTAATAGCGCTGTTGGCTATAGAAGTAAGGTTGCCGACGCTTGTTACCACGCCGGTAAGGTTGGCGTTCGTGGTCACGGTCGCGGCATTGCCGGTTATATTTACCTGATCGCCGGTATTGGTGCCCGACAGGTTAGCCACGGCCGCGTTGGCCAGCATAGCGTTGGTTATAGCGCTGTTGGCGATAGAGGTGGCGTTGCCGACGCTTGTAACCACGCCGGTAAGGTTGGCGTTCGTAGTCACGGTCCCCGCATTGCCGCTGACACTTCCGACTATGGGGCTCGAGAAAGTTTTTATCCCGCCTATGGTCTGGTCCCCGATAAGATACACGCCGTTGGTAACTGTGCCGGCATTGCCGCTTACAGTGGTCTGGTCGCCGGTGTTAATGCCGGACAGGTTATTAGCGGAGATATCCCCGCTGAATATCGCGCCGGCCAGGCCGGCTTTCAGATTAAGCGCGGCCTGCTGCAGCGTAGAGACCGGCTTGTCGGCGTCGGAAGTGTTATTCACACTGCCAAGTCCTACCTGGCCCGCTGTCAGACCGGTCAGCGCGGAACCATTCCCGCTTGCCGAAAGTTTGCCGCTGAAGACGTTCCAGTCGGCGGCTGTCAGGTACCCGTCCGAACCGACGCCGGCCGGGCCCAGCTTGGCCTTTATGTCCGCGGCACTATCGTCACCGGTATTGCTACCCGATAAATTGTTGGCAGAAATATTCCCGCTGAATATCGCTCCGGTCAGGTTAGCCTTCAAATCAAGAGCGGTCTGCTGCAGCGTGGAAACCGGCTTATCGGCGTCCGAGGTGTTATTCACATTGCCGAGATTCAACTGTACCGCGGTAATGCCGGTCAGCAGCGAGCCGTCGCCGTTCGCCGACAGCTTGCCGTTGAAAATATTCCAGTCTATGGAGGTAAGATAGCCATCCGAAGCCGCGCCGGCCGCTACCTTATTGGTTATAGAAGCCCAATCGGCGCCCTCAGCCCAGGCGGCGGTGCCGCTGTTCACGGAGTAGGCGGCGGTAGCGCTGTTGAGCGAGTATAAAGCGTAAGCCGATGAAACCACGCGGTAGCGGGGCAGCATCTCGCTGTCCGCCCCCACCGTCACCCCCAGCCAGTAAGCGTTCGAGAAGGGGATCCCGAAAGGAGTGACAATTCCCAGCATAACGCTGTAAATGCCGTTACTGTCCGGAGTCACATTCTGGGTTTCCGCCCAAAGAGGCGCGCCGCCCGAGGCGGCCGCGTAGAACCTGAACGCCATCGCGACGGAAATGGTGATCGCGGTGCCGGCCGGGTCGGTAAGCTTTCCCTGGAAGTTTATCAGCTCGGGAACAGCCGCCAGGGCGGAAGTTGCAGCGCCCGCCAAAAGCATGAGCAGCGCTATCAGCGCCGCGTTCAAAGATATTGTTTTCATATTGCGTTTCATAAACTGCCTCCGCTTAATCCCGTTAAAAAGATTTACCGTCCCGCTCTCCCGAACTCTATCCCCAGCGAAATGCGGTTAGTGGTCCCCAGGTCAGTGAAGGAATTCCACGCGTAATCTATCTGGTAAGTTCTCCATTTAAGGCCCAGCCCGGCGGTCAGGCCCGACAGCGCGCCCAGTTCCTTAATAGTGTCGCCCTTATAGCCGGCCCTGGCCGCCAGGACTACCGTGCCGAACTCGCGGGCGTACTCGGCCCCGGCATGGATGTTGATCTCGCTCTCCGTGTAGTTAAGATCGGACGCGACCAGCAGATTTTCAGACAGCTGCAGGGCGCCTCCGGCGCGAACTGTCACCGGCAGGGACTGTTCTTCCGACACGTACCTGGCGCCCGTGCCGATATTCTGCACCGCCACGCCCAGGCCCAGGCGGCGGCCCCACGGCTTAAAACCGCCGTAAAGCGCGCCCACGTCGGCGGCAAAAGAGTGCGCGGTCTCTTCTTCGATGCGCGAGGAGATGAATTTCAGATTCGCGCCCAGCGCCAGTTTGTCAAAGCCCCGGGCATAGGAAACTATCCCCATCACGTCCGACATGTTGTAGCTGTCCGAGAGGCGCAGGCCGGTGTTATCGGCTTTCTGGATGTCTCCCGTGTTAAGCACATTGAACGCCGCGCCTACGGCACCGCCCTTCACGGGCTGGGCGCAAGCCAGGTTGGAATAGGTAATGCCCCCGAACCACAGGGCGTGAGTCACGGAAAGCTCCCGGCGGTCAATACCGGCCAGCCCGGCGGGATTCCAGTATATCGAGTTCACGTCGTCGGCCACGCCCGCAAAAACCTCGCCCATGGCCGCCGGCCGCGCGCCCACGCCTATCTGCAGGAACTGGAACGCGCTCGTACCCAGCCCGCCCTGCGCGGCAGCCGGGTTGGGAACGCACAGCAGCCCCAGGGCCGCCGCCGTCAGGATTTTCTTGATAGTCATCACCTTATCACCGCGAATTTACCTTTAGCCTTGCTGCCGTCAGGCGAGGTCATGAAGTAAAGGTAAACGCCGCTTCCCAGTTTTTGCCCGTCGTTGTTCGTCGCGTTCCATTCGTAATAATCCACCGTGCTGTCGGTCTTGTGCAGCTCGGCTACCCGCCTGCCGGTTATCGCGAATACTTCTATCCTGGTTTCCGCCGGCAGGTGTTTAAAGGTTATCTTGGCGGCCTGGAAGCTGCCCGGGCTGTTCGGCTTGAAGGGATTGGGATAGACGTAGGCGTCGTTCAGATTGGGCGCTGAAAGTGTCGCCACCGCCGCGGGCACCTCGACGAAGGCGCCCGAAATAATATAACTTGCGCTTTGCGCGCTGCCGGACACGGCCTGGCCGAGAACCCCGGTCTCCACCCTGTAGCCCGGCGAAACCGTGTTGGCGCTCCCGTTTACCACCGCGGGCCTGGAAAGGCGGTACTGGGAACTCAGCAGCACGCCGGCGCAGACCAGCGAGCCGGTCAGCAAAGCCAGGGCCGCCGACAACCGGCTGACCCGCAGCATAAATCTGGTTTTCCTTTCGGCTATATCTGCCATGTCACAAGTATAGCCCCTGCCGGAAACGGTATCTATTCGGAATTGTGCCCTGCCGGCTAGGTACTATTACGGAAAACGGCGGCCGGGAAAACTTCCAGCCGTTGAAAGTCTTATATTCGTTACCGCCGGATATTACCTATAGCCCTGCGTACAATTCCGCATAGCGGAGAACTCTCCTTAAAAGTAAAGTATAGGGGAAAGAAAACGGGGCAAGCACCCCTATCTAAGGAGAACTGCAATGAAAATATTATTAACGCTGGTTTGCCTGCTCGCGGCCGGTTTAAGCCCTGCGGCGGCCCAGAATTCAGGGTCTATCGGGGCGGGCGTGATCATCGGAAATCCGAACGGCCTCACAGGCAAGCTCTGGCTTAACGAAGGGCAGGCGCTGGATTTCGGCCTGGGGTTCGGCGACAACATCGCCGTCTATGGCGACTACTTATGGCATAGTTGGGGCGTGTTCCCGCAGCCCGCGGAAGGCAAACTTCCCGGGTACCTGGGACTCGGCGTCCAGATAGGTGATTCTTCCCACAACCACAGCGGCCTGGGGCTGCGCGCGGTCGCGGGTATAGCCTACTGGCTGCCGCGCAATCCCATAGAGATCTTCCTCGAGGTGGTACCGGTGCTCCACCTGTCCGAAGACAGCGGCCTGCACCTGAACGCCGGCCTTGGCGTCAGGTACTACTTCAACTGAGCTGACGCCGACCTGGGCGCAGCCCCCCGCCATCCGGCGGGGGGTTGAGCCGGGACACATTACGGAGAGCGGCCCGGCCGCCGCAGACTATGAAAAATATGGTTTGGCGGTTTTCAATTCTGGCCTCCCTGGCCGCGCTGTCTTTCGCGGGCTGCGAGAGCCTGGCTAAGATCAAGCCGGCCGCCGCTCCTGTTCCGCCCCCGGTCGCACAAAAGCCGGCGGCCCCCGATAAAACCAAAGTGGCCGCGGCGAAACAAGACTCCCGGCCGCTTTTCGTGATCGGGAGGAATAAGAACGCCAACGTGATCCATTACGAAGCCAACTTCACGCCCGAAGGCGTACTGAACCCCAAAGAGCCCGTGATAGCGTACTGGGTGCTGCACGCCGGGGACGGCCGACGCAAAAAACTTAACTGGCTGGAAAAAAAGAAAGCCTACGGCATAAGGATCAAGCCCGCCGCCGCGCGGGACGGCTACACGCTTACCTTGGCGGCCGCCCCCTGGATGCCCCTGGCGGTAAAGAAGGCCGGCGCCGACGTGCGCGTAGAGGTACCGATAAACGGCCGGACGGCCGTTCTGGAAAAGATGTTCATCCAGGCCCGGGATAGACTGCTGGGCCCGAAAGTCGAATACATTGAACTCTTCGGCAAGGACCTCCTGACCGGAGAGGCTTGCAGTCAAAAGATTTTACCGCGGTAACTTAGGTGCGCTGGATAGCGCGGGGACAAGGCAGGAAACTATATGAGCACTATCGTCACTAAAGACGGCACGCAGATATACTATAAGGACTGGGGCATTGGGCAGCCCGTAGTTTTCAGCCACGGCTGGCCCCTCAACTCGGACAGCTGGGAAGCCCAGATGCTTTTCCTGTCTTCCAAGGGCTTCCGCTGCATCGCCCACGACCGCCGCGGCCACGGGCGGTCAAGCCAGCCCTGGAGCGGCAATGACATGGACACTTACGCCGACGACCTCGCGGAGCTGATGGAGACTCTCGGCCTTATGGAAGCGGTCCTGGCAGGCTTCTCCGCCGGCGGCGGAGAAGTAGCCCGCTATATAGGCCGCCACGGGACGAAACGGGTGGCCAAGGTTGCGCTGATCGCGGCCGTCCCGCCGCTGATGCTGAAAACAAAAGCCAATCCCGGCGGCCTGCCGCTCAAGGCTTTCGACGATATCCGCCTTGCCTCCGTCAGCGACCGCTCACAGTTCTACAAGGACCTGGCCGGCGGCCCGTTCTTCGGGGCGAACAGGCCCGGCTCAAAAGTCTCCCGGGGGATGATAGATACTTTCTGGCTGCAGGGGATGCAGGCGGGCCATAAGAACACTTACGATTGCATCAAGGCTTTCTCCGAGACGGATTTTACGGAGGACCTAGCAAAGATCGACGTGCCGACGCTTGTGATCCACGGCGACGACGATCAGATAGTCCCGCTCGGCGCGTCCGGCGCGCTTTCAGCCAGGCTGATCAAGAACGCCGAGCTGAAAGTCTACGCGGGCGCGCCCCACGGCCTGGCCTACACGCACAGGGACCGGCTCAACGCCGACCTGCTGGCCTTCATTCGCCCCCCCGTCCACTGAGTTAAACCAGAGTTTACGGCGAGCGCCGCAGGCATATTCCTATGAAGACATCAGCGACAGCTCTTCTTTTTGTGTTATTCTTCGCGGCCGGCGGGCTGCCCGCGCGGGCTGCGCCGGCGGCCGCGGCCCCGGTGACGGGTCCGGACAGCGAACAAGAAGATGTTAACAATCCCAGAAATACCCTGCCCACCTGGGAGCAGCAGTCCTCGCCTCAAAGCGCGTATTTCGGCAAAAAGACCGACAGGCCCGTTTCCGCGCACAAAGTGAACTATTTCGCCATTAACCAGTGGCCCGGCGACAACCGCGCGCAGGTCAAGTTCCAGATAAGCATGAAATTCCGCATCCTTGAACCGAACCTGTATGTCCTGAAATACAATCTCTTCCCGGCGTATGTCGGGTATACGCAGAAGTCGCTCTGGAATAAAGGCAAGGCTTCAATGCCTTTCGAGGAGAGCAACTATAACCCCGAGTTTTTCCTGGATTATCCGGTCAGGTTCCTGAATATCGGCAGGTTCAAACTGCGCAACGTCGTGGTCTGCCTGCTCGAGCACGAATCTAACGGGCTGGACGCAGCCAAGTCGCGCAGCTGGAACAGGCAGTACGTCCAGCTCAGATTCGGCCTCGAGTCGAAAGAAAAACTGAAGATCGCCAATTCCTTCCTGGCGGACAAGGCTTCGCTGCAGATCAGGCTCTGGCGCGCCTCGGGCTATTCCGGCCAGGATGAATACCTGCGCTCTGTCGGCAGCACCCGCAAGTTTCTGGATTACATGGGCCAGGGAGAGATCGGGCTAAGCGTAAGGAACTTTCTCTGGAGAGGCAGCCTGAAGAACCACCAGCTGGACGTAAGAACGCCTCTTTTCCGCTACAAGCGCAAGAACTCCTATGAATTCCAGTTCCGGCAGCAGCTGCCCTACATGAATTTCGCGCTTTACGCGCAATACTGGTCCGGCTACGGGGAAACGCTGCTGCGCTTCGACCAGTTCGGGCACAGGGCCTTTGCCGGGCTCTCCTTTTCGTATTAGGACCGGAGCACCGGGATTCAGTCGAAGCCGGGCAGGCCGCGGCGGATAGCAGCGGAATAAGTCCGGCCGCTCCCGGCCGCTACCCCCCGCTCGTTGATCAGGCTGCGCTCCTTCAGTTCCCGGAACGGTAAGGCCTGGTCCAGAACCCCGAGCTCGTACGCCATTTTATCCACATGACCGCTGGCAAGGATGCGCCAGTCGAACTTCGCGCCCGGATAGAAAGGCGCGATGTGCTTCCAGATATCGGTAGTGCAGTTCGCGGTCAGGGCGTTATACCATTGCGGCCTGGCCTTCAGCCTGTTCACGCTGCCCAGGTAATCCAGGAAGACCTTGCGGATAAATTCCGGCGACGCCGTCAGCCGGTACAGGTAGACGTCCTCCCCCTTGCGGTAATTGGTCCTGAGCCGCACCACGTCGTGCTCGTCGGCGACCACATAGGTCAACTCATACTGCTTGAAGAACCCTTTTACGGAAGAATACTCCTCGCCTTTTTTCTTCCGGGTCTCTATCGAGAACACCACATATTTATTCCCGCCAAACCCGAAGCTGAGCATGGTATGCGCGATATTGGGCAGCCCCCAGTCGACGAAGAAAAGGTCCAGGCTGCGCAGGGTTCCAAGGTCGTAGGTCTGGTCATAATGCCGGACCGCGTACTCGCGCTCCGACCTGTAATCGCAGTTGCGGATATTGTGCAGGGTGACAGAACTGGCGTAGACTTCGGCATACGGCAGTTTGGCGACATCCGGCTCCCACTCCCGGTCATTGCTGGCAGGCAGGGCCAGCCACCAGATAAGCACGCCCAGGAACACCGGGGTGAACCAGGCGATTTTGCGCCGCCTCTTTTGGGGGAGGATGGCGCAGGCAAGCGCCGCCGCTCCGAAGACCGCCGCCCCGGCCAGGCGCGCGCCGGCCGGGAGGTTGGAGTAAACTATCGCCAGCACGCCCCAGCAGGACAGGAGCGAGCAGACGAGCCAGGCGAAAGCAGACCTTAGTTTCATTAAGCACCCCCCACCGCCCGGTCAGCGCCGCCCGTACCATTCCAGCAGGGTCGTGACTACATTCCCCTGGGTTTGAGTGCTGGTCAGCTCGGTCTGGATAGCCAGGTTCGAAGCGAGGCGCTTGCGCAGCTGCACCCCCCTGTTCTGTCCGTCAGAGCCCATCTGCAGCGTGGCTCCTCCGGGGAGCCGGAATTTTATGGTGTAGGCTCTGGAGACCGGATCATAGCCTACATATTCCACCGGGGTGGAAGCCAGCAGGTAGAGAGAGGCCAGGCCGAAAGCGCTGTTGGACACGGCGGTCTGGGTATTGGCCGCGCTTGCCTGCTGGTCGGAGTCCAGGTCCCCGGGAGATTTGCCGAAGAGCAGCATGGCCATGATGTCGGCCTGGTTCATGGGCGGGGTGCTTTCAAACTTGACCCGCGGTTTCTGCGCGGTCCCCAGGAGCCGGATGAAGATCTTGGCCTCGGCCGCTTTGTAGACGATCAGGCCGTCCAGGTCCATGACGGGCGAACCCGCGCGGCCGGTGAAGGTCACATGGTCGATGGACGCGACGCGGCGGAAAATGTCCGCCCTGAACGGCTTTATCTCTATCGCTCCCGCGACGCCGCCGGGAACCTTTATGTTTATATCCAGCCCGACCGGTACCGGGTCCTTGGCCAGGTTCGAGTAGAGAATTACGGGCTTGGCGGTCTTGACGCGGAACTCCGAGCGCAGAGCCGGCGGCAGTATTTTGGCGCCCGGTTTGCGGGCCTCCTCACGGGCCAGGGCCGCCTTGTTTGATTCCGCGCCGTTACTTATGCGGCTGTCCGGGACGAAAGAGGCCATCCCCTTGAGGTCGAAACGCGGCAGCTGCAGCGCTATATCCTGCAGGAGCACGTCGGTTTCGTTCTTAAAAGAACGCCCGGGCCCCCAAAGATCCGCCGCTCCCAGCTTGCCTTTGGCCTCGAACTTAAAAGCCTGCCGCCCCGCGGCCAACCCGCTGACCAGCGCGTAATCCAGTTCCTGCGCGTCCTTGCGGGAGTCGCCGACGCCTTTAACCGTGAGCGCCAGCGGGCCGTGAAAAACGTTGAGCGGCGCGGGCACCGAATATTTGGTATGGGCCAGGTACGCTACCAGGTCCTCGAACCTGGCCACCTTAAGGCCGAAGTCTAATTTATGGGCAATATCCAGCTGCCCCGGCCGGCTGGCGCGTCCGGAAACCTTGGCCTCAAAGTCGCCCTGGAACTCATACCAGCCCTTAATCGGCTGCACGGTCAGCTTCGCCTCACCGTCGAAATGGTCACCATCGAGAATTCCAGGAGTGGACAGGGCGCTGACGGCCAGCCGCCCTTCCAGCGTTTTGCCAAGGAGCCGCCCCGCGCCCTTTACGCCGAAAATCTCTGTCCCCACTTCAAACCCGGTGTCCAGCTTCAGCTCCTCCCACTCGGTGGAATCTTTCTTAAGCCTGGCCTCCAGGGCTAAACGCTTGAGCTGCACGCTCCTTACCGGGCCCGATGTTACCCAAACTCCCGCCGAACCGTTCAAGCGCAGCTCCTGTCCCTTTTGAGAACCTTTAGCGGCCGCTTCGAAGCGCCGCCCCGGCAGCCGGGCCGCGGCGTTAAGGCTGAGGTCCAAGGCGCCGGCCCCGCCTTCCCGCACGCTTGCCTGGAAAGAAACGTCTACCCCCCGCGCCTTGAGCCGCCCCCGGGCGTCTAAATAGGAAAGCTGCCGGCCTTTCAGCAGGTCGGAATCGAGGGTGGCCTCGCCGCTGTAGCGCCGGGTGACGCTCCCTGAACTTTGCTCTATTTCCAGCCGCAGCGCCACCGGCCCCGGCTTTCCCGGATCCAGGTTGAGATGAACTTTGCCCTTCAGAGCGCCGCCGGCCCCGAGGATAGTGTTCTTCGGCAGGTCCACCTTCAGGGCCTCCAGCGTGCAGCCGCGCAGGGCGGCCGGGATCAAGCCGGGCAGGCTGGTCGGCAGGCCGGCGCTCTGTTTCGGCGCCGCGCCGGGGCGGACCACGGTGCGGTCCAGTGTAAAATGGTCGCCTGAAACTGAGAGCCTGGAGATCTTCTTCAGTTTAGCGCCCCAGAAATAAAGGCGCACGCTCACCAGGACGTCCACCTCCTTGAAGCAGCCCTCCATCCCCGCGGCCGCGTTCTCGAAACAGAGGTCGCTGACCCTGAGGCCGATCTGTTTTTCAGTAAAGCTGGTGGAGCTTATGTCGAAGGCGAAGGCCGTCCAGCGCGGGTGCCAGACGGCGCCGAACACCTGCACGCCCCGCGCTAAGGTGCGGGACGTCAGAAACCATTGAGGCTGCGCGACAAACGCGACCGCCGCCAGCGCCAGCCCGGCCAGCGTCACGCCGAGCGTAACGAGGAGGATCAGCAGGAGCTTCTTGAGCAGGCGCATCAGAACTCCTTCCCCAGGCTGAGAAAGAACCGCCATTGGGGGCGCAGCAGGACCTCGGCCGCGGGGTCTCGCCGCCATACGATGCCGCGGGCCACCGTGGTCCGGATCGAGCCTACGGGGGAAGCCCAGCGCAAGCCGAAACCGGGAGAGAAGTAGACATTCGGATCCAGGCGGGCGGAGCTCCGGCCGCCCATCGCCGCGTCCAGGAAGACCAGCGGCTGCAGGCCGTGCGGCAGCACGTCCCCCAGCCTGAGTTCCACCCCGTCATAAACCGTGGTCAGCAGACCCTCGGGGTCATCCGGCACTTTGTTCAGCCCCGCGCCGCGCAGGTCGGAATCGCCGCCCATAAAAATACGCATCCCCAGCGGGATCTCCCCGGCGGCCAGGAGGGAATTTTTAACCAGAGTGGTCTGCGCCAGGTAGCGCGTGGCCAGCACCAGGGCCGGGGGCGTATACCCGCCCAGGTTCCAGATATGCTCCCCCTGCAGGCTCAGGAGGTGCGCCGTGATACGGGACTCCATCCCGGCTATCATCGACTGCGACTTGAAGGTTACGCGCCCCCCCGTCTGCGGCTCTCCCGCGTAATATTCAAAATTGTGGTCGCGCAGTTCCAGGCGGGTAGCGAAGGCCGGGTAGCTGGTGACAGGCCCCAGTCCCCGGATAGTATGCTCATATTCCAGCGCCGGGCCCGCCGAGAATTCTCCGCGCAGGCTCCTGCTGTCCCAGCTGAAGCCCGGCAACAGGGCGAACTCGGAATGGATGGCTTCGTACTGCGGCTGGTTCAGGCGTCCGAAGGTCAGCTTCGGCATAAGGTAGAACCGCGAAGCTTTCCCCATGAAGTAGCGGAAATGCGCGATCGCCGTCTGCTCCCGGTAGGAAGTGTAGACCGAGGCGCCCATTGAATTGCTGCGCGTCCCCAGGCGGGAATGCTGCCACTGCGCCTTGCCTATGAAGAAACCTTCCGTGTCGAAACCGACGCCGAGCTTATAGAGCTGCGGCTTGCCCGAGACCACCCGCTCGGTGACGACCATGCCGCCCGTGGAGCAGTTCACCTCGAAGTAAGCGTTCAGGAACAGCGAATCGCCCATGGTCCGCCGCGCGGTCAGCTCCAGGAGCCTGGAATCGAAGCGCTGGCCGCGCTTGAAGGCTTCGTAGCGGTAGAAGATCTGCGGGTACACCTCGTCGGTTTTTTGGGGGCGGATGTGCTTGAAGCGGTAGATCTCTCCCGGCCGGACTTCCGCCGTGAGTTCGCCCGTGGTCCCGTTGCCCCGCATATGTATTTCCGGGCAGGCGTAGCCCCGGTTCTGCAGGGCGCCCTGCAGGGCCGCCTTGGCCGTGTCGAGCAGCCTGGGGGTCATAGCCTGGCCTTTTATCCGCCGCAGCTTGCTAAGTTTTATTTCGGGCGGCAGCCCGGTTTCAGTGAAGGACCTGACGATGGTTTTCAAGCCCGGGTCCACCGTGAGGACGTCCGGCCCCGGCTCGAACCTGGGCTCCTGGTAGCCTCTCTGCTGAAGGAAGGCCTTTAAAAAGTTTTCAGCCTGGTTGAAGGGGATCTGCCCCCAGCCTTCGGTAGAGGCGTCGCCGCAGACCAGGCGGATCTCCATGGGGTTGAGAACTATCCTCTCCCCTCCCACGAACCGGATCTGCGGGCAGGGGCCGTAGCTGTCGCCGGCCGCGGCGGCCGTAGCGCAGGCGGCCGTGAGTAAGGCCAGGGTCAGCAAGACCGGCCATATATTAGAATTGCCTGTAGGGGGCATAAAAGTTGTGACGGCGCCTGCGCGCCGGTTAACTGCCAGGTTCCCGAGGTGCTAGACCGGCGGCGTATTATTAACCGGAACCTCCGGGCCCAGCAGCACGGCCAGCCAGCGGGTGCTCTCATGGCTCTCGCAGGCGAACTTCAGCGTCATGGTAAGCGGTATGCAAAGGGCCGCGCCGATCAGGCCAAGCATACTCCCCCAGAAGATCAGCGACAGAAAGACTACCAGCGTGGACAGGGATAATTTCAGCCCCATGACCTTCGGCTCTACCACGTTGCCAAGAATGAAGTTAACCGCTACATAACCGGCGGCTACCAGCGCGGCCCGGCCCGGCCCGAACTGCACAAGGGTAAGGCTGACGGCGGGGATGCCCGCCAGGATAGAGCCGACGTGGGGAATGTAATGGAGCATGAAAGCCAGGAAACCCCAAAGAACCGGGGAATCTATGCCGAGGACGGTCAGCCAGATACCGATCAGGACGCCCGCGCTGACGGCCAGGGCAGTCTTTACCAGCATATAGCGCTGAATATCACCTACGAACCTGGCGAATTCCGGGAAGACCTGCAGGGGGTCGCCGAGTACGGCCCGCAGTTTGACCGGGAAACTGGAGGCTTCCAGCAGGATGAACATCACGGACAGCAGGATCAGGACGATATTCGAAAGCGCCGAGAACACTCCCCCGAGCATGCCCACGAAAAGCCTCATTACCGCCGCCGGGTTCAAATATTCCAGCAGCAACTTATCCGTGATGGGGAGACCCTTGCTTGCCAGCAGGGCGGTCAGGGACGAGGCTTCCTCCTGCATTCGCTCCTGGTAGGCCGGCATTGCGTCGCTGAACCCGCTCAGGGACGTGCCGACCAGCAGGCCGACCAGCAGCATAATGCCCATCATAAGCCCAACGACCAGCAGCACCGCGGCGACAGGCGCGACGCGCTTGCGCTCGAGCCACAGCACCAGCGGCGTGCCCAGCAGGGCCAGGAAAACGGAGACAAGCGACGACACCAGGGCCGACTGCGCCTGGTTGAGGCCCCAGATAATGATGACCAGCGCCGCCGAGATTACCAGGAAGCGTGTTCCGCCGAATAAATCATTCTTTTGGTTCATGGACGAACGCCTCCTTTGCCCGGGGCGCCTTGAAAGGACCAGGGCCGCTACAATATCTTCCGTCCCCTGATAACCCTGACCAGTATCGTGATGACGGCGATGACCAGCAGTATATGGATAAAGCTGCCCATCGTATAGCCGCTTACCAGGCCCAGCAGCCACAGAATTATAAGCACTACCGAGATAGTCCAAAGCATATTATTCCCCTTTCCTATCATTAATCGTTTCCGCCGCGCGTGCCAAGCTCCGGTTCAGGACGGTTCGACGGTCATCAGGTTCTTTACTTTCTTAACGCCGTTAACGTCTTTTACAAGTCTGGTTACCAGCGCCTTCTGGGCTTCGGTGACGGCCCGGCCGCCCACGGTAACCACGCCGCGCTTCACCGCAACCGTGGTGTAGACGGCGTTGGTGGAATGATGCAGCAGCAGGGCCATGCGGACCAGGGCGGCCACCGACACATCGTCAATTTTTTCTTTGGTAGACCGGGATTCCTTCTCCACGGGCGCGGCGACGGTCATCTCGTTCTTAACTTCGTTGACGCCGTCCACGTCCCTGGCGTATTCAGCGGTCAGTTCTTTCTGCGCCTGGCTGGCCGCGTTGCCGCGCAAGGTCACGACGCCGTCCTTTACATCCACTTCCGTGTTCTTGGCGCTCACGCTGCGGTGGAACAGCAGCGTAGCTTTAACTTTTTCCCGGAACCAGGCGTCCGAATTAGCGGTCGGAGGGGCGCCTCTGACTTCCAGCCTGTTGTCCACGCTCCTTACGCCGGTGATATCCGTCAGGGTCACCTCGGCCAGCGACTTGTGGAAATTTTCCTCGATAATGCCGGTCAGGGTTACGGCGCCGTCTTTGGATTCTATCCTGATATCGTCATTCGTGAGATAGTTCTGGAAGACATACGACTGCCTGGCCGATGTGATGATATAAACGTCCATTCTTGACGCCTGCGCGGGCGCGCTGAGCGCCAGCAGAACCGCCGCCGCCGACAGGGCCGCCGAATATATTGTTTTCATGTTGCGCTCTCCTAATTGGTCTCGTTTTTGTTTTCAGGTACAGCTAAAGCTCTATTTATCAAGTATAGCCGATAGCCGCTGGAGCATCTATTCGGACTTCTGCCCCGGGGCCTAAGTAGTATTACTGAAGGGGGCTATCCCTGGCGCTATTTTTTCAGGCCCGCCGGCGCGACAGGCAGTGAGAAACGGAAGCAGGAGTTTTTACCGAGCTCGCTCGTAACTTCCAGAGAACTGCCGTGAAGCAGCAGCATGTCGTTGCAAATCTTGAGCCCCAGCCCGAAACCCTCGGCGGAGGCGTGCCCCTCGCCGGTCCTGAAAAACTCGGTCTTTATCTTCGTTATGTCTTCCGGCGAGATGCCCCGGCCGGAATTCTCTATATAAAAAGTTATATGCCCGGCTTTTTCGGCCGCCAGCCGCACGGCTATCCGCCCGTTTTCGGGGGTATATTTGACGGCGTTGCCCACCAAATTGGAAAGCACCAGCGACAGAGCCTCCTGGTCCGCGCTCACCACGAACGGCTCTTTAGTAATATCCAGTGAAAACGAGATATTCTTCCTGCGCATCAGCTCTTCCATCACCGCTACGGAATCGGCCACCATTTCGCTCAGCGCCAGCGGCTTCTTTTCTATCTTAAGCCTGCCCGCGTCCATCCTGGCCTCGTTCAGGATGTTCTTTACGAAGTTTTTCAGGGATTTGCGCTCATAATCGAGGGCGCGGTACAGGCCGGCGCGCGTAGCGCCGCTGTTCGCGGGCTCGGATTCCTCCAGCATGAAAACCGCGGTGTCTATGACCGTCAGAGCGTTGTTGAATTCGTGGCTGACGGTATGGACCATCGCGGATTTCAAAGCGGCTGATTTCCTGTCCCTGCGCATCAGCGACCTGATCTCCAGCAGCAACCCCATGGCGCCCATGGCCGCCAGCAAGATAAGGGCCAGCTTATGAGTGGTGGCCTCCAGGCGGGATTTTATGGTCTGGCTGTTGACGGCGAGCGCCACGGTGCCGAGCCGCCTCTTCCCCAGGGTTATGGGAGCCGAAAAATAAAAATAATCCAGGCCGTCTCCGCCTTTGAAGACCTGCGTCAGAGGGACCGCGGAACGCCTCGCGGCGGCGCCCTCCGGGCTCGTGTCCACGCGCCCGATCCTGTCGGGGTCAGAGTGTGAGCGGATCCTGCCCGCGCCGTCCGTTACCGACGCGTAGTTTATCACCTTGTCCAGCACCAGGGTGTTCACGAGGAAGTGCAGCGAGAACAGGTCCTCTTTGGGGAACATGGCGGTGCCGGCCCGCCTGGAAGAGATTTCGGCGCGCAGGCTCATATCCTCGAAGACAGAGTCCCGGGCGTCCTCGGAGATCAGCCCCGAGGTTCCGAGTATAAGCAGGAGCACCAGGGCGAAAAAGACGAGGGAGGCGTTTATCGCGATTTCCCTTAGCCTGTGTGTTTTCATAGCTGTCAGCGCTGCGTGGCGGGCCTGGCGCCGCCGGAAACTCTCCTTATCTTTTCCCGCAGTTCGGCGGCCGGCGGGTAGTAAGGGGACAGGGCTGAGATCTCTTTGAGATATTCCAGGGCCGCGCCCATATCGTTGTTGCTGTAGGCGCCGACCGCTTTATAATACAGGCTTTGCACTTTATTCGAGTCCTCTTCGGAAAGTTTCGGGGCCGCCTCTTCCGGAGAGGTGCGGGAGGGAAGGGCTGCCGGCTTACGCACCGGCAGGGTGCAGGCGCTGAGCAGCAGCGCGGCGAGTACAGCGGATAAATATATATATGAGCTCATAACTGGCCGTAACGATCAGTCCGCGGCTATTTTTGACCCCCGCTGTTCCTGGTCCCCGGCTTCGGGTGCCTGGCGAAAGTCTGGAACTGCGAAGTCAGTTCCGCCGCCCATTTTACGGCGCTGATTATGTGGCCTATCCCGGCTTTTAGCGGGCTGGACGCGGCCGTTTCCTCGTCCAGCAGGGCCGCGTAGCCGTTGATCACGGCCAACGCGTTATTGAAATCGTGCGCCATGGGCAGGGCGACCTTCCCCAGGGCTTCCGAAGCCTTGGCCCCGGCCAGTTCCCCCTCCGCTTCTTTGATCCTGGTTATGTCGCGGGCCACCCCCAGCACTCCTATCAGCTCGCCGCCGGGGTTGCGCAGGGGCGTCCTGACAATGTTAAAGTAACGAGTGCCGGACGGCAGCACCCTGTCATAAGTCCGGTTTATAGTTTTTCCGGTGCGGATCACTTCCCGGTCCGCCATGGTCGAAGACCGCGCGGCCTCCGGCTCAAAGAGCTCCGCGTCCGTTTTGCCGAGCACGGCCTTCGGGGTCAAATGGAAAAAGGCGGCACAGGCCTTGTTTACCTTTAAGTAGCGGCCTATCAGGTCTTTTATAAAAATTGCGTCTCCGGAGGTCTCAAAGATATTCCGGAACGTAGCTTCGTTCTCTTTCAGCAGGGCCGCGGCGCTCGTTTTCCTGCCCACATCGCGGGCAATGCCGGTTATCAGGACCGGCCTGCCCCCGGACTTGACTATCCCGCTTTTCTGCTCCATAAAGAAATAGCCGCCGTTCTTTTTACGCAGGCGGTAGGAGATCATGGGCAGGGTCCGGCCGGTTTCCCGGGCTTTGGCCAGCGCTTTTACCGCCAGGTCCCGGTCCTGCGGGTGGATCAGGTCGAAGATGCTGCGGCCCAGGAGGTCCTTCGGCCTGTAGCCGTAGGCCGCCACCCTGGGACTTGCGTAAACTATCTTGCCGGCCATGTCGGCGGAGTAGATTATGTCCTGCGAGGAGGAGATTATGGCCAGCAGGGCGTCATGCTCCCTGCGCCGGCCGTCCTCGGCCAGTTTGCGCTTCAGCATTATCGCGTAGACGCGCGCGAGCTTGCTGACGGTCTTCAGCTCATCGGCGGAATAATCCCCGCGCGGATCGGACAGCGCCAGTATGCCCAGCAGCTCGCGGCCGTATAAAGCCGGAACGCCGAGGAATTTATGCGTTTTGACCCGCGCGGCGGAGGGCACATAATTCGCCAGCAAAGGCTTTTTTCCCTTCAGTACGCGGCCCCAGAGCCCCGCGAAGTCAGGCGAAACCGCGGACCCCTTTTTTAACTGCCGCATTTTTTGCGACTTGCCGTGCAGCGCCACCGCAAGGATCTTCCCCGTAACGCCGTCCCTGTAGCCCGCGACGCCGAACCTGCTGCCGGTAAGGCGGCACGCCTCGGCAAGCACCGCCCCGGCTATTTCCCTGAACGAAACACCGGAAGCCGTCAGGAAGAGTTCTTCGAGGCCGTTAACCGAAGCGGACACCCCTTGCGCCCGGCTCAGTTCCGCCTCGCGCTGCGCCCGCGAAAACCCGGAGTAAATATTATTTCCCGCCGCGCCCTCTCTCTCCGGCCTGGCCGGCGCCGCGGGCAAAAAAGAAAGCCGCGCCTGCTGGGCGTAGGCGTAGATGCCGCCGGAGCGCAGCGCCGCGCTGAGCCGCCTGGTCTTTGCCAGGGCCACCGCGCGCGCAGAGCGCGCCGATCTTTTCATTTTTCCAGACATCATATCCCTTTATCGTTCCGCCGAGGTGAGCCTGAGGTAAGTATAGCCCATGCCCGGCGGCGCGACCATTCGGAATTATGCCCGCGCCACTCGGTAGTATTACGGGGCGCGGCGGATTATTTTAGGGAGGTCAGCCCGTGCTGAAGGGCGTATTTGGTGAGCCCGGCGACCGTCAGGATATTGAGTTTATGCGACAGGTGTTCGCGGTGCGTTTCAGCCGTCCGGGTGCCTATCCCGAGCTTTGCCGCTACGCCTTTATTGGAAAGCCCGTCGGCGAGCAGAGTGAGCACCTCCACTTCCCTGCCCGTCAGCGCCGCGCCCGCCGGACCCGGTGAAGACTTTGGGCCGGGTTCCAGGATGGCTTCCATGCCGCGGGGGAAATGCGACCCGCCCCGGAAGACCTGGTTTATCGCGTCGAACAATTCCGACAGCGGCTGGTCTTTCATGACATAGCCCCGGACCCCGCAGCGGGCCATCCGGACCACGTATTCTTCCCCTGAATGTATGCTGAAAGCTATGAGCCTGCACTTGGGGGCCAGGCGGCACAGGCGCAGCGCCAGTTCGCCGCCGTCCATAAGGGGAAGATTGACGTCCAGGACGATAACGTCAGGCGAAAGTTTTTTAACCTTGCGCAGGGTGTCCCGGGCGTCGGAAGCTTCTCCCACTACCGTGACAGAGCGGCTTGCCAGATAGGAGCGCACTCCCTGGCGCACCGTGGGGTGGTCGTCGACCAGGAAGACCCTGATCTTTTTACGCTTTTCTTCCTTCACGGCTTTGTCCCCTTTCAAAACGAATAATTCACCGCGGCGGTCAGCATGTAGCCTTTGCCCGTTATGTTCTTTCCCAGGGGATGCGCCAGGTCCCGGGAATGTATATCCTCGGTCCACAGGTAGCGGTAGGAGCCCCCGAAGGACCACGCGGTGTTAAGGAAATACTCGACCCCCCCGCCGGCGTGGGGCCCGAAGCGAATGTCCGTCCTGTCCGCGGGAGCGTATACATGGGTGTAATACCAGCCGCCACCCGCCAGGATGTAGGGCGCGAACCTGTAGCCGTGCGGCATGAGGTAGGCGAGGACCGACAGCTGGACCGGGATCACATCGACTCTCGCGCCGGGGAAACTTTCCTGGCGCAGGTCCGCAGAGGCCTCCAAGGCCCAGCGCCGGGTAAGATGGTAGCGCACCTGCATCCCTTCCGAGAACTCGCCGCTATCCGCGCCCTTACTGCGGTAATAGACGGCGCGCCCGCCGATGGACAGACCGGGCCGCGGCCCGCGGCTCTCTTCAGGCTCGGCTTGCGCGGAGGCCGGGCAGGCCGGCAGCAGACCAGCCGCCAGGATAACGGCGGCGGTTAAATGTTTATAAAAAGTCATAAATAGTTTCCTGCCCCGCAGCACGATATACTATGTGCCGTAAATAGAGCATACCGCATGGGGCAGGCTTCGCCAATGCGGAATTATACCCGGGCCGGACTGGAATATTACGGAGGCGGATCTCTTCGCTGTTATTCGAAAAGACCCTTTATTGAACGATAAAGGAAGGAGGTCACGCCCGGAGGCGCGTTAGCGGGATTTTTTACGGGCGGATTTCTTCCCGGCCGGAACGGCTTCGCTCATGCCTGCCGGAAAATACAGGCCGCCCTGGGACACCTGCCTGATGGCGTCGTACAGTTCAGAAGTGGGTTGGCTCTTCATCACGTAGCCGCGGGCGCCGCTGCGCGCCATCCGCACCACGTATTCCTCGCTGGAATGGATGCTGAAAGCGATGATCCTGGACTTGGGAACGAGCCGGCGCAGGTTGTCGGCGACTTCCCACCCGACCATGGAAGGCAGGTTGACGTCCAGGACTATCACTTCGGGCGCGAGCTTGCCGACCTTGCGGAAGGCCTCGGGGGCGTCGGCGGCTTCCCCCACCACCTCTATCTCCCGGCTGGCCAGGTAGGTGCGCACCCCTTCCCGCACGATCGGATGGTCGTCAATAAGGAAAACCCTTATCTTCTTTTGTTTTTCTTCTTTCATATACTGCCGGCTTTACTGCTTGGGTTTGTCCGGCAGCCCCAACGAAGTCAGCCCGTGCTGGATTGCGTACTTCGTAAGGCCGGCGATGGTCATGATACCGAGCTTGTGCGAGAGGTGCTCGCGGTGCGTTTCGGCGGTCCGCACGCTTATCCCCAGTTTTCGCGCCACCTCTTTATTGGCCAGGCCTTCGGCCAGGAGGGCCAGCACTTCGCGCTCGCGCACGGTCAGCACCACCGCGTTCGCTTCGTCGGGGGAAGGCTTGGACTCCGGCGCAAGGATGGCGTCGGTCATCGACGGAGGGAAATAGATGCCGCCCTGGTAGACGTGCTTGATGGCCTCCACCAGCTTGGCCGTGGGCGCGTCCTTGGTAACGTAGCCGTGGGCGCCGCAGCGGGCCATCCGCACCACGTGCTCCTGGCTGTCATGCACGCTGAAAGCGATGATCTTGGCGCTGGGAGCCGTCTGGCGCATCTTGCGCGCCAGTTCGCCGCCGTCGAGGGAAGGCAGGTTAACATCCAGGACGATAACTTCGGGCGCCAGCTTCTTCACCTTGCGCAGTGCCTCCGCGGCGTCCGAGGCTTCCCCCACCAGCAAAACCTCCGCCTGGGTGGCCAGGAAGGACCGCACCCCTTCGCGCACTACGGGGTGGTCGTCCACCAGTAATACTTTAATTTTGGGCTGGCTTTTCTTTTTCATAAGGCGTCTCCGTCCTGTCTCGCCAGGGGAACACGGACCGTGAGAGTGGTCCCGCCCCCCGGAGTGGAATCCAACTCCATTGTGCCGCCGGCCAGCTCGGCCCTCTCGCGCATGCTCCCCAGGCCGATGCCATTGCCGGCCGCCTGCCGGCTGGCGCCGGGAGTGAACCCGACCCCGTTGTCGCGCACGCTTAAAACTATTCCCTTCCCTTCGCGGGCGAGGGCGACGGCGGCCACGCTGGCCTTGGAATGTTTCCCGACATTATTGAGCGCCTCCTGGGCGATGCGGAACAGTGCCAGTTCCAGCTCGGGAGAGATATTAGCCGGGACGTTCCCGGTCTTAAGCGTGACAGGTACGCCCGCCCGCTCCTTGAACTGCCGGCAAAGCGTGCGCAGGGCCGGCTCCAGGCCCAGGTCCACCAGCTCGGAAGGCATCAGGTTCTGGGAGACGCGGCGGATCTCCGAAATGGCGTGGCTCAGGAACCCTCCCACTTTTGAGATGTTCTCCGCGTCTTTTTTGTTCAAGCCCATTTCGCCGGGCAGGGATTCCAGCCTGAATTTAATGCCTGAAAGGATCTGGCCGACGCCGTCATGAAGTTCCCGGGAAAGGCGCTTGCGCTCCGTTTCCTGGGCGGAGATCACGCGCGCGTGCAGCCGGTGCAGCTCCCGCTCGGCGCCCTTGCGCTCCGTAATATCCCGTTCGGTGGTGGCGACTTCCACGGGCCTGCCCTTGGCATCGCGCAGGACGGTTACCGTCAGCAGCACGTCCAGGGTGCGGCCGCCCTTCGTGCAGCGCTGGATCTCTATCGGCGACGCCGAACCCCGGACCAGTTCCCGCGCATTAATAAGCTTGTTCTTGGGCATGAGCCGGCGGATGTTCATCGCCAGGGCTTCTTTTTCGCTATAGCCGTACATCTTCTGCGCGCCTTTGTTCCAGGCGAAGATCTGCCCTTTGAGGTCGCAGATAATGACCGCGTCGTTGGAATCCAGCACGGAATTGGCCAGCCGCAGCGTGTTTTTCTCCGCGAGCTTGCGCTCCCGCTCGGTCTGCTTCTGCTCCGTAATGTCGCGTTCCGTCTCGGCGACTTCCACCGGGCGGCCCTTCTCGTCGCGCAGCACCGTTACGGTCAGCAGCACGTCCAGGATGCGGCCGTCCATGGCCCGGCGCCGGGTCTCTATCGGCCCCGCCGAGACCCGGACCAGGTCCGTAGCCCTCATCCGCGTCTTTTCCGGCATCAGGCGGCTGATATTCATGCCCAGGGCCTGCGCTTCGGTGTAGCCGTACATCTTCTGCGCGCCTTTATTCCAGGCGGTGATGCGGCCCTTCAGGTCTATGATGATGACGGCGTCGTTGGAATCCAGC
>MGUI01000063.1 GCA_001799895.1 Elusimicrobia bacterium GWD2_63_28
TTGCGGAGCTTGTCCGAGGTGATCTTGGCGTGGAACTCGCCGTTGATGCTGATGACGGGGGCCAGGCCGCAGGCGCCTATGCAGGCGACGGTCTCGATGCTGAACAGGCCGTCGCGGGTGGTGTCTCCGGCTTTTATGCCGAGCACTTCCTCGCACATCTTCAGCACGCCCGCCGAGCCTTTTACGTGGCAGGCGGTGCCGCGGCAGATCATGATATGGTACCGGCCCACCGGCTTGAACCGGAACTGGTTGTAGAAAGTCGCCACGCCGTAGACCTTGCTGGCGGGGATATTGAGGTGCTTTGCCACCTTGAGGGCGGCCAGCTTGGAAATATAGCCGTCGGCGGCCTGTACCTCCTGTAAAATGGGGATCAGCTTGTCGCGCTTGGCGAAGCTGTGGTTTTCAAGGACTTTCTCCACTTTGCTGGGGACGCTCATCGCAGTTGCTCCTTGAGTGAATTCTTGCGGGCGAAATAGGCCACCTTCTCTATGGAGAGGGTGATGTCTATCTGCTCGAGGAAGATGCCGGCCGGCACCTTGACCTGCACCGGGGCGAAGTTGATCAGGCCCCGCACTCCGGCGCGGACGAGGATGTCGGCAGCCTCCTGCGCGGCGGAGGCGGGCACCGTGATAATGCCCACCGCCGCCTTTTCGCGGGAGACCGTCTTTTCCAGCTGGCCGATATGGTGCACCTGGCAGCCGGAATAGACCCGGTTTACTTTTTCAGGGTCCTGGTCGAAAGCCGCCACGATGGAGAGGTTGGGCCTGCGCTTGAGGAAGTAGGAAAGTATGGCCTTTCCAAGGTTGCCCACCCCCACCAGCACCATCTTGGTGAGGGACGAGGACTCCAGGTGCGAGTAGAGCTCCGCCATGAACTCCTTTATAGGGTAGCCCCGCTGCGGGGTGCCCTTCAGTTCGAAGTTCATCAGGTCCCGCCGGACCTGCTCCGGCGAAACCCCTACCGCCGCGGCCAGTTCGCGCGAGAAGACGAACTCGGAGCCTGCCTCCAGCCTGGTGTGCAGGAACTGGCAGTAGCGGAAGAACCTCTCTACGGTGCGCTGGGGTATCCTGGTCATAAGTCTCCTTACTTCGTGCGGCCTTCTACGTTGACCTGCTCCTTTTTAAGGGCGAGCAGTTCCTTGACCTTGGCCAGGAACTCCTTGGGCTTGATGGGCTTTTCCAGGAAGGCGTCCACCGGCAGGAATTCGCCGTCCTTGTCGCCGAACTTCTGGGGCGAGGTCTCGTTGACCGAGGTGAGCATCATGATCGGGACGTATTTAAGGGTCTCGGTTCGGCGGAGCTTCTGGGCGGTGGTGAAGCCCTCGGTGGAGTCGTCCATCATCACGTCCAGCACTATCAGGTCGGGGCTCTCTTTGGAAGCTTTTTCGAACCCCTCTTTGCCGTTGATCGCCGTCACAACGGTGTGGCCAACCCCCTGCAGCACCACTTCGCAGGTGTCCAGGATGTCCTTGTCGTCGTCTATGCAGATTATCTTAGCCATACTTTCCTCCGGGTCTTATCGTTCAGAATGTAACGGTGATTGCGACATCGTTATTTATTAACGTTACTCAATTAACGCTGACTACAGAAATAGTATACGTCATCGTCTGTGTTTTGTCAATACCTGTTTATCTTTCTTTATCTACGTCGAGAAACGGCGTTATCGTTGCGTTACTGCGTTTGGAGTACTAGTATAATTCGCAGCGTTACGGCAGGTTACAATAACGTTACCCGCACCGCTTTGTAACGCTGCCGTACCCCCCTGAAACAGAAAAGGCCCTCCGGTGAGGGCCTTTTCTTTTGCTGCTAGTGAGGGGAACTACAGTTTGAACTTGGGCAGTTTGAGCTTGCCGGGAGAGACAGACTGCTTAAGTTTCTGCTCCAGGTCGGAGGTGAAGCTCCCGATGGACTTTTCCCCCGCTCCGAGCTTTTCCTTCAGCTCCGCTTCTTTGGAAGAGGTCAGGGCGTCCAGTTTCTTCTTGTAGGGCTCGAGGGCCGCGTCCACTTTTTTAGCGGCCGCTTCCTGAGCCTTTTTCAGCTCGGCGCCCAGCGCCTTGGAGAAACCGGCCGACAGCGCGGCGGCCAGGTCGGTGTCCACGGAGAAAGCCGGCTGCTTCAGGGTTCCGGAGATCTCGGACCAGATGGACGCCGAGTTGAGGGCGCTGAAAGAGCCCAGCAGCGCCTCCCTCACCTGCGGCGTCTTGACGGCGTCCGCCTTCGGCGAGAAGGAAGCGCCGCTGATGTTGAAGGCGGCTTTGCCGGAGAGGCTTTCCCCTTTTACTGAGACTTTCCCGTCGAAAGCCCCGGTGCCCGCGATATCCACGGAGACGGAGCTGTCGGAGCCCAGCTTCAGATCCTTCACGCTCATGCCGGAATAAGCCAGCAGCGCCCGCGCGGCCAGCGCGTCGCCGGTGGCGTCCACCAGGGCGTTGGCCTGCAGCCTGCGGGCCCCCTTGGCGCCTTTGATATCGGCCACCAGCGGCTTGCCGTAAACCTTGGGCTGGGTGGTGATGCCCTCAATGCGGCCGGAGTAATCAAGCGGCTCACCCAGGTCCAGTTCTCCGGAGACTTCCAGTTCCCTGATAAGGAAGGAGGGCCAGGCGCGCTCCTTCGGAAAATGCACCACGCGGCCGCGGGCGGCCTCGGCTGCCAGCGTTTTCGCGCTGGCGCCGGCCGGCATGTAGCGCCGGGCCATGGCCAGCCATTTCATGGCTTTCTCGGTTTTGGCCGCTATGGCCGGGCCGGCCAGCATACGCGCCAGCGAGGCTTTGTCCAGCGACGGCAGTTTCATCCTGCCCATCACGTCGGCCGTATCCGCCCTGCGGGCTTCTTCCACGGCCTTCATGGCCGCCCTGGCTTCGGCCAGCGCGCCCTGCAATTCCGCCTTGTCCTTGTTGAAGTCGGACGAAAGTTTCTTCAGCTCCTTGCCGGCGGCGGCGTAATCCTTGGCCTGCTTGGCTATATTGCTCTCGCCTTTGGCCTTCTCGTAGTCCGCCTTCAGCGCGTCCATGCGGGCCTGGTAGCGGGCGAAGTCGGCCTTCTCGGCGAGCTTCGAGTAATCTTCCTCGTATTTGCGCTCCAGCTCTTTGGCCAGCTTTACGGACTGCAGGGAGTCAGGGTCCACGGTGTAAGAACTGACAGCGTCCGCCTTGATGTCCCCGGCCCTGTCCAGCGCGAAGTTCTTCGAGGAAGCCTGCATTTCCTGCGCGAACTCCGAAGGCTTTTCTTTCAAGGTCAGCGGCAGCCGGGCGGAGGTCTTGCGGGGCGTGCCGAATTTAAGCCCGGCGAGGGAGGCGCGGTCGATGACGAACTTTTTCTCCAGCAGGGGGCGGCCCTCCATGCGGAAATCCAGGGCGGAGAATTCGCAGAGGTTGAAGAATTCCGCGCCGGCGTCGCCGACGGCCAGCCCGCGCACCGCCAGGGAGGGCGGCAGCAGGGTGGTTTTTACCGACGAGATCTCCGCCCTGGCGCCGGCGGCTTTTTCGAGGCCTTTTATCATGCCCCACTTGAGCAGCGGGTCAAAGGCGAAGAAGAAGAAGGCCCAGATCAGCAGCAGGAGAACGAGGCGGGGAGCCAGGTAGGACCAGCGCATATTACACCCCCCCCTTGAAGTACCAGTCGAAGAGGAACGAAGCCTTCAGCCCCTTCACCAGTTTTGAATTCATCAGGCGCTCGCGGAACTTCTCGTTGTAAAAAACGCCGAAGCGCAGCCCGGCGAGATAAACCGGGAAGAACAGCGCCGCCCCGGCCAGCAGCCCGCCGAGCAGGACGGTATTGTTGAACCCGGTCCAAGGCAGCACGGGGGCGTTGTAGAGAGCGGTCCACAGCGGGGCCAGCGGTTCCGCCGTGAGCAGCGCGTAGCCCAGCGGGTCCGTCAGCTTGTCGAAGAGCGGGTTCACGAAAGAGACCAGGAACATGGTGATGAGCCCCATGGGGATGTTCACCTTAAGGGCCAGCAGCAGCACCAGCAGCAGCTGCGCGGTCAGGTTGGCCTTCGGGATCAGTCCTATCACGAAGCCGAGGGCTATGCCCCAGCCTATCTGCCTGGGGTCAGTGTCCGAGGTGAGGCCTTTGATGAATTGGCGGATCAGTGCTAATGGATTCATAAGTAAAATATATAAAACATGGCCCCTGCCTTCAAGCCTGCTTTTCCTAATTTGTATAATTTAAAACATGCCCGCGCTGGAAATACTGCTTATCGCCCTCGGGCTCTCCATGGACGCCTTCGCCGTGGCCGTGGCCAGCGGCGCCACTATGAAGCGCCTGCACCTGCCCAACGCGCTGAAGATGGGGCTTTTCTTCGGCGGCTTCCAGGCCCTGATGCCGGTGCTGGGCTGGCTGGCCGGCCTCAGCATGAAGACCTTCATCGCCGGCGTGGATCACTGGATCGCCTTCGGCCTGCTTTCGGCCGTCGGCGGCAAGATGCTCTACGAAGCCTTCAAGATAAAGGAAGAAGAAGACTGCGGCGGCGCCAGGACCTGCCCTTTCGACACCGGCACCCTTACCGTGCTGGCCATAGCCACCAGCATAGACGCCCTGGCCGTAGGGCTTACCTTCTCGGTGCTGCAGGTCTCCATTATAACCCCGGTGCTGGTCATAGGGGTTGTAACTTTCGTGATGTCGGTCGGCGGCGTGCGGCTGGGCTCGTCGGGCGGGCACTTCTTCGAGCACAGGATGGAGGCCGCGGGCGGCTTTATCCTGATAGCCATCGGCCTGAAGATCCTGGCCGGACACCTCGGCTTTTTCTGAACCCTACTTCCCGTCTTTTTCCTTGAACCACTTCTCGTGGCCGTAGAGCTTCTGCATGCAGTCCTCGCAGAGGCCGTGCGTGAAGCGGGCCTTGGAGTGGTTCTCCAGGTAGACCTCCACCTTCTGCCAGAAGCCCTTGTCGTCGCGGATCTTCTTGCACTGGGCGCAGATGGGGATCAGGCCCTGCAGCGCCCGCACTTCCTTCATGGTCTCTTCCAGCTGCGCGTTCTTGGTTATCAGGGACAGGTGGCCGGTTATGATGTCGGCGAATTCCTCCATCAGCCTGATCACCGGGCCTTTGAACTCGTTGGGCTTGCGGTCGAACAGGCAGATGCTGCCGAAGATGTCCCCGTCCTGCTGGTTGATCGGCACTCCGGCGTAGGCGATATAGCCCGCCTTGGCGCCGGCGCTGTCCTTCCAGAACTCGCTCTTGGTGGCGTCGGGGATCACCAGCTTTTCCCTGGCCTGTAGCACGGCGGCGCAGTACATCCTGGTGTCGGGCGTGAGCTTTAGCACCTGGCCCTCCTCGAAGGGCCTGTCGGGTCCCTGGCTGGTGCCGACGACCGTTATGGAATCCTCCTCGAGTATGTTTATCGAGGCGGCCGGCACCGCGGCCACCTCGGCCAGCAGGTCGGCGATGCTGCGCCATTTTACTATGGCGATATCGGGTATCCGCAGTTTGTGTATGTCTGACATGTTGCCTCTTAAGCGGGTAGTTTGGAAACCGAGACCCAGTACATCTCGAACTTGCGCGCCAGCTCCAGGAACTCCTCCAGCGACGCCGGCTTGGTGATGTAGGAGGCCGCCCCGTTCTCGTAGCAGCGCACGATGTCCTCGTGCCGGGCGGAGGTGGTCAGCATGACCACCGGGATGGAGCGCAGCTGGGCGTCGGCCTTGAGGCGCTTCAGCACGGCCAGGCCGTCCATCAGGGGCAGCGTGATGTCGAGCAGGATTATCGACGGGCGCAGCGGCTTCTGCCCGGCGCGGGCCCCGGTGAGCATGTCTAGCGCCTCCTGACCGTCGCGCGCCACGTGCACGGAAGAGAAGAACCTGAATTCTTTGAAGGCGCGCTGCGCGATAAGGACGTCGTCCTCGTTGTCTTCAACCAGCAGCACGCTGAGTTTTTCGGCTTCGTTGACCATCTTTCCTCCTAAGGCTTCCTGCGCAGGTCGGCGGGGATGAGTATGAAGAAAACGGAGCCCTTGCCTTCCGTCGATTCCACCCATACCTTCCCGCTGTGCTCTTCCACTATTTTCTTGACTATGGCGAGCCCCGCTCCCGTGCCGCCGCCGTATTCCTGCCGCGAGTGCAGGCGCTTGAACATCCTGAAGATCTCTTCGAAGTACTGGCTGGGGATGCCTATGCCGTTATCGCGCACCGTGAACTTCCAGTAGTATTCTCCGAATTTTTCGGCGCTGATGTCCACCTCGGGGGCGGGCTTGTCGTTGTACTTCAAAGCGTTGCTGACCAGGTTCTGGAAAAGCTGGCGGATCTTGACGGGGTCGCAGAAGATCTCGGGCAGGTTTTCCGAGATCCTGACCCTGGCCTTGTGCTCGGCGATAAGCGCGGTGAGTCCCGCCACCGCCTCGTTGGCCAGCGCCGCGGTGGAGGCGTTCTCGTAGGGGTTGCGGACCCGGGCCACGCGCGCGTAGCTCAGCAGGTCGTCGATGAGACGGCGCATCCTGCCCGAGGCCTTGACGACCCTGCCCAGGTAATCGGCCGCCTGCGGGTCCATCTTGGCGGCGTAGTCGGAGATCAGCATGCCCGAGAACATCTCTATGCCGCGCAGCGGCTCCTTCAGGTCGTGCGAGACGGTATGCGCGAACGCGTCCAGTTCGCTGTTGACCGTCTCGACTTCCTTCAGGTACTGGGCCAGGCGCGCCTCCGATTCCTTGTGCTGGGCGGTATCCTTAAGCACGGTGATCACCTGCCTGCGCCCCTCGCCGCCGATGAAGCCGGCCGAAAGCATGGCCGGCAGCCGCCGCCCGTCCTTGGCCTTGAACCAGAGGTCCAGCTCTTTGATGTGGCCGCTCCAGGAGAGCAGGCCGAAAGGCTCCGCCGCGCCCTCGGTCTGTGACTCGAGAAGGTCCCGGAGATTGACCGAGCCCGGCGGGGTGAAATCGTAGCCGGAGAACTCGGCCGCCGCCTTGTTGGCCTTGGTTATGTTGCCCGCCTCGTCGGTGATTATCAGGGGGTCCGGCATGCTTTCCAGCACGGAGTCCAGATACTGTTTTGAAACCGTAGTTTCCGCGAGGCCGCGGCTCAGCTTGTTGAAACTTTCCGCCACCTCTCCCAGTTCGTCCCTGGAGATCACCGGCACGGAGAAGTTGTAGTCGCCCCCCCGCACCTTCCGGATGCCTTCTCCCAGGAAGGAGACCTGGCGCAGTATTACCCGCGCGAAAAGGGCCGAGAGCAGCGCGGCCGCCGCCGAGATGCCCAGCGCCAGCAGCAGCAGGCTGAAGATGATGTTCCGTTCCGCCTTGATAGCCGGGGTCAGCGGCAGGCCGGCCCGCAGGTAGCCGGCGCTGGCCGAACCGCCTTCCAGCCCCTCGAAGAGCAGGTCCTCTCCCGAGGCGCGCTTCTGCTGCACGGGGATCACCGCGTCCACAACCTCCTCGCCGTTGTGGAGCATACGGAGGAAGACCGGAGACTGCGAGCGCAGGCCCTTGAGCATCAGCGGGTCGGTCAGTTTGGTGCCGGTCATGGCCACGTTAGTATGGGCGATAACCGTGCCGTCCCCGGCCGTCAGACCGGCGTAGACGGCCCCGGTCTTCTGCGTGAAGGCGTGCAGCGCTTTTATTCCGTCGAGCTCTTTGCCGGAGAGGAAGGCCCTGCGGAAATCCTGGGCCAGGTCCAGCGCGGCGGAGGCGGCGCCGTCGGCGATCTGGGCGCTCATGGCCTCCGACACGGCCCGCCTGGAGAAATGTATGTTTACCCAGAGCGCCGCGCCCATCATGACGAGTATGAACAATATGATCTTGGCGAAAAGTTTCATGGGAAGAGGTAGGAGGCCTCGCGCAGGATCTTGGACGGGAACTGCAGGCCGCAGTGCCTGGCGGCCGAGGCGTTCAGCGTTATCTCCAGCTTCTCCGTGAAGATCACTCCGGGCAGGGCTGTCCCGGCCTGCAGGTCCCTGACGGCCGCCGCCGCCGCGCTGCCGCACTCCGTGAAGCTTATCCCGATGGCGGCGCAGGCCCCCTCCCGCGCCAGTCCCTTGGTGGCGGCGTACAGGGGGATGCCGTTGGACCAGGAAAATTCCTTCAGGATCATCAGGGTTTCGGGCGAGATCAGCAGCGGGTCCGGCGGCAGCCATAAAGCGTCGGCCTTGCCGAGGGCTTTGCGCAGCAGGCCGGGCAGGTCTTCAGCGCTTTCAACCTTTACTACTTTGACGCTCAGCTCCAGCCGCGCGCCCGCGGCGCCGTAATCTTCGGGGAAAGTGGCGTAGCCGGGACTTGTCCAGAAGATCCACAATCTTTTAAGGGAGGGCTGCATCTGGAGGAGCTTGGGAAAGAGCAGGTCGGGTGAAGACCGCATGCTGATCTTGATGGTCTTGCCGGCCCGCGCTTGCCCGTCGAGGAAGAAGCCCGGCGCCATGCAGTAAACAAGGTCCAGCGAGTCCGGGTAAGCCTGCGACGCGGCCTTGGTCCCGAAAGCCACCACGGTCCTGGTGCCGGGCGGTATAACCGGCTTCTCCCTGGAGGCGTCGAAGTACTCGATGCTGCCGCCGTGAGCGGCCTGGAAGGCGGAGAAGGCTTCCATGTAGGCGCCGCTGGCGGAGGAGAGCACCGCCACGGTATCCCCGGCGGCGCGCGCCTGGGCGGCCAGGCAGAGCAGGGCGGCGGCGCAGAATTTAAAGGCCTTAGAATTCATAGGCCGCCTTCAGGAAGAGCTCCCGCGAGGGCGCCGGCAGAGGGGCGTGCCCTCCGTCGTAGGGCTGCAGGTAGCTGTAATTGGAATTAAAAATATCCCGCACGCCGAGGTTCAGCGTCAGGCGTTCGAGCGGCCTGTCCTTTAGCTGCAGGTTTAAATTGGCCGTGGTCCTCTCGCCGAAGATCTTCAGCGCCCCGTCCCCGCCGTAGCCGTAGCGCTGCGAGACGTGGACGGCCGACGGGTTCAGGCTGAGGCCGGCGGCCAGCGGCAGCGAGGAGTTCAGGGTGAGCTTGTGATGAGGGAAAGCCAGCAGGGCCGACTCGTGGCCGGGCACGCTGTAAACGTCCACCCGGTTGCAGTCCGTGTTCTGGTACAGGTAGCCCAGGTCGGCGCGCAGTCCCTCTCTCTTGAACTTTAAACCGAAGCCGAAGCCCGAGGTGCCGGTGCGCTCATAATTCCGGTAGGTCTCCGCGTTATTGACTACGGTGAAGATTATCGGGTGCTTTATAGAGGTGTGGAAGAGATTGCCGGAGAAGAAGAGCGTGCCGGAGGCTTTGTAGCCGGCCTCCAGCTCGGTGGAAACCGCTTTCTCCGGGTCTATGCCCGGGTTGAGCCGTATGTTCTCTATGGAAGGGGCGCGGAAGGCCTGGCTGTAGATGGCCTTGAAATTGAAATCGTTCCACAATTTTGTAACGGCCACGCGCGGCACCAGCGAGGCCCCGTAGTGGCTGTGCCTGTCGTAGCGCATTCCGGCTATCAGATTGGCGAAGCCGAGGTCGAAAGAGCCCTGCCCGAAGAAGGCGTGGTTGTCGTAAACCGCGCCGTCCCTCCGGACGCCGATGTAAGCCGCGGAAGCGTCGCTGGTAAGGCCGCCGATCTCGGCGTCGTCGTGGTAATACTCGCCGCCGGCCAAAAAATCGGCGCGGGAACTGTGCCGGTAAAAAGCGGTAACTCCAAGCGCTAACCGGCTTACGCGCTTGTCGTAAGGGAAATGCTCGTCGTCCTCGTACCAGGCGCGGGAGCGCATATAGCTGACCTTAGGCTCCAGGCTCACGGTTCCGGACAGTTTAACGGACTGCTTTATTTCGGCGAAGAGCAGCGGGAACTCTACCTTTGTGTCCCCGGTGGAGATGAGAGTCGTAAAATTGTCGCGTTCCCGCAACGAAAAACCGTCCAGGATGAGGCGGGCGGAAGTGTTCTTCCTGGCCGCATACAAATTCAGGCTCTTCGGCCTCAGGTCCGAATTGCCCTCCATACCGTAGGAAGAGCCGGAGAGATCCGTGTAGCGGCGCCCGCTGCGCCGGCTCTCGCCCCAGAAGGCCTGGGCCGAAAATTCGCCGTCACGGCCAGCTTTGCCGAAGGAATAGCCGGCGTAGCCGGTATCGCTGCCGCCCAGGCCGCGGGCCGCGAAAAGCGCCGAGCCGTCCAGGTTTTTGGGCGAGCGGGTTTTGATGTCTATGACGGCCAGTTCCGCGAAGCCGCCGTAGACGGCGGAGCCCGGCCCCTTGATTATCTGTATCTCTTCCACCTGGTCTACGGGGAAGCGGTCGAACTGTATGGTGGAGTAGAGGATCTCATTGTAGACCTGGCCGTCCCACATCAGCAGCACCTTGCCCTCGTTGGCCCAGTTGCCGCGCACCCCGAGGCCCAAATTGCCCTGCACGTCCACGCCGAATTCGAATTCCGGCACCAGCGAGAGCACGTCGATAAGGCTGCGGGCGCCCGAGGCCTGTATCTCTTCACGGGTAATGACCGTGACCAGGCCCGGGGTTTCCCGGAGTTTCATGCCTCTGCGCGAGGCGACGGTGGTTTTAATGTCCAGAACTTCCCCGAGCGAGGCCCGCTCGAGGTTAAAAAAATCCGCTTCTTCCGTCGGGCCGGCACCCGCCATGGCTGAGGGCGCTGAAAACGGCAATAGAAGCCATAAGGCCGCTGCAAAACGCATAAACCCCCTGTGACCTTTCCCCCCGGAAAGGGCGTCTTTAAGACGCGCCGCCGGGCTTGGCCGGCACTATGAAAACTGCCGCGAAATAAGCTATGACTCCCGGCAGCACGGCGGTGGCGAGCATCAGGAAGACGAAGCACAGGCGGAGCACTACGGGGTCCACGTCGAAATATTCCCCCAGCCCGCCTATCACGCCCGCGAATACCTTGTTGTCGCTGCTCCGGTAGAGACGTTTCATATATAAATTATTTTATATAAGACTTCCTCTGAATGCAAGCGCAAATAACGCGCCGTTCTCCAGGCAGCGTTTTTTTGTAAAATAACCCCGATGCCCCATGACGTGATCATTGTCGGCGCCGGCATTACGGGCGCCGCCATAGCCAGGGAACTTTCCCGCTATAAGCTGAAGGTGCTGCTGCTCGAAAAAGAGGCCGAGCCGGCCTTCGGCGTCTCAAAATCCAACAGCGGCATCATCCACGCCGGCACGCAGAATCCCCCGTCCTCGCTGAAGGGCTGGCTCTGCGTGGAGGGCAACCGCCTGCTGCGCGAAGAACTGGCCGCCGACCTGGGCCTCAACTTCGTACAGTGCGGCCAGCTCATAGTGATCTTCGACGAGGCCGACCTGCCCGAGCTGGAAGCGATAAAGGCGGAGGGCACGGCGCTGGGCGTGAAGGGCATGGCGCTGGTGGACAGGGCCTGGCTGGACGCCAACGAGCCCAACCTGGGGCCCGGGGTAAAAGCCGCCCTGCTGGTGCCGTCCGCCGGCATAATAAGCCCCTACCGCTACGTCTACGCGCTGGTGGAGAACGCCGTCAAGAACGGAGTGGAACTTAAAACCTCCAGCAAGGTGATTGGCGTGAACCGCATAGAGAAGGGCGGCTTCTACGTCGAGGCCGGCGGGCAGGTCTACACCACGAAATTCCTGGTCAACGCGGCCGGGCTGCACGCCGACGAGATCTCCGGCCTGGCCGGCGCTCCTTCTTTCAAGATCACCCCCCGCAAGGGCGAAGAGTACCTGCTCGACCGCAAGCGCGAGCATATCGCCAACCGCATAATCTTCCCCCTGCCCACCAAGACCTCCAAGGGCATACTGATAATAAAAACCTCGGACGGCAACCCCATGATAGGGCCCACCGCGCACGACGCGGACGACAAGGCCGACCTCTCCACCACCGACGCCGGGCTGCAGGAAGTCCTGGACGGGGCCCGGCGCATGATGCCGTCCATCTCGAAGAGCGACATCATCGCCTATTTCGCCGGGCTGCGCCCCGTCTCCGGCAAGGACTTCATCATACGCCACGAGGACGCTGCCCCCGGCCTGGTCAACGCGGCGGGCATACAGTCCCCCGGCCTGACCTCCGCCCCGGCCATAGCCGTGATGGTGGCGGACCTGCTCCGGAAACACGGCCTTCCTTTGGAGCCCAAGGAGCAGTTCCACCGCCTCCGGCCGCGCCCGGCGCATTTGTTCCAGGTCCCGCTGGAGGAGACTCGCCGCCTGATAGAGAAGAACCCCGCCTACGGCGACATAGTCTGCCGCTGCGAGCTGGTGAGCGCGCAGGAAGTCCGCGACGCCGTGAAGCGCGGGGCCGTAACGCTCGACGGCGTGAAGTTCCGCACGCGCGCCCAGGCCGGCCGCTGCCACGGCGGCTTCTGCACTACGCGCATACTCAAGATCATGCAGGAGGAGCTGGGCTTCCCGGTGACCGCGCTGACCAAGCGCGGCCCCGGCTCCGAACTCATAAAGGAAGAAAGAAAATGAACCTCATCTACCTGCGGCACACCACCCCCAAGACCAAAAAATTCATCAAGAAGAAGCTGCGCGGCAGCGAGCCCGCCTCCATCTACGAGATCGAGGCCGGCGACTGCTGCCTGGCGCCCGCCAGCTCCGGGCGCCGCGACTACGCGCTCACCTTCCTGGGCGACCTCTCCCCCGAGATGCTGGACTTCATGTACGGCAGCTACGGCTGCGCGGACCTGGACCTCAATTAAGGGCGCATGAAAGAGCGCGAACTGGTCATAGTAGGCGGAGGCCCGGCCGGCATGGCCGCGGCCCTGGCCGCGCGCGCCGCCGGGGTGGAGGACGTGCTGCTGCTCGAGCGCGACCAGCACCTGGGCGGCATACTGAACCAGTGCATCCACCCGGGCTTCGGCCTGCACCATTTCAAGGAAGAGCTGACCGGCCCGGAATACGCCGACCGCTTCGTTCGGCTGGTAAAAGAAGATCCCGCCATCGAGGTCAGCCTGCGCTCCTTCGTGGTGAAGCTTACCGGGGACAGGCAGCTCTCCTTCCTGCGCCCCGGCGCGCTGGAGGAGGTGAAGGCCCGCGCGGTGATACTCGCCACAGGCTGCCGCGAGCGCACCCGCGAGATGATCGCCATCCCGGGCTCCCGCCCCGCCGGCGTCTACCCTGCGGGCCTGGCCCAGAAGATGGTTAACATGGAAGGCTGGATCCCCGGCAAAGAAGCCGTCATCGTGGGCTCCGGCGACATCGGCCTCATCATGGCTCGCCGCATGGCGCTCGAGGGCGTCAGCGTGAAGGCCGTGGTGGAGATACAGAAGACCAGCCGCGGCCTGGTGCGCAATGTCGTGCAGTGCCTGGAGGACTACGGCATCCCGCTTTATTTCCAGCACAGGATCTCCCGGATACACGGCCGCGACCGCGTCGAAAAAGTGGACGTGGTCAGGGTCGACGACGAGTTCAGGGATATCCCGGGCTCGGGCTTCGAGATCTCCTGCGACACCGTGCTGGTCTCGGTGGGCCTCATCCCGGAGAACGAACTGCTGGAGATGGCCGGCGCCGAGATGGACAAGAAGACCAATACCCCCGCCTCGGCGGAGGTGAACCAGACCTCGCTGCCAGGCATCTTCGCCTGCGGCAACGCCTTTAAGGTCTATGACCTGGCGGATTCGGTCACCCGCGACAGCGAGCTGGCCGGCCGGGCCGCCGCGAAATACCTGGGGCGGCTATGAAGAGAATAATGACCTGCATAGAGTGCCCGCAGGGCTGCCGCCTTGAGATCGACGCCGACGGCTCGCGCGTGATCAGCGTGTCCGGCAATAAATGCAAGCGGGGCGATAAGTACGCGCGCCAGGAAGTGCAGGCGCCGCTGCGCACGCTGACCACCTCGGTGCTGACCCGGGGCCTGGAGCTGCGCATGCTGCCGGTGCGCACTTCAAAACCGATCCCGAAGGGCAAGCTGCTCGAGGCGATGGACGCGGTGAAGCGCCTCGTGGTGACCTCGCCGGTCAAGGCCGGCTCTGTCGTCGCCGAGAATTTCCTGGGCCTCGGCGCGGATCTGGTGGCCTGCCGCCCCCTGAATAAAATATGAGGCCGGCCGCGCTCCTGGCCGCGCTGCTGGCGCTGGCCGCCTGCTCGCCCGAGCCCCCCGCTAAGGAACCCCCCATGGATGAGAAACTGAAAAAACTTACCCCCCTGCAGCTCGAGGTGACGAAGAACTGCGGCACCGAGCCGCCGTTCAAGAACGAGTACTGGGACAACCACCGCGCCGGCATCTACGTGGACATCATCGACGGGGAACCCCTCTTCGTCTCGTCGGATAAATTCGACTCCGGCTCCGGCTGGCCCAGCTTCACCCGGCCGCTTGAAAAAGAGAAAATAGAGGAAAAGACGGACAGCACCCTGGGAATGGCCCGCACCGAGGTGCGCTCCAGATCCAGCGACTCCCACCTCGGGCACGTCTTTCCCGACGGGCCGGGGCCCGGCGGCCTGCGCTACTGCATCAACTCCGCCTCGCTGCGCTTTGTCCCCCTGGAGGACATGGAAAAAGAGGGTTACGGCGAGTATATACCGCAGGTGAAAAAGTAAGCCGCATTTGACAGTCCCGTCTATATTTTTTAGATTATTATTACCGCCGCACTTAGTTTTCGATGGCCTTCCCTGGTTTCCCGGACCACCTCACGGCGCTGACTTTCAGGCTTCTAAAATGTTACTGGTCCTTTTATCCCTGGTCCTGCTCCTCGCCAGTTCTATGCTGGCCCTTTCGCTTTCCCGCAACCCTTCCCGCGCGCAGGACGCCGGGGCGTACGGGGCAGTTCTGGCTTCCCTCTGCGGCCTGCTGCCCGCGGGCCGGGTGCTCTTTACCGGCAGGACGGACACCCTTTCCCTGCCCTGGCCCGTGCCGCTGGGCTCCCTCACTTTCAACCTGGACCCTCTCGCCGCTTTTTTTCTGGTCCCGGTTTTCCTGCTTACCGGCCTCTCGGCGGTTTACGGCGTCGACTACCTGAAATCTTACGCCGGCAGGAAGCCGCTCGGGCTCGCCTGGGCGGCTTTCAACACCCTTACCGCGGCCATGGTCCTGGTGTTCACGGCCGCCAACGCGGTGCTCTTCATGCTCGGCTGGGAGCTGATGGCGGCGGCGTCCTTCCTGCTGGTGCTCTTCGAGCATGAGAAGGCGCAGGCCCGCCGCGCGGCCTTTATTTACCTGACGGCCGGAGGGACCGGGGCGCTGATGCTCCTGGCGGCCTTCAGCCTGCTGGGCCAGGCCTCCCCCTCCCTGGACTACTCGGCTTTCGCCCCGCTCACGGGCCATGCCGCCTCCGCTGTTTTCCTGCTCGCGCTCTGCGGCTTCGGCCTGAAAGCCGGCTTTATCCCGCTGCACGTCTGGCTGCCCGAGGCCCACCCCGCGGCGCCCAGCCAGGTTTCCGCCGTGATGAGCGGCATCATGATAAAGACCGGCGTTTACGGCATCATCCGCGTCCTCGGTTTCCTCACGCCCTGGCAGGAATGGTGGGGCTGGACCCTGCTGGTTCTCGGCGCGGTTTCCTGCCTGCTGGGCGCCCTCTTCGCGCTGGCCCAGCACGAGCTCAAGCGGGTGCTGGCTTATTCCAGCATAGAGAACGTCGGGATAATACTGATGGCCCTCGGCCTCGGCGCCGTGGCCGCGGTGAACGGCGCCCCCGTCATGGCGGCCCTGGCCTTCGCCGGCGCGCTGCTGCATATCTTCAACCATTCCCTTTTCAAAGGCCTGCTGTTCATGGGGGCCGGCGCCGTCCTGCACGCGGCCGGCACGGCGGAACTGGAAGCCCTCGGCGGCCTGGGCAAGCGCATGCCGCGCACGGCGCTGTTCTTCCTGGCCGGCTCCGCGGCCGCCTGCGCCCTGCCGCCCTTCAACGGTTTTGCCGGCGAGTTCCTGGTCTATCTCGGCGCTTTTAAATCCATCAATTACTCCGGGGCCCCCGCGCTGGCGGGCGTCATAGCCGGCCTGTCGCTGGCCGCGGCGGGCGCGCTGGCCGCCGCCGCCTTCACCCGGGCCGCCGGGGCCGCCTTCCTGGGCGAGCCGCGCACCGAAAGGGCGGCCAGGACGCACGAAGCCGGCCCGCTGATGCTTTTCGCCATGGGCGCGCTGGCCCTGCTGTGCCTGCTGGCCGGCCTGGCCGGGCCGCTGCTGCTGCTGCCGCTGGGCTCGGCCCTGGCCTCCGCCTTCGGCTTGCCCGCAGCCCTCGAGGCCGTGCGGGCCTCGGCGATACCGCTTGTCTATATCTCGGCCGCCGGGCTGCTGCTCCTGCTGCTGGCCGGCATAGCCGTCGCCAGGCGCCGGGCCTTCCTGGGGGACAAAAAGCCGGCGGCCGGGCTGACCTGGGACTGCGGCTACGCCGCCCCTTCCCCCCGCATGCAGTACGGCGCCTCCTCCTTCGCCCAGCCGCTCACGGATTTCTTCCAGCCGGTGCTGCGCAAGATAGGCCAGTACCCCGTCATCAGCGAATATTTCCCGGCCAAGGCCTCTTTCTCTACGGAGGCGCAGGCGGTGTTCTACAACTCCGTCTACCTGCCGGTCGGCGCCAGGATCCGGGACCTGGCCTTCAGGTTCAGCTGGATACAGCACGGCCGCCTGCAGATCTATATCATGTACATCGTGGTCACGCTCATCGCGCTCCTGCTATGGAAATTGTAAAGACCCTCTTCCAATTCCTGGCCGCGGCGCTGCTGGCCCCGCTACTGCCCGGCGTTATAAACCGCGTGAAGGCCTTCTTCGCCGGCCGCAGGGGGCAGCCGCTCGGCCAGCTCTACTACGACCTCTTCAAGCTGCTGCTCAAGACGCCGGTCTACAGCCGCACCACCACCTGGGTCTTCAAGGCCGGTCCCATAATCGGGGTGGCGTCCCTCGTGACCGCGCTGGCGCTGCTGCCCTTCGCCGGGCGCCCGTCCTTCTTCGCATTTGAAGGCGATTTTATTTTCCTGATCTACCTGCTGGGCCTGGCGCGCTTCGCCACGGTGCTGGCCGCGCTGGACACCGGCTCCGCCTTCGAGGGGATGGGCGCCAGCCGCGAGATGCAGTTCGCCGTGTTCGCGGAGCCGGCCTTCTTCCTGGGCCTGGCGGCGCTGGCGCGGGTCACCGGCCAGCCTTCGCTGGCCGGCATGTTCGGCGCGCTTACCGGCGACACCTGGCGCACGGCGGCCCCGGTGCTGGCGCTGCTGACCGCCTCCTTCTTCATCGTGCTGCTGGCCGAGAACTCCCGCGTGCCGGCCGACGACCCCAATACCCACCTGGAGCTCACGATGATACATGAGGCGATGGTGCTCGACCACAGCGGGCCCGACCTGGCCTTCATACTTTACGGTGCCTCGCTCAAGCTCTGGCTTTTCGGCGCTCTTATCTGTTCCACGGTGCTGCCGCGCCACACGGGCTCCTGGGCCTCCGATTCCGCGCTGTTTTTGCTGATGATGTTCGGGGTAGCCGCGGGCGTGGGGATAGTTGAGTCCGTGATCGCCCGGCTGCGCCTGACCAAGGTGCCGTTCATGCTGATAACCGCCTTCGCCTTTTCGGCCCTGGCACTGATTTTCCAGATGGGAAGATAATGCATACTTTCGCCGAACTTACTATCGTCTTCATAATCCTGATGGACCTCGCGCTGGCCGTGACGGGGTCCCTCTCCTCCTGCATCAGGCTGGTGGCCCTGCAGGGCGTGGTGGCCGGCGTGCTGCCGCTGCTGGCCGGGCACGGCGCGCCCCACCTTCGGGCCGTGGCCTTCGCCGCCGTGATCATCTCGCTCAAGGGCGTTATTTTCCCCTGGCTGCTGATGCGCGCCCGCGACCGGAGCGGCGCCGGCAAGGACGTCGAGCCGCTCATCAGCTACCCCGCCTCCATCATGCTCTGCCTCGGGGCCTTCATCGCCTCGTCATGGCTGGGCTCGCGCCTGCCGCTGCCCGAGGCCAACGTGGCCTGGATCGTGCCGGCGTCGCTGGCCACCATCTTTACCGGCTTCCTCCTAATCACCACCCGCCGCAAGGCCATCACGCAGGTGCTCGGCTACCTGGTGATAGAGAACGGCATCTATATCTTCGGCCTCGCGCTCTTCGTGGAGCAGCCGATGATGGTGGAGCTGGCGATCCTGCTCGACGTCTTCGTCGCCGTGTTCGTGATGGGCATAGCCATTTTCCATATCAGCCGCGAGTTCGACCATATCGACACCGCCGAGCTTTCAGAGCTCTCGGACTGGCGCCGCGGGGAGTACGGCAAATGACGCAAGCCCTGCTCCTGCTCCCCCTCGCGGCCGGCCTGGCGGCTTTCCTCATCAGGGGCGACGGCGCGCGCCGCACCCTGCTGGTCTGGACAGCCAGGCTGCATTTCCTGCTGGCCGCGCTGGTAATCTATGACGCGGTTTCGGGCGGCCGGGTGTCCGCGCTGCTGCCGCCCGCCGGCGAGGCGGTCTGGTTCTCTTTCGACTCTCTGGGGCTCCTTTTTCTCGGCGTGACCTCCCTGCTTTTCCTGGGGGCCTCGCATTACGCGGTGAATTACCTGGCCTCCGAGAAGCGCGACCCCGGCGAGGACTCCGACGAGGGCTTTATCTTCAACAACGCGCCGGAGGCCGTCTTCACCGGCTGCCTGCTGCTGTTCCTCTCCGCCATGACGGCGGTGACGGCCAGCCGCCACATGGGCCTGCTCTGGGCCAGCGTCGAGGCCACCACGCTGCTCTCCGCCCCGCTGATCTATTTTCACCGCCACAAGCGCTCGCTGGAGGCCACCTGGAAATACCTGCTGATCTGCTCCGTAGGCATCGCGCTGGCCCTGATGGGCAACCTCTTCCTGGGCGCGGCCGGGCTTAAGTCCGGCGCCGGGCTGGACCTCAAGGCCCTGCTGCTCTCGGCGGGCGCGCTGGACAAGCCCCTGCTGAAGGCCGCTTTCCTGTTCCTGTTCGTGGGCTACGGCACCAAGATGGGCATCGCCCCCTTCCACACCTGGCTGCCCGACGCGCACAGCGAGGCCCCGGCGGTGGTCTCGGCCCTGCTTTCCGGCGCGCTGCTCAACTGCGCCTTCCTCGGCATCCTGCGCGTCAGCGCCGTCTGCGCCTCGGCGGGGCTGGCGGATTTTACCGGCGGCATCATGGTGCTGTTCGGCCTGTTCTCGGTGGTGACCGCGGCGCTGTTCATGCTGGGCCAGCGGGATTACAAGCGCCTGCTGGCCTACTCCAGCATCGAGCACATGGGCATCATGGCCATGGGCGCCGGCCTGGGCGGCGGCGCCGTCTTCGCCGCGCTGCTGGGCGCGCTCAGCCATTCGCTCGCCAAGGCCGGGCTGTTCTTCACCTCCGGCATGGTGCTGGCGGCCGAAAAGACCAAGCGCATAGCCGACGTGAAAGGCCTGTGGCGCCGCGCGCCGCGCACCGCCGCCCTCTGGCTGGCCGGCTTCTTCCTCATCACGGGGACCCCTCCCTCCGGCGTGTTCCTGGCCAAGTTCATAATTCTCAAAGAGGCGCTGGCGCTGAAGCATTACTGGCTGGCCGGGACCTTCCTGGTCTTCCTGGCCATCCTGTTCGCCGGCATGGCCCGCATTTTCATCTCTATGACCTTCGGCGAGCGGGACGCCAAACCGGACGAGAAGCCCTTCGAAGAGCAGTCCGGCATGCTGGCCCCGGCGGCGGCGTTCTTCGTTTGCGTTATACTGGCGGGGCTTTATCTTCCGGACTGGCTGCAGTCGTTGCTGGCCGGCGCGGCGGCCAATGTGGGAGGCAGACCATGAAAGTAGAACACCTCTCGGCGTTCAATTTCGCCTCCACCGACCTGGACCCCTCCCTCTTCCTGGAGACCGCCGCCTCGCGGCTGGCCGCTGGCGGCCGGGCCGTTTCATATTTCGCCGTGCCCGACCGCGCGGGGCACAGGCTGGTGCTGGCGCTGGCTTTCGACCGGGAGGGCCGGCTGGAAGTTTACTCCACCCTTTTTGAGGGCCCGTTCCGCGCCCTCACCCCTTCCTTCCCCCAGCTGCACCTCTTCGAGCGCGAGATCTACGAGCAGTCGGGCCTGAAGCCCGAGGGGCACCCCTGGCTGAAGCCGATCCGCTTCAACGGCCAGGGCGCCGTCCCCGGCCTGGCCGACTATTTCACCGTGCACGGCAGCCAGGTGCACGAGGTGGCGGTAGGCCCGGTTCACGCCGGAGTGATAGAGCCGGGGCATTTCCGCTTCCAGTGCCACGGCGAGCGGGTGTTCCACCTCGAGATCATGCTGGGCTACCAGCACCGCGGCCTGGAGAGGAAATTTATAGGCGGGCCTGACGGCCGCTCTCTGCATTACGCCGAGACGCTGGCGGGCGACACCACCATCGGCCACGCCTGGGCTTACTGCGGCGCCGTGGAGGCCCTGGCCGCGGTCAACGCGCCGCCCCGGGCGCAGGCCCTGCGCGGGATAATGCTGGAGCTGGAGCGCCTGGCCAGCCATACGGGCGACCTGGGGGCCCTGGCCGGCGACGTGGCCTTCCTGCCCACGGCCTCTTTCTGCGGCCGCCTGCGCGGGGAGCTCCTCAATATGACGGCGCTGGTCTGCGGCAACAGGTTCGGCCGCAATATGCTCAAGCCCGGCGGCGTAAACTTCGACCTGGATTTCGCGCTGGCTAAAGAGCTGAAACTGCGCCTGGAGAATACCTACCGCGACGTGGAGAACGCGGTGTCCCTGCTTTGGGAGACGGGCTCGGTCACGGACCGCTTCGAGGGGACCGGCGTGGTGCCTAAAGAGGTGGCCGAAGGGCTGGGGCTGGTGGGCCCGGCGGCGCGGGCCTCCGGGGTGGGGCTGGACACGCGGCGCAATTTCCCGGCCGGGCCCTACGAGGGCTTCACGCTGGGCGTCTCGGGCAGCGGGGACGTCTACTCGCGCGCTTATGTGCGCTGGCTGGAGATACAGAAGTCGGCGGAGCTCGTCGGGGGCTGGCTGGACGCTCTGCCCGAGGGGCCCGTGGCGGCCGACTGCGGCGCGCTGAAGCCGGAGAGCGCGGCGGTGTCGCTGGTGGAGGGCTGGCGCGGCCAGATCTGCCACGTGGCGCTGACCGGGCGGGACGGGAAGTTCCGGCACTACAAGATCACCGACCCTTCCTTCCAGAACTGGCAGGCGCTGGCCATGGCGCTGCGCAACGGCGAGATCTCGGATTTTCCGCTGTGCAACAAGAGCTTCAATCTTTCTTACTGCGGGCGGGACCTGTAATATGTTCAAGGCTATACTGGCGAGGGTGAAGCAGGGCTACCGGACGATGGCGTTCCCGTCGCCTGAGCTGAAGCTGCCGCACAGGGGGCTGGGCGTGCCTCTTGTGAAATCCCGCCGGCTGGAGACGGCCGCGGCGGCCTGTCCTTACGGGGCTATCTCTGCCGGCGAGAATCCCGGGCTGGACCTGGGGCGCTGCGTTTTCTGCGGGGCCTGCGCGCAGGCCGCGCCCGAGGCGGTCGAATTTACCCGGGAGTACAAGCTCTGCGCTTCGCGCCGGGGCGACCTGGTGATAGGAGGCAGGGACTACAAGCGGGCCGAGGCGCTGGGCGCTGATCTGCGGCGGCTGTTCGGGCGCTCTTTCAAGCTGCGCCAGGTGAGCGCGGGCGGCTGCGGGGCCTGCGAGGCGGACTGCAATGTGCTGCAGACCCTGGCCTGGGATTTGGGCCGCTTCGGCATTCAATTTGTGGCTTCGCCGCGGCACGCGGACGGCCTGCTGATCACGGGGCCGGTGACGAAAAACATGGAGCTGGCGCTGCGCAAGACTTACGACGCGGTGTCGTCGCCGAAGGTGGTCATCGCCTGCGGGGCCTGCGCCATCGCCGGCGGCCCCTACGCCGGCCACGACGAGTGCGTCGGCATCCCGCCGGAGATCCCCGTCGACCTCTACATCCCCGGCTGCCCCCCCCACCCCCTCACCATCCTCGACGCCCTCCTCCGCCTTATCGGCCGTATAGAGTAATTAATGTTTCCACAAAAAACAGCAAAGTCCCGAAAAGGGCTTTTGCTTTTTGGCGGCCTTTGTGCGTGTACGAACGCAAAGCACCTAAGTTCGGGCGGCCTACCGCAGGGGCAGGAACGCAAAACACGCTCGGCCACACCGTGGCCTCGCTCGGTGCTCGCCCGCCGCGCTTATGCAAGCGGCGGGCTCACCGACGGTTTTGCTTATCCTACCCCTGCGGTCTCCGCCAGTTTCCCCTCTGTTGCGGGACTATTGAAAACACGGGGAGGGGTGGCAAGGGTGTGGCTCCGGAAGGCCGTCACGGACCGAGCCGCTTGCGTAGCGCGGCGAAGGGGGTGGCAGCAGCCACCGCAGTGTGACGAGCGGGGCGCACGGTGTGCGCAACCGCGTGCCTGACGGGGCCATACCCTTGCCAGGCCCCCGACCTCGCTTCTCGCGGTCCCCATGCCGGCTCTTATTTGGAATATAAAAAAATTGGGCCTCCACTTATGGCGGGAGGCCTTGCCAAATATAGTATAGCAGGCCGCGCGGGAAACGCCATAGCAAGTTGGATACATTTCCAAAGGTCCTAGTTGACGAGCGCCAAAAGACGGTGGGGCGGTGGGCCCTTCGCCTCATTCGGAAATCCGGGGTTTAAAGATATAGTAACAGGGAAGCCAAAGGTTTACGGAGGTTTACGTTAATGAAAGTTTTTATACCGCTCGCGGTTCTCCTCTTGAATTCAGCCCCCCTTTTCTCCATGGATTTTGTCAGCATTAACCGTCAGCTCCCCGCGCTGGGCGTAGCGCCGGCCGAGGTAACCCAGCCCGCCCCCGTCGCGCTCCCCGTAGACGATGAGCGCGAATATCTCGAGGGGCTCCAGGCCGAGGCCCTGGCCGACCCCGCCGCCTTCATCGACGAACATACCCCTTACGAAGTCTCGCTCGCCTTCGGCCTGCAGCCCTCCCGCTTCCAGGTCACCGACAAAAACCGCATAGAGAACGCCCTGGTCAAACTGACCGTGGACCTGACCCGGCAGCGCCTCGTGATGGCCTCCTCCGGCACCGTCAAAGAGTTCAAAATCTCCTCGGGCCTCCTGCCCAAGAACGGCACTCCCGGCAGCGGCAAGTGCTACGCCCCCGACTTCATCGAGGAGATGCATTACTCCAGCCTTTACAACAAAGCCCCGATGCCCCACAGCATCTTCTTCAACGGCAACATAGCCATGCACGGCACCAACGCCGAGCATTTGCTGGGCCAGCCCGCCTCGCACGGCTGCGTGCGCCTCTCCAAGGTCAACGCCAAGGCCGTTTACGAAACGGTCAAAGCCAATGGCAAATCCAAAGCCATAATCTGCGTGACCGGAGTCACCCCCGCCCCCAAGCAGTAAAGTTGTTGACACGCTTTTCTTAAATTGTATAATTGGGTAAATCGGACGACTTGAGGAATGTCAAATGACCAAGCTCCTTCTTCCCCTCCTGTTCCTGTTCCCGGCCGGCGCCACAGCGCAGCCTCCCTTCGACCTTAACGCCGTAACCCTGGAAACCGTGAGCCAATTGCCCCTGCCGGAAGCTCCCTCCGTGGCGGTGCCCCTGCGCGCCGGCCTGCGCGGGGACGACAAGTATTTCAACGGCTACGTCCTGAAGGCCATAGACTACCTCTATAAAAACTACGGCCTGCTCGGCTACGACATAAGTTCCATCCTCACCCACGACATCGAGTACCACACCTTCGGCACCATCAAGGCCCGCCACGCCCCGCTCACCATGTGCGTGGCCGCGCAGATGGAGATCATCCTCACCGCCTTCGACCTCTACGCCGCGGAGACCGGCGACTATTCCGTCTACAATTATCTTCCGAAGCGCAGCTTCGAGGGCCTGGCTATTACCGACCTCAAGGGCCATATCTGGGTGAACCACGCTTTCAAGGCTGACGGCACCGCCGACGCGCTCATCAACTTCGGCATGGGCGAGCGCCGGACCTTCGATCGTCTGCTGCCCGGAGATTTCGTCAACATCAACCGCACCACCAGGACCGGCCACGCCGTGACTTTCATCGGCTACATCAGCAAGACCGGCAAGATGCTGCCCTCCTACGGGGCCGACGTGGTGGGCTTCAAGTATTTCTCCTCGCAGGGCCTCCGGGAGGCCGGGCAGGGCGGCTTCGACTACCGCTACGCCGTCTTCAGCAAGCACGGCTGCCCCGAGATGCCCTACAAGCGCGACTGCAATGTCATCTACTCCACGGACCAGCTGTACCTGAACACCGGCACCATGCTCGCGCCCGCCTACTGGACCGGCGTCATGCCGCAGGCCGCCGGGGAAGAGGCCGGCGAGACCGTGCTGAACCGCTCCTTCTTCAACGGCATAACCACCGACGACTGACGGCGCCCCCTCCGCTCAGGAAAACCGCCCCCGCATGGGGCGGTTTTTTTATTGACCGCCCCCGCCTTTATGGCTATCATTGTCTGAAAGGGAGGGCAAATGAAAATATTACTGGTTTATTATTCCATGTACGGCCATATGTACGAGATGGTGAAGGCCGCGGCCGAGGGCGCCAAGTCCGTGAGCGGCGCCGCGGTGGAGATCAAGCGCGTGCCCGAGACGCTCAGCGCAGAGGTGCTGGGCAAGATGGGCGCGCTGGAGGCGCAGAAGGCGCAGGCCGGGGTGCCGGTCTGCACGCCGGATGACCTGGCGGCGGCCGACGCCGTGATATTCGGCACGCCGACGCGCTTCGGCAACATGTGCGGCCAGATGCGCCAGTTCCTCGACGCCACCGGCGGGCTGTGGATGAAGGGCGCACTGGTGGGCAAGGTAGGCAGCGTGATGTCCTCTTCGGCCACGCAGCACGGCGGTCAGGAATCCACCATCCTCTCCTTTCATACCACGCTGCTGCACCACGGCATGGTTATAGCCGGCCTGCCTTATTCGTTCCAGGGCCAGACGACCATAACTGAGATGGCCGGCGGCTCGCCGTACGGCGCCAGCACCATAACCGGCGGCCAGGGCGAGCGCCTGCCTAGCAAGACCGAACTGGACGGGGCGCGCTTCCAGGGCAAGCTGGTGGCGGAACTGGCGGGCAAACTTACCCGCTGAGCCGCGCGCTTAAATGAAAAGCCCCCGGGCGGTCCCGGGGGCTTTCTGTTCTCAGGGCGTGCCTTAAGCGGCGGGCGGCGCGTCTTTGTAGTGAAAGAGGAAGAACAGGGAGGCGCAGATAGAGCCCAGCCCGTCGGCCAACATGTCCTTCTGCGCGTCCCAGATGTCGCCCTGGCTGCCCAGGAAGGCCAGGCCCGCCACGGGGTCCGCCGCGGCGGCGTACCACCACTCTATGATCTCGTAGACCGCCGCCACCGTGAAGATGGCCGTGATACCGGTGAAGGCCAGCAGGCCCCTCGACTTGGTGTAACCCCTGCGCCAGATGAACTCCGCTATCGGGTAGGCGTAGAAGCCGACCGAGAAGTGGGAGATCCTGTCGAAGTGGTTGCGGGAGAAGCCGAACACGTCGGTGACGTAGCCGAACGGCACCCGTTCGAAGGTGTAGTGCCCGCCTACCGTATGCAGGAACACCAGCACGCTCATCAGCAGGTAAGAGGTGTTCGAGAAGACGAAACGCCGGTAGGTGAACGCCAGGGCGCCCACTATCAGCACCATCGGCAGGTTCTCTGAGAACCAGACCTCCCTGCTGTACGGGTTTATCGCCAGCGCCAGGAACTCGACCAGGTACAGCGCGAGCAGGACGTGCGGCAGCCGTTTCATCAGGCGGCCACCTTCAGTTCGGCGAGCAGCTTGCGGTAGCGGGCCAGCTGTGGGGCCAGGCCCTTTATGGCCGTCTCCCAGAATTCCGGCTTGCCGATGTCGGCCTTCAGGCTGCGCCTGGCCACTCCCTCCGCCGTATCGGAACCGCTCAGGCGCAGGAAAGCCTCGTACTTGGGCAGGAAGGACGGCCCCTCGGCCTTGAACTTGGTGAACAGCGTGGCCGCCATCAGGAAGCCGAAGGTGTAGGGGTAATTGTAGAACGAGACCCCGGAGATGTAGAAGTGCATCTTGGACGCCCAGAACAGCGGGTCCTCGCCGCCCGGCTCCAGCGCGTCGCCGAACACCTCTTTCTGGGCCGCTACCATGAGCTCCTTGAGTCGCGCGGCGGAGACTTCCCCCTTCTGCCGCTCCTCGTGGAACGCCTTCTCAAAGCGGAAGCGGACGGTGATGTCGAGGATGGTCACGGCCGCGCCGCTGAGGTACTCGTCGAGCATGATCAGCTTCTGGGCTTCCGGCACCCCGGGGTCGCCCTGTATGCCCTCCGACAGGAGGTGCTCGCCGAAGATGGAGGCCGTCTCGGCCAGCGTCATCGGGTACTCGGTGGCCCAGGAGCGCATGTCGCGCATCAGCTGGCCGTGCCAGGCGTGGCCCATCTCGTGCGCCAGGGTGTTCACGTCGCCCAGCGTGCCGTTGAAGGTCATGTAGACGCGGTTCTCGCCGGTGAGGTGGGAGCCGGTGCAGAAGGCGCCGGGGCGCTTGCCGCCGCGGGCCTCGCTCTCCAGCCAGCGCTTCGCCGTGAAATCCTTATAGTAGGCGCCCAGCGCGGGGTAGACCCGGCTGAAAGCCCCTTCCACCTTGGCCGAACCTTCTTCCCAGGTATAGAGCTTGCTGTCCTTGAGCGGCAGAGGGGCTTCCCGCTCGTAAAAGGCTATCCCCTTGCGGCCCATGGCGGCGGCCTTCACGCGCAGGATCTCGCGCACCGGCTCCAGGTTGCGCTCCACGGCCTTGTACATGGCGTCTAGCGTAGTGCGCTTGATGCCCGCGCCGAACAGGGACTGGTCGAGGAAATGCTTGATGCCGCGCTTTTTATAAAGGGTGAGGCGGGTGCCGGCCAGCGCGTTGAGCGCGGCGGCGCAGGTGTCCTCTATGCCGGCCCAGGCCTTGTTGCCCCCCTCGAAGGCCGCACGCCCGACCTTCCGGTCGGCGTCGCCCATCAGCGCGCGCCAGCGGGAGATCGGCAGGGTCTCTACTTTGCCGTCGGGCCAGCGCATCTCGAAGGTCAGCTTGCTGGAGATCTTGTTGTAGAGCCGGTCCCAGGACTGGAAGCCGTCCACCGACAGGTCGGCCGCCAGCTTCTCCTCGGCGGGGCTCATGGTGCGGCGGGCGGTTTCGCGCACGCGCTTCAGGGAATAAGCCGCGTCCTTGAGCTTTTCGCGCTTTATGAAGGCGGCGAACACCTTCTCCGGCACGTCCTTGAAAGCCCGCAGCATGTCCACGCTGAACTTGGAGTACTCGGCGGCCATCATGGACAGTTTGGCTTCCTCGGCTGAATACTCGTCCTTGTCGGCGTGGGCCGCGCTCAGGCAGCCCACGTAGGAGAAAATGTGCCCCAGCCGCGTCTCGGCGTTCTCGGCGGCCAGCAGCAGCTTCTCCCAGTCATTGGCGGTCCTGGCCGAAAGCGGCGCCAGCGCGGCGGCTTTCTTCTGGATAGCGGCTATGTCCGCCGCGAGCTTCGTCTTAAATTTGAGCATCTCCGGCCCGTTGAAAGCCGGGAAATAACTGGTAAGGTCCCACTGCACTCCCTGTTTTTTTATAGCCATTTTATCCTCGCAGCGATTATTTGTCTTCGTCTTGAATTATACAAAAAGGAGCCGTGCTGCTTGAATTCAGGCTGAAAAGCCCAGGTAACCGGCCAGGCCCAGGAAGATAAGGCCTTTGACTATGGAGAGGCGCCTGGCGTTCTTTGCGCCGGGCAGCAGCCTGGCGCCCAGCGTGCCGGAGAGATAACCGATAGTTCCGAAAACTACTACCACCTGCGCCATGAAGACCAGCCCGAGTATAGCCATCTGGGCGCGGACCGAACCCCTCGCGGGGTCGACGAACTGGGGCAGCAGGGCCAGGAAGAAAAGCGCCACCTTGGGATTGAGCAGGTTCATTATGACGCCCCGGCGGTAGAGGGCCGCGGCGCCGCCGGCAAGGGCCTGCGCCCCGGCCGCGGCCGGCCCCTCGCGGAAAGAGCCCCAGGCCAGCCAGACCATATAGGCGGCACCCGCCCACTTCACGGCGTTGAAGGCGGCCGGCGAGGCCGCGAAGACGGCCGAGACTCCAAGCGCCGCCAGGGTGGTGTGGACGAGCAGGCCGGAACTCAAACCCAGGGCCACCGCAAGCCCGGCGCGCGGCCCCCCCGCCAGGCCCTGCGAAGCGAGGAAGAGGACGTCAGGCCCCGGCGCCACCGTCAGCGCCACCGACACTCCGATGAAGTAAACAAGATTTTCCGGTAACGGCATATACAAATTCTACAAAATGAGTCCGTTCAAAAAGGAGGCAGCCTCCCTGTATAATTGATAAAATAAAGGTATGGAATGGTATGTAACGCTGGTCAAGGCGCACCCGATAACTACGGCGATGGCGCAGTTCGCCGTGCTGGGCACGCTGGGCGAGATGGCCTCGAAGTGGGTGGTCGAGAAGAGGCTCTTCTGTCCCTTCGGGCCGCGCGGCACGCTGCTGCGGGCCCTCGGCTGGTCGGCCTTGGCGGTCTGCATAAAATACGCCTTCACCGGCTTCGTCGCCTTCGTGGACGGCCTCGTCGCCCACGGCCTGCTGCCGCTGACCGGCGCCGCCGGCAGGGCCTTCGCCGTTTCGCTGGCGATGAACCTGCAGTTCGGGCCCTTCCTGGTGATAAC
>MGUI01000064.1 GCA_001799895.1 Elusimicrobia bacterium GWD2_63_28
CCTTCACGGTCTACGCCCCGCAGAATTCCCCGGCCAGCTGGACTCCCCCCGGCCCTCGCCACGCGTGGTCGCAGGGCGAGCTCTCCACGCTGCCCTTCGATACGGTCCGGGACAGCTTCCTGACCCACATAAAGAAACTCAAGGAGGCCGCCAGATGAGCTTCTCCGCCGAAAAGACCCGCGATTCGTTGCGGCAGGGCGCGGCCGGCCGCCTGCTGCTGAGCCTGCTGTCCCACACCTATTCCGGCGTGATCCGCGCGCGCAAAGCCCTATACGCCCGGCGCGTACTCAAGAGCCGCAGGCTGCCGGTGCCGGTGGTCTGCTTCGGCAACATCTCCTCCGGCGGCACCGGCAAGACCTCCACCGTGGTCACCGTGGCGCTGGAACTGGCGCGCTCCGGCCGCAAGCCGGCCGTGCTGCTGCGCGGCTACCGCCGCAAGGCCCCGCCCGACAGCGTCACCGTCCTGACCAAGGGCCGCCCGCTGGTGCTCGACGAGGCCGGCGACGAGGCGCTGATGCTCTACCGCATGCTGGAGCCCGCCGGCGTGCCGGTGATAGTCTCCGCCGACCGCTATGCCTCCGGCACCGCCGCCGTGGAGCTGGGCGCCGACCTGATCCTCATGGACGACGGCTTCCAGCATTTCGCGCTGGAGCGCGACGCAGACATCGTGCTGGTAAACGCCACCGCCCCCTTCTACCGCGACCGGGTGCTGCCCGCCGGGGACCTGCGCGAGGCCCCCTCCGGCCTGGAGCGCGCCGCGGCCGTGGTCATCACGCATTGCGAACAGGTGACGCAGGACGCCGTGGACGAGCTGCGCGCCGAGATAGCGCGCCTGGCGCCAGGCGCCGAGATCGTGGAGAGCATGCACGCCCCGGAGACTTTCATAGACCCCGCCACCGCGGTGAACGTGGACCTCAACGCCCTGCGCGGCCGGCCCGCCGTGGCGCTATCGGGCATAGGCGACCCGGCCTCGTTCGAGAACGTGCTCAAGAAAATGCAGCTCGACCTTAAGCAGATCTGGCGCTACCCCGACCATCACGCCTTCACGGAGGAGGAACTGGCCGCGGCCGAGCGCGCCCGCGACGGCCTGCCGCTGATCACCACCTACAAGGATTTTTCGCGCTTCCCCCCCGGCTGGCAGGGCCTGCTGGGCGGCGGCGTGCTGATACTCTCGGTCAAGATAGTCTTCCTGCTCGACGGCTGGAAGCGCCTCATGCGCGTAGTGGACAACGCCGGAAAGGACCGCGACTGATGCGCGCCTGGCCCCGCACCCTCAGGAAAGCACCAGCCGCGCCCACGGCCTTCCTGGACCGCGACGGCACGATCAACCGGGACCGGGCCGGGGTCTACATCACGTCGCCGGACCAGTTGAAGCTCTACGCGTCGGCGGCCAGGGCCGTAAAACTTCTTGCGGAGAAAGGCTACCGGATAGTGGTGCTGACCAACCAGTCCGGGGTGGGCCGCGGCTACATGACCCTGGCCGCAGCAAAAGCCATCAATCTAAAACTGGTGCGCGACCTGCGCGCCGCCGGCGCGCCCGTGGCCGCCGTCTATTTCTGCCCGCACGCCCCGGACGCGGCTTGCGCCTGCCGCAAACCCCGCCCCGGCCTGCTGCGCGAGGCCCGCAAGGACACCCCGGCCGACATGAAGCGCTCTTTCGTGGCCGGCGACAAGCCTTCCGACCTGGCCCTGGCCAGGAACGCCGGTCTGAAAGGCTACCTGGTGCTGACCGGGCAGGGCCGCGCCGCCGCGGCCGCGGGCTATAAGGACCTGCTGGCGCTCGCCAGGGCCGTACCCGATCTCGGTAAAAATCACAAAGGCAAAGACTAACATGAAAAAACGCATACTCGTCTCCCAGATCGTCACGCTGCTGCTCCTGCTCGCCGCCCGTCCCGAAAGCTGGCTCCTTTTCTGGGCCGGCCTCGCCGTGATGCTGCTCGGGCAGCTGGTGCGCCTGGCGGCCAGCGCCGCCATAGTTAAATCCAAGACGCTGACGGTCACCGGCCCCTACGCCGCCGTGCGCAACCCCCTCTACCTCGGCACCATGGTCATGACCGCCGGACTGATGATCATGCTCTCCTCCCCCTCCCGCCCGGCGCTGACCGCCGCCCTCTGGGCCGCCGCCGCCGCGGCTTTCGGCTGGATCTATTACGTCACGATCAAGGCCGAGGAGCAGTACCTGCAGTCGGTCTACGGCGAGGACTTCGTCAAGTACAAGGCGGCCGCCCCCGCCATCCTGCCCACCCCCTCCGGCCTGGCCGGCTTCTTCGACTTTTCGGCTTATTCCGCCGAGGTCTTTCGCAAGAACAAGGAATGGCGGGGCATGACGGCCGCCGCCCTGCTGGCCGTACTGGTGGCCGCCCGCATTCACTATGGTTTTTAAACTCCTGCTGCTGCTCGGGCTGGCCTCGCCGGCCGCGGCGGCGGAGAACCTGCTGGAACATCCCTACTGGAACCTGCCGGCCTCCACCGCCGCCGTCACCCCGGCGTCGGCGGGCCTGGTGAACGGCGAGACGCTGGAGTACGACATCTACTGGGGGCTGGTCTACGTCGGGCGGGCCTACCTCAAGATAGAGCAGACCGTGGACATCTCCTCCCGCCCGGCCCTGCATATAGTTTCCGAGGCCAGGTCCGGCTCTTTCATAAATAATTTCTATAAAGTGGCGGACCGCAACGACTCCTGGATGGACGCCGCCACGCTGCAGTCCTACGGTTACTACAAGAAGGTCTCAGAGGGCAAGTTCTTCTTCAACGAGTGGCTGGTTTTCGACGCCGCGGCAAAGCGCTATTACGGCCGCAAGATGAACAAGAAGCGCCAGGTCACCGAGGTGGAAGGTCCGCTGGAGGGCGCTGTAAACGACGTGCTCTCCGGGCTCTACCGCCTGCGGGCCATGCAGATCCCCCAGGGTTCACGCGTGGAGCTGGACGTCAACACCAAGCGCAACTGGCGCCTGACCATCAAGTCCGGCAAGAGCGAGAAGATCTCCACCCCTTACGGCAAGAAGAAGTGCATGCTGTTCGAGCCGATGGCCGGCGAAGAGGGCATCTTCGTGGCCAAGGCCGGCAAGCGCATGCTGGTCTGGATCACCGAGGACGAGCTGAAAGTGCCGATGATGCTGAAGGCCGAGATCTTCATCGGCTCCGTAACCGCCAAGCTGGTGCGCCGCACCATCTCCCCCGGCCCCTACAAATTCCGCTAACCCCCGCTAACCCGGCGGGCCCATTTGTTATAATATTTATATTATGACAAAGGCTGCTTACAAGCGTCTTTCCGCCATCGTAGCCGGCTTCCGCGGCCGCAAGATAGCCGTTTTCGGCGACCTGATGCTGGACCGCTACATAAAAGGTTCCGTAAAGCGGATCTCCCCCGAAGCCCCGGTGCCCGTAGTGCGGGTCACCTCCGAATCCTCCGTCTGCGGCGGCGCCGCCAACGTGGCCGTCAACCTGGCCGCCTTCGGCGCCTCCCCCTCGCTGGTCTCCGTCACCGGGCGCGACGCCCCCGCCGAAGAACTGACCTCCCTGCTGGCCGCCGCAGGCGTCAGCGCCGCCTCCCTGGTGCGCGACGGCGCTTTCCGCACCATAGAGAAGACCCGCGTAATAGCCGAGCATCAACAGGTCGTGCGCTTCGACCACGAGTACCCCGCCCTGCTGGGCCAGCCCGCCCGCCGGGCCGCCCTCTCCTCGCTGGAAGCCGCGCTCGCGGACGGCTGCCAGGCGCTGATCCTTTCCGACTACGGCAAAGGCCTGCTGGAACCCTCCACGATAAAGGCCGCCATCGGCCTGGCCGCCCGCCGCGGCGTGCCGGTCTTCGTGGACCCCAAGGTGGAGCATTTCCAGCTCTACCGCGGCGTGGCCTGCATCACCCCCAACACTTCCGAAGCCTACGGCGGCATGCGCCAGACGCAGAAGGACGGGCAGGAGCACGCCGAGAAGCTCGGCCGCGACATCATGCGCCGCCTGGGCCTGCGCTCGCTGCTGATAACCCAGGGCGAACACGGCATGACGCTGTTCACCCGCAAGGCCTCCGCGCTGGCCTCTACCCATATCCCCACCCGCGCCAGGGAGGTCTTCGACGTGACCGGCGCGGGCGACACGGTCATCTCCACCCTGGCCCTCACCTGGGCCGCCGGGGCCGCCCCCGAGGAAGCGGCCACCGCCGCCAATTTCGCCGCCGGCATCGTGGTAGCCAAGCTGGGCACCGCCTCGGCCAGCGTGGAAGAGCTGCTGGAAAGCGCTAAATCATGGATAAAGACTGCCTGATCGTCATACCCGCCCGCTACGGCTCGCAGCGCTACCCCGGCAAGGTGCTGGCGCGCCTGGGCGGCAAGCCCGTCATACAGTGGTGCTGGGAAGCCGCCGTCAAGGCCGGCCTCGGCGAGGTGACGGTAGCCACCGAACACGCGGCCGTTCTGAGCGCAGTGCGCGCCTTCGGGGCCCGCGCCGTGCTGACCAGCCCGCGCTGCCAGTCCGGCACCGACCGCGTCTACGAAGCGGCCCGCGGCACCAGAGCGGCCTACGTCATAAATATACAGGGCGACGAGCCGTTCATGACGGCCGCCACGCTGAAGAAAGCTTTCAGGAAACTGAAGTCTTCCCCAGACTGCCAGATCGGCACGGCCTGCGTGCGAATAGAGGACCGTGCGGACATCGAGAACCCCAACTGCGTGAAGGTAGCGATGAACAAGGCCGGGCGGGCCCTCTATTTCTCCCGCTGCCCCATCCCCTTCCACCACGCACTTTCAGACCTCAGGGACCTGCCCTACTACAAGCACTGCGGCTTCTACATCTACCGCCGCAGCGCCCTGGAACGATTCGTAAAATTGAAGCCCAGCCCCCTCGAGCGGCTGGAGCGGCTGGAACAGCTGCGTGCGCTCGAGAACGGCATGGGCATAGCCGTGGCCCAAGTGCCGGCGCTCGGGCCGGCCATAGACGTGCCGGCGGACCTGCGGGCCGCCGAAAGATTTCTTAAACGCGCCGGGCGCTAGGAGGACGCCGGGCCGGGCCGCCCCCTCGGGAGCGGCTCTCTCAAACTGCTTTTGCGCGCAAGCGCGGGGATAAAATGACCAGATATATATTCGTGACCGGCGGCGTAG
>MGUI01000065.1:0-134355 GCA_001799895.1 Elusimicrobia bacterium GWD2_63_28
TCGCGGCCCATTTCCTTGGCCCAGGTCTTGGTGAGGCCGATGATGCCGAACTTGGAGGCCGCGTAGTTGCTCTGGCCCATGTTGCCGTACACGCCGACCACCGAGGAGGTGTTGACGATGGTGCCGGACTTGCGCTCTTTCATGTGGGGAGCCACGGCCTTGGTGCAGAGGAAGGCGCCTTTCAGGTTGACGTTGATGACGACGTCCCAGTCGTTCTCCTGCATCTTGTGCAGCATGGCGTCCCTTGTGATGCCGGCATTGTTGATGAGCGTGTCTACGCCGCCCAGGTCGGTGATGACCTGCTGTATCGCGGCGTTCACCGACTCCTGGTTGGTGACGTCCACCTTGTACCAGCGCACGTTCTCGTGGCCGTACTTGTCGCCCAGGGCCTTGGTGGCGGTAATGAGCATTTCTTCATTCACGTCGAAAAGGGCCACTTTCCACTCGCCGGATTTCAGGAACCTTTCAGCGCCCGCGAAACCCAGACCCCTGGCCGCCCCGGTTATAACAGCGTTCTTCTTGTTCATTTTAATTCTCCTCAGGTTCCCCGGCCCGTCACAACACCGCGCCTGGAGACCTTTTTGATTTTAATTTTGAACCTTCCCCACCCCCGCGCACCTGCCGCAACTAAAAGTGAATAATGGTTCAGTATTCATTTTGTATCATAAATCCGAAAACCTTGTCAACATATATTTTCCAATCCAGCAGGAATTCCTTACCTTCCTTATATATAGCGCGCCAGCCTGCCGGCGCTCCCTCGCCAAAACGCTGCTGCCCTCCCCGGCCCATGTGACGATAAGCTTTCGGAATCCCGGCAGTGGATAAGTGAAACGCCGCTGCCGGGCCGGCAGCCAAAGCGGCCGCCGTCGTGTGGAAAATAATTTTTTTCTGGAAATGCCCCGGGCTTTTTTGATATCCTATACAAATAACCGCGGGGTCGTGGTGTAGCCTGGTTTAACACGTCGCCCTGTCAAGGCGAAGACCGCGGGTTCGAATCCCGTCGACCCCGCCAAATTTTCTTCTCGGAAAATTTGGCACAAAAAAGCACCGCCGGCTTGTCCGGCGGTTATTTTTTTGGCGACCTTTGGGCCGGGCGGGCGGAATTTTGTATGATTTGCGGAGCGGGATCCGACACAGGGGGACACATGGAAAAATCCAAGAAAGTTTTAGGCGCCGGCATAGTGGTGGCGGCCATTGCCGCGGCGGCCACTTATTTCCTTACCGGCAAGCGCGGCCGGGAAAACCGCGAGAAGATAGCGGCCTGGACGCTGGACATGAAGGCCGAGGTGCTGCACAAGATGAAGCAGCTCAAGATGCTCAACAGGGAAGTCTACCTCGCCCTGGTGGACGAAGTGGCCGCGCGCTACCAGCGCGTCGGGCGCGTCAGCGCCTCCGAGATGCGCCACCTCACCGAAGAGATGAAAGGCGCCTGGACCCATATAAGCCGCCAGCTCAAATAAAAACGGTGGAGGATCTTTCGAAGATCTACGGCCCCGAATTCTTCCGCGAATGGGGCTCTTCCAACGCGGACTATATCCGCTCGGCCGAACTGGTGGCCGGGGCGGTTTACGACGCGTACAGGCCGGCTTCCATGGCTGACCTGGGCTGCGGCTGCGGGGTGTACGGCAATTTCTTCAGGGCTAAAGGCGTTAAAGTCCTTTCGCTCGACGGCGCCCTCCCCCCGCCCGAGCATTCCTTCCCCGTAGACCTGCAGCGGCGAAACCTGGCCGCGCCTTTTGAAAACACCTGGGGCCGCTTCGACCTGGCGCTCTGCCTGGAAGTGGCGGAGCATATCCCGGAAGAATTCTCCGATATCTTTTTAAAGAACCTGACGGGCTTCAGCGATCGCCTGGTGATGTCCGCGGCCCCGCCGGGGCAGGGCGGGCATCACCACGTCAACGAGCGGCCCCGCCGCTACTGGGCGGCAAAGCTGGCCGCGCTGGGCTTCGCCTACAACCGCGCAGCCTCGGGCAGGCTGTTGAAAGCGCTGGAGGCCGCGCGGCCGCCGCACATGTGGATGGCCAACCATATCGGCGTCTACGAGAAAGCGCGCAGCGAAAAAGAATTGAGGCACGGCCGGCCGTTCGCGCCGGACAGAAAGGAGAAATAATGGAAAAGCTTCCGCTCACCGATACCGAGACGGTGCTGTTCACCAAGATGGTGCGCAAGGTGAATTTCTTCGCCCGCATGAACATGGGCCTGCTGGAAAAGATCCTCAACTGGCTGAACTACTACCAGTTCGCCAAGGGCGACCATGTCTGCCGGCAGGGCGCCCCGGGAGATTCTCTATTCGTGATAGCGGAAGGGAAGGTCAGCGTCAACGTGAAGAACGGCTTTTTTTCTCTCTCGAAGAAAGTGGCCGAGCTCGGTCCCGGCAATATCGTGGGCGAGATGTCGCTGCTTACCCGCGCGCCGCGCACGGCCACGCTGACCTGCGAGGAGCCCTCAAAAGTGTTCGTCCTGCTGGCCGACCACTTCGACGAGGCCCTGCGGCAGAACCCGGCCTTCGCCCAGGAGATAAAGAACCTGGCCGCCGGCCGCAAGTTCGAACTGGACCACAAGTAATTACTCCCTCACGTAGTGGCAGGTATAGCCGCCGGGATGTTTCTTCAAATAGTCCTGGTGGTATTCCTCGGCCGGCCAGAATTTGCCGGCGGGAACCACCTCCGTGGTGATCGGGCGCTTCCAGCGGCCCGAGGCCTGCGCCCGCGCCACGGCGGCTTCAGCCTCCGCCTTCTGCGCCTCCCCGTGATAGAAGATAACCGAGCGGTACTGCGTGCCGACGTCGTTGCCCTGCCTGTTGGGGGTGGTGGGGTCGTGCATCTTGAAGAACAGATCCAGGATGGCTGCGTAAGAAATCTTCGCGGGATCGAATTGGAGCTGTATGCTCTCGGCGTGGCCGGTGGTCCCGGTCTTCACCTGCTCGTAAACCGGATTCTCGGTCTTACCGCCGGCATAGCCCACCACGGGGTCCTGCACGCCGGGCAATTCCCGCAGTATCTCTTCCACGCCCCAGAAGCAGCCGCCGGCCAGCGTGGCGGTTTCCAGTTTTATAGCTTTATCCATAGTCGGGCTCCCCGTGTCTCCGCCGCAGGCGCAGAATTGCGCCGCGGCCGCGGTTGAAATTATCAGCGTCAGAATTTTTCTCATGCTGCCTTTGCCAGCCGCGGCTTTATCAGCCTGTACCAGGCCGCGCTGGTGGCGGTGTAGGCCAGCAGACCGTACCAAAGCCAGGCGAAGTACGGCTTCTCGGCCGACAGGTCCCCGCCCAGTTCCAGCTGGTGGCCTATGGACAGCGCCAAGCCCAGGTAAACCGCCAGATGTGTCCTATGCCAGGCGCCGAAGGACAGGCGCCGGCGAAAAAAAGGCAGGGACAACAGCACCGCGGCTATGATAAGGAATTCCCCCGCGGCCGCCAGGGGCACATCCTCCCAGCCCAGCACCGAGCGGTACTGCTCGGCGAAAGAAATCCCGGCGGCCTGCGCGTGGTGCCAGACCACCAGCGGCGGGTGGGCCAGCAGCGCCAACGGGATGATCAGCCCTGCGCGGTGATGCCATTTAACCGGCAGGCCGGGGCCCGCCAGCGGTTCCAGCCAGGGAGCGCGGGACATGACCAGCAGCTGTCCCATCACGCCCAGCGCGCCTATAATCCCGGCCAGGCGGCCAAAAGCCATCACCAGCCCCGGCCCGTCGGCAAAGAAGCTGCCGAACGGGGCCGTGCTGTTGTCATAATACCACAGCCACAGAATTGCCGCGGCCAGCAGGGGAAAAACAAACAGTTGGGCTTTTTTCATCAGCGGTACTCAAATTCCAGCTTTATATCCGGATGCAGGCTGCGGCTGACGGGACAGGCTTTAACGCAGGCCAGCAGCTTCTCGCGCTGCTGAGGCGTAAGGCCCGGCGGCAGCGTCAGCACGCCGGTGAGCCGGGCCACGCGGCGCGGGTTTTCCTGCATATGCTTCTCTATCTCGAAAGAAGCCCCCTCGAACTTAATGCCGTCGCGCTCGGCCACCTTGGCCATGATGGTCAGGACGCAGGAGGCGATGGAAGCCGGCAGCAGGTCGGTAGGCGAAAAGGTCCGGCCCCGGCCGCCGTTGTCTGGCGGCAGGTCGGTCTTCATCTTGTTGCCGCTCAGCCCGTGCGTCAGTTCCACCTGCTGGTCGCCCGCGTATACCGCGCTGATCTTAAAAGACATGGTGCCTCCCAGGGTTCTCTATATTTATTATAATATTTACTCTCTCATCCCTGCAGGAGGTTCCTTTAAAATGAACAGCCGTCTTTTAGCGTTGATAACAGCAGCGTTTTTCGCCGTTTCCTGCGATCCCAAGCCGGAAACCGCCCAAACTACCGGAGCCCCGGCGGCCCCCGCCGCCGCCGCGCCGGCCCAAACCAAGGAGATGAAACCCGTCATGGACATACTTAAAGACCCCTCGAAAGCCGTAGAGAAAGCCCCCGAGACCTTCAAGGTCAAATTCGCCACCACCAAGGGCGACTTCACGCTGGAGATAAACCGCGCTTGGTCCCCCCTCGGCGCCGACCGCTTCTATAACCTGGTCAAAGCCGGGTTCTTCACCGACATAGCCTTCTTCCGCGTGATAGAGGGCTTCATGGTGCAGTTCGGCATACACGGCGACCCCGCCGTGGCCACCGCCTGGCGCGGCGCCCGCATCCAGGACGACCCGGTAAAAGAATCCAACGCGAAGGGCTATATCTCTTACGCCATGGCCGGGCCCAACACCCGCACCACCCAGATGTTCATCAACTTCGGCAATAACGCCCGCCTCGACGACATGGGCTTCTCGCCCTTCGGCAAGGTATCGGAAGGCATGAACGTAGTGGAGAGCATCTACAACGGCTACGGAGAGGGCGCCCCGTCGGGCAGGGGCCCGGACCAGGGCCGCGTGCAGATGCAGGGCAATACCTACCTGAAGGCCGAGTTCCCCAAGATGGACTATATAAAGAGCGCGCGGCTGCTCAACTAAAAAAGGAAATCCTCAGCCCCGGCCCTTTGCGGCCGGGGCTGGTTAATAATGGCAAAGATCCTCATCATCGACGACGACGAGACCATACACCTGATAGGCCGGGCCTACCTGGGCAAAGCCGGCTACGAGGTGCAGACCGCTTTCGACGGGCCGGAGGGCCTGGAGAAGGCGGCCGCCTTCAATCCGGACCTGGTGCTGCTCGACATTAACATGCCCAAGATGTCAGGCTTCGACGTCGCGAAGAAGCTGAGGGAGAACGCCGGCACCAAACACATCCCGATCTTCATAATGACCTCGCTCAAGCAGGATTCGAACATTCAGCGCGGCTACGGCCTGGGCATAGACGACTACATCACCAAGCCGACCAACATGGCCCACCTGAAGCTGAAGATCGACAAGTTCCTGGAAAAGCACAAGCGCCCGTAGCTAAAAAGGCAGTCCCTTGCTGGAATTCTTAACGCAGTCGCCGCACTTCTACGATTATGTAACCCTGGGAGTGCTGTTCCTGGGCGTCTTCAACGTCGGCGAAATACTTTTCCTCCTCTACAACAAGGCCAAGGTCGAGCGGTCCGAGCTCAAGCGCGGCAACCTCAAGCGCCTGGCCGCCACGGCCCTGATCACCGCCACCGACCCGGCCGAACTCCTGCCCCCGCCCGTCGCCGAGGACGAATTCGCCGCCTACAGCGAGGCCATAGCCAGCGTACTCGACAGCTTCGAGGGCGAAGTGGCGGTCAAAGCCGCGAAACTGCTGACGGACCTGGGCATAGACGGACATTACCGGCGGCTGGCCAGGCACCGCACCTGGTACAAGCGAGGCAACGCCATAGACATCCTCTCCTCGTTCCGGCTGAGGGCCAACAGGGAATTCTTCCTGGCCGTCTTCCGCAGCGAACCTTCCACCGACGTAAAGTACCGCATCCTCTACGGCCTGAGCCGCCTCACCCGCGACCACGCGGAGATCCGCGAGCTGGCCGAGCTGCTTTCCACGCTGCCCTACCTGACCGCCAAGTACACCGAGGACATTTTTTTCAACATCATCTCCGCCCTGAAAGCCAACGGCAGGGAAGAGGAGTTCGGCCTTTTCCTGAAGGAGGCCCTGGACGACAAGAAGGTGCTCAACCTGGTCAAGCGCGACTGCCTCACGGCCTGCCACGCGGCCTCCTGCGAGAAGGGCCGGAGCGTCCTTAAGAAGTACTACGAGGCGCACGAGGAAGAGCCGGAGATACAGATAGCGGCGGTCAGGGCCCTGGCCAAGATGGGAGATTTCGTCCTGATACCGCCGGCGCTCAGGCACGCCGACTGGCGCGTGCGCCTGACCGCGCTGAAATACGCCGACCTCTGCTGCACAGACCTGCTGCCGGAGATCCGCTGCCTGCTGCGCGACAACAGTTACCACGTGCGCCTGGCCGCGGCCATGACCATGGCCCGGGCCGGCGGCGCGGCCCGCGCGGCCCTCACGGAAGAAGCCGCCTCGCAGGACAAATTCGCGGCCGCGGCGGCCGCCTACGCGCTTACGCAGGGGGCCGCATGAAACTCTTCCTGCTATGGATGGCCGTCCACGCCTCGCAGTACGTCGTCTTCCTTTATTTCCTGGTGGTGAACACCACCTATACCCTGCTCATTTTCCTGGCCCTGCGCGACATAGTGCGGCACGCCTACCTTACCACCTCGCGCGTGGCGCGCCGGCAGCTGGCCAGCGAGCATTACTTCAAACCGGTCACGGTAATAGTTCCCGCCCACAACGAAGCAGCGGTCATCACACAGAGCGTGCAGGCGCTGCTGAACCTGCATTACCCCGAGTACGAGGTTATAGTGGTCAACGACGGCTCCACCGACGGCACGCTGGCGCGCCTCAAGGAGGATTTCAAACTGGTATCCTCCATCAAACCCGTCCGCCTGCAGGTGCCGCACGAGGACATCCAGGCCGTCTACAGGTCCGCGGACTATGCCAACCTGATAGTAATAGACAAGCTCAACGGCGGCAAGGCGGACGCCATAAACGCCGGCATCAACGTCTCTTCCTATCCCATCTTCTGTTCCATCGACGCGGATTCGCTGCTGGAGCCGGACGCGCTGCTCAAATCCTCCAAACTGTTCCTCGAGGACGACGAGCTGATAGCCACGGGCGGCATTATCCGCATCCTCAACGGCTGCACCGTCAAGGACGGGGCCGTGACGGAGATCGGCCTGCCGCGCACCACCCTGGAGGCCATGCAGGTGCTGGAGTACACCCGCGCCTTCCTCTCCGGCCGTACCGGCTGGAACGCGCTGAAGAGCCTGCTGATCATCTCGGGCGCCTTCGGCGTGTTCCGCAAAGACATCGTGGTGGCCGTCAACGGCTACCGCAAGACGGTAGGCGAGGACATGGACCTGGTGATGCGCCTGCACCGCCACTGCAGGGATAACAAGATCCCTTATAAAATCCTCTTCGTGCCCGACCCGGTCTGCTGGACGCAGGCCCCGTACAGCCTGGGCATGCTGCTCAAGCAGCGCAACCGCTGGCACCGCGGCATGATAGACGCGCTGCTGGTGAACCGGTCCATGATCCTCAACCCGAAATACGGCGCCACCAGCCTGATAGGCATCTCCTACTTCATCTTCGTCGAGTTCCTGGGGCCGCTGATAGAGCTCTTCGGCTATGTTTCGATACCGATACTCTATTACTTCGACATGCTCAATACCCAGTTCCTGGTCATGCTGGTGCTGCTGGCCGTGTTCTGGGGCATCTCCATCAACATCGGCGCCGTGTTCCTGGACATCTACAATTTCCGCCGCTATAAAAAGACCTCGGACATCCTGCGCCTCTGCGTGATGTCCGCGGTGGAATTCTTCGGCTACAGGCAGCTCATGCTGCTGGAACGCCTGCTGGCCACGCTGACCTTCCGCAGGAAGGACTGGGGCACGCAGGACCGGCAGGTCTTCGAGAATAAACCAACCACACCATGATGAATAAACTGAACCTTACCCCCCGGCGCCTGGCCCTGTTCCTCTGGCACTGGGTGCTATGCGGCTTCTTCCTGGGCACGCTGACCCTGATGGGCCCGGTGCGCTGGGCTGCCAGCCACGCGCGGGCGGCAGGCTGGAGCGAGTCCGCGGAAAAGCTGACGGTTTTCTTTTTCATCGGCGTTCTCTTCGCCGTTTCGCTGCTGGGCGCCAGGCTGCTGGCGGCAAAGACCGCGGCGGCCGCCGGGAAAGCGGCCCGCTACGGGCTGCCGGCCGCCTCGCTGGCGCTGGCGCTGGCCGCGCTGGCCCTGTGGATGAACCCGAAGTTAATGACGGGCGCCTCGGCGCAGAGCGCCGCTGAAAGCTTTTCGTGGTCGGAGTTCACCTTCGGCCCCTACCCCGAGAAGGAGCGCTTGGCAGAGCTGAAGGCCGAGGGCTACACGGCCGTCATCTCGCTGCTGAGCAAGGCCGTGGTCCCTTTCGAGCCGGTGCTGCTGGCGCGAGAGGAGAAAGCCGCTAAAGAAACCGGGCTGGAGCTCATACATATTCCAATGCTGCCCTGGGTCTCCTCCAACGACCACGTAACCGCGAAACTTAAAGAGCTGGAGAAAAAGGGCCCCGGCAAGTATTACGTTCACTGCTACCTGGGCAAGGACAGGGTTAACGTCTTCAAGCGCATGCTGGCGGCGGTTTCGGGCGGAGCCGTAAAGAATTTAGATACCGCCTCGGCGCGGACGCTTAAGGGAATGAAGAATTTCGAGCGCGGTGAGATAGCCGAGCTGGAGCGCGACGTCTATTTCACGCCGTACCCTACCGACGAGGAGTTCTTCGGCTATATCCTCAACGGCACGGTGACCACGCTGGTCTCGCTGCTGGACCCGGCTAACCCGGAGAACCTGCCGTGGATGAAGAAGGAAGCGGCGATAGCCGAAAAATACGGATTGAAGCTGGTCAGCCTCCCGTGGCTGCCGCTGGACAAGGCCGGCAAGCAGGCTGCGGTCAGGCAGATCCGGGCGGCAAAAAAGCCGACCGTGGTGCACGCCTTCCTGTCAAAGTCGCCTGAATCGAAAGAGTTTGAAGCGTACTACGCGGCCGTTAAGGCAAAGTAGGCGCGCCCAGGCGGGCGGCTATTTTAGGAATGAATATTATCCCGCCTACGATAGCGGCGGCGACCGCGGTCAGCAGCACGGCTCCGGCTGCTATGTCTTTAATCTCCCCCGCCTGCTCGTGATGGCCGGGCGAGATAAAGTTCACGATCCGCTCCACGGCGCTGTTCATGGCCTCGGCGGACATGACCAGGCCGAAGCAGAGCAGCACGGCGGCCCATTCCAGCGACGCCAGGCGGAAGTAGAAACCGAGGGCGGTCACGGCCGCCGCGGCTGCCAGGTGCAGGTGGAAATTGATTTCGGTAGCCGCCACCTTAGCCACGCCGCGGCCCGCGTATTTAAAGCTCTGTATGCGTTTTCTCATGGTTCTTCCCCTTCAGTTCCAGTTATGATAACAAATTAGCCCGCGCCTCACGCCGGGCACTACGGTAAAATAAAAATGAACTCAGAACCAGAAGCAGCCGGCCAAACCGGCACTGAACAGGGAAAAGAGAGAGCCTTGCCCCCGCACAAGAGGCTGGCCGCCTGGCTCGGCGAACGCGCCGCGGTATTTTTCCGGGCCCTGCCGGCCCTGCTGGCCGGCCTGCTGGTGCTGCGCGCCGGCGAGCTGTTGGCCGGCATGGAACCCGGCATAGGGCTTCCCTCCGCGGCGCGCATCTGGGTCACGGCCGCCGCACTGGACTTGTTCTGCCTCGCCAGGCATTTGCCGCTGCTCTTCCTGGTCTCGCTGCCCTTCCTGCCGGCGAAGGGGCAGGCCCCGCGCATGAAACTGGGCCTGGCCTGGTCCGTCCTCGTCCTGCTGCAGCTGGCGCTGGTGCAGTATTACCTGCTCTCCGGCGTGCCGCTGGGCTCGGACCTCTATGCCTATACAATGAAGGACATCTTCACCACGGTGAAGGGCGCCGGCTCTCTTTCCGTTTCCATGTTCATAGGCCTGGGCGCGGCCCTGGCGGCCCTGTGGGCCGCGCTGATCCTCATCGAGAAGCGCGCCCTGCCGCACCTTCCGGCCAGGGCGGCCGGGCTGGCGCTGGCGGCGGCGCTGCCGCTCCTCGTTTTCGCCCCGGCGCAGCCGGGCACCATACGCGGCCTCACCGAGCACGCGCTCGGCCTGGCCGTGAACAAGACCTCTTTCTTTATCGACGGGACCGCCGCCTATTTCTCCCCGGCCGGCCGGAAGGTGATAAAGACGGAGGCGTCCTCCGGCATGGCCCTGGGCAGCCTGTCCACGGACTACCCTTTCCTGCGCGAAGAGCGCACCTACGACGCGCTGGGCCCTTATTTCAACAAAGCGCCCCGCACGCCGAACTTCGTTTTCTTCATAGCCGAGGGGCTGGGCCGCGGCTTCTCCGGGCCGGGCGCCGTGCTGGGCAGCTTTACGCCCAAGCTGGACCAGATCGCGGCCGAAGGGTTGTATTGGGAGAATTTCCTGGCCAACCAGGGCCGCACCTTCGGCGTGCTGCCGGCGCTGTTCGGCTCTATGCCCTTCGGCAAGAACGGCCTGGCCGAGCTGGGCGACAAGATGCCGCCGCACATGACGCTGCTGAGCGTGGTGAAGAAGGCCGGCTACGGCGTGCGGGTCTACTGCGGCTTCAACTCCGACTTCGACAATGACCGCGCTTTCTACACCATCAACGGCGCAGACAGCATCACCGACGAGCTGAGCTTCGGGCCCGGCTACAAGAAGAGCACCTCCTGGGGCTACGCCGACAGGGACCTGGTCACGCGCGCGCTGGCCGGCGAGGCGCAGGCCGGCGGGGAACCTTCCGTGACGGTGGTAAAAACCTCCACGATGCACACCCCTTACAGGTTTTTGGGCCAGGAGGCTTACTACCCGGTTTTCGAACGGCACCTGGACGCCCTCGGCATACAGGAGGGAAGGAAGGAGGCCTACCGCAAACACCGCGATATCTACACTTCCGTCCTCTACTTCGACGACGAGATCGCCCGCTTTATCGGAGAGCTGAAGAAGCGCCCGGCCTGGCGCAATACCGTCTTCATCCTGACCGGCGACCACCGGCTGCCGGAGATCCCGATGAGCACGCGGCTGTCGCGCTACTACGTGCCGCTGCTGGTGCTCTCGCCCATGCTGAAGGCGCCCGCCCGCTTCAAATCTGTCTCCTCCCACCTGGACATAGCGCCGTCGGTGCTGGCCTTCCTCTCGCACAACTACGGCCTGCAGACGCCGCGGCGCGTGACCTGGCTGGGCTCCGGCCTGGACACGCAGCCCGCCTTCCGCAACGTGCAGACCTTCCCCATGATGCAGACCAAGACGGACCTGGTGGATTTTATTTCAGGCTACTGGTACCTCAACCACGACGCCGTATACCGGCTCGGGGATTCCATGCAGATCCCGCAGTCCCCCGACAAGGAGGCGCTGCGGGTGATGAAGGAAAAGTTCGCCGCCTTCAAAGCCGCCAACGCCGTGGTTGCCAGGACCAACGCGCTGATGCCCGAGGGCACGGAGAGCGACCTGGGCCCTTACATACAGGAAGAGCGCCTCAAGCTGCCCGACGCCGTCAGCGACAACCTGACGCCGGGGCTGACCGTGCGCGAGGTGCGCGCCCCCGAGAGCGCCAGGACCGGGGCCCTTACCATAGAGATCACCTTCGCCAATCCCGGCAAGGATCCTTCTCCCAAGTTCGTCCCTCTGGCGGTGCTGATGACCGCCGAAGCGCGGGAGCTTACGGAATCCTACGGCCTGCCGCAGGAGCTCAAGCCCGACGGTTCTGTTACCATCCGTCTGGAGATTAAATCCGGCAAGATAACTCCTGGCCGCTATTTCCTGGCCGTCATTCCCTCCCACCCTGACACCGGCAAGGCCGTGGGCACCGGCAAGTACCGCATCCCGGTGCTGCTCACCGGGGGCGGCAAATGAGAGGCCTGATCGTCGCGCTGGTCCTGCTGCTGGGAGCACCGTGCGCCAGGGCCGCGGCAGACAGGGCGGTCTGGATGTGGGAAAAAGAATCCTACGCCCTGCTCGAGAGCCGCGCGGCCGCTAAAGACGCCATAGCCTTTTTCAAAGCCCGCGGCATAAACACACTGTATCTCTACGCCGACTCTTTCCAGGGCCGCAATTTGCTGACGCAGAAGCCGCGGCTGTACCGCCGCCTGATACGCAGGCTGCGGGGCGAAGGCATCCGGACTTACGCGCTGCTGGGCTCCGCCTATCTCAACACCGAGGAATATGTGCTGCCGCCGCGCCACCCCGACGCGCTGGCGATGATGAAGCGCGTGCTTGACTACAATGCACGCGAAAAGGCGAAGGACCGGTTCGACGGCGTGAACCTGGATATCGAGCCGCATATCCTGGACCAGTGGAAGGACCGCAAGCACGCGCTGCTGCAGGAATTTTTATCGATGAGCCGCAAGCTGATGGACCTGAAGAAGGCCTATGGGCTGGAGTTGGCGATAGGCCCCGCCGTGCCTTTCTGGCTGGACGGCATAACACTGGAATGGGAAGGGCGGGTGAAGCCGGTCAGCGAGCACGCGGCCGACGTCTACGATTACCTGGCGCTGATGGATTACCGCGACCGCGCCGGGGGCCGCGACGGCATCATAGCCCACGCCGCGTCGGAACTGAAGTATGCGGGCAGTATCGGGCGCAAAGTTATTATCGGGGTGGAAACGGGCAAGAACGAAATACAGAAGGTCTCTTTCTATCACCTGGCAAAGGCTGACATGGAGCGGGAACTGGCGCTGGCTGAAGCGGCTTTCGCTTCAGAGCCGGCCTTCGGCGGCTTCGTGATCCACCATTACCGCACCTACCGCAATTGGCTGGAAAGCCAGAACCCTAAAAATTAAAAGTTGTAGCGCGCCTGCAGGCCGGCCGACCAGGAATGGCCGCGGCCGCCCGTCGTGCGGCGGCGGCCCTGCAGCCGCACCGAGCCGCGGCCGGAATACCATTCCGCCCCGGCCGTATAGAGATCGGCGTGGTAGGACATCAGCTGGTCGGTAATGTAGCCGTGCTCATAGCCGGCGTCGGCCGACCAGTTGTAGCCGGCGCAGCGGCGCCACCCGGCGCTGAGCCAATGGCCGGTTTCGTCCACCGTGTCGTAGCCGTCGCGGCCACGGGTGAAATTAAGGTGGGAAAACCTGTAGCCGCCGGAGAATTCCTTCTGCCAGGGCAGCCACCCCGTCAGGTAGCCGTCGGCCTCCGAGAGGCGGTTGCCGTCTGAGAAGAAAGAGCGGCCCAGAGAGGCGCCGGCCCGGTAAATTTCCTTCTCCCCCCTGCTGACGCCGGCGCCGAAGCGGTCGGCGTGCACATAGCGCAGGCGGCCCGAGGCGGAGGCGCTGTAGAAGTCCTGCTGCCCGTGAGAATAGCCGGCCGAGAAACCGTAAGCCCCGTAATCCTTAAGGCCGCGCAAGCCGGCAGTGCCGAGGGCGGTGCCGCCGGCCACGGTGCTGAGGCCGGCCCTGCCCGTCCAGTTCCAGCCGAGCAGCGGCCCGGAGGTTTCGGCGCGGACGGAATTTTCGCGGGGGATGCGGTACAGGTGGTTGCCGCCGGAGACGCGCACCAGCCGGGGCTGGCTGGCCAGTTCCAGCGACGACGAGCGCCTGCGCAGCGCGGCCCTGGCGCGCCCCATGGCGAGCGGCTCGCCGCCCGGTGAAGCGATATCGGAGAAAACAGACTGGCCGTACTCGCCCTCCCAGAGCAGCTCTTTGCCGTAGCGGCCGGAGAGTCCGGCGGAGTAGGCCTGCTCCTGGATCTCGAAATAGGTGAAGCCGCGCCCGGCGTTGCGCTGCGCGTCGGTGCGCAGTTCGGCGCCGCCGAAAATATCCAGCCCGCCCTTCAGCGGGGTGCGGAAGCGGGCGCCGGCGGAAGAGCCCTCGTAAATTATGCGCTGCGGGTTGGCGGTGGCCAGGCTTTCCAGCGAGACGGAGCGGTAGGCGCGGGCCCGGGGAAAGACAGCTGACCCGGCGCGCTCGGAGAGAGAATCGACGCGCTGCCGGGCCGTGCAGTTGCGGGGGTCCAGCGCGGCCAGCCCGGCGTAGGCGCGCAGCGCTCCCCTGTCGTCGTTCATACCGGAGCGGGCGCGGGCGAGCAGGCCCAGGACGTACTGGCTGTCGGGGCTTTGGGCGTTCCACTGCTCCAAATAAACGGAGGCCTCTTCGTACTGGCCAAGGCCTATGCAGGCAAGCCCCAGCCCCTCCAGCGCGCCGGCGCTCGAGGGCGAGGCCAGCAGCAGGTTCAGAAAAGTAGTCTTGGCCCCGGCGTAATCCCCCCGCTTGCGCTGCTCCATCCCGTAATCATACCCCTGCTGCGCCCCCGCCGGCGCCGCCCCCAGCAGCAGGAAACCAATTAAAATCACGCGCCAGTTCTTTATCATCCCCATAATTTTACAAAATCCACCCCTACAATAAAGGCACGACGCCCCTGCCAGGCCCCCGACCGGGCTTCTCGCGGCTCTGTTAGGAAAGTAGTAAAGGCAGGATTTCGCAGGCGTCGCCGTCGAATTTGAGGTCGGCGAGGGAGTCGTGGGCCGTGGGGCCGCGGTTGATTGTGAGGTAAGGTTTGCCGGCGGACTTGGCGGCCAGAGGCACCGAGGCCGCGGGCTCCACCGAGAGCGTAGAACCGACCGAGATAGCCAGGTCGCAGTTTTCTGCGGCGCGGAAAGCCTTGATCAGGGTTTCCTGGTCCAGCGGCTGGCCGAACATTATAACGGCCGGCTTCAGCCAGCCCCCGCAGGCGCATTGCGGCGGCGCCCCGTCGTGGTTGAACTTCGCCACCGCCTCCTCCATCGAGGTCCAGGCAAAGCAGTCCAGGCACTCCGCGCACAGGCCCGAGCCGTGCAGCTCCACCAGCTTGTCCGGGCCCGAGCCGGCGGCCCTGTGCAGCCCGTCGATATTCTGCGTCACCAGCGCCAGCAGCCGCCCGGCCTGTTCCAGCGCGGCCACCGCCCTGTGCGCCGCGTTAGGCGCGGCGGCCCTGAAGGCCGGGAAAGTCTCGGCCTTATAGCGCCAGTAGTCCTGCTTCGCCTTCGTGGAATTTATGAAATCCTGGTACAGCACCGGCTCGCGTTTGGTCCAGACCCCGTCCGGTCCCCTGAAATCCGGGATCCCGCTGCCGGTAGAGATGCCTGCGCCGGTAAAGACCAGGATCTTCCGCGCGCCGGAAACGAGCTGCCTGGCCTTGTTGAAATTCTCATCCATAAAAACGGGGAAGGTTAAGCCTCAAGCGGCTTGAAACAGTCCGGGGAATCGTTCGTGGGGTCGTTGACGATGTCTGATACGCGGTAACCGTGCATCAGGTGCGAATCGTAGGCCCGCAGCAGCGGCAGCAGGGTCTCGCTGTCCTTGAACTTAGGGTCCAGCCACAGCGCCTCGTGGCGGCGCTCCAGGATGACCGGCATGCGGTGGTGCACGGTGCGCACCAGCGCGCTGGCCGCGGCCGTGATGATGGCGAAGGTGTTGGTCTTCTCCTCGTAAACGCCGGCCATGCCGAACAGGCCCTTGTCGCGCAGCTCGAAGCGGTAAGGAGCCTTCACTCCGGCCGAGCTCTGCCATTCGAAGAAGCCGTCGGCGGGCACCAGGCACCTGGTCCTGTAGAAGGCCGACCTGAAAGCCGGCCGGGAAGCTATGCCCTCGGCCCGGGCGTTGATAAAGCCGTCGCGCTGCTGCGGCGCCGCCGTATCCGGCGCGGCCTCGTCCGAAAACTTTTTTTCCAGGGTGTTGCCGGCGGAGAAGAGCGGCGTAGAGGCGCCGGTCCCGAAACCGCCCGACGACCAGGCCGGGACAAAGCCCCATTTCAGCAGCTTCAGCCCTCCCGCGCAGGCCACCGGGACCTGCGCCCCCGGAGCTATGTTATAGGAAGGCTTCCAGTTAAAAGAAGCCTGCTTCAGGCCGAAGCGCTTTACCACTTCCGCCAAATCCAGCGTCTGAGAATATCTGCCGCACATAATTTTCCCCTCGACCCGATTATACAAATTCCGTCCCGGCGCGCCCCCCCGGCGCTTTTACCAGTCCGTTTTCTGCGCTTCGGCCAGCTGCCGCTTGATGTTCCTGTGCCCCTGCACCAGGGCCAGCAGCATCCCGGCCAGGCCCAGCCACTTCAGCCAGAACCAGCGGCGCGGGCCGCGCTCCAGTATCTCTACGTCCTCCGGAGAGCGCAGGTAAAGCAGTTCGCAGGCGCCCTCGCCTTTGTCGGTGCGGCTGAGGCTGGTCTTCCAGTTCAGCTGCTTGTAGGGATCGGTCTCGCCGGGTTTTTCCGAAGCTACGGCGTTCACCAGCCAGCCCTTCAGGCGCACCTGATCTCCGGGCCTTATATTCTTGGCGGCCGCGAAGGCAGCCTCGTCGCAGGAGGCCAGGTGCGTGTTGGCCGCCTCGTGTAAGTTAAAGGTAACGCCGTAGTCCCAGCGCGCGTCGTAGTGGTCGAACATCACGCGCAGCTTGACGTCCTTGTACAGCTCCCGCGCCGAGTTCTCCCCCCAGAGCAGACCCGCGTCGGCGGCCATCACGTCGTCGAAGTCGCTGGCCAGCTTGTGCGAGACGCCGAAGACCACGGCGGCGGCGGAGTAAGTCTGCAGCGGGGTGAAGGTCCAGCAGTATTTGCCTTTGCAGCAGGACTGCGGCGCCGCAGGGCCGTCCAGCGGGGCCTGCTGCGGGGCGGCGTGCGTGGCCGACAGGGTATCGCTTACCAGCTTGTAATTATTGGAATACTTGTACCAGGAGAAAAGGAAGAGCAGCAGCGAAAAAATAAACAGGTGTTTAAGCCCCAGTCTCCCCATAAAGCCATTATCCTAAATCCTGACCGAAAATAACACCGCCCGCTTGCGGCGGGCGGCGGGGCTTCAGAAGGCGGCCTTCAGCCGCGCTATGCGCTCTTCCAGCGGCGGGTGCGTGGAGAAGAGGGCGAACTTGGGCTTATTGGAGATCTTCAGCGTAGCCAGCGACTCTTTGCCGGTCAGGTCCACCAGGCGTGAGGAGCGCTGCAGCGCCTCAAGCGCGCTTATCATCTTCTGCCGGCCGGCCAACTCGGCGCCGCCGGCGTCCGCGCGGTATTCCCGGTAGCGGGAGAAGGCGGCCACGGCTATCATGCCGAAGAAGGAGAGCACCATCTCAAGCAGGAAGATCACAAAGTAGCTGGGGGCCGAGCTCTCGCCGTCGCGGCCGCGGTTGGCCAGGAAGAAGGCTATCACGCGCGCCAGGAACATCACCAGCGCGTTGATCACGCCCTGCACCAGCGTCATCGTCACCATGTCGCCGTTGGCGACGTGGGCTATCTCGTGGCCCAGCACGCCCTCCACCTCAGCCATGCTCATCTTCTCCAGCAGGCCGGCTGAAACGGCCACCAGCGCCCGGCTCTTGGTGGGGCCGGTGGCGAAAGCGTTCACTTCGGGGCTGGGGTACCAGCCCACCTCGGGCATCTCCGGCAAATTGGCGGCCTGCGCCAGGCGGTGCACCATAACCACCAGTTCGCGCTGCCCGGAATCCGTGGTGTTCGGGTCTATAACTTTCACGCCCATCATCCACTTGGCCAGCACGCGCGACAGCGCCAGCGAGATGAAGGCGCCGCCCATGCCCCAGACCAGGCAGAAGACCAGCAGCGAGCGGAAATCTATGCCGCGCGCCGTGAAATAATGCCCCACGCCCAGCAGGTTGAGGGTTATGGAAAGCGTAAGTATGATCAGCAGGTTTACGCCGAGGAAGATCCCGATGCGTTTTGCGAAAGCCATTTTCAGCTCCTTTACAACAAGAACTTTTACCCCTATATTTTACCAAAATCGCGGCGGGGCTTTTTGCTATCATAATTTACTAAAACAAGGGAGGACTATAAATGAAAATCGGCATTAAAATAATTTCCGCGGCGCTGCTCCTTACCTTCGCCGCCAACGGCTGGTGCGGCGGTAAAAAGATAATCTGCGTGCTGGACCTGGAAGACAAGTCCAACCACAGCCATTCCTGGCGGAACGTAGGCACCGGCGTAGCCGAAATGATGGTCACCGCACTGGCCGAAACCAAGAAATACACCCTTATAGAGCGCGAGAAGCTGGAGGCCGTCCTGGCCGAGCAGAAGCTGGGCGCCTCTGGCGCGGTAACAGCGCAGACCGCGGCCAAAATAGGCCGCCTGCTGGGCGCGCAGTATATCGTGACCGGCTCCATAACCGAGTTCGGGGTCAAAGATTCCAAGATAGGCGTAGGCGGCCTGGAGAAGGTGCTGCCTTTCGGCGGCGGGGCCAAGGTGGCCAAGAACACCGCCCGCGTGGCCATAGACGTGCGCGCCATAGACACCACCTCGGCCCAGATTGTGGCCGCGGCGAAAGGCGAGGGCAAAAAGTCCAGCGCGGAGTTCTCCGGCGACCTCAGCATAGCGCCCAGTTTCGACTTCGGCAAGGACGGCTTTGACGAGACCATAGTAGGCAAGGCGGCCCGCAAGGCCGTGGACGACGTGGCCAAAGAGCTCTCCAAAAAATTCGACGAGGGCGGCGCAGGCGCCGTTAAGATAATAAAGATAACCGGGAACCAGGTCTACATCAATTCAGGCGGCGCCGACGGAGAAAAAGTCGGGAACACCTACGCCATCTACCGCATGGGCGAGGAGATGACGGACCCCGACACCGGCGAATCCCTGGGCTCCGAAGAGGAAAAGATCGGCACCGCCAAGGTGGTGAAGGTCAATCCCAAGTTCTCCATCGCGGAGACCAAAGCCGCCGTGCAGAGAACGGACATACTTAAAGAGAAATAAATTAAAAGGCGTAAAAGAACCGGGGGCTAGCCCCCGGTTTTTTGCGATAAATATGACTAAACCTGACTGGGCCGCCGCGCGGGCGCTGTTCCCCGCGCTCAAAAAATATACTTTCGTCAACGCCGCCGGCGGCGCGCCGCTGGCCCGCCCCGTGGCCGCGGCCGGGGCCGCCTACTACGCCGAAGCCCTCGCCCACGGCGACGCTTACTGGGAACAGTGGCTGGCCCGCCTGGAAGCTTCCCGCGCCGCGCTGGCCGGGCTCATAGGCGCCTCCCCGCGCGAGGTCGCCTTCACACTTAACACCTCGCACGGCATGAGCCTGGTTGCCGGCGCGCTGGCAGGCCGGGGCGGAGTGCTCACCATGCGCGACGAGTTCCCCTCCACTACGCTGGCCTGGCTTAACGCCGGTTATAAAGTTAAATTCCTGGAGCCGGAGGACCGGCGCTACCCGTTGGAAAGGATCGAGGCAGCCCTCACCCCGGACATTAAAATACTGGTGACCAGCTATGTGCAGTACCGCACCGGCTTCAGGCAGGACCTGGGCGCGCTGGGCCGGCTTTGCCGCAAGCGCGGCGTCATCCTGGTGGTTAACGCCACGCAGGCGCTGGGGGCCATGCCGGTGGACGTGAAGAAGGCCGGCATAGATTTCATGGTCTTCTCCTGTTTTAAATGGACCATGGCGGGCTACGGCGCCGCCGGGCTCTACGCCGCGTCCCGCTGGCTAAAAGAGATACGCTTTCCTGAAGCGGGCTGGCGCTCCGTCCCCGTCCCCGAAACCATGGACAACCAGGCCCGCGCCATGAAGCGCGAGGCCTCGGCCGTAGAAGCCGGCTGCGTGCACTTCCCCTGCATTTTCGCCCTTGGCGCGGCCGCCAGGCTGCTGACCGGCCTGGGCGTCGGCAATATACAGGCCAGGATCTTCGAACTTAACGATTACCTGGAAGCGGGTTTGAAGAAACTGGGCCTGCAGGCGACTACCCCGCTGGACCGAGCCTGCCGCTCGGGCATTACCATAATAAAAGCCAAGGACCCGGCCAAGGCCGTGGCGAAACTTGAGAAGTTGGGCATAATGACGGCCGCCCGCGGCGAGGGCGTGCGGGTTTCCCTGCATTTCTACAATAACCGCGCCGATCTGGACCGCCTGCTGGCCGGGCTGAAGCGGGTCCTGAAGCCTTAGGCCTCCCGGCCCTTGACAGGTATTGACGCGTCAAGTAAACTATTTTCGAGGCTTATGAAAACGCTATTGCTCCTGTCCGCTTTAACCCTTGCAGCCCCAGCGGGCGCGGAGGCGCAGGCCATATCCCAGCTGGAAGGCTATGCCGGGGCCGGGGCCTCAATGGCGCCCCTTCCTCCGCCGGAGCCCGTCGCGTCTGAAAATCCCTATTCCCCCACTGCCAGTTTCGATTTCCTGGTGCGCCCGGACGCTGAGCATGAGCCCGGGGCAGAGCTGTTCAACCCCTTCCGCATGGCCGACAAAAGCGCAGGCGCCGCCCCCAAAATCCCCTATCTGGACCTGGCCAGGGCCGAGGCCGAAGCGCAGGGGTTAGACCTGGCCCTGGTGCTGGCTGTGATACAGAAGGAATCCTCTTTCAACCCCAAGGCCAAAAGCGCGGTGGGCGCGGTGGGCCTGATGCAGCTGATGCCGGCCACCGCTAAGTGGCTGGGCCTGAAAGACACCAGCAAGCTCACCACCCCGGCCGTCAACATCAAGTACGGGGTCAAGTACCTCAAGATGCTCTGGGACGAGTTCGCCACCACCGCCCCGGCCGACATCTCCGAAGCGGAAATAAAAACCAAGGCTTCGCAGATGGCCATCGCCGCCTATAACGCGGGCCAGGGCAATGTGCGCAAGTACAATGACGTTCCCCCTTTCAAAGAAACCAGGAACTACGTAAAGAAAGTGACCGAATACTTCTCCGCCTACGAGGACCTGCTGGCCGGGCTCCTCTCCTGACGCTTGTCTATCTTCACCGCCATCGATTTCGAGACCGCCGACTACGGCCGGGATTCCGCCTGCGCCGTGGGGCTGGCCCGCGTTGAGAACGGCAAGATCGTCCGCACGGCCCACAGGCTGATACGCCCGCCGCGCCGCGAGATAATCTTCACCTACATACACGAGATTACCTGGGAGCAGGTGGAAGGGGAGCCGCTTTTCGGCGAAGTCTGGCCCGGGCTGGCGCCTTTTTTCGGCGGGATAGAATTTATCGTTGCGCACAACGCGCCTTTCGACAAGGGGGTGCTGAACGCCTGCTGCGCCGCGGCCGGCCTGCAGCCCCCGCCGCAGCCCTTCGTCTGCACGGTAAAGCTTTCAAAGTTGGAGCTGGGGCTGAAGCCGGCCACGCTGGCCCACGTGGCCCATCACCTCAGCATACCGCTGAACCACCACAACGCCCTTTCGGACGCCGAGGCCTGCGCGAAGATAATGATAGCGGTGGAACAGGTGAGGGCAGACAAAGCCGCCGCCGGGCTCAACTAGCGGCCGGCGGGGTCCAGGCGGTGAAATCTTTTATTACGGCTTCGGGTATGCGGCCGGGGCGGCCGGTCTTGTAGTTGATCCACACCCACATAGTGCGGCCCTGGCAGGCCGCGACAATAGACCTGTAAACGGCAAACCCCGGAAGGCGCAAGCGTCTTCCGGGTTTTTTTATAGCCGGGCTGGATTTTATCTAACGGCCGTATCCGGGCTGAACAACTTTCTCTGGCCCGTGAATATTTCTTTCAGCAGTAAGGAGTTGCGCAACTGGTCATAGGCCGGCCCGCCGTTAAACTTGTAGCCGTTCTTGCCGGACTTTTTCCAGTTAATTCCCTGCGCGGCCTCGCCCAGGGCCGCGGTCTTCCAGGTGCGGAGGCTCTTCTCGTCCTGCACGACCATGCGCATCATGCGGGCCTTGTCGTAGGGGGTGCCCCAGCCGGGGCTATCCATTTCTTTCATCATGCGGGAGAGATCCTCCTGCATGCCGATGGCCAGCTGGTCGATGCCGTAGGTCAGCGCGGTGCGCAGGGCGGAATAAAGTGCCGCCGGGCCCGCCGTGGCCGGAAAAACAAAGACAACGGCCTTCCCGCCCATGTCCTGCAGGATGTCCTCGCGCATGTTCATGGCCAGCTTGACTGAGGCCTCGAGGCCGCTGCCGTTCCTGCAGTCGGCAGAACCGAGGCCGCTGGCCAGGCACATCGACGCCTGGAAAGGGCGCTGGTAGAAATCGGCGGACGGCGGCTGTACCCACGGCACCGAGGGGTCGGGCGGGACGACCGGAGTTGGAGCCGGCCCCGGGTTCGGCTGAGGATTCGCCGGCGGGTTAGGGTGCGGGACCGGATTCTGGGGCGGATTCGGGTTCTGGGGCGGCGGGTGGCCGCCGCCCGGTAGAGGATCGACCGGCGTCGGGGGCGGAACCTCGGGAATGTCACCCCATTTATTTGCGCCGGGGAATCTCAGTTCCGCGGACTTAAGGGCCGAGAAAGCGGAATCCCTGGTAAGGAGTGGGGCGGCGGAATTGCGGCCGTCGAAATTAAATTCCGGGCCCGCGGCGTGGGCCGCGGCGGAAGAGGATAGTATAAATATCAGAGCGTGTGAGATGTTCTTTTTCATGTTAAGTCTTTTCCTGTTACCAGTCATTAAAACTGTTCGGGTAGTCCCGCTTTTCGCAATTGTAATGCAGGCACTGATTACTCCCATTGAGTTCTCCATCGAGATGACCATACATCGTCATGACGCTCATTTCTTCGACTTTCAACTCGCCTTTACCCGCGCCCAGCGTGCTTATCTCCAGGCCAGTGGCCATGGAGAAAGCGTGGCCTCTTTCGCCCCACCCCCACCAGCCTCCGATACTGTCGAAGAACATCACGGCGTCGAGCGGCAGCCCGGCCTTCGCATCGAAAGGCTCTTTGCCGGAGATAACGTAGATCCAAAGGTAATGGCGGTCCGCGCCGTGCTTCTTAAAGACCACCTGGGGGACGAAGTGCCAGTCATGGGCGCCCAACCGGACGCGGTAATTCCTGGCGTTCTCCCGCCAGGCCTCAAACAGCTTGGAGATCTTGAACCTGTAGGAAGTGTATTTGCCGTTCGTCTCGGCAAGAACCTCCACCTGTTTCGCGTCGACATTAATCCTGAACGTGGTGCCGGTCCCGGGATTGTTGAACACCATACTCTGTGGGTCTTTCGGGTCCATCGGCGGCCACACTTTGATATTCTCGGGGTCGGTGTAGTCCGAAAGGTTATAAAGGACGCCGACCTTGTACCCGGTGGTTCCCGGCTCCGGCTTAGCCCTAGAGAAGATTACTTTAAGGGCGTATTTCCTGCCGTCGTATTTGAAGGTAAGCGCCCCATCGACATAGACCTCCCTTACTCCGGTGGGCATCGCGCTGTGGCTGTCGATGGAGTACCGGGATTTTTCCCCGGGGGCACCGGTCTCACCGGCCGGCACGGAAACCGGGGTATTGACCTGGTCCGACGCCGCGGCCGGGACAGCGGGAGCCGCCATAAGGGCGGCCGCAAAAATAATTCCAAGCATAATTCCCCCTAGAAAACGATAAACTCTTAAATAAATAATAAAAAATAAACCCCTCACTGCACATGAGTCGATTGGCCTAACCCCGATTGGGCCTTTGGGCCGGGCGCAAATTCCTATTTACCCAGGAACTGTAGGAAACATAAGCGGGGCTATCGTCAGTTCCCCCCACCTTTTTCCCCTTCCCCGGACGTGTTTTTCAAAAAGCCGGCGGCGCAGCGAGGGTAATGATAATGGTGGAACAGGTGCGGGCGGAAAAAGCCGCCGCCGGGCTCAACCAGCGGCCGGCGGGGTCCAGGCGGTGAAATCTTTTATTACGGCTTCGGGTATGCGGCCGGGGCGGCCGGTCTTGTAGTTGATCCACACCCACATTGTGCGGCCCTGGCAGGCCTTTTTGCCGTCCGATTTGCGGAAAATCTCGTAATGGCGCTCGGAGGAGGCCCTTTCGGCCGTCTCTACCCAGGTGCGCATCCGCACCGTCTCGCCCGGCAGCACCGGCAGGAGGTAGTCTATCTCGTGGCGGCGCACCACCCAGCCCTCACCCATCTTTATCATCCGGTCTATATCCCAGCCTACCGCGTCGGAATGTTTGGTGGCGGCCGCCATGAGCCAGTCCAGGTAAACCTGGTTGTTCACGTGGCCCAGGCCGTCTATCTCTTCGGGTTTAACGGGGTAGTCGTATTCGAAAGGTTTGGATATAGCCATGAGTATATCCTATAAAATCGGGAGGTTGCGGGAAAATCCGGTTCAGAGGGCGGCTGCGGCGCGGCTCTTCTTCTTGCCTACGGAGAGACCGGCCACGCCGGGGTTGGCGCGCATGGCGCTCACCGCGTCGGCCCTGGCCCAGCCCACTATCCGCAGGCGCCTCACTCCACCGGAGCGGGAGGTGCGCTCGCCCTTCAGCACGAAGCCGGCCGAGGAGGAGAGGTCGCGCAGCAGGGCAGAGTAGTCGGCGTCGCGGGGCAGGATACTCACGAACACGTAGGCGGCGCGGGCGGCAGGGGCAGGGACGACGGCGACGGAAGAGGAGGCCACGGCGTCGCGCAGGGCGGCGGGCCTGTTGCCCGGGCTCATATAGCCGTAGACCGTTTCCACGAAATCCTGGAAGGAGGGATCGGAAAAGCCGGGGGTGGAGGTCTGGCGGGCCACTTCCTCGGGGGTCTGCGCCGCGGCTCCCGCCGCGAAACCTGCCGCCAGAACCGCCGCAAGTATAATTTTTCTCATATTTTCTCCCTTCCCTTTCCTGCCGTCTCCGCGCCAGAACCGTGTAATACATTGTATTTCAAAACACCATGGCTGTCACGGGCCCAAAGGCCCAACCAGGTCTGGGTCTCTTTGCCCCCGGCTCTTCCCCCCCGCCGTGAAAGCCCATCTTCTTCAGCTGAAATAATGTAAAATTTCAGCCATGAAGCCACGCCCTGAAACCGCCAAAGGCGGGAACACCCGCAACAAGATAGTCCTGTCCGCCATAAAACTGGCCGCCAAGCACGGCTTCGCCGACGCCAGCTTCCAGATGATAGCCGACGACGTGGGGCTGAGCCAGTCGGCGGTGATGTACCACTTTCCCGACAAGAACGCCCTTTTTGAAGAACTGGTCAAAACCATCATCGCCCATAACCACGAGACCGTAACCGCGCTGCTGGACATCAAGGACGGCGCGGGCCGCAGGCTGCTGAAGCATTGCCTGGGCAATGTGCTGTGGGCCCTGCGCTCAAGGAAGCAGGACGGGCAGATACTACTGCTGCTCTATTACCTTGCGGGCAGGGGCGGGCGCCTGGCCGAAGTTTTCAACGGGATGATAGCCAGGGGCCGCGAGAGGATACTGGAGCATTTGCTGGCCGGGGTGCGGGAAGGGATCTTCAAACTGAAGGGAGACCCGGCGGACGTGACGGAAACCCTGCAGGACGCCCTCTTCGGCGCCATGCTTTACGCGGCTTCGGCCCCCGAGGGGTCCGTCAGCGCGGAGAAGCTGGAAAAGAAATGGGGCGCCTTCGTCTGCGCCCTGACAGGCTGGAAGAACGAAGGCTCCGCCCCCCTGCTGCCGAAGAATAAATTTTAGGGCCTAGATGTCTTTTTTCCCGCCGGCCCGGTAGATAGAGCTCCTGCCGAATTTTTCCCTGATGGCCTCTATGGCCTTGTGCGCTTTTTCGCGGCGCGCGTCCCCCTCCTCCTCGAAAAGACTTTCTTTTTCCTCCGCCGGCAGCAGGCCGGAAACCTTAACCCCCAGCAGCCGCACCTTTTTGCGCCCCCGGCCAAAGGCCGCGTAAAGCGCCAGCGCCTCCCGCGCCAGGACATCCGTGTAATTGGTAGCCAGCGGCAGGGTTTTGGCCCGGGTATAGGTCTCGAAACCTTCCAGCCTTATCTTCAGCGTAACGGTGCGCCCCTTGTAGCCGCCCTCCCGCAGCCGCGAGGACACCTTATCCGCCAGCGCCAGGAGGGATTCCTTTATCTCGCGCTCGTCTGCCGTGTCCACTTCAAAAGTTGTCTCATTGCCCACCGACTTGGCCCCCTGCTCCTCGTGCACCTCGCGGGGATCTACACCCAGAGCCAGGGCTTTCAGTTCCTGGGCGTGGCCGCCCAGGCCGGCCAGCGCGTCTTCCCCCGCCGCGGAGAGTTCCCCCACGGTGTTAATGCCGCGCTCCCGCAACAGCGCCGCGGTTTTGGGCCCCAGCCCCCAGAGTTTGGAAATATCCAGCGGCGCCAGGAAGGCGCGCAGGCCGGCCGTCTCCACCACCACCAGCCCGTCCGGTTTTTTTAAGTCCGAAGCTATCTTGGCGGCCATCTTGGTGGGGGCCAGCCCCACAGAGCAACTGAGGCCGGTGGCTTCCCGTACCCTTTTCTTAACGCGGCGGCAGGTCTCAAGCGGCCCGCCGAACAAGTGCGCGCTGCGCGTAATGTCCAGGAAAGCCTCGTCTATGCTCACCTGCTCTATGTCAGGGGTAAACTCATAAAAGACCTCGCGTATTTTAGAGGAGGCTTCTTCGTATTTATGAAAGCTGGGCGGAAGGTAAACCCCTTTGGGGCAGCGGCGCCAGGCTTCGGAGATGGGCATGGCCGAGCGCACCCCGAACTTGCGCGCCTCGTAAGAGCAGGTGGATACCACGCCGCGACCGCGGCCTCCTTTGGGATCCGCGCCTATTATGACAGGCTTGCCCTTCAGCGCGGGATCATCGCGCTGCTCAATGGCCGCGAAGAAGGCGTCCATGTCCACGTGCACTATATGCCGCTCCATGGTTTAATCCTATAAATATATCCCTTATATATCAAACCCCGGCCGCCTGAAAGATCTGGGCCAATGGACCTATACGAGCATAGGTCTTAATAATTGGGATTTTTGGGACTTTGGCCTGTAGCCGTACCCCGCGTATATTCATATGCTTTACCTATAGCAGAATGAGGGGAGGAAATATGAAAACAGCAGCTCTATTTTTAACGGCGGTCTTCGCCGCCACGGGCGCCGCCAGGGCGGCCACCATTGAAACCATGTCGGCCGAACTGGAGAAAGCCGGCTTCACCGTGCAGGTCGGCGGCCAGCAGCACCAGCCGCCCAAGCCGCCGCAGGTGCACCCGACCCATCCGACACACCCTGCTCACCCGGTTTATCCGCCCCAGGTGCATCCCACCCATCCTACGCACCCGACTCACCCGGTTTATCCGCCCCAGGTGCACCCGGTACAGCCCGGTTATCCCACGCATCCCACCCATCCGCAGTATCCGCCGGTTTATCCCCCGGTGAACCCGGGCCACCCCCAGTACCCGGGCTACCCGCCGCAGTATCCGCCCCAGTATCCGCCGGTCTATCCCCCGGTGAACCCGCACCCCGGCTACCCGCCCTACTATCCGCCCGCCCCGCAGATGCAGCAGTTCCGCTTCGAGAGCGGCAGCTTCGTCTTCGCCAGCGACGCCAAGCAGTCCATGGAAAACGCCGCAGCCGCCCTGCAGAGGGCCGGCTACGCCCTGCTGGAGAAGCGCAGCAACTATACCACCTACACGCTGGTCTTCCTGGCCCCTTCCCACCTGAAGGTTGAGAAGTATGTCAGCGGCAACTTCGTGTTCGCCAGCGACGCCAAGAAGGCCGCCGACGACTGCGTGCGCGCCATGGAAAGCCAGGGGAAAGTGGTACTGGAAAAGAATGTTTCCGGCACTTCTTTCGTAGTCAGCTATCTCGGCTACGGCAATGGCGGCTACATGCAGAACCAGACCTACGAAAGCGGCCGTTTCGTCTTCGGCAGCGACGCTTCCAAGTCCCTCAACGAGGCCTTAGCCGCGCTGCAGGGCGTCAACGCCGTCATCCTGGAGAAGCGCCTCAGCGGCAACGCCTACACCATAGTGTTCCAGGCGCCGTTCAGGGTGGAGTTCCAGAAGTACGTCAGCGGCAATTACACCTTCGCCAGCGAAGCGCAGCGGGCCGCCGCTGAGACCGCCTCCGCCCTCGCCTCCCAGGGCCTGAAGATTCTGGAGAAGAACGTGGCCGGCACGCAGTTCACCATCACCTACTTCCGCCCGGGCTATTATTACTGAGCCCGCAGCCGGTTACAACAAAAAGCGCGGCCCGCGGGGGCCGCGCTTTTTTTTGATAGAATTGCGGCATGCTAAATAAAAAGCGTTTATTACTCCTAGCGCTGGGAACCGCGGCCGTTGGCACGGCGCTGATCTACAGCGTCTACGGCTGGAATTTCCTGGCCCCCTCTTATCCCGGCGGCCCCACCGGCACAAGACCCGAAGCCCTGGAGCAGACCGTGACGGCCCTGGCCGGGGAGATAGGGCCGCGCGACCTGTACAACAATAACAAGGCCAGCCTGCGAAAAGCGGAGGCCTATATCTCCGCGCGGCTGAAGGCGGCCGGCTGCGCGGTGGAGTACCAGGAGTATTATGCTTCGGGCGTGAAAGTAAAGAACATCATCTGCTCTAAAACCGGGAGTTCTGCTCCCGGAGAAATAGTAGTCATAGGCGCCCATTACGACACCTATAACAACCCGGGCGCCGACGACAATGCCAGCGGCGTGGCCGGCCTGCTGGAGCTGGCCGAATACGCGAAGGGCAGGAGGTATCCCCGCACCGTCAGGTTCATAGCCTTCACCAACGAAGAGCCGCCTTTCTTCCAGAAAGACGGCATGGGCAGCAAGGTCTACGCCGACGCCGCGGCGCAGCGCAAGGACGACATAAAAGCCGCGCTGGTGCTGGAGATGATAGGCTACTACAGCGAGGAGCGCTTCTCGCAGAAGTACCCGCCGCTGATCGGGCCTTTCCTGCCGCCGCGCGGCAACTTCCTGGCCCAGGTCTCCAATTTCTCTTCAAGGGGCCTGGCCAACCGCGCCGACAAAGTTTTCAGGGGCGCTTCAAAACTGCCGCTGCGCACGGTGAGCCTGCCCTCCTTCGTGTACGGCGTGGACAATTCAGACCACCGCAGCTTCTGGGCGCACGGCTGGCCCGCCGTGATGTTCACCGATACCTCTTTCTACAGGACGCCGCATTACCACAAGCCTACGGACCTGCCGGGCACGCTGAATTATGAATACATGGCGGCCGCGCTGGACGGCCTGAAGGCTGTGATGGACGCTGTTGCGGGAGGTCAGGACCTGGCGGAAAAGTAAAACACGGCAAGGGCCAGCGCGGCTATGGCCAGGGCGGCCAGCCGCGCGATGAGCACGAAATCAAATTTAAGATTTAAAATGAACTGCTTATCCACTACCGTTTTCGTTTCGGGAGCCGGCCGGGCCCCGGTCACGGCGCCGCAGGCGGGGTTGGAGCAATAGGCTTTCCCCTCTTCTATATCGGCGCCGCATTTAGGACAGGCCGTCATCTTTTCTCCGGCAGTATCTCCAGCCAGTAGCCGTCCGGGTCCTCTATAAAATAGATCCCCATCCCCTCGTTCTCGTAGCAGATACAGCCCATTTTCTTATGAAGCTCGTGCGCCCCGGCGTAATCCGGCGTGGTGAAGGCCAGGTGTATCTCGTTGTCGCCCAGGTTGTATTTCTCTTTCCGGTCGCGCAACCAGGTCAGTTCCAGCTTGTGCGGGGTTGTCCCGTCGCCCAGAAAGACCAGCGTGAAGCTGCCGTCGGCCGCGCTCTTGCGGCGCGTTTCTACCAGGCCCAGCGCCTCGGAATAGAACTTCAGGCTTTTCTCCAGGTCCAGGACGTTCAGGTTATTGTGCGAAAAAGTGAATTTCATTCCCACCCCTGCGGCTTCATCAGGTTCAGCGCCACAGTGTACTCCTCTTCGGAAATCGTCTTCAGGTCCTCTTTGACCAGCATCGGCCGGCCGCCGGTCAGTTGCTTCTCTGTCTTTATCCCCTCGGCATCAAGCTTCCCGGAACCTTTTACGGCGCCGCCGGCCTTCAGCTTTATATTGTAGGTCCAGCTTTTAAGGTCCCCGTCCTTGAAGGTGACCGTGCCGGAGAAGGTCCCGCCGGCGTCCGAGGCGGCGTAGATCAGGGTTTTCTTGCGGCGCTTCAGCTCGGTGACTATCTGCTTAGGCTGCATGCTGGGGCTGTTGCCGGGCTGGGTGACGGTCTCTATTATGCGCGCGCCGCCGTCGAGTATCTCCCGCTTGACCACGGAATCGGTCTTGCCGTAAGGCAGCCGGCCGTCGGGGGAAAAGAAAGAGGCCTGGCCGGAGTAATAAGCCGCGCCCCCGGCCGCTTTGATGACAATAGTGCCCGCGCAAGCCGACAGCGCCGCCGCCATAGTTATAAACCCTATCTTGAAAATTTCCATGCCGCCTCCTTCTCTGGGGACGTTGATTCCTAATTCCTAATTCATAATTAGGAATTAGGAATCAACGTCCCCTCATACTACATTTTCCGGCATGCACTACACAACCGGCCCGGTATTTTATATGCTACTGAGAGCGGAGGGCTTATGAAAAACCTTTTACTAGCTTTATTAGTTTCCGGCGCGGCGCTGGCCTGGGCGCAGGTGCCGCCCCCCGGCCAGGGCAAGGACATCAGGACGCAGACCCCGGCCGAACTTAACCAGACGGCCGCCGAACTCGAGCGCCAGCTCCTGGCGCAGCCCGGCAGCGTGGACCTGCACCTGAAGCTGGGCTTCACCTATACCCGGCTGGGCAAGGCGGACGACGCGCAGCGCGCCTTCGAAAACGCCGTGCGGCTGGACCCCAGGAAAGCCATAGCGCATTACATGCTGGGCCTGGTCTACGAGAAGAAAGGCCTGAAGGACAAGGCCATAGCCGCCTGGAAGGCCTGCCTGGAAAGCGCGGGTGAACAGCACCTGCGGGACACGGCCATAAAGCACCTCAACAATCTCAACGCGCGTTAACACCATGAATAAACTCACCCTGCTACTCCCCGCGCTGCTGCTGGCGGCCTGCGCCACCCCTAAGGTGGCGGTAAACCCGCGCTCCGATTTCTCCGCCGTCAAGCGGGTCGCCGTCCTTTCCTTCAGCGGCGCCAAGGGCGACCTGGCCGCGGACCTGATGACCCAGAGCCTGCTGGAGCACGGCGCGGACGTGGTAGAGCGCCAGCGTCTGGACGCGGTGATGAGGGAGCAGTCGCTTTCCTCCTCTTCCGCCTTCGACCCTTCCACGGCCAAACAGCTGGGCAGGCTGCTGGGCGTGGACGCGCTCTTCGTGGGCACGGTAGCCGAGAGCACCCCGCAGAGCTCCTATATCGTGAGCCAGTCCGAGAACCCGCGCATCACCACCATCACGCCGGTCAGCGGCGGCACGGTCTATTCGGAGGGCTCGGTGATGGGCATGCCGAATTCCCAGCTGCTCAGCACCACGGCCAATGTCTCGCTGCTGTCGCGCATGGTGGACGTGCAGACCGGCTCCATAATGTGGTCCGCCTCCATGAGTTACGAAGGCTTCGACATCCCGTCAGCGATGACGGGCATCACCGACGCCTTCATCCGCTCCCTCTCCCCCATCTGGCCCGGGCTCTACAAAGTAAAATAGCCTCTGCGGGCAAATAAAAAAGCCGGGCACCCGCCCGGCTTTTTCGTTTCCGGTGCCCCGTCAATCCATAAGGCGCTTCTGGCCCTGCAGGTCGCGGATGGCCTGCACGTCCTGGGTGAATTCCATGCAGCCGAGGTACTGGCCCTTGTCGCCGCGCAAGGCGTGGAACTCGATGAACATCTTGTGCTTGGGCTCGCCCTTCACTACCTCGAGATCTATCCAGAAGGTGGCCTTTTCGCGGGTGCCGGCCCTCATCTCCGAGATGATGCGCTCCACCATCTCCAGGCTCTTCTGCGGGTGGCACTGCCGGAAATTCATGCCCATCGCCGTCATCGGGCGCCGGAAGATGCGCGTCTCGTGCTTGTTCCAGCCCACCACCTCGTCGTTGGCGTCTATCACGGTCAGCTCCACCGGCATGGTCTCTATCATCGCCTTCACCATCTCCGCGTTCATCTTGTCGAAAAGCATGGGTCCTCCTGTGAATCGGGCTGCGGGCGGCCGAAAGCCGCCCAGCCAGTGATTATTCTATCAAAAGCGGCAAAAGAAAAACCCCGCTCTGAAGGCGGGGTTTTTCCTGGCGCGTACAGTCTAGTTAGGGGTCTGTATGGTAAGCACCAGGCCCTTGTCGTTGAAGGAGAAGCCGGTCAGGTGCAGCTCGCCCATGAAGCCCGCGGGGATGAACTGCCCCATGATCCTGGAGGACACCTGCGCGTGCAGGGTCCAGGCGGCCTTGTCGTAGCGCAGCTTTATGACGTCCTCGGCCTTCATGGGGATCTGCTTCTTCTTCAGCATGTCGTTGACGGCGGAGTAGGTGCCCTTTATCAGCACGTCCATCACCTGCACCATGATCTCCTCTTCGTTGATGGCGGGCATGGGGGCTGCTTTCACGGAGGGCTCCATGGAGGCGTGCAGCTGTATGCGCTGTACGCGGATGGCGAACTTATCGGTGGCCACGAAGTATGGCTTCAGGGTCAGCGTGGGGATCACGATGATGCCGCCCTGGTCTATCTTGATATTGCTGACGCGCAGGAATTCGCCGTACTTGAAGGCCACCGGCGCGTTCCTGTCTATGATGGTCAGGCGGCGCTCGGAGGCGGCCACCTGCTCTACGCCTTTCTTCACGGTGGCGAAGGGGATGCGGATGTTCAGGTCCATGCCTATCAGGTCGTCTTCGGCCTGGTGCTGGGGAGCGGCCGGGGCCCGGAAATCCGCCTGGGGGGCCCTTATGTCGGAGGCGTTCAGGCCGGAGAGGTCGAAGGCCGCCGCGTTGCCGGCCAGCAGGGCCAGGGCTATCAGGTTAAGGGTGAGTTTTTTCATAAATTTTCTCCTTTGTACCGCGATCACAGTTCGAAGCCCAGGTACATCATCCCGTTATTTATCTTGAGCTTCTGTATCACGGCGCCCTTGGCGAAGGAGGGCATGAAAGCGCTGTTCTTCAGGACTATCCTGACGGTCTTGTCGTCGAGCTTGGTGGCGGTCATAACCTTGGCCAGCTCGGGGTTGGTGGTCAGGGTCTCGGTGATGGAGCGGATGACCTTGCCCTGTATCCAGTTGTTGATGAAGCCGGGGATGCCGATGCCGTAGGCCTTGTCCACGTCCACGCGCTCTACCTTCACGCGCAGGGTGTTGGGGCCGATGAGCTCGGGGAGGATGGTGGCCTTGAAGAAGACGTTAGGCTTGCCGAACACGTCGCGGGCGTAGATCTTGCCGGCCACTTCCAGGCGGCCGTCGGCGCGGAACTTGAGGCCGCCCTCGTGGCCCTGGGGGTGGAACTCGAAATCTCCCTGCTTGGTGAACTGGGCGATGAAGTTGTCCAGCAGGCCGTCCGACACGGCCAGGTTGTAGCCGGGCAGCTGGGCCGCGTTCAGGGAGCCGGTCTTTACGCTGAGGGCGAAGCCCTCGGCGTCGAAGGTGAAGTTGCGCAGGCTGACATTGCTGATCAGACCGGGCATCAGGGGCGCGATGAAATTGGGGTTGACCGTGGCGCGCAGGGTCCAGCTGCGGCGGTCGTAGGCGAAGGTCAGCACGTCCTTGGCCTTAAGCGCGACCTTGTTCTTGGCGAAGGCGGCGTCCATGCTCTCCAGCATGCCGGTGGTGAGGTTGGTCATCACCATTTCCATCAGGCCGTCTTTGTCGAGCTGCTGGGGCAGGGCCTTGTTGGGGCCGAAGGCTATATCGGCCTCTACCTTTACTACCTTTAAGGAGAGTTTGTTCTCGCCTTCGAAGGCGGGCCTGATGATCAGGGTGGGCTCCACCTCAATGCCGTTATAGTCCACGGCCACGTTGCTGAAGGCGATGTTCTCGCCCTGCTTGAAGAGGATGGGGGCGGCGGGGTTGATGGGCCGCATCTTTATGCCGGGCAGCTCCTTCAGGCGGGAGCTGAGGGAGAGGAAGGGCAGCTTTATGGTCAGGTCCAGCACCGGGGCGGCCTGGTTGGGAGACCTGTCCATGGCGAGCAGTTCGGGGTTGTCCGGGACGGGAATAGCCTGCAGGTTTTCCTGCGAAGCCTTCAGGTCCGAGACGCTGAGAGAATTGAGGTCGTACTCTCCGGCAAAACCCGCAGCCGCCAGGTTTACCGCCGCTATTGCCGCCAGGATTATTTTTCTCATGGTTATAGTTTAACAGCCGCGCCCCAAAACGGTAAGTGTCTTAGGGCCCAGGCCCCTGGGCCCATTAGGCCCCCCCATGGAGGTCCCGTTCGGGCTTCCTCCGGTTAATAAATGCGAAATATCCCGGGGTTATAATTATTTTAGCGGGGTTTGATTTTCAAAGGAGAAAAAATGAAACTGATCAAGTTTTTGCTTTTTATAGGGGTGGTCGCGGCCCTGGTGCTGCTGCCGATCAAGGGCGGGAATATTTTCGAAACGGTCAAAGACAAGTTTTCGGGGAAATCCGTAAGCGCGGAGGACCTGAAAAAGATCCCGAGCACCACGGCCAAGATCTGGAATGAAACGAAAGAAGATGTTGAAGACGCCGCCGCCGCCGGCAAAGCCAGCGCCGAAGATTTGATCAAGGCGAAGGAGCTTTACATGGAGGGTCTGAAATATTTCCAGAACGGAAATTATGAAAAAGCCAAAGCAGAGTGGAAAGCCGCCGCCAAGCTTACCCCGAACGACAAGGACGTAAACGCCGGCCTCAAGCGCATAGAGGCCATCACCTCCTCCAAATAACCCCTATCGAGGCTTCACCTCCCTATCGAGGCGAAGCCTCGATAGGTTAGTTGCGGCGTTTTTCCATGAAGGCTTTGAGGGCCTCGGCCATGGAGCCGGCGGGGGCAGCGTCGGGGCGGGGCCGGTTGTCGGGGCGGCGGTCGCGGTTGAAGCCGGGGCGAGGGCCGGCGGAGGCCTGCGCCGGTTCCTGGCGGGGGCCGCGTGACTCGCGCGGGCCCACTACCGGGTTGGATTTCATCGAAAGCGCGATGCGGTTGCGCGGCAGGTCTATCTCTATCACCGTGACGTTCACCCGCTGGCCCACCTTCACCACGGTGGCGGCGTCCTGCACGTAGCGGTCACAGAGTTCGCTGATATGCACCAGGCCGTCCTGGTGCACGCCGATGTCCACGAAGGCGCCGAAGGCGGCCACGTTTGTGACAATGCCGGGCAGTTTCTGGCCGGGCTTCAGATCCCCTATCTTTTGCGCTTCGCCGAAGGCGAAAGCCTCGAACTGCTTGCGCGGGTCGCGGCCGGGCTTGGCCAGCTCGGCCAGTATGTCCTTCAAGGTGGGCTCGCCCACGCCGTCGGAGACGTACTTGGAGATCTCGATCTTCGCGCGCAGCTCTGCCTTGTCCATAAGGTCCTGCACGGTGCAGCCGAGGTCGGCGGCCATCTGCTCAACTATCTCATAACGCTCGGGGTGCACGGCGCTGGCGTCCAGCGGGTTCTTGCCGCCGGAGAGGCGCAGGAAACCGGCCGCCTGCTCGAAAGCCTTGGGCCCGAGGCGCGGCACTTTTTTCAGCGCGGCGCGCGACGGAAAAGCCCCGTTCTCGTTGCGGTATTCGATGATATTCTTGGCGAGCGCGGCGTTGAGGCCGGAGACGTAGGAGAGCAGCTCGCGGCTGGCGGTGTTTACCTCCACGCCCACGCTGTTGACGCAGCTTTCCACGGTGGCGTCCAGGCTCTTCTTCAGGCCGTTCTGGTCCACGTCGTGCTGGTACTGGCCTACGCCGATGCTCTTGGGGTCTATCTTCACCAGCTCGGCCAGCGGGTCCATCAGCCGGCGGCCGATGGAGACCGCGCCGCGCACGGTCACGTCCTTGTCCGGGAATTCAGTGCGGGCCACTTCCGAGGCGGAATACACCGAAGCGCCGCTCTCGTTGACCATCACTATGATCACGCCTTCCAGCTTGAGGCCGCGGGCGAACTCCTCGGTCTCGCGGCCGGCGGTGCCGTTGCCGATGGCGATGACCTCGGTCTTGTACTTGGCCGCCAGCTCCTTCACCTTGGCCGCCGCGGAGGCGGAGGCGCCGTCGCCGCTATGCGGGTAAATCACGTCGTCGTGGATCAGCTTGCCGTTATTGTCCAGGCAGACCAGCTTGCAGCCGGTGCGGAAGCCCGGGTCCAGCGCCAGGATATTCTTGTGGCCGAGCGGCGAGGACATGAGGATCTCGCGCAGGTTGCGGACAAAGACCTCTATGGCCTGCGCGTCGGCGCGCTTCTTGGTCTCCAGCCGCGCCTCGCCTTCCATGGAGATGGCCAGCAGGCGGTTATAGGAATCGGTCACGGCTTCTTTCACCTGCGCGCCGCAGGCGCCGGTATTCTTTACGAACAGGGGCTCCAGCAGGGCTATGGCCTCTTCGGCCTCCACCTCTATGCGCATGGTCAGGAAGCCTTCGGACTCGCCGCGCCGCATGGCGAGTATCCGGTGGGACGGGGCTTTGGCGGCGGGCTCTTTCCAGTCGAAATAGTCCTTGAACTTGGCGCCCTCGGCCTCTTTCCCCTCCAGCACCCTGGAGTGGAAGATCCCCCTGGCTGAGAAAAGCTGCCGCAGGCGGGCGCGGGCGCCCTCGTCTTCGCTGACCCGCTCGGCTATGATGTCGCGCGCGCCGGCCAGGGCCTCTTCCGCGGTCTTCACGCCCTTCTCCTCGCTGATGAAAGGGGCGGCCAGCTGCGCCGGGACCTCGGGCCCCTGCGCGTAAAGCTGGTCGGCCAGCGGCTCGAGACCTTTTTCTTTGGCGATGGTAGCGCGGGTGCGGCGCTTGGGGCGGAAAGGCAGGTAGATGTCTTCCAGCCTGGCCAGGGTCTCGGCGCCGTCCACCTTGGCCTTCAGCTCGGGGGTCAGCAGGTTGCGTTCGGTCAGCGACTTCAGTATGGCCTCGCGGCGGGCGTCCAGCTCTTTGAGCTGTTCCAGGCGCTCTTGTATTTTGCCGATGGCCACTTCGTCCAGGTTGCCGGTGGCCTCTTTGCGGTAGCGGGAGATGAAAGGGATGGTGGCGTCTTCCTTGAACAGGGCCATGACCGCGGCCACGCCGGCAGGGTTCAGGCCCAGCTCGCCAGATATTTTAGCTACGTATGCGTCGCTCATGTACAGCCTCCGGGATTTAAATGCTGCGTATAGGATATAAAAAAGGCCTCCCGCCGGGCCAATAGCCCGACGGGAGGAGGCCGGAGCTAAACCGGGGCTGTCATTTGGCCGGCACGGGGCGGGCGGGCTTTATGCCGGCGGCGCGCATCCCGTTTTTTATCTCTGCATTGGCCATGAACCAGCGCCAGACCGCGCCGCTGCGCAGGTTCTCGGCGCTCAGCAGGGTAATGCCTACGTCTATACCTATCACATCCGGGTTGACCCAGTCCGTGGTCGGGTTGAAAGCGTCCGCGAAGCCATAGCGCCCGTAAACTTTCCCCCCGCCGTAGGCGCGCATAGCCTTCAGGGCCGGCAGGGCCAGGTCCGGGGCCAGCATCAAAGAACCGCCGGGGGCGCAGGGCACCACGGTGCCGTCTATTTCCGGCGTCGCTGGCGGCCCGCCCCAGGCGAAATATCCGGACCGGCCGTCTGAAGCTGTTATCCCCCACAACTCAGGCCCGTAACCCGGGAAGCGCGCGGCCAGGTCCAGGCACATGGCGCGGTTGGCCTGTGTGGCCAGGACAGAGTTCTTGAACCAGTCTGTGCCGCCGTCAGAAGTGTTCCTGAAATCCACCCAGGCGTGCGAGTACTGGTGGATAAAGAGCGGCGGCGCGCCGCTTATGTATTTGAGCCCTTTATATTCCACTACGGGGCGCGCCCAGGCCAGCCAGGAAGCCGGCGGCAGCGGCGCCGAAGGGGAACCCAGGCCCAGCAGGTAGAGCAGCATGGCTTCGGCGTGGGTGTCCCAGCGGGACTTGAGAAAGCCGCTCTCGGGCTTCCAGCCGTGCGAAAGTATCCCGGGGTCGCCGTTGAGCATCCACCTGAAATCCAGGCGCGAGTAGATCTTGCCGCTCAGCGCGCCGATCTCCGGGTAGCCGCTGAAACACTGCTTGGCGGAAAGCACGCCCCCCATCAGCAGGGCGGTATCTATGGAGGAGATCTCGCTGTTCCAGACCCGCTCGCCGGTGCGGGAATCCAGCCAGTGGTAGAACCAGCCGCGCTCGTGCGCCGCCTTATTGGCAAAGAACTCCAGCACTCGTTGCGCCCTGGCCGCGGCCTCGGCCCGCGGCAGCCAGCCGCGCTCGGCGGCTATGCAGTAGGCGGTCAGCCCGAAGCCGGTGGAGGCGGAGCTGGCCACGTAGCGGTGTCCCTCGTCCATCTGTGACCCGTCGGCCCGCGCCCGGTCCAGCACCAGGCCGGTGCCCGGGTCGGACTGCTCGGTGAAGTAGCTGAAAGAGCGGCGCGACAGGTCGTCCAGGAAGGCCTCGTCCGCTGACGGCAGCGCCGCGCCGGAGAGCGGCCGCACCTGGGCCGAACAGGCCGAAAGTACGGCGAAAGCGGCCGCAAGCAGCAGGCGGCGGGGTTTTATGGTCACGGCTTAACCTCGAAGGAGGCCTCCAGCCCGCCGACCGAAGAGCTGCCGGCGTAGATCTTGAAGCGCCCGGGTTCCACCGCGAAGCCGCCGGCGTAATGCCAGCCCAGCTCTGCGGGGCCGAGCTCAAAGGTCAGAACGCGCGCCTCGCCGGGGGCGAGGGTCACGCGCTGAAATCCCTTCAGCTCGCGCACGGGCCGCGTCTCGGAGCCGGCCTCGTCTTTTATATATACTTGCGCCACCTCGTCGCCGGAGCGCCGCGAGATGTTTTTAACCTCGAAGCTGACCTGTACCTTACCGTCCGGCTTTATCGAAGCCGGCGAAACTGCCAGCCCGGAGAAGGCAAAAGAACTGTAGCTGAGCCCGTAGCCGAAGGGATAGAGCGGCTCGAAGGAGGAATCTATGTACTTGGAGGTATACTTTTCCTTTGCGTCCGGCGGGCGGCCGGTATTGCGGTGGCCGTAATAGATCGGCACTTGCCCCACTGAGCGCGGGAAAGTCACCGGCAGCTTGCCGCCGGGATTGGACTTACCGAACAAAGTCTGAGCCACGGCGCTCCCGGCCTGCGTGCCCGGCTGCCAGGCTTCGAGTATGGCCGGTATATTGTCGTTGAGCCAGCCGAGCTCCAGCGGGCGGCCGTTGAAAACCACGGCCACCACCGGGCGGCCGGTTTTCTTCAGGCGCTCCAGCAGTTCCAGCTGCCGGCCGGGCAGGGCCAGCGAAACCCTGGACGCCGCCTCGCCGGAGAGGTCGAAAGTTTCCCCTACCGCCGCTATGATCACGTCCGCCGCGGCGGCCGCGGCCACGGCTTTGTCCAGATCTTTATCCGTAGCGCCGGCGAAGGCGCCGCTGGAATAGCTGACCCAGGTTACGGGCGAGACCGCCTCTTTTATCCCTTCCAGCAGGGTCACCGCGTCGGCCGGCTTGCCGTCGGCTGACCAGGAGCCCAGCATGTCCGCGCGGCTGTCAGCCAGCGCGCCTATTACCGCCACCTTTTTAAGTTTGGGGTCGAGCGGCAGCAGCGCCCCCTCGTTCTTGAGCAGCACCATGGACTTCAGGGCCGCGTTCAGGGCCAGGGCCAGCTTCTCCGGCGTCTTCAGCGTCTTCGCCTCCAGCGCCGGGTCGATATACGGATTCTCGAAAATACCCGCGCGGAATTTCAGCTCCAGCACCCGCAGCACGCTGGCGTCCAGGTCGGCCTGCGAAATCTTGCCGGCGGCCAGGGCGGCCGGGCCGGTCTCCCGGTACAGCGTGCTGACCATCTCCATGTCCACCCCTGCCGAAAGGGCTTTCACCGCGGCGTCCTCGCCGTCGGCCGCCAACCCGTGCAGGATAAGTTCTTTTACCGAAGTGTAGTCGCTGACCACGAAGCCCTTGAAGCCCCATTCGCTCCGCAGCACGCCCGCGATATTGCGCTTGTTGGCGGTGGACGGTACGCCGTTAAGGTCGTTGAAAGCGGTCATGAAAGTGGGGACGCCCGCTTCGACGGCCGCCTTGAACGGCGGGAAATAGATATTGCGCAGCGCCGACTCGGAGATGTCGGTGCTGTTGTAATCCCGTCCGGCCTCGGCGGCGCCGTAGCCCACCCAGTGCTTGGCGCAGGCCATCACTTTCCCGGGGGCGCCGTAGTCGGAGCCCTGGAAGCCGCGCACCCTCGCCGCGGCCAACCTGGAGCCCAGGTAGGCGTCCTCGCCCGAGCCCTCGACGATGCGCCCCCAGCGCGGGTCGCGCGCTATGTCCACCATGGGGGCGAAGGTCCACTTCAGGCCCACCGAATACGCCTCTTCGGCGGCGGCGGAGGCGGCAGCCTCGGCCAGGAGCGGGTCCCACTGCGCGCTCTCGCCCAGCGGCACGGGGAAGATGGTGCGGTAGCCGTGTATCACGTCGAAGGCGAACAGCACGGGGATGCCGAGCCGGGAATTCTCCACCGCTTCTTTCTGCAGCGTATTGGCGAAAGGGGCCGTGCGGACGTTCAGCGTGGAACCCAGCTTGCCCTCGCGCGCGAGCTTGAGGTGCTCCTCGCGATAATTGCCCTCCCACAAGCCGTCGAGCTGCTGCAGCTGGCCGAATTTTTCCTCTACGGTCATGCGGCCCAGCAGGTCGGCCGCGCGCGCGGCCGGCGCGGCTGCGGCGTCTTTGTAGAGCGGGACTTCAGCCCCGCGGACAGGACTCGCCGCCAGCAAGAATATCAGCGCCGCTATGCTCATGTATTTGTTCATACCGCCTCCGTTGAGTTTCCAGACTGCCGCAGATCTAAATTGCGTTGGCCAGCGCGGCCTCGCGGAACCACAGCGCGCTCTGCTTCTTGTGCCGGTCCAGCGTAGCCCGGTCCACGTAGAGAAAACCGTAGCGCTTCTTATAGCCGTTGATCCAGGAGAAATTGTCCATCAGGGACCACATATAGTAGCCGCGCACATCCGCCCCCGCCGCTATGGCCCTGTGCACGGAGCGCAAATGCTCGCGCACGAAATCTATCCGTTCCTGGTCGTCCACGATGCCGCCGGCCAGCTCTTCCACCCTGCCCAGGCCGTTCTCGGTAACATAGATGGGCAGCCCCGGGCTGGTTTCGTGTACGCGCAGCAGCAGGTCGTGAAGACCTTCCGGGTCTATCTCCCAGCCCCACCGGGTAAAGCGCCCGCGGGGATTTTTAACGAAGCGGAAAAGGCCCTTCACCGAGAACTGGCAGTCTTCGTCGGCCCGGCCGGAAATGTTCAGATGGAAATTGGTGTCCTTAGCGTCGGCGCTGGCGTAATGCGGGTAATAATAATTCACGCCGAGGAAGCCTAAAGGGGCGGCGCGCAGCAGGGCTTCGGTCTCTTCCAGCCCTTCGGGCAGCAGGCCTGCTTTAGCGTAGTAGTTCCGGATATCTTCCGGGAAGCGGCCCTTTATCACTCCGTCGCTGAACCAGCGGTTGATCATGCCGTCGGCCAGGGCCGCTGCCGCCGCATCATCCGCCGAAGGCGTGGCCGGGTGGATGCGTGACATGTTGAGCACTATGCCGGCTTTTACGCCGGGGAGTTCCCGGGCGCAGGCCGCTCCCGCCAGGGCGTGGCCGCGCAGCAGGCCCTGCGCCGCGCGCAGCGCGCCGGAATAATCCCGGAGCCTGCACGGCGGGTGCAGGCCGGTGACATAGCCGTTGAGCGCGGTCCAGGCCGGTTCGTTCAGGGTGGACCAGAGCTTGACCCGGTCGCCGTAGCGCCTGAAGCAGGCACTGGCGTAATCCGCGAAGCGCAGCGGAGTGTCGGGGTTTTCCCAGCCGCCCTTCTCTCCCAGCTCCTGCGGCAGGTCCCAGTGGTAAAGGGTGACATTAGGTTCGATGCCGGCGGCCAACAGGGCGTCGAAGAGCCGGTCGTAAAAAGCCGCGCCAGGCTCGTTGAGGCGCGCGCTCCCGCCGGGAAAAAGGCGGGGCCAGGAGATGGAAAGCCGGTAGCCGTTATGGCCCAGCTCGCGGATAAGGGCAACGTCCTCGCGCCAGCGGCGGTAATGGCCGCAGGCGGGCTCGGGCGACGCCCCTTCGTATATTTTTTCAGGGTGGCTGCGGCAGAACTCGTCCCAGACCGAAGGCCCGCGGCCGTCTTCGGCCGTGGCGCCTTCTATCTGCAGGGCCGAAGTAGCCGAGCCCCAGATGAAGCCTTCGGGAAAACTGAGTTTTGCCATTCCTAACCGGCGATAACCTTGCGAATCCTGGCCGCGTAATCCGCGGCGGCGGGTCCGACCAGGATGTGAATTATTTCTCCGGGGTGGCGCATGACGCCGTAAGCCCCGGCGGCGGCCAGGGCGCCCTCGTCGAGCAGCCTGGCGTCTATCAGCTGGGCGCGCAGGCGGGTATGGGCACAGGCTTCCACCTGCCGCAAATTGGCGCGGCCGCCCAGGGCGGCCAGCAGGCCGGCGGCGGATTTATCAAGTTCCGCTCCTGAGGGGGCGGCGGCAGCGGCGCGCGTTTCAGCAACCGTTGCCGCGGCGGAGGCTCCGGGAGCCGGCCCGTCTGCTTCGGCACCGGCCGTCTTCAGGTAGATTTCCATGTCGGTCTTGAGGTTCTCCGACCGGGTGCCGAACACCGCCTGCACGCCGTTGCCGGACATCACCACGCCGGCGGCGCCCAGCGCCTTGAGCGCGGCCCTGTCTACCCCGGCGGGGTTCACCACGGCTATGCGCAGCCGGGTGATACAGGCGTCCAGGCTTTTTATGTTGGCACGGCCGCCGAAAGCCAGCACCAGCTTCAGCGCGAAAGACTCGTCACCAGCGGCGGCGTCCGCCCCGGCGGCCTCGGCCGCCTCGCGGCCCGGCGTCTTCAGGTCGAACTTGGCTATGGCCCAGCGGAACAACCCGTAATAGATCATGGCGTAGACCGGGCCCAGAACCAGCACCAGCCCCGGCCGGGTGTCCTTGGCGTAGTACAGGACGAAGTCTATGAAGCCGTGCGAAAAGGTGAAGCCCAGTTTGGCGCCCAGCAGCGCGAACGTGACCTGCGAGCAGGCGGCCAGCACCGCGTGTATGGCGTACAGCACGGGAGCCACGAACATGAACGAGAACTCAATAGGCTCGGTGATGCCGGTCAGGAACGAGGTGAGCGCCGCCGAGACCATAATGCCGCCTATGCGCACGCGGTTCTCTGGCCTGGCGCAATGCCACATCGCTATAGCGGCCGCGGGCAGGCCCCACATCTTGAACAGGTAGGCCCCGCCCAGGATACCCGCCTCCGGGTCCCCGGCGAAGAAGCGCGTGATATCCCCATGCACTGTTACCCCGGAGGAATTGACGAAGCTGCCGATCTCGAAGAAGAACGGCACGTTCCAGATATGGTGCAGGCCGAACGGGATCAGCAGGCGCTCCACGAAGCCGTAGACGCCGACGGATAGCAGCGGGTTGCCGTACGCCGCGTACTCGGAGAAGGCGCGAATGATTTTGCCTATCGGCGGCCAGCAGTAGCTGAGGGCGGCCCCGATAAAGACGGCCGTGAAAGCCGTGACGATAGGCACGAAGCGCTTGCCGGAGAAGAAGCCCAGATAGGGCGGCAGCTGTATCCGGTAGTAGCGCTTGAACAGGTACGCGGCTACGGCGCCGATGAGGATGCCGCCGAAGACGCCGGTATCGATGGAGCTGATGCCCATGATGGCCTTCACTTCCACGCCGTGGCGCCCGGCGAGCAGGCCCATGGTCGCGAGCATCACCACGTAGCCGACCACGGCCGACATGGAAGCCACGCCGTCGTTCTCGGTCATGCCCAGCGCCACGCCTATGGCGAAGAAGAGCGGCAAATTGCCGAAGATGACGCCCCCGGCTTCCTTCATGATAGACGAGAGCAGCTCTGGCATCCAGGTGAAGCCGGCGCTGCCTACGCCCAGCAGGATGCCGGCCACGGGCAGGATGGCCACGGGCAGCATCAGCGACTTGCCGATCTTCTGCAGCAGGCCGAAGGCGTTCTTGAAGAGGTCTTTCAGTTTGTTCATATTACTTCACCTTCCCGGCGAGCAGCGCCCTGACTTCGGCGGCCGTGCCCAGCTCCAGCGCCTGGGCGGCCAGCGCCTGGCAGGCGCCGTGGTCCAGCTCTCTTATGGCCGCCTTGATCAGCGGCACGGCGGGCGGGGGCGCGCTGAGCTCGTCCACGCCGAGCCCCAGCAGCAAAGGAACCAGCTGCGGGTCCCCCGCGGCGCCGCCGCAGACGCCTACGGGCCTGTTGTGGGCGCGCGCGCCTTTCACCGTCAGGTCTATCATCTTCAGCACAGACGGGTCGCCGGCCCAGGCCCGGCCGGCCAGCTTGGGGTTGCCGCGGTCCATGGCCAGCGTGTACTGCGAAAGGTCGTTGGTGCCGATGGAGAAGAAATCCGCCTCTTTGGCCAGGTGGGCGCTCAACAGCGCCGCCGACGGAACCTCTATCATCACGCCGCATTTCGGCGCGGGTATGCCCAGCGCCTGCGCCTCACGGTTCAGCGCGGCTTTAGCCTCGCGGAACTCGTCCACTTCGGACACCATCGGGAACATGAGCTTCAGGCCGGGATTGCCCCGGGAGGCCAGCAGCAGCGCCCGCAGCTGCGCGCGCAGGAGCTCGGGCCTGGCCAGCAGCAGGCGGATCCCCCTCTCGCCGAGGAAAGGGTTCTCCTCTTTGGCGAGCTGCAGGTAGGGCAGGTGTTTGTCTCCCCCCACGTCCAGCACGCGGATAATGACTTCCTTGCCCGGGAAAGCCCCGGCTACGGCGGCGTAGGCGGCCTGCTGTTCTTCCTCGCCCGGCGCGGAGGGGCGGTCGAGGAACAGGAATTCGCTGCGGCAGAGCCCGACGCCCTCGGCGCCCAGCCGCGCGGCTTCCTTCGCGTCGGCGGCGCTGCCCACATTGGCCAGCACGTGCACGTGCTTGCCGTCTTTGGTCCTGGCCGACTGCCCGGAGGCGGAGACGGCGGCCTCTCGGCGGCGGGCGCCCGCAGCCTGGCGGTCGGCGGCAGCGGCCAGCTCGGCCTGTTCCGGCTTGAGCCGCAGTTCGCCGTTATCGGCGTCGAGCACCAGCTGCTCGCCGTCTTTGATATCGAGTATGGCCGCGGGGGCGGCCGCTATGGCTGGCAGCCCGGCCGCGCGGCAGAAGATGGCCACGTGCGAGGACGCCCCGCCGCCCACGGTGCAGAGGCCGGCCACCTTGGCCTTGTCCAAGCCGGCTATGTCTGAAGGGGTCAATTCGTCGGCCAGCAGTATGCAGCCGGCCGGCAGTTCCCGCTGCTTCAGCGAAACGCCCGCTACGAGCCGCAGCACCCTGGCCCCGACGTCGCGGATGTCCACGGCGCGGCCGGCCAGCAGCTTATTGTCGAGCCGGCTTAAGTTGCGCGCATATTCCTGGTAAGCGCCGCGCCAGGCGGCCACGGCCCCGGCGCCCTTGGCGACGCCGCCCTCGGCCAGGTCCAGCAGTTCGGGGTCTTCCAGCAGTTCGCGGTGCGCGCCGAAAACGGCAGCCTGCTCGGTGGCGCCTTCCGCCGACAACTTGGAAAGAAGGATCTCGAGCTCGGCCTTGGCGGCCTCTATGGCCGACGCCAGGCGGGGCCTTGCGGCGGCCGGCTCTTCCTTAGCCTCGGCCGCCTCCACCTGTTCCTGGCGGGCCTGAAAAGCCTTACCCACGGCTATGCCGGGAGAGGCGCAGACACCGGCCAGCGCGCGCGGATCGCGAGCCGCCCGCGGCGCGGCCGGGGCGGCTGCGGGCGCGGCCTCGGCGCCGGGCGCGTCCAGCACCCGGGTCACCACCGCGGCCAGCGCGGCCAGGATCTCGGCGGCTCCCGGCCCCTCGGCTTCCAGCACCAGTTTGTCGCCGAAGCCGATATTCAGGCTCATGATAGAGACCAGGCTCTTGGCATTGGCCACGCCGCCGCCGCAGCGCAGGCGCACCGTGCCGGCAAAGCGCTTGGCTTCCTGCGCCAGCATTGCCGCCGGCCTGGCGTGAAAACCGGTGGGATTGGCCACAGTCAGCTCGCCGGAGGCGACAGTCCCGCCGGCGCTCTTGGCCGACGCCGTGGCTGCTTTCAGAGTTAGTTCCAGCAGCACGTCGCGGCCCGCCCGCACCCGCCCGGCCGGGTGCTTCACGGCTGAGACTATATCCATGTTCACGGCCAGCACCTGCGTCAGCAGGCTGCGGGCCTTGGTAGCCACCAGGTCGGCGTCGAACTCCAGCAGCGGCTGCCCGGCCTGCACCCGGTCGCCCGCGCGGACCTTCAGGCTGAATCCTTCGCCTTTGAGCTGCACGGTATCCACCCCGACGTGGATCATCAGCTCCGCGCCCTCCGCGCTGCGCAGGGTGAAGGCGTGGCCGGCCGGGTGGGCGTATATGATCTCGCCCGCGCAGGGCGCGAGCACCACCGAGCTGGTGGGATCCACCGACACCCCGTCGCCGGCGATGCGCTGGGCAAAGACCGGGTCTGGCACATTATCGAGAGGTACTATTTCCCCGTCCAAAGGCGACAGCAGGCGCAGCGTCAGCTGTTGATCCATATATTGCCATCCATATAAACTGATTTAATTAAACCCTACAGAATAATAGCAAAACGCGTCCGTCCGGAGAAACGGCGAAGCGGCGCAGAACCTGTCTCCATGCTGGCTTCAGTCTTGCGCCGCTCTATTCCGGGCGGTACCGTTTATTTTACCGGGATTATCACGTGTATGCGCGCGCTGACCGCGGGGTCTTCGAAGCAACCCTGGTCCAGGCTTTCGCAGCCGTCCGAGCAGGCCCAGTCGGCCTTGGTAACGACCTCTATGTGGCCTGCCCTCTTGCTGAAGCCGCAGGCGCCTTTCTCGTAAACCAAAATGCTGCCTACGGGCACGGCCAGCTTGTCTGAAGGGGTAGGGATGCGGACCAGCTTCAGTTCGCGGCGCATGGTTTCAGGGTTGGCCGCGGCCCAGTCCGCGAAGTCGGCGGCGTAATCCGGCCCTATCTTGAGCTGGTCCCACTGTTCGGACCTTATCACGCCCGCGGCTTCCATGTGGTAGGCCACATATTCGTAGCACCTGCTCTGGAAAGCGCCGAGGTTGCCGCCGGCCGCGGCTGCCGCCAGCCTGGCCCCCATGGAGGCGTCGTATTCATAATCGGCGAAAGTTTTAGGAGCGGCGTCAGCAGCGAAAGTGGGTGTAGGTATCCCGGGGGCAGCCACCTCAGCGCGGGAGGCGCCGGTCATGGCCGCCCTGACCAGGGCGTCGAAGCCGGCAGCGCCGACATCGGCCGCAGCCGCTCCCGCGCCAACCGCCATTATCGCCGCCGCCAGGAAAATGTTTTTCATAAGTGGCCTCAACGATAGTATAGCCCCCCGCCCTTGACGGCGTAAGAGACCAGAGACCCTGACGGTTTTAGGCCCAAAGGCCCAGCCCCGTCAATCGCTTCTGGGGAAGAATTGGTAGCAGTAGGTTTTGCCGCGGGTCTTCAGCCTGGGAGTTATGCCGTCTATAAATTCCCTGTATTTAGCGCCGCCCGGCGCCGCCAGCACGGCCGCGTAGCTCTCCAGGGCCTTAACCCTGTTCTGCTCCTGCCCGGCAACAAGTTCGGCGCAGGGCTTGCCCGCGTACTGGTCGCAGGCCACCGCCGAAAAACCCTGCTCGTAAAGCGTCTCGTAGGCCCGACCCCGGAGAAACAGCACATCGGCGTAGAACGGGGAGCCCGGGTGTTTTTCCAGAAACTCCCCACCCAGCTTTATAGGCCGATCGGTCATCAACCCGTAATTAAAGTCCTCGTCACCAAAGCCGCCTGCCATGTGCCACACGAAGGCGTACTGCCCCCAATAAGAGGACGGAGCCCGCTCATAAATCTCAATTCCGAATTGCTTCTCCGAAAACACCCCGCCGTAATGGCTTTCGAAATACTTTACCCCGTTCTCTTCCATTATTTTCCTGAAAGGTTTGCCGCCCCCGCCTTCGTTGGGATTGGTCTCGTAGTAGGAGCCTCGGATAAAGAGCTGCATGATAAGGTGGGCCTTGAAGACGCTGACGGCCGCACTCTGCTCCTCTCCCATGGCTGCCGGCGGGACCCAGGCGTAAGCCTTGGCCAGGACTTCCAGGTCCCGGGCATAGAGCACACCCGTAGAGACAGCTATCTCTTTTACCTTCGCCCAGTCCGGGACCAGTTTTGCAGTTCCGCCGCTCTCCAGGTCGGAGATCAATTTAGACGGCAGGCCGTACGGGAACATGGCGTTGAAAGAAAACTCTTTCAACGGCACCGCTCTCCCTATTTTGCTGTCCTTCAGGAACAATTCCAGGCAGCCGGTGACGCCGGTGGGGACCACATAATAAGTCAGGCCGCTCAGGCTCCCGCGCCGCAATTCGTAGACGCTGCGCCAGTAATTGGACCCGAAACCGTGCACCGTATACGTGGGGGCTGTTATTTCAAAACCCTCCGACCGCAGCACCTCCAGGAGCGAAGCCTGGACCGGCTGCCGGCAGACGCGCAGAGAGCCGCGCAGCACCAGCTCTTTAAAATCGGACGGGGACCCCACCAGCCAGGATTGCAGTATGACCCTGTCTTTATGCTCATTGTCCTTATACAAGGTTTTCGTGTTCTGCCAGGCGGAATGGTTATCGGTCCAGTCGAAATCCCAGTCGGCCTCTTTCAGTTCAGAGACCGGGACATTAGCGGCCAAGGCCTTCAGCAGTTCCTGCAGCAAGTCCTCCTGGCCGGCCTCCGGCGGCAGCTTGTAATGTTTTTTCTGGCGCGGCTCGGGCCCGGCCATTTTCTCCACGGAGGCCACGGCCATCGGCATCCCCTCTCCATACTCCGGAGAGGTCCTGGCGGCTGGAGAGGATTGCCTCAGGGAGACATAAAGGTACACCCCTGCCGCCAGCGCGGCGAAAACGACCCCCAAAAATATCCTGCGTTTGTGCATGTAAGGCCCCGGCAAGAATGATACAAAAAACCGGAGCCGGCAGACCGCCCATTGACAGCGCGCGGGCTATGCCTTATACTCGATAATATGGGGAAGGGAAAAATGCTTTTAAAACTGGCGCTGTCGCTCTTGCTGCTGCCGGGTCTCGCCCTGGCCGCGGAAGCCCCCCCCATTACGGAGGAGGAGGCCCAGTTGGTCATGGACTGCCAAAGGAATATCGATACCCGGGTGCGGATCTTCTCCCCGGAGAAGGCGCAAGACTGCGTCAGGGACCTTAACGCCAAAGAAGACCTGATGGAGCGCGCAGCGCAAGTGAACGAGGTCCCCGGTCTCGTCCTGATCTACAACAATTCGCTCGTGAGCCTCGGGAAGATCTGCGGCAAGTACAAGGAATCCGACCTCGGCTACGCCCTCGTCAGGGAACTGGAGGTCAAGGACTGCTACCCCTGCCTGCTGGGCCTCGGCCCCCGGCCCGAGAAGCTCTTCGGCTGGGTGGATAACCACCTGCCGGACCGCGGCGTCACCGTGCGCCGCTCCCTGCGCACCTGGACCTCGCTTGGCGAAGCCCGCCGCAGGGCATTTCAGGCGGAGGGCTTGGACGAGGCCAGTTGGAACGCCAAGGACATCCGCGCCCGCTACGAAAAACTCTCCGCCAGTGCCCTGAAGGACTCCGAGGCCCTGCTGGCCGCGGGCAAAAAGGCGCTGCTAAAAAACCCGGACCTGGTAGCGGTGATAGAGGAGCTCAAACAGGACCTTATAATAAAAGACCCGCCTCCGGGAAAGGCCTACGAGTACTACCGTAAACTCAACAAGCTGATGCTGGACGTAGAACTGCTGCGCGCCGAGCCCGCCCTCCCGCCCGGGGTCTCAGGCGCCGAAAAGAAGGATTTGCAGCTCAAGGCGGCCAATGATCGCCTGAACGCGGCGAGGGGCGCCGCCGCGCAGAAAGGTTTCCTGGACCAGACCTTCGACAACTATGTCCCCGGCGGCTACACTCCCCCCCCCACCATGCTGCAGCGCATCTTGCATCCCCGCAAGTACAAGCCCGTCGATAACGACGCCGCCGCCAAGATCTCCGCCAAAATGTTCTCCTACGGCGAGGACGGCAAGCTGAAGGGTCATCTGGCCCGCGAAATAAGCGGCACCAAGGCCGGCGATGAGACCCTGGCTTTCTACAACACGCCCCGCGCCGACGGCCGCAACAAGCTGGACTTCGCTTTCGAAAGGAACAAGCCAGGGAATTTCGGCACCTGTTATTACCGGGACCCCCCCTACATCCGCGTCAACACCAGGATGATAGAGGATTACGCCCGCCAGCGCGGCGTAGCTCCCGCCGACATCCTGAAGGACGAAAAACTGATGCAGGGCCTGGCGTCCTACATCGCCCCCACCTTCGTACACGAGGCGGCGCACCACAAGCAGGAGGTCGAAGAGCGCACCCTGCATCCCCGTTTCAACGACGGCAAACACAGGACGATAGAGCGCGAAGTGGAGGCCTTCGGGGTGGGCGCGGCTTTCACCGCCGAGAAGATGCAGAAAGGCGGCCAGGCCTACGCCAAGAACTCTCACCCCCACGCCGTGCGCGACGCCGAGATCTATTTGGAAGACGGCGTGGAGGCCCTGCGCGCGCGCAAGCACACCTACGACGGCTACCGCGTAAAAGACCACACCGACGAAACGGCCAGCGCGCGCATCCTGGCTAGCGGCTCGGCCGGCGCGCGCGAAGCGGCGGCACTGAAGGCGAAGTATAAGGACGACCCCGACTCCATGACGGCCCAGGAGCGGGTGAAACTGAAGGAATACCTGGACTACGAGCGCGCCTCCTTCGCCGCGGCCCGCTACCGCCTCCAGCGGGCGGCGGAAGCGCAGCGCAAGCTGGATGAATGGCGCGAGGGCCTGCTGGACGCCGATTCGGAAACCAGCCCTTCCGAGGTGCCGAGGCCCAAGTAGGGCCGGGCTAACGACTATGCGAACATTATTCTGCCTGTTCTCCCTGTTCCTCTCGGGCGCCGCCGCGGCCGACGCGCCGGGCCGCTTCACCAAACAGGGCTGCTTCACCGTGGCCACGCCGGCGGGCTGGGCCGCCTCCCTGCCGAGCTCCGCGCTTTCGGAGAAGGAGCGGAAGATCTACGGCGTGGAATTCACGGGGCCGTCCGCGGCCGCCGGCGCGCCCAAGATAACCGTGAACTATTACGCCCCCGGCAACAAGCTGCATAAAACCCCGCAGCGCTACATCAAACTGCACTCCAAGCCCCCTTTCGGGGTCAACGCCGACAAGAAGGAGTACGGCCCCGTCACGAACGGGCTGGCCGGCAACTACCACGCCAAGGTCTTCGACCGGAAAGTTTTCGAATACGTGCCGGCCGGCTCTATGGACGCGGCGAAAGTAGCCGTCTACGAGCGCTTCGCGGTGGTGCCGGTGAAGCAGGGTTTCTACGTGCTGCGCTACACCGTTCCGGAAGCCCTGGCCAAGGAGCACCTCAAAGCCTATGAGGCCTCCCTCGCCTCTTTCAAGCCGCTTATAAAGTAGCCCTACAGCAGCCCCTTCTGTTTAAAGCTCATAAAGCCCTCCCGCGTCACTATGACGTGGTCCAGCACCTCTATGCCCAGCAGCTTGCCGGCCTGGGCCAGGCGCTTGGTCAGCGAGAGGTCCTCGTCGGAAGGCTCCAGGCAGCCCGACGGGTGGTTGTGCGCCACTATCACGCTGGCGGCCAGGTTCTTCACGGCGGGCTCGAACACCTCGCGCGGGTGCACCAGGTTGTAGTTCAGCGTGCCGATGGAGACTATGTCGCGCTTGATCTCCTGGTTGCGCGTGTCGAGGAAGAAAACCACGAAGTGCTCTTTCTTCTGGTCCCGTATGTCGCGCAGTTCCTCCCAGATGTCGCGCGGCTTGAGGTAGATGCCTGCCTTCTTGCCGTTGAGGTAGCGGCGGCCCAGTTCGAAGGCGGCCAGGATCTCGCAGGCGCGGGCGGGGCCCAGCCCGTGCGCCGCCTTCAGCTCGGCGAAGCCGGCCTTGGCCAGGTCGGCGTGGCCGAACTTGCGCAGCAGGTCGCCGGCCAGCTCCAGCGCGTTCTTGCCTTTCAGCCCGGTGCGCAGCACTATGGCCAGCAGCTCTTCCTCGGCCAGCTTCTCCGGGCCGTAGCGCATCATCTTCTCGCGCGGCCGCTCTACCCGCGCCATGTCCTGTATGGTCCCAGCACCGTTCATAAGCCCCCCTTCGCCGCAGGATTTACTCCCGCTATAGCATAGCAGGCCACCCCGACAAGGGCGTGTCGGGTTGTTTTGGGGCGGCCTCTGTTGTAGAATTATACGGGAACATTATGGAAACTAAAACTTTCGAGATCTACGCGCCGGTGCGCAACACTATAAACAAGGCCCTGGGCGTGGTGGTAAAGATAACGGGCGAGAACATCACGGTGCAGCCGCAGACCGGCGACCGCATGACCTTCCGCGCGCAGTACCTGGCCCCGGCCACGGAGGCCGAGGCCGCCGCCCTGCAGCCGCTGATAACCCGCCTGAAGCTCGACGAGGAAAACCGCGAGCGGGCCAAGGTCATCAAGACCGACCCCGCCCTGATCCGCGAAGAATTCGAGAAGTTCGTGAAGCACATAGCCGCGCGCTACCCGAAGTCGGCGGAAACTTTCCGGGACTTCTGGGCCGAACTGATGGCCGCCGCCGGCGACGCGCCGGGCCAGACCTGGGAGATGAAGCCCAACACCGCCAAGAACCCCGGGCCCGTCCTCAAGATCTACAACCACGCCACCCAGAAATGGGTTTACTGCCTGTCGCTCCTGGCGGGCTGGGGCCTGCGCATGGAGATAAAGAAGGAATTCCTGCCCCCGGGAATGGAAAATCTTTTCCCCATAGACCACGCCATGTTCGGCGCCGGCCGCGCGGTTGAGCTGGTCTACCGCGACTTCACCCCGGAGAAGCGCAAGCCCTACGCCGACTGCGTCCGGGAGATCTATGCCAAGGCCGTGCCGCCCCCCGCCCCGGAAAACCCTTGACAAGTCAATCCCATGATGTAGACTATACTAGCGTCTATATCTTATGAAACCTCAGCGTGTCATCCCTGCAGTCCTTCTCCTGGCCCTGGCCGGGAGCTACGCTTTTGCCTCGGAGGGAGTGCCCTGGGGCCACAAAGACCACCTTACCCAGTTCAAATATTTAGCCGAGAGCGAAATCTATACCCAGGACACCTGGGCCGAACTGCTGCCCGATCTGCAGGATAAAGAACTGCGCGAGGCGGTAGAGCCGGCCCAACAGAGGCTGGAAGCCGTGCAGGCCTACTATGAAGCGGCCATGGCCGAATGGGACAGCGCCCAGCTGCGTGACTACGCCGCCCGGACCACCGAAGAAGACTTGAAGACCGTGCGCCTCTGGCTGGGCAATGCCAAAGCCGCCGCTTTCGCCAACAAGCTGGCGCTGGTCCGGGCCAAGCTGGAGAAAGCCAGCGAGGAAGGCCTGACCGACGCCGAAGCCGCCGCGCTGGCCCCCCACCTGACCGATGAAGCCATCGCCGGCCTGCGCAGCATGAAGTACGCCGCGGCGCAGCAGGCCCAGGTCTCCGGAAGCTTCAAAAAACACGAGGTTCCGAAAGAGGTTGCCAACGCCGCTATAAAGAACGTCTCCGGGGCGCTCTCCGGGAATGTCAGCGCCAATATAGCCAAGGTCTTCGACGGCAATACCGCCACCGGCGACGCCGGGGCCGTACGCCTGGGAGAAAAGTACGCGCTGCCCAAAGGAACCGTGCGCGGAGCGGTCGCGGGGGTTTCAGCCCAGCTCGGCAAACAGGTTTCCAATAGCGCGGCGTCCGCTTTGGGCGCCAACCAGCCCAGGGCCACCGTGGCGACCACGGTAAAGTCGGCGCCCCCCGCTGCCCTGGCCGGCGCCAACCCGCCGCAGGCCAAGTCCTCGGCCTGGACCTCCGACGCCTACGGCTTCACCGTAACCGCCAACGGCCGCACCCAGACCTACCGCGACCAGGCTCAGGCCGAAGCCGCCATCCGCGCCCTGCCCGACGGCTCGGTCTCCAAAATAGTCCTCTACGGCCACGGCTCACCCGGCATGCAGACGGTGGGCCCCGCCACCTACGATTCCGACTCCACGGCGGAGCTGCTCAGGGGAAAAATGGCCCGGGGCGGCGTCATACAGTTCTCCGGCTGCAATACAGCCTCCATCGGCGGCTCCACGCTTAACCCGGCGGTAGGGCTGTCCATGATAACCCGCCGGCTGCTCTACTTCAGCCTGCCCTACTTCCAGGACAGGGCCGACGGCGTGCCGGCGGCGCAGGCCAAAGAGCAATGGGATAAGGGCTGGAACGCTGATTTGGCCAGGGACACCAGCCGCGGCGTCAAAGGCGCCGTGGTCTGCGGCTACCGCACCTTCGGCCTGGTGCCGGGGCGCCTGCCGGGCCTCACCAGGCTGATGGGCAACCAGGAAGCCACCACCCCGGGCTATGTGGCCGGCAAGATAGCCTGCTACCAGGACGGCAGGGAGGTGGCCGCGCCATGAACGATCTCAGCGCCATCCTCGAGATAATCCTGCTGCTGGGCATCCCTTTCGTGCCCATAGCGGTAGGCGTGCTGTTGCGCAGGAAATTCGTCCCGGCCGCGGCGGGCGGCGAGCCTCTTACGACCGGTCAAAAGCTGGGGCGTTTGGCCGGCAACATACTGCTCTGGGGCGGCATAGCCGGAATTCTTTTTATGATCGTGGTGGTGCTTAACTTCAAAGGCGTAATTTAAACTTTCAGGACAATAAAAAAAGCGCGGACAGCCGCGCTTTTTCTATTTGCGCTACCGGCCTCAGCGGGCCGGCTTCTTTTTCAGGGCCGGGGCCAGCCAGTCGTAGACATGCTGCGCCCAGGCATTGGCTATGGGCGTGCCCTGCGGGGACCAGTAATGGATGCCGTCGCCGCCGGTCTCGGGATACTTGGTGACCTTAGTGCTGTCGAAGACTTCGCATTTATCAGCCACGGCCTTGTAGGTCAGCTCGAGTATGCGCGGGATATCGTCGTGATTCTTGCGCGAGTCCGGCTTGGTCACCCAGAAACAGGCCGCGCCGGCGGCCTTTATGCGGCCAGCCAGTTCCGACATATCCTTTATGGCGAACTCGTCGGAAGGATTCCCGGCGTAATTGGCGCCCAGCTCCACTATAACGGTTTGAGGTTTAACCTTCGCGAGCAGTTCGGCGAATACGGGAGTGGGGCCCTTCTGTCCTTTCTGGGTTTCCCCCGCCAGGTCCCTGAAGAAATAGCCGCAGGGCGTGGGCTTGGCCGTGACCCACCACTGCGCGATAGAGCCGCAGGAAGCGTAAGTGGCCGTCTTATGCCCCGCCCCGCGCAGCAGCTCGTCCACCTTCCAGCCGAAGGGGCCCACGGAATGTGAGTCCCCGATAAAAAGCACCGTGCCGGCTGCGGCGGGCGCGGCCAGGAGCGCCAGGCAAAGAACCAGGAGCGCCCTCATTTTATCCCCTTAACGGCGGCGGCAAAGCCGGCCTGGTTGCGGGCGCCGCCCGGCTGGGCGGCCGAGGCTATCTGGCCCTCCAGCTTCTTGATGCGCTCTTTTGTGGGCGGGTGGGACTGGAAGAGCTTCTCCAGGTCGTTGGCCTTCTTGCCCCCCTCGAGCGCCTCCAGCTTGTGAAAGAAATCCACCGTGCCGCGCGCGTCGTAGCCGGCGGCCATGGCGTATTTGGCGCCCAGATTGTCGGCCTGGAACTCATTGTCGCGGCCATAGCCCAGCAGCAGCATATTGGTCAGGTAGCCGGTATACTGCTGCAGGCCGGAAAGGTCCCGCTGCGTCACCATGGAGGCGATATTGAGCACCGCCTGGTAGCCGTACTGCTTCTCCATGGATTTCATGCTGTGGCGGGCGGTCACGTGGCCTATCTCGTGGCCGATGATGCCGGCCAGCTCGGCCTCGTCCGACATGGACTTCAGTATTCCCTTCGTCACGAAGATGTAGCCGCCGGGCGCGGCGAAGGCGTTCACCATGTCCGTGTCCAGGACGTAAAAAGTATAGGCTAACTGCCGCCGGTCGCAGACGGCGGCGAGCTTCTGCCCCACGCCGGCCACGTAAGCCTCCAGCGCGGGGTCATTGTAGCGGCCGTACTGTTTTATCACGGAATCGCGCGTATTGGCGCCCAGGCCCACCTCGTCCTTATCGGAGAACAGGCGCATCTCGCGCTTGCCGGTCACGGGGTTGGTGGCGCAGCCGGCCAGCAGCGCGCAGCACAGAGAAAGAAACAGGAATTTGGTTTTGGTCATAATAGTTCCCTTAATACATTCTATAATTCTGGCGGTATAATTTTCATCTCCAGGATGCGGTCCACCTTGAAAACGCGGAGGGCGCCCTGCTTGAGGCAATGCGCCCGCAGCCCCACGAAAGAAGTTTTCGGGAACCGGCAGTCGCCCACGGAGAGCGGCTTCACCCTGCGGCAGCTCTTCTCGTCGGCCGCCTTCAGGTAGGTGATCTCCAGCAGGAGGCCTTCCGCTATGGCCTTCTCTATCATCTTTATCTTCCCGGTCGGCGGGAGCGGTTCCTCGCCGTCACCGGGCTGGGCGCCCGGGGCATAGTTCACTATGCGGCAGTCGGTCATCACGTCGGAGGGGCGCACCGCCCTGACCAGGGACAGCCCCTCCAGCGCCGTGCAGCGGGAGAGCGCCACGTAGGTCTGGCCGGTGGCGAAGGCCCGCCGGCCCAGGTCCAGGATCACCCGCTCGAAAGTCTTGCCCTGGCTCTTGTGTATGGTGACGCCCCAGGCCAGCTTCAGCGGGAACTGGGTAAAGGTGCCGGCGGTCTCGGCCTTGATCCTGCCGGCCGCGGGGTCGTAGGCGAAATGGAACAGCTGCCAGGCGTGGGGCTCCACCGGCTCCACGGAACCGTCGGCCAGCCGCACGTGGATGACGTCGCCCTCGCCGGGCAGGCCCCTCATGATGTCCTGCACGGCGGCCATGGTGCCGTTCACCCAGCGGCCGTCGGGATCGTTGTTGAGCATCATCACCTGCGCCCCGGCCTTGAGGTGCAGCTCGTCGTCGGCGGGATAAGAGTCGCGCGTGAACTCGCCGTCTATCTCCGCCTTGTAGACGTGCGAGCGGCCGTCTATGGCGCGCAGGCGCTCGTTGTTGATGCCGGCGGCGTCGGCGTTGGTGGTCAGCAGGCGCACCACCAGGCCGCGCCCGGCGCTCTCCACGTCCGCGCCCACCCGGGAGTTCAGCCGCTCCAGCTGTGCCCGGGTCACCTTGTTGTTGCGGATGGCGTTGAGGATGTCTATAAAGCCCTGGTCCTTCTGGCGGTAGATCTTCTCCAGCTCCAGATATTCCAGCGAGGTATCCTTGAAGGCCCGGGCGTTGAAGAAATGGGGCCCCGGGTAATAAGAAGAGAACAACTCCCGCTCCGCGCTGGTCACCACCGGCGGCAGCTGGTAGAGGTCGCCGAAAAGCACCAGCTGCGCCCCGCCGAAGGGCTTGCCTGGGACGGGGCCGTTTATGCGCATGAAGCGGTCCACGCAGTCCAGCAGGTCCGCGCGCACCATGGAGGCCTCGTCTATCACTATCGAATCCAGCGCTTTATAAAGGTCCTCGTCTTTCTTGCGGGCCCGCTTCACCCTGTCGGGCGTGGTGCCGGGCTTGAAGCGGAAGAAGGAATGTATGGTCTCGCCGGCCACGTTGAGCGCGGCCACGCCGGTGGGGGCCAGCACCACTATCTTCTTCGCGGTGTGGGCGCGAAAGTAGCGCAGCAGCGTGCTCTTGCCGGTGCCGGCCTTGCCGGTGACGAACAAATTGCGGGTGCCGTGCTGCAGCAGGTGCAGGGCTTTCGTGAACTGTTCGTTGAATTCTATTTCTTCCATGTAAACTTCAATTTTACCATTTAAGCCCGAAGTCATTTTTCCTCCGGGCCGGGGGATAAAAAGCCCCGGCCCCCGTTCGGGGGCCGGGACTGGATCTTTACCGCGGGCCCTTTAGTCGAATTTCACGTCAGACAACCGGGCGGTGGCCGTCTCAAGCCTGGCCTTGTTCTTCAGGTCCCGGGCGTTCTTGAAAGGCGTGCCGATCTCCTCCAGCGCCCCGTCGCCCTGCACATAATAGATGGCCTTGGAGGAGATATCCTTTACGGCGGTGTGGATGACCCACTTCAGCTGCACCTGCATGGAGGCCACGGGGTCCTCGTGCGTGCCCACGTTGGCCACGGTGGAATCCGGCACTTCGGACACCAGGGTGACCTTGTAGCCCCAGGCGGTGGTGACGCTGATCGGCTCTATGGTAACGCCGGTCAGGAACTTGCCCTTGCCCTGGTAGTTGCCGCTGTGGGTGTAGTGCACCTGGTAGATAACCTTGACCACTTCCGAACCGAAACCGTTCTTGCTGGCGAAAGCGTACCGCTTGGTAGCGGGCCGGCTCCAGCCCTGCAGTTGAGACCAGTGGCTGGTGCCGAAAGGCACCGCGTTGGCGTAGTGGGTGTTGATGACCACCACGGGCTGGTTCTTCTCTATCAGCGTCCAGATCTTATCCACTAAATTCACTATGGAGTCTATGGCGCTTATCACCTCTCCGACGGGCTTGACGGAGGGCGGCGGCAGCAGGCCCGCGGGAGGCGGCGTTACACCTTCCGTTATTTCTTCTATCGTCACGGTGTTCTCGTCCACGGAGAAATACCTGGGGTCGGTCGCGTCCTCGGCGGACGCGCGTCCGGCCAGCAGCGCCGCGGCGGCTATAGTAAGTGCCAGAAGTTTTTTCATTGCCTGCCTCCTCGCCCGTGCTTTCAACTCCAAGTAGAGTATAGCCCCGCGGTAAAAAACCGTAACCCCCATAGTGCCTACGCCGCAGAGACACTTAGACCTATATGCTCATAGGTCTTTGGGCCTAGGGCAATATAGGCCCTTTGGCCCTTGAGCAAAGTCAATACAGGCCTTACCATATACATAGCTTCAGTGTAATCCCCGGGATTGGCCGGGGAGCATCCACCTCCGGACCTTAATCCGGATTCACCACTAAGCGGAGCGCAGGGCGCAGCCTGGCATTACTTCAAGGCGCCGGCGCAAAGTGGGAGGTGGATATGCACCGCGTGAAACTGAACTCTCCAGCACCCGCAGTCCTTAAAGCCGTATTCTCTTCTGTTTTTTTCCTGCTAGCCGTATTCCATTCCGCCCCCCCCGCGGCGGCCCAGGCTTTTGGCCAGCTGCTGGCCGCCGCCCCCAGGGTGGAAATACCCCTGGCCCTGCCCCCGGAAAACGCCACCGTGCTCACCGCCGGACCCGGGCTTAATATATACTTCCTTAATGTCGGCCAGGGCGACGCTATCTACCTGGAACTGCCCGGCGGCAAGAACGCCCTGATAGACGGCGGCCCCTCCTCCTCGGCCACCGGCGCGCTGGCCAATTTCTTTAAGGCCAAGAACGTCACCGCCATAGACCACGTGGTGCTGACCCACCCCCACAGCGACCACTACAACGGCCTCAACTACGTGCTGGCCAGCATCAAGGTGGCGAATTTCTACGACACCCGCCTGGACAACAAGGGCGCCACTGGCGACGACAAGCTCCGCGCCAGGGTGGGCGAGCTCGGCATCGCCACCCATTACCCGGCCGCCGGCGAGAACCTGAACTGGAGCGAGCCGGTGGAGGTCAAGGTCTTCAACGCCTGCGACAAGCCGATGGCCAGCAAGCAGAGTGAGACCGTCAACAACTGCTCCATCATGCTGAAGCTTTCCTACAACGGCTCCTCGGTGCTGTTCACCGGCGACGTGGAAGGCGAGCGGGAAGCCGAACTGGTGGCGGAGTACGGGAACGAGCTGAAGGCCGACGTGCTGAAGGTGGGGCACCACGGCAGCAAGTACTCCTCCACGGTCTCCTTCCTGGCTGCCGTGAAGCCGGCCAAGGCCTACATAGAGGTGGGCAAGAACAATTACGGCCATCCCACGCAGGACGCGCTGGGCCGCCTGCTGAAAGCCGGCGCGCAGGTCTTCCGCACCGACCTCGACGACACGCTGGCCTACTCCGTGACCGGCGCCTACGAGACGGCGGAACTGGCCGCGCGATAACAGTTTATAACCCCCCTTCTCCATACAGATAGCATAGCAGACGACCCCGACAAGGGCGTGTCGGGATAAAAAAAGCCGCCGGCTCCAGCCGGCGGTTTTTTTGCGCCCAATCGTCTTCAGGAACTGCGCCTGATCACCCGGCCGGGGCGCTCTTTTTCCTGGCTATCACCGTCAGGTTCATGCCTATGGGTGGCCGCACGATACTTTCCAGCTTAGCCAGAGCGGGCACCAGTTTGTCGAAAACTATGGTCTGCATGATAGGGAACACTTTCCTGCGCAGGATCTTCCCGTTCACGAACCAGCCGAAGATGCCCAGGACATTGCTGCAGGACATCTTCTCCACTTCGAAGCCGGAGCGCTCAAGTTTTCGGGCCAGCACTCCCTTGTCGTAGCGGCGGTAATGGGCCAGGCTCTCGTCTATGCTGCCGTAAAGCCAGCTGAGCGCCGGCACGTACAGTATCAGGCGCCCTTCCGGCCGCAGGATCTCCCGGATATTGCGCAGGGCCCGCTCATCGTCTTCCACGTGCTCCAGGACGTTAATGGCCACCACGGCGTCTATCCCTTTCTCCGCGAGGGTGCGCACCTTCTCGTCGCTGATGTCGAAATTGTAAAGTTCCATCTCGGGGAAATCCACCCTGAGGTGGCGGATGAAGAGGTCCGAGGTGTCTATGCCTACGACCCGCCCGCAGATCTCCCTGAACCTGCACGTGAGGTTGCCTATCCCGCAGCCGACCTCCAGGATAGTCTTGCCGGCGATGTATTCCTCAAAGCTTGAACACACCCACCTGTTGTAGTTGCGCGTAAGCGAGAACGCCTTAAGCGTTTCGTGAGCGAAATGCTCGAAATCCAGGTTTTCTTTGTCAGCTAAAGACATAAGGCCGTCTCTGTTCCCCGGGGTTTCCCCCTTTATTGTTAACCGCTATATTAACATTTCAGCCGAAGGCCCCGCACCCGCAGCCGCCTTCAAAAACAAAAACCGCCGGTTTGCGCCGGCGGTTTTCATTTGGAGCTTAACTATTACTTGCTGTTGATCAGCTGGTCCACGGCGGTGGAGCTGCCGCTGTCGGTGAGCGGGAGCAGCACGGGGGTAGTGGTGACTTCCTGGAACACAGGGATGTCCGTCAGGTCCACGGCCTTGCCGGGCGCGCCGGGGATGGTCTGCGTGACGCAGTGAATGGAGCCGCCGGCGACGATGCTGTCGTCGGAGGGCACCGGCACCACGGTGTAGCCGGCCGATTCGTAGGCGGCCTTGGCGTTGCCCTCCTCGGTGGAAACCGAGTAGGACGGGATGATGGCCACATTGTTGACTACCAGCGAGTTGGTGTAGGTGTACCAGGCGTCGGTGGCCCAGGCCTTCACGGTGAGGATCTTGTAAGGCTGGCCGTTGGGGGCCTTGTTGGCCTTGAACCAGGACATCGCCTTGTCGCAGGCGGTCTTGAAAGGCTCGTCGGCGGTCACCGCCAGCAGCACGGTGTTGTCGTTCAGGAGCTTCACGTACATGTCGATGTGGCCGGTGCCGTCGGCGGGCTCGCCGGGGTAGCCGGCGTAGTCGAAGGTGACGATCTTCTTAACCTTCAGGTAATTCTTGAGGTGCGTGTCCACCTGCTCGCGGCTCATGCTGGAGTTCCAGAGGTAGGTGCGGTTGGTGTGGAAGAGAGTGCCCTGGCTGTCCACCATCAAATTGCCTCCGTCCATGATGATCGGCATGCCGTACACGCCGATGCCCTTAGCCTTGCCGAGCACGTTCGGAACGGCGTCGTCGTTGCGGCGGTACTGGTAGTGGCGGTAGATGGAGTCCACGATGCCGGGCTTGCCGCCGGAGACGCCGAAGGGGCCGTAGTCGCGCATCCACACGGTGTCGAGCGGGGCGGGGATCTTGGTGTACTTGGCGGCGGGTACGCCGGCGATGGAGGAAGGGCCGCCCACGGCCCAGAGCTGGGCGTTAGCGGCGCCGGTGACGGCCTTGGCGATGCTGGTCAGCATGGGCGTGTAAGCGGCCCAGCCGATGGCCACCGCGCCGACGGGTTCGTACTCGGCCGGCATGCGGAAATCTGAAGGGGTGACGCCGCGCATGGTGGGCGCCATGATGGGCGCGCGGCCGTCCGCCTTTTCGCGGGAGTGGTCTATCCAGTTGGGAAGCGGTTTATTGAGATCCAGGGCGAAAGCCCCGGAAGTGAACGTGCAGAGAAGCAGGAGAGAGAGGAACTTGTTCATATTCTTCATGCAGACCACCTTGTTGCCAAGTTTTAACAAAGCTGCCGAACGCTGTATATTATTATACGAGTAAAGCGGTTTTGCCGCACGGGTCATAAGGGAAAAACCGGTATAGGTCCAAAGACCTATGCCGCACATCGAGGATGATGCCGATTCAGGCTTCGGAGGCCGGCAATTGCCAGGAATTCAGCAGGGCCAGCAGCATGGCGGCTATTATGGGGCCGAAAATGACACCAAGCAGGCCGAACATGTTGATACCGGCGAAAATAGAGACCAGGGCCAGCAGCGGATGCATGTCGGCGTGGCCCTTCATTACTATGGGGCGCACCACATTGTCCATCAGGCCGGCAACCACGGCCACCACGGCCAGCAGGGCCAATTTAAGCATGGAGCCGCTGAAGTAAAGATAGATCGCCCCGGCCACGCAGACCGGCATGCTGCCCAGGATCGGGATCCAGGAGAAGATGAAGGTGGCGCCGCCGGCCAGGAAGATGCCGGGCACGCCCAGCAGCCAGAAGCCCGCCATCACCACCAGCGCCTGCGCGGCCGCGGCGGCCGAGGTGGCCCACACCGTGGAGGCGGCGGTGGCGCGGAAAGAGGCGGCCAGGCGGCTTTTAAGGGCCGCATCCATGGGCACCTTGCCCGTCAGCCACTTCATGAAACCCTCGCCCTCGAACAGCAGGAAAAACCAGGCCAGCAGGGAAAGTATGATCTTCAGCGCCATCTCCGGCAGGGCGGCGGCCTGCACCAGGATAATAGTGCTCAGGGCGGCGCCGGCGCTCTGAGCGAATTCCAGGCCCTTGGTCTGCAGGTCGCCGGGTTTCTCTATCACCCACTGCACCGGTTTCAGGGCTGTAACCGCCTCCACGGCCTGCCGTATGAACTCGGCCCCGCGCTCGTCGGCCAGGTAGGCGGCCAGCGCTATGGCCTGCTTGACGGCCGTAACGGCGAAGGCGGTCAGCGGGGCTATGATGGCCAGCAGGATTATCGAGATGGAGAGCGCGGCCGCTGCCTTCGGCCCCAGGCCGCGCCTGGCCAGCATGTCGTAGAGCGGCCTGCTCAGTATGGCCAGCAGTAGCCCCATGAACAGCGCGAAGAGGTAAGGCCACACCATGGCGATAAAGATGCCCAGGAACAAGGCCAGCAGCGTCAGCAGAGTGAGGTTGGAAGATTTTTTAGAGGCAGAAGTCATTTTTTCTCCAGCGGCAAAAGGCGAAGTGAAATTTTACTATTTATTCCGCGCCCGCCGTTGGGGCTGCGGGCGGCGAAATTCAAGTTCCAATACTTCTGCCCCGCTCACGCGGGTTCAGGCCATTGGCGCTGAGGTGGCTCCAAATGTCGGCGCAGGCCTTCGCGAAGATCACTACCGGGTAGCCGTATTGCGGCCGCCCACCGCCAAGGTAGTGCACGGCAAAAGCCGCCGCCAGCAGCACCGGGCACCAGAGCATTATCCGGGGATAGGGCTCGAAGGCGATATCGTTCAGTTTATTCCTCCACAGCTCCCTGCGAGGCCAGAAATTCTTATAGAACGAAACTCCGTGGCTGATAAACAGCGGAACGGCGCCCAGCAACACGGTGAGATTCAGGAAAGAGCTCTTTAAAAGCGGAACCAGCGAACCTTTGGAGGGAGGAGGGGCGAAAACAGTCAGAACCGCCACCAGGTACACGGCGAGAAAACAGCCGAAATGGAACAAATAGAACGGCAGGACGAACAGGGCGATCGGCGGGTTTACGGCGAACAGTTTCAGCAGGGTGTAAAAGCCTATGATCGCGCTTTCCAGCCAGAACACCAGCATCATGGTCAGCAGGTCCCAGCTCCAGATGAGGGAGCCTGCCAGAACCAGCAGGTTGGAAACGATTATGAAGATGACGGTAGGGAGGCGCAGGACGTAAAAGAATTTCCGCTCGTCCATCGGGGTGTTTTCAGGCATGCAATTCAGCTTTCAGTACCTTGAAAAGCCGTGCTCTGCCGAGAGCCCCGCGATAAAACCCTCGAGGGTATCGGCTTTGACTTCGTTCAGGCTTATGGAGAGGCCTTCATAGCCGCAGAAGTGGCGGTTCTTCGCTATCCAGAATTCGCCCCCGGAGGTGTAGACCAGCGCCGCCTCGAAACCAAACTCGGTATCCTGTTCGTCGAGCGACCTGGCCGCGGCCCAGGCGCCGCCGGCGAATTGCCGGGCATAGATCAGGTCAGGCCGGTAAACTGGATCTAGTTTTTCTATCTCTGCCAAAGACTTCACCGGGGACAGGATGGCGACCGTTTCTTTTATAAATTTATGCCGCGCGTAAGCCGAACTGCCGACCAGGGAGCCCACGAGCAGGAGCAGCAGCAGGACGCCGGTTAAAAAGATATAGCCTATTATCTTGAACGTTTTCTTCATATTCCCTGCCATTCAGTTCTGCAAATCCATTATATTTTTTAAAGGCGACGGCCGCCATTGAATTCCCGCCGGCCTTTTGGCACCAGGAAGGGCGGCTTTCGGCCCTTGACAATAATTCTGCCGCTGATAGACTCTAAATAAGGCGCGAAGATATGGCAAATAGAATAATTTTGATCCTGGCAGTCCTGGCCCTGGGCAACGCGCCCCGGGCGCAGGCCGCCGCTTTCTACGATTTGCCGGGCGCCGCCGAGTTGAGCGCGCCCCCGCCTCCTCCCGCGCAGGAGGAAAGGGCCCGCACGCGGATCTGCGTGGACCCCGGCCATCCCAACACCTTCAACTCCGCCACCAACATGGTGAACGGCACCAACGAGAACCGCATAAACTGGCAGGTGGGACAGCGCCTGGAGCGCGTCCTGAAAGAGGCGGGGTACGATGTGGTCATGACCAGGAACGCCGAACTTCACTCGGTGGAGAACAAGGACCGCGCGCGCATCTGCAACGCGGCGGGCGCCGCCCTGGTGGTGCACCTGCACTGCGAGAGCACCCCCGGCACGGGCTTCGCCCTCTACTACCCTGACAGGCAGGGTACCTTCGATTACAAGAACGACCCGGAGAACGGCTTCCGCGGCCCTTCGGCGCAGGTGCGCGAGGACAGCCGGGCTTTTTCGGCCGTGATGTTCAACGCCATGCGCGGGGGGTTGGCCGGCACGCTGGCCGCCCAGGGCGTCTACGGCGATTCACGCACCGCGGTAGGTTCCAACCAGGGCGCGCTCACTTTTTCGATCTTTTCGGAGATACCCACGCTGACGATAGAAATGGTAGTGCTCACCAACAGGAAAGACGCCGAGTTCATCAAGGCCGCGGCCGGCCAGGAAAAGATGGCGGCCGCCATTGCCGCCGGCATCCGCCTTTACCGCGCCCCTTGAAAACCGGCAGGCGGCATCATAATTGCTCCGTTCTTCAAAAAGGAGCAACCTGAATGAATAAACTCGTATTTCCCGCGATCCTTGCGGTAATTTCCCAGAACCCCGGTGCGTGCGCGGCCTGGAGCCCCGACTTTGAAGGCCGCTTGGTTCAAGCCGCTCCGCTGACAGCCGCCTTTCAGAGCGCACCTCCGGCCCCGCCGGCCTCCCCGGGCTTTTCCGCGGCAGCCCGCGCTTTTTACCCCGAAACCCTGTCCCCGGCCGAGTTCGACGGCGGAACTGCGCGCGGGCGTGCCGCGCTGGCCCCGGATGCGCGGGCGGCGGAGTTCCTCTTTATCACCGATGAAATGAAGCGGGTCTATTCCCACCTGGAGAACAAGGAGCGCCTTTTTAGTTTCTCTTTCGAAGCCCTCAAAGCGGATTACCTGGCCAAGGTGAGCGCGGCGGCGTCCGAAACCGATTACAGGCGCCTTGTGCAGAACTTCATCTCCGCTTTCAGCGACCCGCATCTGGCCATCCGGTTCGCGCAGCCCTCTGGCGGCAAAAACGCCGCCGAGCGCATAATCTCCAACGACGTTACCGGCGACGGTATTCTGGTCACTCGCATAGAGCGCCTCTACGGCACGCCGCAGGAACTGGAGCAGTTGAGCGCCGGCCTGGATGAAAGCCTCACCCTCGCCAAAACGGCCAGGGCGCTGGTAGTGGACATGCGCGGCAACCCCGGCGGCAACGACGCTTACGGCCGCTACTTCATCTCGCGGCTGGTCGCCCATTTCATCCCCACCGGCAAAACCACGGTCAAGATATCCAGGGAGACCATAGAGCGCTACGGCAGCCGCCTGCAGGAAGACCCGGCGCGCCCCGGCTGGGGCACCTGGTGGGAAGGCGGGGTGGAGCCGCAGACGGAAGAATCATTCAAGGGCCCTCTCGCGCTGCTGATCGACGGCGGCTGCGTCAGTTCCTGCGAAGGAACTGCGGTGATGTTCAAGTTCAGCGGCGCAGCCAGGCTTTACGGGGCCGCCACCATGGGCAGCAGCGGCTATCCCGCGATAATAGAGCTGCCCGGCGGCAGGGGCCAGGTCTATATCCCTACCTGGATTCGCATCATGCCGGATGGCAACCCTATCGAGGACCACGGCGTTTACCCCGATGTGGAGACCGACCCGGCCCAGGCGCTGGAAAGAGCGCTGGCCGACATCCGCGCCGAATAAGGGGAAGCCTGTAAAAGAAAGGGGCCGCTTCGGGCGGCCTCTTTTTTGTTTATCACCCGGCGCTATTGCGTGTCGGGGAGCTTGCCGGCCACCACCTCGAGCAGCAGTTTGCCGTATTTCTGCACGCGCTTCTCGCCCATGCCTTTTATTTCCAGCAGCGCCTCCGGGGTGGCGGGCCTGGCGGCGGCTATCTCCACCAGCGTGGCGTCCTGGCAGATGACATAGGGCGGGATGCCGGCCTTGTCGGCCAGCGCGCGCCGCAGGGCGCGCAGCCGGTCGAAGAGCGCCTCGTCGTTAGCGGTAAAATCAGCTGAGACCGTCTTGAGCGCCTTGGGTTTCTTCTTTCCCTTGGCGGGCTGGGCGGGCAGGCCTAGCTTCACCGTACCCTTGTCCTGGCAAAGCGCGCGGCCTTCCACCGTGATGCGCAGCAGCGGGTACTCGCTGTCCTCGGTGACTTCCAGGAAGTCCTGCACTATCAGCTGGTCTATCCAGGAGCGCACGGCGGGTTCCCCGGCCTCTTTGAGCAGGCCGAAAACTTTCAGCTGGTCGTGGCCGTTGGCGGTCATGCGGTCGTTGGGGCGGCCCAGCAGCAGGTTGACCACGTAGCCGGTGCCGTAGCGGCCCTCCGAGCGCCAGGCGGCGCTTAAGACCTTCTTGGCGGTGAGCAGCGCTTCGTCGTCGGACAGGCCCTTGGTCTCGCCCAGGCAGACGTCGCAGGCGCCGCAGCCTTCTTCCGCGCGGCCCTCCGGCGGGTAGGGCGCGCTGAAATGCGAGGCCAGCAGGCCGTGCCTGCACACCGGGGCCGAAGCGTAGCGGCCGATGTCGCGCAGCTGCTTCTCCAGCGCGCGCAGGCGCTCCGGGGACAGCGTAAAATCCTTCTTGGCCAGCCAGCGGTGCGTGGCCAGGTCCGAAGCTGAGAACAGCAGGGTGCACTCGGCCGGCGCGCCGTCGCGGCCGGCGCGGCCGCTCTCCTGCTGGTAATGCTCCACCGAGCGCGGGGTATTGGCGTGGATGACGTAGCGCACGTTGGAGCGGTCTATGCCCATGCCGAAGGCGATGGTGGCCACTATCACGTCGAGCCGCTCGTTGACGAAATCGTGCTGGGCCTGCTGGCGTTCGGTGGCGCCCAGGCCCGCGTGGTACGGCGCGCAGGAGACGCCCTCTTGTTTCAGTTTGGCGGCCAGCCGCTCCACGTCCTTGCGGGTCTGGGCGTATACTATGCCGCCCTCGCCGGGGTGGCGGCGCACGGCCTCGAGCACCTGCTTTATCTGGTCGCGGCGAGGGAAGGCGCGGTAAATCAGGTTGGGGCGGTCGGGGTGCCCGACGAGTATGGCCGGCGAGCGCAGGCCGAGGCGCTCCAGGATGTCCTGGCGCACTGCGGGCGTGGCGGTGGCGGTGAGCGCCATGCGCGCGGCCTTGGGGAAATGGTCCAGCGCCTCGGTGAGCTTGCGGTACTCGGGGCGGAACTCGTGGCCCCAGTGAGACACGCAGTGGGCCTCGTCCACGGCGGCGAGAATGAGCCGCGGGGCGATGGCCTCGTAGAGGTCGCCTGTGAGCAGCCGCTCGGGGCTGACATAGAGCAGTTCGGTCTTGCCGGAATTCAGGTTGGCGTAGGCCTCGCGCTTGGGGCCAACTTTTAAATTGGAATGTAAGGCGTCGGCGGCCAGCCCCGCCTCGCGCGCGGCGGCCACCTGGTCGTCCATCAGCGCTATCAGCGGCGACACCACCAGCACCAGCCCCGGCCCCGCCACGCAGGGCAGCTGGTAGCACAGGCTCTTGCCGCCGCCGGTGGGCAGCACCACCAGCGAGTCGCGCCCCGCCAGCGCGGCCTCTATGGCCTCGCGCTGCAGCGGCTTGAAGGCGTCGTAGCCCCAGCGCTTCTTCAGGATCTCCAGTGGTTGCATCACAGATAGTCTAGCACACAAACCCGACAAGGGCGTGTCGGCGGAATAATTAGGAATTAGGAATCAACGTCCCCTATCCTACTTCCCCGACACGGTGACGCCGCCGAAGGAGACCCACGGCAGGTGCGAGTTGCCGAAATGCACCCGCTCCTTGCTGATGCCTTTTATGTTCAGCAGCATCTTCGGGATATTGCAGGAGATCATGGTCTCGCTGACGGGGTACAGGATCTTGCCGTCCTCCACGTAGTAGCTGTTCTTGGCCACGCCGGAGAAATCCCCGCCGTCGGTGGGGTTATTGCCGGAGACGCGCGTGACCAGCAGGCCCTTCTTTATGGGCGCGGCCAGCTCGGCCAGCGTCTTGTCTCCGGGCTCTATCGCCTCGCAGTCGAAGGCGTTGGAGACGCGCGGCAGGCCGGTCTTGTTGGCCCCGTACTGGCTGAGCACGAAGTTCTTCAGGATGCCGTCCTCTATGACGGTCAGGTTCTCGGCGGCGAAGCCGTCCGGGGTGATGTCGTAGCCGGCGGCCATGTCCGGCGAGACCGGCAGCGAGCGCAGGGTGAAGCCGGGCGAGGCGATGCGCTGGCCCAGCTTGTCCTTGTACGGGCTGGAGCCGGAGATCAGCGCGGCGTCGCGCAGGGACATCATGTTCAGGTACATCAGGAACGTGCCCAGGCAGTGCGGCGTGACGATGATCTCGCCCTCGAACTTGCCGGCCAGCGGCCTGGGGTCCAGCTGCTCGGCTGACTGGCGGAACAGCTCGTCGGCCAGGGACAGCTCGGCTATTTCCTTTTCCAGCCCGGGGGCGGCGAACATGGAATAGTTGAACGAGGAGATCTTCTGCCCGTCCTGGGAAGAGAAGAAGACGAACCCGTCGTAGCAGCCCGAAGAGGAGGTGAAATCCACGCCGTTGGAATTGACGAAGCGCTCGGTCTTGCGCGTGAAGTTCAGGATCGTCTGGCGCAGGTTCAGCTTCGGGTGCCTGGCCTTGATATGCGCCAGCAGCGACGAGAGCCGGTCGTACATCAGGTCCAGGTCGGGGGCGGCGGGGCCGCGGTCAAAGGTCTGCGGCGGCTGCGCCGGGGAAATGTCGTAGGCGGGGTCGGCCGGGGACGCGGCGGCGTTGCCGACGGCGTCGGCGGCGGCGCGCGCTATCTCCTCGGGAGAGCCGCCGTTCAGCGAGGCGCTGCCGCGGCGCCCGCCGGTGATGGCGGTGAAGCGGATGCCGGTATCGTAGCCGGTGCGGACCAGCGACAGTTTGCCCGAATCCACGTTAAACTCGTGCTTCTCGGTGCTGGTCAGCGCGCACTGCGCCTTCTCGGCGCCGGCCTTCTTCAGCGACTCCAGGCAGAACCAGATTTTTTCCCTGTCGTCCATTTCAGCGCCCTCCTATGTTCATCAGGCATTTGACGGCCGGGCCGCCCATGGCGGCCGGGATGCTCTGCTTCTTGCCGCACATCCCCAGCGCGGACCAGTTCATGTCGGCGGAAAGCATGGTGACGGTCTTGAGCACGTCGAAGGCCAGGCCCGACACCGTGGCGCCGCGCAGCGGGCGCGCCAGCTTGCCGCCCTTGATCTCGTAGCCGCCCTTCACGCCGAAGGTGAATTCGCTGGTGCTGTCGGCCTGGCCGTTGGTCCAGCCGGCCAGGTAATACCCGTCCTGCACCGACGCGATCATGTCTTCCAGCTTGTCCTTGCCCGGCAGGATGGCCGTGTTGCGCATGCGGATCAGCGGCTCGTCGGAGAACTGCGAGGCGCGCGCGTTGCCGGTGGGCGCCGCGCCGAATTCCAAAGCCGACTCGCGGTTGTGCATGTAGGAGGTCAGCACGCCGTCTTTGATGATCTCGGCGTCCCGGGCCTCCACGCCCTCGTCGTCTATGCGGATGGGGATATGGCAGGGCTTGCCCAGCGCGGTGTGGGCGAAGTCGGTCAGGTTCACCATGGGCGCGGCCACCTGCTGCCCCATCAGCTGCCCGGCTATGGAGCCGCCCTGCACCAGGTCGGCCTCGGTGGTGTGGCCCACGGCCTCGTGCGCCAGGATGCCGGCCAGGCTGGCGTCGAGGATGCATTCCTTGCGGCCGGCCTCGGGGTAGACGCCCGAAGCTTTAAGCATCAGCGCCTCGTATATCGAGTCGATCCACGGGAACAGGTCGGCGGGCCGGCTGAAGATGTCTTCGAACTGTCCCACGCTGCAGACGTCGGAGCCGTGGTTTACGGTCTCGCCGTCCTTCAGCGTGAACATGGAGACCATCAGGGCCGTGCGCGGCGTCAGCGAATAGCAGGACGAGCCGTAGGAGTTCAGGTAGGCCTTCTCCATGTCCAGGTTATTGATGGAGACCCTGCGCCCCGACAACCCCTTGTACTTCGAGTCGATGTAAGCGTCCGCCTCGCGCGCGAACTCTACCAGCTCTTTCTGCGACAGGCGCGGCTTTTGGGTGGACAGGTCGTAGCTGCCCTCCGCCTTAGAGGCCGGCAGCTGCGGCAGGCCGCGCTTCAGGCGGGAGTCCAGGAAGTCCGCGTTCCTGAAGGCCGCGGCCAGCGCCTTCTTGACGGCGGCGGCGTCGCAGCCGGGCGCCGAGGCGAAGCCCCAGGCCCCGTTGCGGCAGGCGCGCGCCGAGATGCCCCTGGCGAAGCGGCTTTCGTTCATCACCAGGTTGCCCTTCATCAGGGACAGGTTGGTGTGGCGGTTCTCCTGCAGGCGCAGCTCACTGTAGCCGGAAAGGAGCCCGGCGTATTCCTTAAGGTTGTTTTTTATCATAAGAGTCCTTTAAATCAGCCCGGCGCCGAGGAAAACGGCGATGGCGCCCAGCATGGCCGCGGTTATGGCCTGTATGAGCGAGATGGTCACCTTGTGCAGGAACTTCAGGCCGATGACCACGCCGGCCACGGAGGCGGCTACGGAGACGGCGGCCACGCCGGCCGGGAAACCGGCCGCGCCCCCGGCGTCGCCCAGCAGGAAGATGGTGTAGGCGTAAATGCCCAGCCGGGCGCAGTCCACCATGAAGCCGATGACGGCGTTGGTGGCCACGAAAGCCTCCGGGGTGACGTCGGTCTTTACCAGGAAGGCCGAGCGCAGCGCGCCCTGGTGGCCCGACAGCCCGCCGAAGAAGCCCGACAGCAGCCCGCCCACCGGCAGGTATTTGCGGTCGAACTTCACGGCCTTCAGCGCCGGGTGTATGTCCATGGCGGCGAAGCCGAGCATCAGCAGGGCCAGCAGCAGCTTCAGCGGCGTGATCACGGCGGTCTTGCCCAGCAGGACATAGCTGAAAGAGGCTCCGCCGGACAGGGCCGTGAAGGCGTGCAGCGCCCAGGCCCCGGCGGCGGCCGCGGCTATGGCCGGCAGGCCGAATTTCAATACCAGGTCCCGGTCGGCCTTCAGGCCCACCAGCATGATCTTGAACAGGTTATTGGAGCCGTGCACCACGGCCGTGGCGGCTATGGCCGCCGGCAGCGGGAAGAAGAGAGCCAGCACCGGCATCAGCAGGGTGCCCAGGCCGAAACCGGAGTAGAAGCTCAGCACCGAGGCGATGAAGGCGGCGGCAGGTATAGCTATATATTCCATAGCGATATTTTACCAACAAAAGAGTTGTTACTTGCGTCCGCGCACGGCTTTTTCGGCGAAGTCTTCGGCCTCCCGCCGCTCACGCTCCGTCAGCAGGCGCTCTATCAGCCGGTCGAAGGCGGGATTGACCAGGGCGTTCAGCAGGCGGAACAGGGCCGACCTTTCCTTCAGTTCCAGCTTCACCAGCCGCGGGCAGCTGCGGCAGGCTTCGGACAGGACCTCGTAATCCCCCGGCCGCACGCCGTAAATTCTCCCCATCAGCAGCATGCCCAGGCGCAGCGGCTCCCGCACCAGGCGAAACCACCAGGCGCGGCCGTAAGCGGCCTCGACCAGCTTGACCGTGCAGATCCTGCAGACGAGTTTCTTCATCCGGTAAATTTTAGCGTATTTGCGGCGGCGGAATAAGCGGCGGCCGGCGGCGGCGCGCCGAAGAGAGCGGACTGAACTAGCGGGCTATGGCCTTGCCGACCAGGTCCAGCAGTTCCTTATATTCGAAGGGCTTGGACAGGAAGCCGGCTACTTGCGGGAAGCCGCTGAACATGCCCCGCGACGGCTCCAGCCCCGAGAGCACTATTATGGGCAGGCGGCGGGTGGCCTCGTCCTCGCTCAGCCGCATGGCCAGCGTATAGCCGTCCGTGCCGGGCAGCATCACGTCGAGGAGCAGCAGGGCCGGCTTGCATTCCGTGATGCACTCGGTCACGCGGTTGCCGTTATCGCAGAGGCTTACCCGGTAGCCGGCGGCTTCCAGCGCGTCTTTCAGCGTGCGCTGCATCTCCAGATCGTCATCAACGACAAGTATGGTTTCCCCCATGAGGGAAATCTACCAGTTATGCCAAGGAGCGGTCAAGGCCGGTCAGCGGGCGGCAGGGAGCTTTACTTCTGAAAAGCGTAGGAAGGTTTCGGCCGTGTTCTGGCGCTCCAGCAGGGTTTCAAGCCTGTATTCCGGCCCGAGCTCGGTAGAGGCCGTAGGTTTGCCTGTGGAGTACTGTATCTCCTGGAAGACAATGATCCTGCCGTACAGCCGGCGGCCCAGCTCCTCCAGCAGCGCGGCGCCGTTGGCCCTGGCGTAATGGAAGTCCACCGCCCCGCGCTCCAGCACGGTGAACTGGCCCGGGCGGTCAGCTATCACCAGCACGTGTCGGTCGCCCAGGTCTTCCAGGAAGCGCGCCTGGTGGCGGTATTCCCGGCCCAGGAAAAGGCTGTTGTAAAAGCGGTTCTCGGCGGCCAGCGGGGCGTAGAGCAGGAAAAGCGCGGAAGCGGCCAGCAGCGCCGGGACGGCGCGCCCGCGGGAAAGTACGGCCAGGAGATTGGCCGCCAGCAGGGAGAGCGCAAGCGCCGCCGGCAGGAAAAGCCGGGCGGAGGCCTGGTGCGCCGGGTTGCCGAAGTAGTAGGAGCAGGTCACCAGCCAGCAGAGGACCAGCGCCAGGAGGGAGATCCCGGCCAGCAGTTTTTTAGCGGGCTCCTCCTCGCGGCGGGCCAGGAAGAAGCGGTACAGCAGCCAGGCCGCGCCCGCGAACCCGGCCGCGCTCACCAGCGAGGCGTAGGGATAATGGAAGCCGGCGTCGAACTGGGTTTCCAGGAAAAGGGCAGTGTTCTTGACCAGGTTCCAGGCGCTGAAAGTCTGGGTGCCGGTGGTATTCTCGAAATTGGTGGTGAAACAGAACCGCTGCAGGAAAACCGGCAGCAGCGCGGCTGGCGCCAGCGCGAACTGCCAGGTAGCCAGGCCTCCGGCCTTTATCCTGCCGGCCAGCAGCAGCACGGCAGCGGCTGCGGCCAGGAAAACAGGGCCCTCGTAGCGGGTATTGGCGAGCACCAGCAGCAGGGCCAGCAGCAGGGCGAAGTTCGCCGGGTGGCCGTCGCGCAGGTATTCCCGCAGGGAGAGAAAAGAGAAGAACATGAAGGCCGCGTACATGAATTCCATCCCGCCCGAGGAGGCGCAGAGCGCCGTCAGCGGCTGCGCGGCCGCCAGCAGCACCGCCGCGAAAGCCGGCGCCTGGCCGTAAAGCCCCCGGAAGAAAGCGAAGACGGCGCAGAGCAGCAGGGCGAGCAGGGCGAAGTTCACGGCGAAAGCGTTGGCCGGCCGGTAGCCGGTAAGGGCGTGGACCACGTACACGGAGAAAGGGTAGGCGTAAGGGCGCTTGTCGCGCTCGCGGTTAAGGGGCTGCAGGTTGAAATAATACCACTTGGCCATCGTCACGTTGTCGACGCGCCTTTCGTAGAGCATGGTCCTGGAAACGGAGAGCAAATTGGTCTCGTCGCTGAGTATGCGGAAATCCGGCTTCGCCGCCGAAAAGACCGCCCCGGCGAGGACCAGGGAAAAGAGGAACCCCCACTTGTTGCGCGCGAAGAATTCCGGCAGTTCGGCCCTGTTCTTGGCCGCGAAAGCCGCGAGGGCCCCGGCCAGGGAAAGAAAGAGGGCCAGCATGCACCAGAAAGCGGCGCGCGAGAAGAAAGCCTCCAGCCGCGCTTGGTCCAGCCAGGCGGCGGAGAAAAGGGCGAGCCCGGCCGCGAAGACCGCAGCCTTGAACTTATTCTCCTTAAGGTATGCCGTCAGGTTTCCCATACCATGTCATAATAACAAAAATCGAAGAGTCGTAATTAAACTGAGGGCCCCCTCATGCGAGCGTCAGCGATCTTCCCCATCAGGATAAAATTGAGAGAGCCCCCTACGGTGAGGGGGCTCTATCATCGGCCGAAGCCGTTACTTTAGTTTGTACCGCGACTGCACACCGCACAAGGGCGACCGGGGCAAGAACCGCGGAACGCGGGAGCCGGAGCGCCAACCCGGGAGCCGGAACACCGCCGCGAAGGGCGGGACCGCTGACCCAAGAACCCGGCCTCGCGCCGCCCAAAAGGGCGGGAGACGGACCGGAGCACTCCCCGAACGCGGGCCACCGCCATACCGAAGCGGGCGCCGCAAGACGCCGCGCGAGAGCGGGCCGCGAACCTGGGGGAACCGAGCACCGGACCGGGGCCGAACCCCGAACCGCACTGCCAACCACGCCGCCGGTGCATATCAAAGAGCAAGACTACAACTAGAATATAACAGACGGATGTTGACTTGTCAAGGGGGTGAGGCAAAACTATTTTACGGTGAAGTCTTCCAGCTTGCCGAAGCTGAAGCCGCGGCGGCGCAGCTCGGGCACCGCCCGCTCCAGCGCCTGCAGCACCGGCCACTCGGGGTGGTTGAAATGCATGATCACGACGGCGCCGTGGCGCGCCCCGCCGAGGATGTTGCGGCTGATCTTTTTGGCGGAGGAGCGGGCCGCGTCGCCGGAGAGCACGTCGTAGCCGACCACCTCCATGCCGAGGCGCTGGGCCACCTTCAGGGAAAGGTCGTCGGTGTAAGCCGTGGCGGAGCGGAAGAAGACGGGACGCCGGCCGGTGAGCCCGGCGATCTTGCGGGCGTTCAGCTCCATCTCGTCTATCACGTCGCCGAGGCCGCGCGTGGAGCGCACGCCGTATTTCATGCGGCCCTCGGTGGAGCAGAGTCGGTGCAGCAGGCCGTGGTTCTCGATCTCGAACAGCGGGTCTTCCGCCAGCTCGGCGAAGGCCTCCCTGTTCTTGTCTATCCAGAGCCCGGTGACGAACAGCGTGGCGGGTATCTGCTCGCGCCGCAGGTAGGCTATCAGCTTCCTGTCGTACCCGTCGTTGCGCCCGCCGCAGGCGTCGAAGGTGAAAGCCAGCACCTTGTGGTCTCCCCCCTTCTCAGCGCGCGAGCGCCTGGAAAATTCGCTGAAGCGGCCGGGGCCGGCCCTGCGGAACTCCTCCAGGATACGCTTCTTGAAAGCCAGGTAGTCGCCGGTATAATGGGAATCGAAGGCCTCGTGCTCGTCGCCCCGCTCCCGCGCGGGCAGCGCTGAGGCCAGCAGGAGCAGCAGGCCCGCTGCGGCTATTTTCTTCAGGCTGGCGTTGAGCATATTCCCGGACCCCGCCGTCTATTTCCCGAAATAGGGGTGCGGCAGATACGGCTTCTTTTCCGGCTTCTGCTCGCTTTTCTTTATCTCCATCTCCTGCACCAGCAGGGAAGGGGTTATTATGGCGCCGGGCACGCTCCAGCCCAGGTTATGCACAAAGGTCTCCTTCGACACGGCGGTTATATCGCGCAGCGCGCGCAGGTTCACGCCGGTGAACTCGATGCCGTGCACCGGCTCTTCCCGCCCGTCGAGGTACACCTTCCAGGCCGAGAACGGGGAGTTAAGGTTGTCGAAGCTGCGGACCCTGATGCAGTAGTCCTGCTCCTGCTCCTTGCAGAGCTCGAGGAACTTTTTCTTCAGCTCCGCCAGCGGCAGCACGCGCGCGGGGGTATCCTCCGGAATTATGAAGACGTTCGACGGCAGGCCCGACGGGTAATCATTCAAATCGGCCCGGCCGTGGCCGTTGGATTCGCTGAAATCCCGCGTAGCGGCGCGGGACATGTAGTACTGCGCCAGCTTGCCCCTTTTCACCAGGTCCAGTCTTTTGGCGGGCACGCCCTCGTCGTCGGCCTCGTAGAAGCCGGACAGCGGCTTGCCTTCGTGGTAGCGGGCCAGCGGGTCGTCCACCACGTTAAGGAACGGGGACGTGACGCGCATGCCGAGCCGCTCCACCAGCTGCCCCGCCTGCCTGAAGACGGAATCGGGAGTCCAGCGGGTTTTCTCGGTCCAGACCTCCCTGGGGTTGGAAATGCTGTAGACCAGCAGCGACTCGAAGAGTCTGGCGGCGGCGGTCTTCTCCAGCAGGACCGGCCCGATGTAGGCCTTGAGCGGCTCGGAGCGGGCCATCGCGGTCAGCTCCGCGCCCAGCTCTTCGGCCTTCTCCAGGAGCTTATCCGCCGGCGGAACGTCCCTGGCCAGGCAGAAATCCTCCCTGTGGCCGGCGCGCAGCGGGAAGCCGTCGGGCGCGTAGCCGGAAGCCGAGATGGAAACCGAACCGGCGCAGGCCGGCTGCCGGACGAACGTGCCCTCGCTGCTGAGGAAGCTGCTGCGGCCGGAGTTGAAGTTCAGGATCACCGAAGAATGCTTGACGGCGGGATATTTGCGGAAGACGGCGGAGATCCGGCGGGCGTTCTCCTTCCAGGCCTCCTCGTCCAGACGCTCGGCCTGCGCGGGGCGCAGCAGGCTGCGGCGCGGCTGCGGCGTCAGGTCGTCGTGGATCTCGGCCAGGCTCTTGGATTCTATAAAGGCCTTCTTCTTGGACAGAGTCTCCAGCGCCTTCTTGTAGGCCCTGTCGGTGACGGCCCAGAGGGAGAAGCGCAGCGCGTCGTAATTCTCCTCCAGCGTAATGTAAGGGTCGGATTCCGCGTTGTAGCCGGTCATCGGGCTGGGCGCGTAATGGCTGTTGTCGAGCTTGTAAGTGCCTACGCGCAGGTCGGCCTTCACCTGGCGGTAATCCCGCGAGGAAACCTGCTCCAGGTCTCCGAAGCTGGCGGAAACACCGAAGGAATGCCCGTCCCAGGCCTGGTAGGACAGGAAACACGGCTTGCCCAGCTTGTCCATGTCGAGCCGCGCCATGGAGCGGGCTATCTCGTCCTTCATGGCGGAGAAGAGGGCGTCGCCCTGCGGCAGGTCCTCGGCGCGCGCGGCGGAGGCGGAGAGAAAAAACAGGATCGAAAGAATAGTTTTGGTCATGGCCTTTTCCTTACTTGTCGTGCAGCGGCGGGTTCAGCACAGGCGGTTTCTGCTGGGATTTTTCCGCTTTCTCCACCTCTATCTCTGATACCAGCAGGCTGGGCGAGACCGCGGAAACCGGGACCCAGCCCGACTCCGCCCCGCAGTCGCCGTTGAAGACGCCGAAGTCGTCGGCGGCGGCGGCGATCTTGGAGAAGCTGGCGATCGGCGTGCCCACCAGGTTAACCCCCCGGACGGCCTCGTCCGGGCGGCCGTCGGTGTAAACCTTGTAGACCAGCAGCGGGATCACCTTGAACGACTGGATCCCGGCGCGGCCGGTGCTGGTGTAGCCGTTGGAAATATCGTCGAAGATCAGGCCGAAAGGCTTGCCCTGCTTCTTGCATTCCTCGATCAGCAGGCGGCGGAGCTCGGCGTAAGGCACGCCCCCGGTGGCCTCCACTATCAGGTTGCCCATGCGGGAAACGGCGGGAAAGCCGGGCGAGCGGCGGCCGTGGCCGTTGGACGCCGCGAAGCCGCGGATCGGGGACCTGTTCATCAGGAAGCCCTTCAGCACGCCGTTCTCGATCAGGGAGGCGCGCTGCCCCCTGACGCCTTCGTTGTCGTAGGCGTAATGGCCGCGCAGCGAGACGCCCTTATACTCTTTCAGGGTAGGGTCGTCGTAAAGGGTGATGATGTCGGAGGTTATTTTCTGGCCGACCTTCTTGGCGAAGGTCTGGCCGGAATCTTCGAGCTTGTTGCGGTGCCCCTCCAGGCGGTGGCCGATGATCTCGTGGAAGTACAAGGCGGCGGCGCGGGCGCTCAGGATGGCCGGGCCGCTGTACGGCTCCACCACCTGGGCCGTCCTGAGGGCCTCCAGCTCCTTCACGGAACGGGCCATGTCGGCGGCGAGCTTTTCTTCGGAGGGCAGGTCGTCGAAAGAATCCCCGCTGTAGCTCAGCGAGCGGCGTATGTCCATGCCGTCCGTGGTCCGGCTGGTGACCGAATAGCTGAGCGAGACGTAATTCCTGCCTGTCTTCACCCGGGCGCCCTCGCTGTTGACGAGGTAGCGGTTCTCGGTTTCGTAGGAAAAGAAAAGGCTGGAGTCGTAGACGAAGGGGAAAGTGCTGAAATAGGCTGATTGTTTTTTCAGCCTTTCCTTCCAGGCGGCCAGGTCCGGCTCGGCCAGCGCGGCGGTCTCGTAAGACTTCTCGGGGGTTACGGCGGAAAAATCCGGGGAGGGGTCTTCCTCGGCGGCGGTCACCGCCTTGTTCATCTTGACCTTGGTAAAATCCTCCAGGGCTTTCTTGTAGGCCTTGTCGGTGTGCTCCCAGATCTTGGCCCGCAGGGCGTCCTCGCCGCCTTCTATGGAAACCTGGTAGCTGCCCTGCTGAGCGCGGCTCCCCCCCCCGCCCTTCACCTGGTGGGAGTTGTCCAACTCCGCGCTGTTAACGCGCACGTCGATGTCCAGGGTCGCGCCGGGCTGGGCCGCCTCGTACTCGATGGCGCCCAGCTTGGCCGCGATTTCCCTGGTCCTGGTGACCGTCAGTTCGTAGCCGAGGTAATAAAGGGGCACCTTCTCGGCGTTCTTGAGGCCCGAGAAAGAGCGGTCCAGCTCTTTGGTCAGGGCGCTCATCACGGTGTCCTTGCCTTCCTCGTCCGCGTACGCCGCGGGAGTCAGGCACAACAGGGTCAGGGCGAGAATGGATTTAAGCATAGGCCTCCGGTAAGACTATAGGGAATTGTATAAAATAGCGCGCCGCCGGGAATAAAAAATCCGGCCGCTGCCCGACACGCCCTTGTCGGGGTCGTCTGCTAGGCTATAGCGGGTGTTAAAACCGTGCCGGGGGATCGGAGGGATTATGAAATGGACCGTAAAAGAATGGATGGCGGAAGGCTACCAGGCCCGCAAGGTGGGCGCGCTCAGGGCTTACATCTACCGCTCGCTGAACTGGCCGGATTTTTTCAAGACCGGGGGCGCGGCCTACGAGGTAAAGTACAGCGGCTCGGCCATAGCCCTGATACGCTTCGAGGGCAAGGGGGCCACGGTAAGGACCCTGGCCGCGGCCGCCCGCTACCCGGAGATAACCGAGCTTGACCTGGTGGAGATAGCGCTGTGGGTGAGCAAGCTGCGCTCGCAATCTCCGCTAAACTGAGGGCCGCTTCTGGAAGAGCCTGGACTCCATGGTGAAGCCGAAGACCGCGCCGGCGGCCAGCCCGCCGAAATGCGCCCAGTTGTCCACGATGGGGCTGAGCGAGCCGAGGACCAGCTGCAGCAGGCCCCAGCCGAGCAGGGCGTTGCCTATGCGGCGGTTGCGCGGGTAGAAAGACCCGCCGTGCCTTCGGAAGAACACCACCGCGGCCCCCATCAGGCCGAAGATGGCCCCGGAGGCCCCTACCGAGGGGCGCGGCTCCAGGAAGGCGCTGGCGAAGGAGGCCGCGAGGCCGCTGACGAAATAAATGCCCAGCGAGCGCAGCCGGCCCCAGGCCTGCTCCGAGGTCATGCCCAGCACGTAGATGGCCAGGCAGTTGCCGATAAGGTGGCCGAAGCCGGCGTGCAGGAACATGCCGGTGGCCAGCCGCCAGCTCTCGCCGCCGAAAACTTTGGGGCCGTAGATGGCGCCGGCGGCTATCACGGCCTCCCTGCTCTTCAGGGCGCCCACGCCGAGCTCCCAGCCGAAGGCCGCTATGTTCACGGCTATAAGGACCAGGGCGAAAACCGGCGCCGCTGAAAGGCCTTTTTCAAAATCTATCACCGGGGGGTTGAACGGGTCCCCGGCCAGCATGTCCGGGGTTATCATCTTTAGTTCTTCAGGCATCAGCGGCCCTCCCCGGTGTCCAGCAGCACGCCGAGGGCCAGCGCCGCCCGCCGGTCCAGCGAGCGCAGGGAATCCGGCGTGAGGTCCAGCACGTAGCGGTCCCGCACGGTCTGCCTGCGGTTGAATTCACCCAGCACGGCCCCGCCGGGCGAATAGATTATGAAGTCGGTATGCAGCAGGCCGAAGAAGCCCAGCATCATGCGGCGCAGCACCGAGAGGATGGCGGAATCCTCTTTGGCCAGGAAGAGGAACTGCCCGCCGGGGCCGAAGCCGTACCAGCGCTTGCGGAAAATATTGTTCAGCCGCTTCTTGCAGATGACGGCCAGGGCCTCGCCGCCGGGCCCGGCCACCGTGTAGGAGGCGGTGAGCAGCTGCAGGCGGGTGTCCTGGGTGACCCGGAGCAGCACCTCTTCGCGCTTGTCGTCCCTGTAGACGGTGATATGCCTCTTCCTGGAGAGCGCCTGCGCGGCCATCACCACCACCAGCGCGCTGCCGAGCCTGGCCCAAACGGCCAACAGGGCGCAGAACAGCGGGTCCAGCCCGGCCTTGCGCGCCAGGGCGTGGAGAACGGAGAACAGCAGGAAATTCAGCAGACCAGCGGCCAGCCCGCCGAAAATGGCCAGGACATTGAGGAAGATATGGTTCGGGCGCTCTATGAACATCAGCGGCGCGCCGCCGGGGTCGGTCACGCTGTATTTCTCGCTGATGCCCAGGTGCCGCTCGTGCAGCAAGAATTTGTCGCGGGCGAAAGCGGGGTCCCCCGCCTGCTCCCGCACCGGCGGCGCGGGCGGCAGGGCCGGCGCCTCCACGGCGCCGCCGCAGCGCGGGCAGCCCAGGCGCCGCCCGGCGTATTCGTCCTTCAGGTTGTAAACGGCGCCACAGGCGCAGACGGTTCTTACGGGCATTATTTAAGGGCCAGGGCGCGGCGCCGTATCTCGCCGGTCAGGCCGCGGAAGATGAAGGTGTGCACCGGGTAGAGGGAATACCAGTAGAGGTTGCCGAAAAAGCCGCGGGGCTCGAAGTAGGCGGTCATGCGCAGCAGGGAGGCGTTCTCGTTCTGCGGCTTGGCCTCGAACTGCAGCCAGCCCTTGCCGGGCAACTTCATCTCCGCGCGCAGCAGCAGCAGGCGGCCCTCTATCACGCGCTCTACCCGCCAGAAATCCAGCGCCTCGCCCTGGTGTATCACGTCGGGGTGGCGCCGGCCGCGCCGCAGGCCCACCCCGCCCACTAGCCTGTCCTGCAGGGCCTTCAGGTCCCACAGCCACTGCGCGTAAAGCCAGCCGCGCCGGCCGCCGATGCCGGAAAAGACGGAAAAGACTGCCTCGGCCGGGGCCTCCACTTTTATGCAGTGGTCCTGCAGTATCAGGCCCTCGGTGTCTATGAAGGAGCAGGGTTTGGCGTAATGCGGCTCATAGGCGGTGGTCCAGGAAGTCTCCACGTTTTCCTCGGTGATGCGCATCAGGGCGTACTGCACGGCGGTGCGGTAATCCAGGGGCTTTATCTCCGGGAAGATCTTCAGGGCCTCATCGGAAGAGCAGACCACGTCGTTGCGCAGGCTTTCCAGCAGGGGCCTGGCCAGTACGGAAGGAACGGGGGTTATCAGCCCGACAAGGCGCGAGCACAGGCCGGGCGACCACAAAGGGCAGGAGAAAAACAGGCGCCTCAGGCCGCGGCTTTCCGCGTAGATCTGCATCATCTCGCGGTAGGTGTGCACCCCCGCGCCTCCGATCTCTACTATCTTTCCGTCTGAAAGCGGGTTATCCAGCGCGGCCGCCAGGTAGGCCAGCACATCCCTTATGGCCAGGGGCTGGCAGCGGGTATCGCGCATGCACATGGCGCAGGGGATGAAGGGGAGCCGCTCCACCATGTAGCGTATCATCTCGAAGGAGATGCTGCCGGAACCGACGATGATGGCCGCGCGGAACTCGGTGACGTTCAGGCCGCTGCCGCGCATTATCTCACCCACGCGGTGACGCGAGTGCAGGTGGTGGGAAAGCCCCGCCGCGTCGGCGCCGAGCCCGCCCAGATAGATTATTTTCTTTACCCCGGCCGCTACGGCCGCCGCGGCGAAATTGCGGGCGGAAGTTTCTTCGAAGGCCTCAAAATCCCTGGTGTCGGCCATGGAATGCACCAGGTAGTAGGCGGCGTCAACCCCGGCCAGCGCCTCCTTGAGGCCGTGCCCGCAGAACACGTCGCCCTTGAAGATGTCCACGCTGCCCGACCAGGGCCGCCCCTCCAGGTCTTCGGGGTGGCGGGCCAGGGCGCGCACGCGCAGCCCTTTGGCCAGCAGCCTCGGGATAAGGCGGCCGCCAATGTAGCCCGTAGGCCCGGTGACCAGGATCGTTCTCATTTAAACCGGGAGGATATTGCGCTCTTTGGCCCAGTTGCGGAGGAAATCCACCGACTCGGCTTTTATCACGGAAAGCGGGCGTGTGAGTTTTAGCTGGGCGAGCACGTGTTTGGAGGAAATTTTCTCGTTGGCGCCCGAGGCGCTGTAATGCGCCGCGATGACGGCCTGCTCTATCTCGGCCCCGCTGAAGCCGTCGCAATGTTTCGCCAGGCCCGCGGGGTCGAAAGCGGCCGGGTCCAAATCGCGCTTGGCCAGATGTATGCGGAGTATTTCCGCCCGGGCGGCGGCGTCGGGCAGGTCGGCGAAGAAGATCTCGTCGAAGCGCCCCTTGCGCAGCAGTTCGGGCGGCAGGCCGTTGATATCGTTGGAGGTGGCGGCGATGAAAGAGCGGTCCTTGCGCTCCTGCATCCAGGTCAGCATGGTGCCCAGCACGCGCTTGGAGACCCCGCCGTCTATGTCGCCGGAGGAAGAGGCGAAGATCTTCTCGATCTCGTCTATCCACAGGCAGACCGGGGCCAGCCGCTCCACGGTGGCCAGCGCCTTGCGCAGGTTTTCCTCGGTCTCGCCGATATACTTGGAATAGAGCCGCGTCAGGTCCAGGCGGTACAGCGGGATGCCCAGTTCCCCCGCTATCACCTTGGCCGCCAGGGATTTGCCGCAGCCCTGCACGCCCAGCAGCAGCAGGCCCTTGGGCGGCGGCAGCGAGCCGTCGCTGAAGAAAGAATTTTTCCGGTCGCTCACCCAGCGCTTCAGGCTGTCGAAGCCGGCGATAGCGTGCACCTGCTCGGAGCCGAAATATTCCAGGATGCCCTCGCGGTCGAAAGCCTCTTTCTTGAATTTTTCGATTTCCTTTATATCCGCCCGGTCGAAACGAAAATCCTTGAGCATGCAGATGTTCAGGGCGTTGCGCACCTGCTGCAGCGACAGGCCCTTGAGCGTCTTGACCATGCGCCGCAGCACGTCGGCCGGCACGTCCACCTGTAAATGTGCCGAGGTGAGTTTGAACTGCGCTACCGCGCGGTTGACCTCCTCCATGATCTGGCGCTCGCCCGGGTAGCCGCCGGAGATGCGGGCGGCCAGCGGGGCGATGTCCGGCGGCAGCTTGGCTTCCGAACCCAGCAGGACCATGGTGGTGGGCGAACCTTTTATGCGGTTGAGGATGTCCTTGAAGAAGCGCGCCGCGGAGGCATCGGTAAGATAGCGGTCGAAGTCGCAGAGCGCGAAGACCGCGCTGTGCGGGGCGGAGACGAGGTCGTTGGCGATGCGCAGCATGGCCACGGGGTCGCCGGTCTTGTAGAAGGAGTTTTCGTTAGCGCCGATGCGCAGGCCCTTCGTGAGCGACCAGGAGTAAAAGGTCAGGCCCTGCGCCTGCGCCACCTGGTAGAGCTGGGCCAGCACGTAGTCTTCGTCGATGGTGTCGACCGCCACCAGCGGGTAGCGCGACTTGATAAGGAGGGAGATCTCTTCTTCGAAATTCATTGTAGTCGGGAATTACCCAAGAAACTGCGGCTGCGCCGGATGTATACGCAAGACCACCTGACATGGATACTCTTTAAAGATTCAGGGCTCCATTAATGCGAACTCGGGGAAGGGCGAATGGATATTGGCTGCCGGCCGTTTTTGTCGTTGCCGTGATGTTCGTCATGTCTTTTATCCATCTCGCCTCCGAGCGACTTTATCAGCCAGCCGGCGTCGTCCTTGATTATCTTGAGTGCCTCGTCGGTCACGAAACGCCGGCTCTGCCTCTTGTGTTTATGCCAGTCATCGCGGTCCCAGTCGCGGAAGAAGTCGCGATAGTCGTCGTCTTTGCCGTGCACTTTCCGGAAGGCCGTCCATTCGCGCTCTTCGTCGCAGTTGGCGGGTTTGTCGCACTTGCGGCTGGCCAGTTCAAGGCGCTTTAAGAACAGCTTAAGCACATTAACCGCAGGTTCGCATTTATCCTTCTTGGCCTTGCGCCTGTCGCAAGCGCCGTCCAGCTTTTCAGCCAGATTTATCAGCCTTATTAGATTGTTTACGAACTTCTCATCACCTAATTGTTTCGCCCCCTGCGGGGAAAGGACATCATTTTGTTCCTGAGCCACAAGGATATCATTACGCAATCTATCAAAAGTGATTATTGGAGCTATTACAGGCACAAACGCACCTGGAGTAGAGTCATACTTCAGCACATATGAATTGGTGCTGCCGATAAAACTGTAGCCATCATAATTAGCATAGATAATTTCAGTCCCAACGGAGTTCCGTGCCCGTATTGAAAGGTAATACTTATTATTCGATATGCCAAAAATAGTTAGTGTATATTGTCCACTGATGGCAGGAACAATAGAATACTCCATGCTTTCTGGACCTGGCTGCCCGGTTTCATCATCATCAATGGAATCAATCCCTACGCCGACATTGGGGATATCAGTAAAACTTTCTCCTGTAAAAGGGTTTTTACCAGCCTGCCGTCCCAACGGATCTTTTACGACTATCTCAACATCTATTGTTTGACTAAATGCCCCATTTATATCATATGAACCGATATCAAAATACAGGCCAGTTAAATCTCTAGCTGAAACAGGCATACTGAATAACAGGGATAACAGAATCCACATATTTTTTCCTCTTAAAACTATCTCACTAGTTTAACTGGAACTGTCTTATTCCAAGTAACGGTTTAGTCCCATTCGGGTCATACAAAATATTGCCTGACACAGATGCACCAGAATCAGAAACTACATATCGGCTCCCGCATTTTCCAGTAACCAGCATAAAGTGTCCGGACACACGAATAATCACAGGTCTACTCGCAAGAATATCCTGATCAATATCTTTAATCAGAGTAGCCCTGGTTACTCCATATTCGCCGTCAGTTTTATAACCTAAATATCCGATATTTTGGCCAGAGAAGTCAGATACAGAATCAAACTTAACTGACCCTTTCCCAACATAACCCGCATTATCTCCCAAATACTTATTCAGCGATAGCGGAGTGGCGGAGGATATGGGCAGATTATAAGCATCCCGATAGTAATTGATCAGCGTCGCTAATGCGCTAAGGCCACAACCTTTGGCACGTATGGTGAATTTATACTTCTGGTATTGCGGGTTATTGAAGATAGCCGCTTCACAACTGTATACGGGCCGATAGCTGTTTGAGTTAGCCGGCACAGTCGTGCATATATTGTCATAATGCTGGCTAGCCCAGGTCGAGGAGGACTGCTTAAAATCATCGTTCGGCAGTTTGCCGCAGCAGGTGAAGGTAACGCTGCTGGCCGTGACTTCGCATGACGGGCAGGTGGCCGTCACTTTATACTCCGCTGGAAGGTTGCCCAATTTTAATTGCACACCGGCAAGGCCGTTCGCGTCTGTGGTTTCGCTCTGCTTGCTAAGCACCTGACCGGTCGCGCCTTGGGGATAGGCGGAAATAGCGAAATCCACCCCTATCTTGTAAGCTGGTTCAGAATTGCCTGTCACAAGACTGTTAAGCTGCGTGCTCCAATCACCGACATTCACTATCCGACTAACAGTCTCTCCGACCGGGGAAAGGAAATATTTTTTCTGTGTCCCGCCCCCCTGGACATACCGAGCCAGGAACGGTCCGCTATCCGGAACTCCGCTCATCCCGTCAGAAACGACATATATCCTGCCCTGGTCGTCCACATAAAAGGGGAGAATATCCATATTGTTTATCCCCTTGTTCCAGACCAGGCTCCCATCCAACCCCGAAACTTTTCCAAGCCAGTACCCCGATCCGCTGGTTCCTAGGCCCATAAAATAAAAATCCCCGGCACCGTCAGCCACCCCGTTAAACGCAAACACCTCCCCTGGGATATACCTCTCCCATTCAGTAAGCCCGTCACCCGACACCCGTCTTACTCCTATAGCTATGGTTTGCTGGGAGGCATCAAACCATGAGAGATATACGCCGCCGGCAGGTATGGCAGTAAAACTGAACGGTAGAAATCCGATCCGATTATCCGGGGGCCTGCTCCACAATAGATTCAACCCGCCATCATACTTCATATAGGCCGGACCGGAAGGCACCATCTTGGCATGAACAAAATACAGGTTGCCTTCCGCGTCCACGCGCATTTCGGCGAACAAACAACTGTTGCCGCCAGGCATTGGCGGGCCACCAGTAGACGGCACCGTTACCGTCTTCAACAGGTTCAGTTCGGTGTCCAGTCTCTGTATGGCAACCTGGAAAGCCCCCCTGGCCGCATCGAAATATTCCACTGCCACATAAATATTACTACCGTCGGCATTGCCGGCTACCCCCAGGGCGGCCGGGGAAACAGCCGAAGAATACGGGGCAGTATATGATTTCACCACGTTGCCGGCGGAATTATATTTCAAAACCATGGCGGCCCCGCGCATCATATCCGTCACCGCGACATAAGCGTTATTGCCGCTATCGACCGCAAGGCCTGTGTCATGGAACAACCCCGAAGCGTAAGGGAAACTCCACATTGCGGAACCGTCGGCTTTTATCCTGGTGATGGCGTCAACGGAGGCGATATAAAAGCCGCCGTCAGGCAGGGGCTTATATCCTCCGACATCAAAATATTCCGACGCATTCTCTATCTTTTTTAAACCATACGCCCCGTCCAGCTCAGGCGCCTGCGCGGCGTAGACGGGAAATACCGCAACCATGGAAAGCAATCCGGCTATTATCGTCCCGACAGACATCAGAATGCAGCTCCCAGGCTCAGCCTATGCGTCTTTCCGATATCGCCGAACGGGGTTACAGCGTAATCAAGTGCCATCCCCCTTAGTTTAAACCCGAAGCCGGCTTTAAACCCGCCGGCATCAGCCACTCCGGAAACTCCGGCGGCGGCACCGGCCAGATAGCCGGCACGCATAAAAAGAGTATCGAACACGGCGTATTCGCTGCCGAAGCTGAAAACAGTTTTCTTTTCGTTCACCTGCCTGCTTACGTCCACCGAGAGCAGCACATTATCCAGGAGCATATAGCCCGCGCCGGCGCGCGCGGTCAACGGCAGGGCGGAGCCTTCGTCCAGAAACTGCATCTTAGGCCCGAGATTCTGCACGGCAAATCCGAGGCCGAGGCCTTTTACCGGCGTTTTATACTGCCAGCCGGCGTCCACGGCCCAGCCGTTGGCCGATTCGCCGGCTATGCGGCTGGTGATGTATTTGAAGTTGAGACCGAGGCCGGACCGGGAGGTGACCGGCCGCGCGTAGGCCAGGTTTATGGCGGTGTCGGAAGCCTGGAAGGAGCCGGTGGCCTCACGGTTGGCGCCACGTCCCTCGATGGAAGACTGGCCGAGATAGTTTACGCCGAGGCCGATGTTGCCTTTGGCCGCGGGCCGCGAATAACCGAGGAAATTATAGCTGACGCCTTCCACCAGCTCGGCGCGGGTGAAGCCGGCGGCGCTTCTTTTAAGGTTCGCCAAGCCGGCCGGGTTATAAGAGATGGCGTTTATATCACCGGCTACTGCCGTGAAAGCCCCTCCGAGACCGGCGGCCCTGGCGCCGGAGCCGAGCTTGAGGAAAGAAGCGGTGGTCCCGCCGGCAAAAACAACGGCGGGGGCTATAAGAAGAACGACTGCGGCCAGCAGACGCTTTTTCTTCATTTGATCACCGCGCAGCGCCCGGTTTTCTTCAGGGTTTTATCTCCCCGTCTGGCGGTCATACTGAAGATGTAAACGCCGCTGCCGACGTTCCTGACGTCCCAGGGATATTCATAAGCGTATTGTGGGCCCTGACCGTCGTCTATAAGCTGCGGCGGAGCAGCCAGTACTGTTTCATGGACCATATCCCCGGAAACGTCGTAGATCTTCAACTCCACTTTGTCGGCCAGGCCGGTTTCAATATGAAAGGTGGGGTTGGTCTTCTTCGCTGGGTTGGGAAAACAATAGACCTCGCCCAGGCTGAAGCCCGGGTCAGCCGCTGCGGGCACTGAAGAAACACCGGCGGATCTGACAACTGACGGTATGGACAAGGCGCGATTTTCGGCTGCGCTCCTGGCGTAGCCGCGCAGTTTTTCGGCGCGTTCTTTTCTGTCTATGGAACGCTTTAAAATCTGTTTGTAGTTATCGGGAGTGGACGTGGAATTATAAAGCTCGTAGAACTTTCCGGCTTGCTTGTCCGCGGCGAAAGATACGCCGTGCGAGAAGACAAGTGTCAGGAATATAACAGCGGCGATGCCGGCAACCGTTTTCATGTATTGATTTCAAACCGTAAATCCAATACTATGATTAACTTTGCGACCTTGTCAAATGAACAGGATAAATGAATATTTTCTTTGCTATTTAATGATTATATTGGCGGGCCGCTTATAGCCCCCCTTGATGGAGCGGAAGGCGAAGGTTTGCAGCATTGTGGGCCACTTCGGGCCTGCAATATGTTCATGAACGCTGATTTTAAGGGAGTCTTGTCGTCGGAGAATTTGGTGCGCCCGGCAGGAATCGAACCTGCACTAGAAGCTTCGGAGGCTCCTGTGATATCCATTTCACCACGGGCGCCCAATCTTTCCGCGCTGCTACCGCTATATTATAGCCAAATTCCCTTAACAGTGCTTTTTCGCCAGTTCCACCAGCTGCTTTTCAAAGACCGGCAGGTCGGCGGGTATGTCGCCGCCGCCCTGGGCGAAGTCCTTGCGGCCGCCGCCGGAGCCGTTTATGGCCGCCGAGACGCTCTTGGCCAGGGCGGAGGCGTCGGCCTTCACGTCTCCGGTATGCGTAACGATGAAGGAGAATTTCCCCTCCACCCTGGAATAGACGAACAGCAGCGTGGACTTGAGGCCCTTCTTCAGCTCGTCGGAGAGCACGCGCAGCGCCTTCATGTCCAGCGCGCCGCCGTCGTAGACCAGGAAGCTCGAGCCGGAGCCGTCTATGCCCTCGGCCAGCAGGCGCCGCCCCTCTTTGGAGGCCGCGGGCGCGGCCTTGGCCTTGCCGGATTTCAGCTCTTTGAGTGTCTCCAGCAGCTGCTCCAGGCGGGCCGGCAGCTCCTCCACCGGGACGGAAAGTTTTTTGGCGGCGGCTTCCGCCAGCTCGGCGCTCTCGCGCAGGTGGTCCACGGCGGCGAGCCCCGCCACGCCCTCTATGCGGCGCACGCCGCGCGACACGGAAGAATCCTTCAGCACCTTCACGAGCATCAGCTCGCCCAGGGCGTCTATGTGGGTGCCGCCGCACAGCTCCAGGCTGTAGCGGTCCGCCGCGCCGTCCCAGCCGCCCTTGTTGATCAGCACGAAGCGCGCCGGGTCGGCGTACTTCTCGCCCAGCAGGGAGGTGGCGCCGAACTTCTCGGCGTCCTTGAGCGGCCTCTCCATCTTGAAGACCCTGTAATTCTCGCGTATCGCGGCGTTGGCGATGGCTTCCACCTTGGCCAGCTCTTCGCGGGTAGGGGTCTTGGTGGTGGTATAGTCGAAGCGGAACTTCTCCGGGGTGACTATGGAGCCGGCCTGGCGGGTAGTGTCGCCGAAGACCTGTTTGAGCGCGGCGTTGATGACGTGCACGGCGGTATGGTTGCAGGCCGTGCGGTAGCGCAGGCTGGAGACTTCAGCCTTCACCGCGTCGCCGGTGCGCAGCTTGTCCACGGCCTTCACGTGGTGGAAGAAAACCTTGCCCACCGGCTTCTGGGTGTCGAGCACCTCGGCCACCGTAGCGCCGCCCGCGATGAAGAGGCCAAGGTCGCCCACCTGGCCGCCGGACTCGGCGTAAAAAGGCGTGCGGTCCAGCGCCGCCCAGCCTTCCGCGCCGGGGTTGAGCGCTTCCACGATGTTGCCGGCGGTGTCGAGCAGGCCGACTATCTTAGACTCATCCTGCGCGGCGTCGTAGCCGGTGAAGACGGTGGCCGGGAATTTCTCCTCGGCCGTCTGGAACATAAAGCCGTTCTTTTCGCCCGAATCCTTCCAGCCGGCCTTGGCGGTGCTCTGCGCAGCCTTGCGGGCGCGGTGGAAGCCTTCCTCGTCGAGCGGGATATTCTTCTTGAGCGCCAACTCGCGCGTAAGCTCCAGCGGGTAGCCGTAGGTCTCGTAAAGCCGGAAGGCCCCTTCGCCAGGCACGCCGTGGGGGTTCTTCTCCAGCAGGTCGGCCAGGTACTTCTCGCCGTTCTCCAGCGTCTCTATGAAGCCCTGCTCCTCGAATTTAAGGGCCTCTTTTATGGTTTTTTCGGCGGAGATGATCTCCGGGTAAATGTCCTTGAAGATCCCCTGCACGGACGGCACCAGCTTGTGCAGGAACGGGTCCTTGGCGCCCATGATGAGGCCGTAGCGGGCGGCGCGGCGTATCAGGCGGCGCAGCACGTAGCCGCGGCCCTCGTTGGAAGGGATGACGCCCGCGGCCAGCAGGAAGGTGGAGGCGCGCAGATGCTCGCTGATTATGCGGAAGCCCGACACGGTCTCGGGCGAGGTATTATAGTCGACCTTGAGCAGATTGGAGGCGGCCTCCACTATCGGGAAGAAAAGCGTGGTTTCGAACGGGGACTCCTTGCCCTCGACGATGAAGGTCAGGCGCTCGAGGCCCATGCCGGTGTCTATATTCTTCTTGGGCAGCGGGTTGTACACGCCGCCGGGCTGCTTGTCGAACTGCGTGAACACGTGGTTCCAGATCTCGATGTAGCGGTCGCAGGAGCAGCCGGGCCCCTGGCAGCCGGCGTGGGCGAATTTTTCGCCGCAGTCCCAGTAGATCTCGGAGCAGGGGCCGGACGGGCCGGTGTCGCCCATCGCCCAGAAATTATCGCCGTCGCCCAGCTCCACGATGTGGGAGTGCTGGTCCTTGGGCAGCACGCTCTCCCAGATCCTGCGGGCTTCCTCGTCCCTCGGGGCCACGCCGCCGCGGTAGATGGACGGGTAGAGCCGCTGCGGGTCCAGGCCCATCTCCCTGGTCAGGAATTCCCAGCCCCACTTGATGGACTCTTCCTTGAAATAGTCGCCGAAGGAGAAATTCCCGAGCATCTCGAAGAAAGTCACGTGGCGCCTGGTGCGGCCCACATTGTCTATGTCGGTGGTGCGGAAGCTCTTCTGGCAGGAAGCCGCGCGCTTCATGTCGGTCTTGAGGCCCAGGTAATAGGGCTTGAACTGCACCATGCCGGCCGAGGTGAACAGCAGCGAGGGGTCGCCCTCGGGGATCAGCGGGCTGGATTTAACGATCGGGTGGCCGTTCCTGGCGAAGAAATCGAGGAAGCTCTTGCGTATCTGGTAGCTTTGCATAATAATCAATTATACAATTTTGACCCGCCGCCACGATTACAGTTGAACAATAGCGGAAAAAGTTGTATTTGTATTACAGTAAAAGGGGAGCAGGTCATGAAAAAAACGGTTTTGCTGGTTTCGGCCCTGGCGCTGTTCGCCGGGGGCTGCGGCAGGCGCGGCAGCACCGCCACTTTCACGCAGAAAGCGTTCATCCTCAGCGTACCGGCCCAGTTCAGGGCTTACGGGCCCAAGACGCCCGGCGCCAAAGAGCTGGCCGACGAGGTCTTCGCAGAGTGGGAGCGCATCTCCGGCGAGTTCAACTACAGCGACGCCTACAGCCTCACCTCGCTGGTGAACAAGAAGGCCGCCAAGGAATGGGTCCCGGTCACGGACGAGTTCATGCGCCTGCTGCTCCTGGCGCTGGACTACAGCCGCCTTACCGAAGGGGCCTTCGACATAACCTTCGCCCCCCTCTGGCCTTTATGGAAAGACGCGGCCTCCAGCAAGAGGCTGCCCGGCAAAGAGGATATAGAGGACGCCCTCAAGGGCATCGGCTCCAAGTACGTGCAGGTGGACACCGCCAAAAAGATGGTCAGGTTCACGCAGCCGGTGCAGATAAACCTGGGCGGGCTGCTGCGCGGCTACTGTTTCGAGCGCGGCTACAAGATACTGAAGGAGCGGGCGCCGGGCTATCCGGTGCAGCTGCGCCTGGGCGGCAACATGCTGGTTTACGGGCGTAGGCCCTGGACTTACCGGGTGCCGGACCCTTTTAAAAAGGGCACCAACATGGGGCTGTTCGCCTTTGACGAAGGAATGATCATCTCTTCGGCCGGGCGGGACCTGTTCGTGGAGATAGAGGGCAAGCTTTATTCGCACATCCTCGACCTGCGGACAGGCTACCCCATAAAGGATTTTTCCGCCCTCACCATCTATTACCCGGGCATAGAGGACGAGAATTTCCTGGCCTCGGCCGCGCTGGCGGTGCTCGGGCGCGAGAAAGCGTTCGAGACGCTGAAGAACGTAAAGGGCTCGGCGGCGGTCTGGGTGGACGGGAACGGCAAGCCCGATTTTTTCTTCAATAGCGCCAGCAAGGCCAAATGGAAAGACGGCCGTAGCTTCTGGGACAAGGTGCTGGGCAGATAACCGGGCGCCTCCACGCGGCAAAAAAGAAACCGGCAGGGTTTAACCTGCCGGCTCTTTTTTTAGGCGGGGCCGGTTCTCTAGAAGAACCTGGCCGCCAGCCAGTAGGAACCCGCGGAGATGGCCGCGGCGGCGGGGATAGTGATGATCCACGCCCAGACTATATTGCCGGCCACGCCCCACTTCACCGCGCGCGCGCCCTTGAGCGAGCCCACGCCCACTATGGCGCCGGTGATGGTATGCGTGGTGCTGATCGGCACGCCGATGGCCGAGGCGCCGAACAGCACCATGGAGGCCGCGCCCTCGGCGCAGAAGCCGTCCACCGGGCGGAGCTTGGAGAGCTTGTTGCCCATGGTCTTCACTATGCGCCAGCCGCCCGACATGGTGCCGATGGCTATGGCCCCATGACAGGAGAGCACCACCCAGAGCGGCACGTGGAACTCGGGCCCCAGGTAGCCGGCGCTGAACAGCAGGCTCGCTATGATGCCCATGGTCTTCTGCGCGTCGTTGCCGCCGTGGCCCAGGCTGTAGAGCGCGGCGCTCAGCAACTGCCCCTTGCGGAACCAGTGGTCCATGTTGGACGGCGTCTGTTTGGAGAAGAGGTTATAGACTACGGCCCCGAGCCCCACCCCCAGCAGCATGCCCACCACCGGCGAGATAACGATGAAGGCCACCGTCTTCAGTATGCCCCCCATCATCAGCGCCGAGGTGCCGGCCTTTACCATAGCCGAGCCTATCAGCCCGCCCACCAGCGCGTGGGAGGAACTCGACGGGATGCCGAAATACCAAGTGATGATATTCCAGGAACAGGCCCCAATCAGCGCGCCGAAGATGACATAGCTGTCCACCTGCGTGATGTCGATGATGTTCTTGCCCAGCGTATTGGCCACGTGCAGGCCGAAGAAGGCGAAGGCGATGAAGTTGAAGAAGGCCGCCCACATGACCGCGTACTTGGGCGACAGCACGCGGGTGGCGACTATGGTGGCTATGGAGTTGGCCGCGTCGTGGAAGCCGTTCAAAAAGTCGAAGAACAGCGCCAGTACGACCAGGAAGATGATGGCTATCAGCGTGCTATCCATGTTTCACCAGGATGGCCTCTATGACCTTGGCCACGTGCTCGCACTTGTCGAGCGTGCCTTCGGCCACTTCGTAAATCTCCTTCCACTTGATGACCTGCATCGGGTCCTTCTCGGTCTCAAAGAGGTTGCTGATGGCCTTCTCGCGCACCGTGTCGCCCAGGTTCTCCAGGCGGTTGATCTCTATGCAGTAGTCCAGCACGCGGCGCTGCCGCTTGGTGTCGGGCATGTGCTTTACTGCGTTGGCCAGCGCGGCCGCGGCCTGGTCTATCAGGTCTATGAACTGCGCGAAGTACGGGTCGCTCGGGTTCAGCTTGTAAAGCTTCACGCGGCCGGCCATCGCGTTGAGCATGTCCAGCACGTCGTCTAGCTGGTTGGCCAGCGCGTAGATATCCTCGCGGTCTATCGGGGTGATGAACGTGCGGTTGAGCATGTCCGTGATCTCGTGGGCCAGCGTGTCGCCCTCCTGCTCCAGCGCGCGGATCTTCTTCACCTCGTCCTCGTCCAGCACCCCATCCTTCACAGCCGACTTAAAGAAAGCCGCGGCCTTCATCAGGTTCTCGGCCTGCTGGGTGAGGAAGTCGAAGAACTTCTCTTCTTTCGGCATGAAATTGAATCCCATCTTTTTCTCCTTACTGTCACGTTCTTGGGAATATCATAGAAAAGGCCCACAAAGCCCGTATAAAGCCCGTGTAAAATCCGCGTAAAGTCAGGGGACGCTGATGACTATATGACTATTTATTAACAATTCGCCCCATTCTCCGGGAAATAGTCATATAGTCATCAGCGTCCCCTCAGAGCTCTTCTGGGTGGTGGCGCACCACAACGGCGGAAACCATGTAGACTATGTCCTCGGCCATGCTGACGGCGTGGTCGCAGATCCGCTCCAGGTGGCGGGCTGTCAGCAGCAGCGGCACGGCCCGGTCGGCCGTGGAGCCGTCCTTGATCATATAGTCGTAGACCAGCTCTTTCTCCACGCGGCGTTTAAGTTCGTCCGCCTCGGAATCTGAAAGTATCACTTTTTTAGCCAGCGCCGTATCGCTGTTGACAAAAGCCTCGATGGCCTGGCCGGTCATGCGCTTGGCGGCGTCGGCCAGCCTGGGGATATCCACCAGCGGTTTGAGCATCGGTTTGTCGGCTATCTCTATGGCCCGTTGCGCCACGTCCACGGCCAGGTCGCCGATGCGCTCCAACTCGGCGTTGAGCTTGATGGCGGTGGTTATGAAGCGCAGGTCCCCGGCCATGGGCTGGTGCAGGGCTATCAGGTCCAGGCACTTGTCGTCTATGACCAGCTCCAGGCTGTCCATGCCAACGTCGGAATCTATCACGCGCTGGGCCGCGGCCTTGTCGCGGTTCTTGAGCGCCTCCACGGCCTGGGTGATGGCGGACTGCGCCATGTCGGCCATCCTGACCAGCTCGCCCTTGAGCTGCCGCAGTTCGTCGTCGAAATGTCTGTGCATCAGCCGAACCTCCCGGTAATATAGTCCTCGGTGCGCCTGTCGCGCGGCGCCTTGAAGATGTTGTCGGTGCGCCCTTCCTCTATCAGGTCGCCCATCAGGAAGAAGGCCGTCCTGTCGGACACGCGCGCCGCCTGCTGCATGTTATGCGTGACGATGATGATGGTGTAATCCTTCTTCAACTGCAGGATGAGCTCCTCGATTTTGCCGGTGGAGATGGGGTCCAGGCTCGCGCAGGGCTCGTCGAAGAGGATAACCTCGGGCGAGACCGCCAGGGCGCGGGCAATGCAGAGCCGCTGCTGCTGGCCGCCGGACAGGCCGAGCGCGCTGTCCTTCAGGCGGTCCTTCACCTCGCCCCAGAGGGCCGCTTTTTTCAGCGAGTCCACGACCGTCGCCTCGATAACCTGCCGGTCGGTCACGCCGTTGACCTCCAGGCCGTAGGCGATATTCTCGAAGATGGTCTTCGGGAAGGGATTGGGCTTCTGGAACACCATGCCTACCCGCTTGCGCAGGTCGGCGGCGTCGCAGGCGGGCGAAATTATATCCAGCCCGTCGAGCAGGATCTCCCCCTCCAGCCGGGTGCCCGGCACCAGCTCGTGCATGCGGTTGAGCAGGCGGATGAAGGTGGACTTGCCGCAGCCAGACGGGCCGATGATGGCCGTCACCCGCCGCGGCGCGAAGGAGATGTTGATATTGTTCAGCGCCCGCTTGGAGCCGTAGTAAAAGTTCACGCCGCGCGAGATTATCTTGGGTTCCAGGCCGAAAACATCGGCCTCACCCAGCGAATTAATATTCACGCCCACCGGGCCCTTCACAAGCGACGGATGAAAATTCTCCAGCCCCATCTGTTTGTCGTAATCCACCAGCGTATCATGCATGGTAAGCCTTCCTTTGACGCTGGCGCAGCCAGATGGCCAGCATCGACACCGACAGCACCAGCCCCAGCAGCAGCAGGCTGGAGGCGTAGGCGATGCGCGTCTGCTCTTCGGGGTGCGTGCCCTCGGTCATCAGCGCGTAAATATGATAAGGCAGGGCCATCACCTCGGAGAAAACCGAATCGGGGTAGCCCTTCAGGTAGAAAGCCGCCGCCGTGAACAGGATGGGGGCGGTCTCGCCGGCCACGCGGCCCACGCTGAGGATCACGCCGGTGAGTATGCCGGGCAGGGCGGCCGGCAGCACCACCTTGCGGATGGTCTCCCACTGCGTGGCGCCCAGCGCCAGCGAGGCCTCCCGGATGGACTGCGGCACGGCCATCAAGGCCTCCTGCGAGGCGGAGATTATCACCGGCAGGGCCAATATGCCCAGCGTCAGCGAACCGGACAGGATGGAAACGCCGAAGCCCATATACTTTACGAAGACCGTCAGGCCGAACAGCCCGAACACCACCGACGGCACGCCGGCCAGGTTGTTGACGCTGATGCGGAGCACGTTCACTATCCAGCCCTTCGGTGAATATTCCGTGAGGTACACCGCGCACGCCACACCGAGCGGCAGGGCGAAGAGGATGGCCCCGAGCGTCAGGTAAAAAGTGCCCACTATGGCCGGGGCCACGCCGCCGGCGGTCATAGCGTCGCGCGGGGCCTGCGTTATAAATTCCCAGCTTATCGAGGAAAGCCCTTTGGAGGCGATGAAGAACAGGATGGCCCCGAGGAAGAGGATATTGGCGGCCATGCAGGAGGCCATGGCCGCGAAGCCTAGCTTTTGGACTATGCCGCGTCTTTTCATCTTGAAAGCCCCAGTTTCAACCGGTAGCGGCGGCTGATGAGCTCCGCGGCTATGTTGAAGGCGAAGGTGATGAGGAAAAGTATCAGGGCTATGGCGAACAGCGCGTGGTAATGGTCGCTGCCCACCGGCGCCTCGCCCATCTCGGCGGCTATGGCCGCGGTCATCGGGCGCACCGGGTCGAAGATGGATTCCGGTATGATGGCCGAGCCGCCGGCCACCATCAGCACGGTCATGGTCTCGCCTATGGCGCGGCTCATGCCCAGGATCACCGCGGTGGCGATGCCCGAGCCCGCCGCCGGGATTATAACTTTGGTCAGCGTCTGCCAGCGGTCCGCGCCCACGGCGAAAGAAGCCTCGCGGAAGGAGCGCGGCACATAGCTCAGCGCGTCCTCGGCGATGCTCGCCACCGTGGGAGTAGCCATGACGCCGAGTATGACGCTCGTGGTGAAAGCGGTGAGGCCTATGGGCAGGTCCAGTGCCTCCTGCAGGAAGGGCGCCAGCACCACCATGCCGAAGAAGCCGTAAACGATGGAGGGCACGGACGCGAGTATCTCTATCACCGGCTTGAGCACGGCGCGTTGCCTGTTGCCAGCTAGCTCGTGCAGATAGAGGGCGCTGCCCACACCGAGCGGCACACAGATCACCAGCGCGCCAGCGGTCACCCACAGCGAGGCCAGGATCAGCGGCAGGATGCCGAACTCCGGCGGTTCGGCCGTGGGATACCAGCTGCGCCCCAGCAGGAAGTCAGCCGGACTCACCGTCTTGAAGATGGGCAGGGCCTCCTTGAACAGCACCAAAATGATGCCCACCAGGGCAGCCAGCGAAGAGAAGGCTACCGCCGTGAACAGGTACTTTATAACTCGTTCTTTTCTCCGGTTCATTGCCTATAGTTTAGGAAAGCCGGGTCAAGGACGCGTTAAGGGCGTGTAAATTCAGAGTAAAAGGAAAGGCCGGCGCAGCCTTTTTATATAATGCTCCTCATGGCAAAGATCCTGCGCGCGCTTTTTTCCCCGGAAGTTTCCTGCGCGGCCGCCGCGCTGGTTTTTGGCGCGGCCTGGATGAAGCCGGAGTTTATCGGGACGGAGGCCTTCCCGGGCCTTATTTTTTTCTACTTTTTTGAGCTGCTGCTCTTCCTGCACGAAGCCGGCTTCGCCATGGCCGCCTCCTCGCGCAGCCGGGAGGTTTTCGGCAGCGTAAGGCACGCGGTATTCTACGTCTACGGCATCGCCGCCCTGGTCCTCAACGCCACCCTGGGCTCGCTTTGGCCGCTCGTCCTTTTCCTTGCCCGGGCGCTGCCTTTATGGCTGGCCCCCGGCATCAACTTTGAAACCCTGACCGATGAAGATGAGGAATGGTTCGACCTGCGCGCGGTACGCTACGGGGTCCTCCCGCTGCTGCTGTGGGGCGAAAGCTTCTTTCTCGGCCACATCATGTCAGGCGGGTCCGGCGGCATAACGCGGGAGATAGCGGCACAGACCTCGGACCGCATGTCCGAGATAGTGAAATGGTTCAAGCCGGAAACCATTGCGCCGCTGATAATAGCCGGGGCGGTCTATTACAGTCTGCTGCTGCTGGGCCACCTTTTCTTCCTTGGGGATGAAGGTCTTTTCATGACTTACCTGCGCCGGAGCGGGCGCCTGAAGCATATAAAATGAAGACCCCCCGCCTTGCTCCGCGGATTTTTTCCTGATACGGGGAGCTCCGGCGGAACGTCAGCTGGGATATGCAATGCGCCTCAGCGGGCGGGGCCGAAAGCGCGCCTGTAGCGGAACTCAAACACAGTGCGCATGCAGAAGTAAAAGGCGCCCAGCAGCATAGAACCGAATTGGGCTTCCACGCTCTTAGGCAGCAGCCGGTAGGGCGGGTCGAATACAAAATGCAGTATCACGCTTCCGGCTGCGATAGCGGCGATGAAAGCCACTATGGAAAAGCCCGCCCTTTGCCCCAGTTCCGCCCTCTTTCCCTCGCCCGCCTCCGTCACGGCCAGGGCCTGGCCTGGCAGGGTAACAACCATAGCCAGCAGCAGCTGCATGAAATGCAGTTTAAACCAGAAGAACCAGACCAGCGCGAACAGCGCGTAGACAATCCCGTACCCGGCAAGTTCTCCCCGGCTGCCGAAGCCGAACTGCCGCCTGAAATCGCCCATCATCTCGGCGCTGATGCCGAACATCAGCGTCCCGGTAAGTTCGAACAGGAACCAGTACTTGAAATTTTCAGCTATAGCGGCGGCGCCGCCCCAGTCAAACGCTATCCCCAGCGCGCCATAAAGAAAAAACGGCCACAGCAGCGTGTCTACCAGCATGCCCGCCCTGTGCCCGTGTTTGAAGTATTCAGTAAAAGCGCTCATAAGTCCGTTTTACGACGGTTCCTGCAATTGTAGGAAATACGTTCTATTAGCGCCAAGCCCGCGGCAATTTTACTGAGCCCCGCTGAAGGATAAAGCGAAGGCCGGTCAAGCCGGCGTCAATGACGTGAAAATCCCGGGGATTTGCAGCCAGCGACAAAAAAGACCCCGCCTCATGGCGGGGTCTTTCTATCCCGGCTCTCCGGAAGCTGCAACAGCAGCGCCGGGCTAGTCCACGTTACCAGAGATTGATATCCAGCTGCACCGTGTAGGTATTGGCGCCGGCTATCTTGTCGTTGTTATAGACGTCATAGCCGAAGATAACGCTGGTATTGGGAGAGAAGGCCCAGGACAGACCGAAGCTCAGCGCGCCCAGTGCGGAATCCCCGCCCTGGTAGTCCACCGCAGCCCAAAGCTTGTCGGAAACCTCGCTGAGGGTCCTGTCCCAGGACAGTAGCAGACCGGTATTCTCCTTGTCGCCGTTCTCGTCCACCAGCACCTTGTCGTTGCCGGAGTAGTAGCCGGCGGAGAAGCGGCCGAGCTTGCCCACATTCTTGGCGGCAAGGCCGTAAACGATGTTCTGGTCGGTCACGTCTTTCTTGGTGCCGAAGTTGTAGCCGCCCAGCGCCAGCGCCGGGCTGCCGGCGAAAGCGGAGCCTTCGGGCGTGCCTACCTTGGCGTGCAGGTAAAGGGGGTCGCTGTCGGCGGCCACGCCGGCGCGCATCAGGTCGAAGCCGACCTCGGCCTGCACCTTCTCATAGGGCAGCACGCCCAAGGTGGGACCGATCACGAACAGCGGGGCCTTCCAGTTGCCGGCTGTTTCCTTTTCGGAGGACACGTAGTTATCCACATTCAGGTGCACGCTCTTGAATTTCTGCACGTCGGTGGACGGGATCCAGACCTGGGTGGACGGGGTGGCCCAGACGCAAGCCGGGATCGACAACAGTACCGCTATTAATATTTTCTTCATTGTTTTTTCTCCTTAAATTTGTCGCGCGCCCGTCCCGGGGTTAGGGGGGTATGGGACGGGCGCGAGAGCGAATCCTCAGTGCAGGTAAGCGGTTTCGCCGTGCTGCACTTCGTCCATGCCGGCCTCTTCCTCTTTCCCGGTGGTCTTCACCGGGGTGAAGACATTGATGAGGTGAAGCGCCGCGTAGGAGAAGACGAAGGCGTACAGCGCGGTGCCGAACACCGCCGCCACCTGCTTGCCGAAGAAGGCCGCGCCGCCGTGGTACAGGCCGTTGGCCCCCGCGGCGTTGACCGCCGTGGTGCCGAACACGCCGAGCAGGATCACGCCCAGCACTCCGCCCACGCCGTGCACGCCCCACACGTCAAGCGCGTCGTCCCAGCCCAGTTTATTCTTCAGATGGACGGCCAGGTAGCAGACCAGGCTGGCCATGATGCCGATGAACACCGCCGCCTTGGTGGTGACGAAACCGGCCCCCGGGGTGATGGTGGCCAGGCCCGCTATGGAACCGGTCAGCAGCCCCAGAAACTTGGGTTTACCCTCGAAGAACCAGGAGACCGCCAGCCAGGTGACGGCCGCGAAAGAGGCCGCGATGTCGGTATTCACGAAAGCGAGCACCGTGACCGCGTCCACCTTGAGTTCGCTGCCGGCGTTAAAGCCGTACCACCCGAACCAGAGCAGGCCCGTGCCCAGCGCCACCAGCGGTATGCTGTGCGGCGCATCGGTCACTTTGCGCTTGCCCACGAAGAACACCGAGGCCAGCGCCGCGAAGCCCGCCGTGGCGTGCACCACTATGCCGCCGGCGAAGTCCAGCACGCCCCACTTGGCCAGCGCGCCGCCGCCCCACACCATGTGGACGAGAGGGAAGTATACGCAGATCAGCCAGAGCACCAGGAACACCAGGTAGGCCTTGAAGTTGATGCGGTTGGTGAACGCGCCTGTTATGAGCGCCGGGGTGATCTGGGCGAACATCATCTGGTAGGCGAAGAACACCAGGAGCGGGATGCTGCTGGAACCGGCGAAGACGGTGTTGAGGTCCACGCCGCGCAGGAAGGCCATGTCCAGGTTGCCGATGATAGCGCCCTCGCCGCCCGAGAAGCACAGCGAGTAGCCGAAAGCGTACCACAGCACCGTGGTTATGCCCAGCGAGACGAAACTCTGCATCATGATGGCCAGCACGCTCTTGCGGCCTACGAGCCCGCCGTAGAAGAAGGCGAGGCCGGGGGTCATGAGCATGACGAGGCTGGTCGACACGAGCATGAACCCGGTATTTCCGGTATCGAACATAGTATCCCTCCGTTGGTGTACGCGCGCTGACGGCCGCGCTATACCCAATTATAGGGATTGCCGGAGGGGCGAGGTATCAGGGATTCCCTGAGAGTATAGGGAGAAATACCTTACACGCTACAGGCTTATCAGGCCTTCCTTGACGGCGTAGCGGGTAAGGCCGGCAATGCTGGTGATGGCGAGTTTCTCCATGATCTTCTTGCGGTGGGTCTCCACGGTCTTCACGCTGAGGGAGAGTTTATGCGATATTTCCTTAGTGCGCAGGCCTTCGGCCAGCAGCTGCAGCACCTCGCGCTCGCGGGCGGACAGCAGGGTGAATACGCTGCGCGGGTCTCGCGGCGGGCTCTTGATGTAATCGCCGAGCACTATGCTGGTAATGCCGGCGCTGAGGAAGTATCGGCCGCAGCTGACGGCCTTGATGGCGTCCATTAACTCTTCGAAGGCGGAATCTTTGAGCAGGTAGGCGCGCGCGCCGGCTTTGAAGATCTCGGTGACGTACTTGCGGTCGTTATGCATGGACAGCGCTATAACGCGGGCGGATTTCTTAACCTTGGCCAGCTTGCGGGCGGCCTCTATGCCGTTGAGCCCGGGCATGGAAATATCCATTATCACGATGTCCGGCGACAGGTCCCTCGCCAGTTTCACGGCCTCCAGTCCGTCGCGGGCTCCGCCCACGACCTTAACTCCGGGCTGCCCCTCCAGCAGGGCGCGCAGGCCTTCGCGGAAAATTTTATGGTCGTCGCAGATGAGGATTTTCTTTTCCATGTGTTTTGCCTTTGCCCAGCTGGGCGGTTATAACGGCCAGCGTGCCAGCGCCCGGGCTGGTGCTCAGGCGGAACGCGCCGCCCAGGTGCGAGACCTTTTCCCGGATGGAGAACAGGCCGAAGCCCCGGCGGTCGGTGCCGTAGCCGGCGGCGGCCCCGGCGGTAAACCCCCGGCCATTGTCGCGCACGGTGACGGCTATTTTGCCAGCGGCGCGGCGCACGCGCACGCGCACCACGGTCGCCTTGGCATGTTTTACCGCGTTCATCAGCAGTTCGCGCACCGCCTTGAAGATCAGTACGCTGGTCTCAGTGGGCAGCGGTTTGTTCTTGCCGTCGCCGCTGAAATCCACCCGCAGGCCGTGCCGCTTGCGCGTATCCTCGGCCAGGCGCTCCAGGGCGCTCTCTAGCCCCAGCTCGTAGAGTATCGGCGAGGCCAGCTGGAAGGTGAGGCTGCGCGTGGCGAGGATGGCCTCGTCGATAAAAGAGGTGAGGTCTTTGAGGCCGCCGGCGGCGTCGGGGCCGGCGCAAAGGCCGCGCAGCGCGCCGGTCTTCATCTTGGCCATGGCCAGCGTCTGGCCTATCACGTCGTGCAGGTCGGTGGCTATCTCGCGGCGCTCGCGCTCTTCGGTAAGTATCAGCTCCGCGGAAAGGCCGCGCAGCTTCTCTTGGTAGGACAGGATCTCTTTCTGGCGTAGCTCGCGCTCGCGGACTTCGGCCTTCAGGGCGGTATTGAGTTTTTGAAGTTCGGCGGTGCGCTCCTTGACGCGCTTCTCAAGGTCTTTGTGCGCGTCGAGCAGGGCCCTGGACGCGAGCTTGCGCTCGAAGTAGACGCGCAGCATGTCCGCCAGGGAATTTATGAGGTTGCGCTCTTCCGCCAGGAAGGGGCCCTCAGACTCCGGCGGCATTTTCTTCAGGTAATACACTTCCACGCGGCCCGAGAGCTCGGGGCTGACGCGGAAATCGCAGGCCTGCAGCCAGCGGGTCCGCCTGAATCCCGGGGTGCGGCTTTCGCAATCCCCCAGCAGCACGCGGCCCGCAGTTATCTCGGGGTACTGCCAGGCGGGCGGAATAAGCCGGACTATCCGGTCCAGCACCTCGCTGGTGGTAAGCTGGTCGTCCTGCAGCACACAAACGGTGGAGTGCAGGGCGGTAAGTTCCTTTACACGCTCGCGCAGGGCGTGTATGACCTCGTTCTTGGGGACCTGCGGGTGCAGGGCGTGTATGGCCTGGGAGGGCTTGAGCAGCCTGGTGCGTGCTTTACGGGCAGGGGGCATCACCGTCAGTTTACAATATATCCCCGTCGGGGCCAAAAGAAAGGCCGGCGGGGAGCCGGCCTTTCGCTTTGCGGAGCGGCGGCTTATTTCAGACCGACGAAGCCCTCTTCGGAGACTATCTTCTGGCCCTCGGGGCCCTTCAGGAAGTCGATGAACTTCTTGATGTCCCCCTGCGGCGCGCCCACGGTGTACATGAACAGCGGCCGGGAGATGGCGTACTTGTTGCGCAGCACCGAGTTCTTGTCGGGCATCACGCCGTCCACCGCTATGGCTTTCACGGAATCGGTGACATAGCCCAGGCCCACGTAGCCGATGGCGCCCGGCGTGCGGGCCACTATGCTGGCTATGCCCTGGTTGGAGGCCTGCATGATGGCGTCGGGGCGCACCTTCTTCTTGTCGAGCACCAGCTCGCTGAAGGCCTCGAAGGTGCCGCTGGCGCTATCGCGCGATATGACCACCACCTTCAGGTCGGGGCCGCCGATCTCTTTCCAGTTCTTCACGCGGGTGGTGTAGAGCTGTTTAATCTGCGCGCGCGTCAGGCCCTTCAGCGGGTTGGACGGGTGCAGGATATGCGAGATGCCGTCCATGGCTATGATATGGGCCTTCAGGTCGCGCCCTTTCTTGGAGGCCTTCTCCAGTTCCGCGGGCTTGATGGCGCGCGAGGCGTCGGCTATGTCGCAGGTGCCGTCTATGATAGAGGCTATGCCCACGCCCGAGCCACCGCCGCGCACCGAAAGGTCAGCGTCGGGGTTCTGTTTCATGAAGACCTCGGCGGCCCGCTGAGCTATGGGCAGCACCGTGGTGGAGCCTTCCAGCACTATCTTGCCGGCGCTGGCCTGGGCGGCCAGGCCGAGCAGCATTACGATGGTTATAAGTTTTTTCATTTTAGTCTCCTATTATGTTCTTTAGAATTTCAGGTTGATGTCGGCCTGGAACAGCTTTTCTTTTTTCAGACCCCCGGCTATGGGCTGCGTCTGGTAATAGTCCAGGTCTATGGCGAAGGAACGCAGCAGGCCCAGCGTCAGCAGCACCTCGTGGCCCTTCACGTTGACGGCGCCGCCGTAGAAGTCGGAGTCGGGGTAATTGTCCAGCCAGGCGTCCTTCTGCAGGCGGCGCAGGGAGTAGCGCAGCTGCCACTGCCCGGCGTCCTCCACCTTGCGCTGGCCCACCTTGAACCCCGCTATCCAGCCCTCGGAGTTCTTGCCGTGGTCGAGCGACTTTATATAGTTGCCGAAAAGCCCGGTGTAGCTGACATTGTAGCCCAGCAGGGAAGTGACCAGCGGCAGCGACACGGGCTCCAGGATATTGGCGTTGAGCTCTATTTCCGGGCTGATCGCGTCGTAGCTGTACTTGTACTGGCCGCTCACCAGGGTATTTGATTTCTGATAACCGTCCGTGGTGGAAGGGCGGTGTGCCAGCTCCGAAGAGTGCTCTATATTGTTGAACGCGTACACCGCTGCCCCGGCTTTCATATCATAGACGCCGTCATTGTCGCGCCAGGTCACGCCGGGCTGGGCGAAGAGCATATACGGATCCTTGGGATCCGAGGAAGATTCCGCCAGGGCCATGAAACCCGCATTGGCGAAGATATCCCAGTTATAGTTCACCGGCAGGCTGACGCGGGCGCTGAGGCCTTCCATGTTCACGTCGGTATCCCACAGCATGTCGCTGGTAAGCCACAGCGGGTTCTTGGTGCGGCCGGCCGTGAGGGCCAGGTTGTCGCTGGCGTTGTATTCGGCGAAGACATAGTCTATCCACAGGCTCTTCTTGGCGTTATTGTCGCCGAAGGTCTGGTTGGTGGAGCGCGGGTCAGTGCTGGAGCCGCTGGCGAAGCCGAAGCCCATGTACACCTTTTCGTTCACCTTGGCGTCGGCGAAGAAGCGCAGGCGGAAGCGCCCGCGGTGCTGGGTCAGGGCCTTGTTGTGGTTGTCGTTGAACTGGTAGCGCAGGCGAACGTCGCCGCGCAGCTTCATGGTCTGCAGCCACAGCGGCAGCGTGGCGTGGCGCTGCTGGGAGATTTCTTTCTTTACCTCTTCCTGCGTGCCGACGCGGATCTCCTGCGCCTCGCCGGGGTCTATCACGTTCTTTTCCACCAGCCGGTCGAGCAGCAGATCCAGTTCGCCGGCGCGGGCGGGCATGGCCGCCGAGAAAAACAGAACCGCGAGCATGAGTTGGGTGAATTTCATGCCTATAGTCTAGGAAAGCCGCGTCAAAGCGGCGTGAAGCGCGGGTAAAATGCGGGTAAATCCAGGGGACGTTGATTCCTAATTCCTAATTTCCATACTTAAAATAAGGCTATCGCGAATTTTAGGAATTAGGAATCAACGTCCCCTCCATCTGGCGCACGCACCAGGCAGGCGGCCCGGGAGCGGGTCTTCTTTTGAAATGGCGGCGGCACTTAAATTATAGGCGCGCGCCTGCTATAATTATTTGCAGATGAAAAAACCTTTCAGGCGCGCCTTTATAGAAATAACCAACACCTGCAACCTGGCCTGCGGTTTCTGTGCGGCGTCTTCGCGCGCTAAGGCGGCAATGTCCCTTGAAACCTTTGAAAGCGCCGCGGCCCAGGCCGGAGGGCTGGCGTCCGTAGTCTTCCTGCATCTCCTGGGCGAACCGTTCATGCACCCCCGGCTCCCCGAAATACTCGGCGTGTGCTCCCGGCTGGGGCTTAAAGTCAACCTCGTAACCAACGGCGTCCTGCTGGATAAATTCGGGCCTGGGCTCTTCAATGAGAAATGCCTGGGCCAGGTTTCAATCTCGCTGCAAGCTTTAGGCGGACTGTCCCCCGCCCTTCGCGCCCAAACCTTGGGCAGGCTTACGGATTTCGCGCTGGGGAAGCCGCCCGGGCTTATTGTAAGTTTTCGCCTCCGCGGAGACCCGGAAGACTCTTTTATCAGGGAAACTAAAGCTTCCCTGCTGGGGTCGCTGGCGCAAGCCGGCCAGGGGGAGCGGGTCCGGGACGGGCTAAAACTGCGCGAGGGCGTGTACCTGAATTTCGGAAGTATTTTTGACTGGCCCGGCGGCGAAGGCGGCAAAGAGAAAAAGGGCTGTCTCGGGCTGCGCCACCATTTCGGCATTTTGAGCGACGGCCGCGTGGTGCCCTGCTGCGCGGATTTTGACGGAGCGCTGGCTTTGGGCAATATTAAGGAAAGACCCCTGGTCGAAATACTGGCCAGCCCGGAAGCCCTGGCCCTGCGCGACAGCATAGCGGGCAAAACTCCGATGCCCCCCTACTGCGCCTCCTGCGGCTTCACCGCCCCTGACCGCTGAGATGAAGTAGCAGCGCGAAGCGCAGGTAAAATATTAAAAAAAGCGCGGCTTACTTAGGCAGGGTGAACCAGAAGAGGGACCCGCTCGCCTCGGAGCTTTCCACGCCGACGGAGCCGCCGTGCAGTTCGACCAGGTGCTTCACGATAGAAAGCCCCAGGCCGGTGCCGCCCAGGTCGCGGGAGCGGGCCTTGTCGGCCCGGTAGAAGCGCTCGTAGATGTGCGGCAGATGCTCGGCGGGTATGCCGGGGCCGTTGTTCTCCACCGAGACCCTCACCGCGCCGGGCTCTTCGGAGGCGGAAACCTTTACCCAGCCGCCTTCGCGGCCGTACTTCACGGCGTTGTCCAGCAGGTTTATCAGCACCTGCGCCAGCTTGCCGCGGTCGGCGCTGACGGCCAGCCCGGCCGGCACCAGGTTGGACAGGAATATCTTTTTCTTGGCCATCAGGCCCGCAAGTCCGGAGGCGCTCTGGTCCGCCAGGGCCTTAAGCTCCACGGCGGACTTTTCCGCCCGGGCCTTGCCCGACTCCGCGTAGGAGATCTTCAGCAGGTCGTCGACGAGGTTTTCCAGGCGCACGGCCTGCTCGAAGATGCTCTTGGCGAACTGCGGACCGTGTTCCTTATCCTCAAGCGCGCCGCCCAGCAGTGTCTCGGCGCAGCCCTTGATGGCGGTAAGCGGCGTCTTCAGCTCGTGCGAGACATTGGCCACAAAATCCTTGCGCATCGTCTCTAATTTCCGGGGGCCGGTAATGTCGCGGGCCACCAGCACGCAGCCCCGCACGGCGCCGCCCTCCAGGATGGGGGCCGCGCTGACGGCCAGGAGCGTGCCGGGAGCCGGCTCGAATTCGAAGGCCACCGGGCCGCCGCTGGAGAGGGCCTTGATGGCCGCCGAGGAAAGCTCGTCGCCGCCGGGCATGCCCGACAGGCGCATCCCCTCCGGCTCAAAGCCTTTCACGCCCATCAGCTGGCGCGCGCGGGGGTTCATGCGGGTTATCACGCCGGCCCCGTCTGTAAAGAAAATGGCTTCGGACATGTCGCGGAAGGCGGCCTCCAGCTCCAGCCGGCGCAGCTCCGCGTCGCGCATCCTGGCGCCCAGCTCCCCGGCCATGAAGTTGAGAGTTTCGGAAAGCCTGCGCAGCTCGCCCGACGAGCCCACCGGGATGCGGTAATCGAAGTCCCCCCCGGCGAAGCGCTTGGAGCCGGAGATTATTTCGCCGAACTGCCGGGCCAGCAGCAGCGTGGCCAGCCACCCGGCGCCCAGGGCCAGGAGGGCCGACAGCCCGAACACGGAAAGGGCGTGCCCGCGCAGCGCGGCCAGCGGCACCGCGCCGGTGCTGTCGAGCAGCAGGGCGGCGGCGCCCAGGGCCAGCAGCGCCGCCAGCGCGTAGGACAGGGCTATCCTGAATTTAAAAGTGGAAAAGAAATTCATTCCCCGTCGAACCTGTAGCCGTAATTCTTGACGGTGATTATGCGCCGGCCTTCCTTGCCCAGTTTCTTGCGCAGCGTGCCGATGTGCACGTCCACCGTTCGGGTCTCCACCTCGAGCGAGGCGTCCAGGCCCCAGGCCTTCTCCAGCAGTTCTTCGCGGGTCAGCACGCGGTCGCCGCAGGCCATCAGCGCCTTCAGCAGCTCGAATTCCTTGGAGGTCAGTTCCAGGGGCCCGCCCTTCAGGCGGACCTGTACTTTGGCAGCGTCCAGTTCCAGCGTCCCGGCCTTCAGTTTCCCCGGGGCCTCCGCCGCGGCGGCCTTCACGGAGGCGCGCCGCAGCACCGCCTGCACGCGGGCCAGCAGTTCTTTGAGGCCGAAAGGTTTGGTCACATAGTCGTCCGCGCCGAGGCCCAGGCCCAGTACTTTGTCGGATTCCTCGCCCTTGGCGGTCAGCATGATAATAGGGATGGCGGAGGTTTTGGCGTCAGCCTTCAGCCGCCGGCAGACCTCCAGGCCGTCCAGGCCGGGCAGCATCAGGTCCAGCAGCACCAGCGCGGGCTTCTCTTTGGCGGCGGTCAGGGCGGCGTAGGAGCCGTCGTGGACCAGCACGGGCCGGTACCCCTCTTTTTTGAGGTTGTACTCTATCATCCGGGCTATATCCTTCTCGTCCTCGACCACCAGGATCTTTTCGTTCATAGGCTGGCTATATTTTATAACAGCCGGGCCCGCCTTGGGGTAAATTCCTTGTAAAATAGGCGCGGCCGGGCTTTGCTATAATCTCGTTATGCCCCCGAAAAAAGCAGTAACCCTCAATTTCTGGAACCGGGTGACCGCCAACGCCAGGCGGCGTCATTTATTCCACGACGGCGACTCTATCCTGCTGGCCGTCTCCGGGGGTCCCGATTCGGTGGCGATGCTGGACTACTTCGCCGGGCAGGCCAGGGCCCACCGCCTGAAGCTGCACATCTGCCATATCAACCACAAGCTGCGCGGCCGCCTGGCCGACAGGGACGCGGCCTTTGTAAAAAAGCTGGGGGCCGGCTACAGCATCGAGACCACCATACTTTCCGCGGACGTGAAGGCGCTGGCAAAGAAGAGTGGCACCGGCATAGAGCACGCGGCCCGCAATGCCCGCTACGCGCTGCTGTCTAAAACCGCGCTCAAGAAAAAATGCCGCCTGGTGGCCACCGCACACCACGCCGACGACCATGCCGAGACCATGATACTCAACCTGCTGCGCGGCACCGAGCCCAAAGGACTGCTGGGCATCCCGGAACGCCGCGAGCTCTGCCGCAGCGGCGGGACGCGCGTGGAGCTCATCCGCCCCTTCCTCGCCGTTTCCAGGCGGGAGATCGAGGAGTATATAAAGTTCAACGCGCTGCCCTCCCGGAAGGACCACACCAACGACGACGAACACTACACCCGCAACTGGATACGCGGCACCCTGCTGCCGCTGATGCTGAAAAAACAGCCCCGCCTGCGCGAGCACCTGGCCGAACTGTCGGGCAAACTGGCGGCGCTGCTGCCGCGCTGACGCCGCTCCTATTTTACACAGACTTTACACCCCCGCGCTCCTCCGCGCTGGTATAATTTTATAGCGGCCTTTTGCGCCGCCATCCTTCCGGACAAGGGACAATTAAATGCTGAAAGGTCTTGAAATGTTCTTCTACCTCCTGGGCGGCCTGGGCGTTTTCCTGCTGGGCCTGGAGATCATGAGCGAGGGCCTGCAGAAGAGCGCGGGCCAGGGCCTGCGGAAAATGCTGGCGAAGGCCACCACCAACAGGCTGGCCGGCACTTTCTCCGGTTTCGCTGTAACTTCCATCATCCAATCCTCCAGCGCCACCACCGTCATGGTGGTAGGCTTCGCCAGCGCCGGTCTGCTCACCCTTTCACAGTCGCTGGGCGTGATCTTCGGCGCCAACATCGGCACCACGGTCACGGCCTGGATAGTCAGTTTGCTGGGCTTCAAGATAAAGATCTCCGCCTTCGCCCTGCCGCTGATAGGCATCGGCTTCTTCTCGCGCTTTATCAAGCGCTGGAAGTGGCCGCACCGCATAGGCGAGGTGATGGTGGGCTTCGGCCTGCTGTTCTTCGGCCTTGAACTTATCAAGGACGGCATCCCGGACCTGCGCAACTCCCCCGAGGTGCTGGCCTGGATAGCCAGGTTCTCTCCCGCCGATATTCTGCCGCGCCTGGGCCTGATAGCGGTGGGCACCATACTGACCGTGGTCTTCCAATCCTCCAGCGCGGTCATGGCCGTCACCATAGCCGCCGCGGCCAAGGGCATCATAGATTTCCCCGCCGCCGCGGCGCTGGTGCTGGGCGAGAACATCGGCACCACCATCACCGCCAACCTGGCGGCCCTGGGCGCCTCGCGCACCGCCAAGCAGGCGGCCATAGGCCATTTCCTCTTCAACGTCCTGGGTGTGATCTGGGTGACGCTGCTGTTTTCGCCTATAATACGGCTGGTGGACCTGATAGTTCCAGGCGCGCCCTACGGAACCAGCGAAGCGGCGCTGCTGGTGGCCATCCCGCTGCACATCTCGGCTTTCCACACCGTCTTCAACATAATGAACACCGCCCTGATGCTGCCCTTTATCAATCAGTTCGAGCGGCTGGTGCTGCTGATAATGCCTGACGAGAAGGTAAGCGGGCCCAAGGAGCACGAGCTGATCTATTTAACTACGCCCTTCGCCAGGGCGCCCGAGCTGGCCATAGACGCGGGGCGCAAGGAGATAGACCATATGGCCGGCGTGGTGACCGGTATGATGGCTAAGGTGGCCGACGCGCTGGCCGACGGCAAAATAGAGGACCATGAGATAGACGCCATCAAGGCCGACGAGAAGACCACCGACGTGCTGGAGCACAAGATCAACAATTACCTGGCGGCGCTGGTGCACGAGCGGCTCTCCAACAAGACCAGCCGCGAGGTGCTCTCGCTGATGAGCATGATAAACGACTTTGAGAAGATGGGCGATTACGGCGAGAAGATAGCCAACCTGCTGGGCCGCACCCGGGAACCGGGGCTGGCCCTGACGAAGGAGGCCTACGCGGACCTCATCAAGATCGCCTCCCACGCGCGCGGCATGCTGGAAGAGACGCGCGGTTTCATACTCAAACCCGAGGGCGACATCATGGCCCGCATCTGGGAACTTGAGAACGAGTTGAACCGCCTGCGCAACGAATACCGCGAAAACCACATGACGCGCATCTCCAGCGGCAGCTGCGGCGCGGGCGTGGGCCCGCTCTATTCAGACCTGCTCAACAGCTTCGAGAAGATGGGCGACCACGCCGTGAACGTGGTGGAGGCCGTAGTAGGCCTGAAATAACCGCGCGCGCTTTAAAAAAGCCGGGGACAGCCCCGGCTTTTTATTTTATCCGGGAAGCCGCGAGCCCGTCCCTGGCCGCCCGCAGTACGGAGGCGGCTTCCAGGTCTCCCCGGCGCTCGAGGAAAGATGCGGCCGCCGCGAGCAGTTCGGGGGTTAGCGCGGCGGGGTCCGACCCTTCCGCCATTTCGAAGGCCCGCACGGCGCCGGCACCGTCGCCGGTTTCAGCGTAAACCAGAGCCAGCTGTACCCAGCCCGAGGCCTCGGCAAAACTGCGGTTGAACGGCGTCGGCAGCAGGCAGACCAGGAGCAGGGGCGAAGCCAGCAGGGCGGGCCTGAGGGCGCGCCGCCAATCCCGGGAGACCAGCGCGGTTCCGGCGTAATCCAGCATCCCCCCCGCCAGCGGCAGCAGCAAGGCCAGGGCCGGCAGGCGGTAGCGATCGGTCAGCCAGAAAGGCAGCAGCGAAGCGAAATACGCGGCAAAGAGAAAGAGCAGCAGGCCGGAGCTTTCCTTGCGGCGGCAGAGAAACAGCCCGGCGGCGCCGAGGCAGCCGGCCAGGGCGAAAGAGACCAGCGGCCAGCGCAGCAGCGTAGCGAACTGCCCCGAGATGAACTGCAGGTCGTAGTTGTCGGGGATCTCGTAGCGGTTCCAGAAGAAAAAGAATTTGGCGGCGGTGAGCTTCAGCCAGGCCCCCGGGTTTTCAGCGATGAACGCTAATCCCTTGCGGAACCAGAAGGCGGAGATCTCCGAGGGCTTCAGTTCCCGCCCCGACTCTCTTTCGGCTATCAGCGCCGGCTGGCTCTCTTCCAGCGGGGGGGCGGAACTGAAGCCGGGCGGGTAAATGCCGGTCCCGCTGGCCGAGGGGTTGTTCCCCAGGTAAAAAGTGTACCCGCCGTTATAATTTACCAGCACCAGGTCGCGGCTGGCCGCCCAGTTATGCAGCGCCGCGGGCAGCAGCGGCAGGGCCGCGCCCAGCAGCAGCGGCAGGGCGGCGGACCTTAAAAGCCGCCTGGCCGGCTCCCGCTGCCAGGCCCAGAGGAGCAGGGCGGGCAGCAACAGCAGGGCGTTGGTGCGCAGCAGCGCCGCCCAGCCCCCGGCCAGGCCGCAATAAAAATAATCCCGCGCCCGCCCGGTACCCCCGGCCCGCAGCGCCAGCAGCGCGAACAGCGCGGCCGAGAGCACGGCGAAGGTTTCCTTGCCCGGCACGGCGGCGCTGAAGATGAAGGGGCGGTAAAGCGCGCAGAGCAGTCCCGCCCACAGGCCGGCCCGGCCGCCGAAGCAGCGTTCGCCCAGGCGCATGACCAGCAGGCAGGTGCAGGAATCGGCCAGCGCCTGCAGCCACAGCACACCGGCCGGCTGATGGCCGAAAAGTTTATAAAAGCCGGCCAGGAAGTAGGGGTAGAACGGGGACTGGTAGAAAGCCGTATGCCGCAGCGGGCCGTTCTCCAGTATCTCCAGGGCCCACCTGTCGTAGGCCCAGGCGTCGGAACTGAGCGCAGAGAGATAGGGCAGGTCCAGCCACTGCAGCAGGAAGACGGCGCGCAGCGCGAAGGCCAGGAGGAACAGCCACGCGTAGCGCAGCCGCCGCAGTTTATCGAAGAGTCCGGGGTTCATGCATCACGCGGCGCGGGAGCCCTACAGTTTCAAGCCCGGCTTGCCGGAGGGCGAGTCGTAGTCGCCGAAGAAGGGCAGGTCCGTGACCTCGTCGATGGCCTTCTGCAGCGCGGCCAGGCCGAAAGGTTTCTTCAGGAAGCGCAGCTTGGGATCGGCCTTGGCCAGCGCGGCTCCCTTGGCCGTCTCGAGCCCGCTCCAGAGTATGAAAGGCGCGGCCGCGTACTCGGGCATGGCGCGCGCCTTGCAGTAGATCTCCACCCCGTCGAAGCCGGGCATGTTGATGTCCGAAATGATCAGCTCCGCGCGCACCTCTTTGATCTTCTTGAACAGGTCGGTGCCGCAGGCGGCCACCGTTACGGCGTGCCCCTGGTGCTCCAGGTGCGGCACCAGCATGGCCAGCAGGTTCTGGTCGTCGTCCGCTATGATGATCTTCATTGCCCCCCTCCGCTCTAGCGCCTGGCCTCTTCTATCAGCGCCGCCGGGTAGCCGATGGGCAGCACTTTTATGACGCCGGTATTCTTCTGGGCGTGCGCGGCCATCAGGCCGGACTTCGCGAAGCCCAGGGTCAAGGTCAGTTTTGCCATGATATAAACGCCGCTGTGGTGGCCGGTATCCGGGCTGAGGCCCGACGGGATGTCCACGGCGATTATGGGCCGGGCGCTCTTGTTCATCAGCTGTATCACCCGGTGCACGGGCCCCGTGGGCTTGCCGACGGCGCTCACGCCCAGCAGCGCGTCCAGCAGCAGGTCGGCGGCGGCGAACTCGGCGCTCAGGGCGTCCAGGTCCTCCCTGCCGGCCAGCGCCACCGTCACGCCGGCGGCGCGCGCGGCCTCGAGGTTCTTCACCACCAGCTCGCCGTAGCCGCTTTCCTTGGGCGCCAGGATAAAAACTTTAACTGCGGCGCCGGCCAGCTTCAGGTAGCGCGCGGCCACCAGGCCGTCCCCGCCGTTATTCCCCTTGCCGCAGCAGATAACGGCCCGCAGTTCCGCCGGGCCTTTCTTCAGTTCGGCCGCGGCATACTCCAGCGCCTTTTCGGCCACCGCCCGCCCGGCGTTCTCCATCAGGTCGGCCGAAGGGATGGAATATTCCCTGGACGCTTTCATGTCCAGGTATTTCATCTTCTCGGCGGTAACCACCGGGAGGCCGTCGAACTCTTTTACCTGCGGTATCTTCGACATCTCAGATCACTAGCCAGACCAGCCAGGCTATCGCGTAGACGAAAGCCAGGGAGAACAGCGCCCAGAGCCCGGCGTAAGGCAGCGCCACCGACAGCAGCGCCTTGTTGGCCGAGACCGGGTAGAGCCGCCGGATCAGCCGTACCCGCGCGTAGATCACGAGCAGGAAGCAGAGGCAGAACCAGAGAAAGGCGCTGAGCACGCCCAGCTTGGCGAAGAAGGCCAGCGGCACCAGCAGAGCCAGGAAATAATCCGTGCAGCCGAAGGCCAGGAAGAGCCGGCCGGCGCTACCCCTGGCGCCGGTCAGGTCCATGAACAGGCCTATCAGCCCGGCGAAGAGGAAGTTGGCGGCCAGCACGAACAGCAGCACCACGGAGAAGGACATGAAGCCCGGCGGCACCGCCGAGAACAGCCGCATGCAGACGAAGAGGCCCACCGTGCCGGCCAGGTAGCCCAGCATGCCGGTCCGGCCGAAGCCTTCAGGCCGGTCCGGCCCGGCCAGCGTCTCCGGGCATTCTATCAGGGCGGATAAAGAATTTATCGGGTTCATATCAGCGCCCGGTCCAGCGGTACTCGAGCCTCGGGGAGGCGTCCAGGGCCTCGGTCACGGCCTTCGTCCCGAAGAACGAGAGCTTGGTGTCGAGCAGGGAGAACAAGTTCTCCAGCGGGTCCCCGTCGGAAAGCACGCGAGGGTTCTTGCCCAGCTTGGCGGCCTCGCCGGCCGCGTCGACCGCGTCCTGCAGATCGCCCAGCTTGTCCACCAGGCCGTTCTCTTTGGCCTGCCTGCCGGTGTAGATGCGGCCGTCGGCCAGCACCTTCACCTGCTCGGGCGTCATCTTGCGGCCCTGCGCCACGGCCGCCACGAACTGCTCGTAGGAATCGTCGATCATCGCCTGCAGCAGCTTGCGCTCCTCCGGGGTCATCTCCCGGGTCATGGAGCCTATGTCCTTGTGCTTGCCGGACTTTATGGCCTCGCTCTTCAGTCCGATCTTCTTCATCAGGCCTTCTATGTTGCTCAGGCCGAAGATCACGCCGATGGAGCCGGTGATCGTGCCCGGGTGGGCCACGATCTGGTCGCAGGCCGCGGCCACGTAATAGCCGCCGCTCGCCGAGACCTCGCCGAAGCGCGCGATAAAGGGCTTCTTGGTTTCGGCCTTGGCCCGCAGGACGGCGGAGTAGATCTCCTGCACCGCGCCGACGGAGCCGCCGGGCGAGTTGATGTCGAGCACGATGGCCTTGACCTCTTTTTTGGCGGCCAGCGTCTTTATGCGCTTGGCCGTCTGCTGGCTGCCGTGGTCCCAGGAACGGGAAGAGTTGCCCTGCGAGATGGCGCCGTAGATCGGGATCACGGCCACCGCGTCCTTCTTCTGGCCCAGCCCGGTCAGTTTGGAAAGTTCCATATCCTTCGGCCGGCTCTTCCTGGCGGCGTCGGCCTTGTTGATAACCGCGAAGGCCGCCACGAGGGACAGCGCGTACAGGACGGCTATCACCTTCAGCCAGAGCGCTGCGCCGCGCGGCGCGGCGGCGGGGGCCGGGCCCTGGGCGGGCGGCGGGGCCGCGGGCGGTACTGCGCCGGTGCCGCTGTTGTTCTGTTCTTCCATTTGTTCCTCCAGCTGAATTACAGGTTGCCGGCGTCGATGACGCGGTTCCGGCCGCCTTCCTTGGCGGCGTAAAGCGCGGCGTCGGCCCTGGCTACGATATCCTCAGGGGTGCGTCCGTCGCGCGGAAAATGGGCTATGCCTATCGATACCGTCAGCCTGACCCGCTCGAGGCCCTGCGAGAAGGTCTCGGCCTCTATGCGGGAGCGTATCGCCTCGGCCTTGCGCAGCACGCCGGCGGATTCCGCCCGCGGCAGCACTATGCCGAACTCCTCGCCGCCGTAGCGGCCCACGAAGTCGGTCTCGTAGACCCCGGCCTTGAGCAGCTCGGCCACGCGCCGCAGCACGGCGTCGCCGAACTGGTGGCCGTAGGTGTCGTTGAGGTGCTTGAAATGGTCTATGTCGGCTATCATGAAGCCCATCGTGGTGCGGAAGGCGGCGGCGCGGCGGATTTCCTCCTTCACTTTTTCGTCCAGGGCGCCGCGGCGCCAGAGCCCGGTGAGGCCGTCGGTCTGGGACAGCCACTCCACCTGGCGGAAGAGGAGGACGCGCTTGAGCGCGAAAGCGATCTCGGCGGCGAAGCGGCCCGCAGACTCCGGGCCCTGAGAGCCGCCGCGCACGGCCAGCAGGCCCAGCGCCGCGCCGCCAGCGCAGACCGGCGCCAGCGTCAGGCCCGCGGCGGCCAGGGGCTCTCCCGGGAAGCCGCCGGCCTGCCTGAGGAGTTCGGAATAGGTCGGCAGGGCGGAGCCCCGCTGCGCCTGAGCGAAAAGCTCCATGCCGCCGGCGGTTCCGCCGGCCATGTAGAGCGCCGCCTCGTCGGTCTCGAAATAGTCCGCCAGGTATTTGCCGAGCTGCTTGGAGGCGGCCTGCGGCTCCACGGTCTCGGACAGCAGCTTGACGGCGGAGTAGACGGCCAGGGATTTTTTCTCGCCGGCGGCGTTGACCGTGGCCTCGGTTTTGATGGTGGACAGCTGCCTCTCCAGGGCCGCGGCGCGGGCCAGCGCTCCCTCCAGCCGGGAGCGGTCAGGCGGGGTGCCGGCGCTGCCGTTGAGCAGCGCCGAATGCGCCAGCGCGGCGGCGGCCCAAAGGGCCAGCGCGGCGTAAGGGGCGCCGGCGGAGATCTGGCCGGCCAGCATGAAGGAGGCGGCGGCGAAAAGGGCGGCGCCGGCGGCCAGCCCGCCCCAGCGGTTATAGCGGCCCAGGAAATACGAGAGCAGCGGGGCCGCCGCGGCGGCCGCGGTCCAGAGTTCGGGGGCGTTCATTCGGACACCACCCTGTTGCGGCCGCCCTGCTTGGCTCGGTAGAGCCGCTCGTCGGCGGCGCGCACCAGCTGCCCGGCGGCGGGGCTTTCCGCGGGGAATTCGGCCACGCCGAAACTGGCCGTCACGCGGGAAGGCTTGCCGGCGAAAGTGAAAGAGCGGGCCTCGAGGGCGAGCCGGATCTTCTCGGCGGCGGCGGCGGCCTGCGCCTTGCCGGCGCCGGTTATCACCAGGGCGAATTCCTCGCCGCCGTAGCGGGCGGCAAAGTCAATGTCGCGTATACCGGCGGAGATGACCTCGCCCACGGCCGTCAGCACGGCGTCGCCGGCCTGGTGGCCGAAAGTGTCGTTATAGGATTTAAAATGGTCTATGTCCGCCATCACCACGGAGAAGGGCACCCTGGCGCGGGCGGAGCGCAGCATCTCCTCCTCCAGCCTGGCCTGGAAGGCGCGGTGCGTGTAGAGCCCGGTCAGGGCGTCCTTGATGGCCAGCTCGTTGACCTTTTCGAACAGGTAGATGTTCTCCATGCTGACGCCGGCCAGCGTGCAGGCCAGCTCGGCGCCGCGCAGGTCCTCTGCCCTGAACCGGTCCGGCTCCGGGGCCGCGGCGCGCACGAAGCCCACCAGGCGCCCGAAGAGGTGCAGCGGCAGCGTCATGAACGAGCGCTCTCCCTCCCCGAAGAAGCCCCTGGGGAAGCGGCTGTCGGTTTCGGAGTTGCGCACCAGCAGCGGGATCTTGCGCTCGGCCACCCACTTATCGGCGAAGTCCCGGGGCGCGCCCGAGCGCAGTTCCACGGCGGCGCCCGGAAAATAATTCTTCAGCAGGGCTTCGAGGCGGGCCTTCACCTCGTCGGGGCTGGAGGCCAGGCCCATGTCCTGTATGGCCGCCGACAGCGCGCCCTTGTCCCTGATGCGGGCCAGGGTGCTGTCGAGGTGCATGCGGTAGCGGGCCAGTTCGTCCTCCAGGTTTTTGATGCGCTCTTCGGCGGCGGCCTCTTCGGCGGCCAGCGCCTCGCGGGACGACTTGCGGGAGTTCTCGAAATGGGACAGGGCGAAGAACAGCAGCCAGAGGCAGACCACCTCGGCCACGGCGCCTATCATCTGGTAGGGAGTCTCGGCGGGGTTCAGGACGCCGGGCAGGATCAGCCCGGCTACCGTGACCAGGAACAGGAAAATATATTTAACCTCTTTCTCGCCGGACCAGGAGAACCAGAGAAAAAGCGCGCCGCTGGCCGGGTAGACCCAGAGGAAATGCGCCGGCCAAAGCCAGAAAGACCAGCCGAGCGCGCCGAGGATGGCGGCCGGGCCGGCCACCTTGGCGGCGGCGTTGGGCCTGAGTTTGTTCACGCTATAACAATAATATAAATAGGGGTCGGGTTTCAACGGCGGCAGGCCGCGGGGAAGCCGCCGAGCCAGCCGCGGAAGGCGTCGGCTTCGCCGGTGGAGCGGGCGCCGGCGGCGGCTTTATAGTAGAGCGCCAGCTCGGCCTCAACGGCTTTTTCAGTTATCACGCCGGAGCAAAGGCCCAGTTTCACGCTTTCGAAGTCGCCCGCGCGCAGGAGTCTGAACTCCGGCGGCAGGGCCGCGCCCCGGCGGGCGAAAAGAATGGAGAAGGCGTCCCAGTAGACCAGCGCCCATTTCTCCTCGGGCATGAAGAGCAGGTAGGCAGGCCGCAGTACCGCAGCGCCGCCGGCCAGCTGTTGCGGCAGCAGGGCGCGGTCCCGGCGGAACAGCGCCAGCCCGAAGCCGTTCTGAACGGCGTATTTTTCCCAGGTCTCCTGGTCCGCCATGGCCGCGCTGACCGGGACCAGGTATTTATGGAACAGGTAGCGCCCGTCGGTGAAGACCTTGTAATCCGGGCTCAGGGCCCAGCCCAGGTAGCCGCCCCAGGTCCACGGGTTATACATTTTCCTTCCGGCGAGTTGCGCTGAATTGGCCTTCAGGTAGGCGGCGGCGCCGGCGGCCTCCTCGCCCAGGTTCACCTTGAAGGCGGCGTAGCGCGGCCAGACCAGCAGGGCCAGATAGACCAGCGCGAGGCCGAACAAAACACGCCCCCGGCGCAGCAGCCGTTCCGGCTCCCAGAGCCGCGCCGCCGCGTCGAAGGAAAAAACCGCGGCCGCCATGCAGAAGAAAACTATGTGCCGGGTATGCCGGGAGGCTTCAAAGGCCAGCGCGCCCAGCACCAGCAGGTGCGCCAGCGGCACGGTTTTTTCCCTCAAGAACCGGAGCAGCAGCAGGCCGAAGCCGGCCAGCAGGGCGGCCATGAAAGGCCAATGCCAGGGATTAACGAGCGTAGGCGGGGCCCATTCGGCCAGGTAGCGCGACAGGGCCCCGGCCTCGGCCGCGTGCGCAAAGAGTATGGAATAGATCTTTATCCCCCACGGGTTGAGCAGGGTCCCGGCGGCAGCGGCGGCGAGAACAGAGGGCTGGACAAGACCGGGCTGCCGCGCTGCGGCCGGCCACAGTTTCCTGTCGGCATAGCCGCCAGCCGAGTAAAACGCCAGCAGCAGCAGGCCGTAGGCGAAACCGGCGTGCAGATTGGCCCAGAGCGCGAAGTAAAGAGCGAGCCCGGCGAGGGCGCGGAGGGAGGGCGCTCCGGAGCCTTCGATCCTGGTTTTCTCCAGCCGCCAGAGCAATAGCGCGAAGAACAGCACGCTGAAATTCTCAGGCCGCAGGTCGGCGTTGGCCATCAGGGCCAGGCCCCAGAGCGGCAGGGCGAAGTAAGCTCCGCGCCCCAGGCCGTTCAGCTTGAGTATGGAATAGAAGACCGGCAGCGTGGCGCCCAGCAGCGCCATTTTCAGCAGGAAGAAACCGGTTTTGCCCCCCAGCGCGTAAACCGGGTAATAGATCAGCTGCGCCAGCCACTCGAAATCGGTCCACGGCGCGCCGGCCTCGGTCCAGGAGAGGAAATCAGCCGAAGGCAGGCTGAGGTTATTAAAAATGTATTTACCCGCGGAGAGATGCCAGAAAAGGTCGGGGTTCAGCACCGGCATGGCCAGCGCCCCCAGGGCGAGTATCACGCCGGCCCACAAGCCGAACTTTTTAGAAACGGTGGTTTCATGTTCCATTTAAATAGCGGGGGAGCGCCTGCGCCCGTCTGCTCCGCCTGCCTTAATAATAACAAAAAGAGTTCGTTCTGCGCTTTTTTTCGCGGCCCGCCGCCCCCAGCTCCCGGCATAGCCGGTTTTTGGTCTTTTTATCTGAAAATATATATTTTCAAATGAAAATATTGCCGTAAGTTTTTCCTTTCACAACTTAACAGCGTCCCGGACTTTACGCCGTGCCTGCCGGCAAGCAGGCGTTTTTCCATAATTGGCATACAAATTGTTCTGTATTGGCTAAGCACCAAACACGAACAGGGGAAAATGGAAATGAAAAAACTGAACCTTCTTATAGCGCTGCTGGCGATCCTGGTCACGGCTTCTGCGGCCGGCGCCGGAGAAATGCAGGCCTTGTTCGACAGCAAGCCCAGGGCGGAGCGGATCAGCCTGCGGCACATGATCGAGAAAAACGCGCCGGAGGTCAAGACTGACGCCTTGAAGGTCTACACCGGCAAGCCCAAGTTTTCTCCCGAAAAGCAGTGCTTTGACGTACGCCGGACCAGCAAGGACGGCGCCGCGCCCAAATTCTGGGCCAACTTCGGCAGCGTTTACGGCTACGAGACCTGCGCGCGCAACAGCCAGGGCGTAGAGGAGTGCAAATGGGAAACGCTCTCTACCCACAGCGCCAGGACCGAAGTAACCATGCGCAGCCGCGAACTGTGGAACGGGGAAGCCGAAGACATGCAGCTCTGCTACAATTTCGTAAAGAAAGAGGCCACCTACAGCCTGTCCAGCCCTTTTGAATACGAGGTAAAGACCACGGGCCTGCCCGGCGTCCAGACTGGTTTCGCCCTCGAGTTCACCCCCCTCTACCGCAAGCCCGCCGCGCCGGACGCGGCCATACTGGAACTGCGGGAGTTCTCCTACGACCAGGCGCGCGGCGAGTTCACGCTGAAGCTGGATAGCAGCGCTTCCAGCCGGTACTGGGGCACCAGGTTCCAGGTAAGCGTGGAACTTGTCCAGGACAGGATGTTCGATTTCTCGAAGGGGACGAAGGTCTACGAGTTCCCCATAAGCTACCACGCCGGCAGCCCCGTGATCACCTTCAAGGAGAGCGACTTCGATTCCGACAAAGACGCCGCCGGGTTCCGCGGCAAGCCGAAGAGGTTCTTCGTGAAATGGGGCTTCAAGGTCGTAGGCAGCCCCTATCACACCGACACCCTCATAGAAAAAGGCAGGACCGATATACTGCAGGTCATATAGCAAAGCGGCCCCTGAAAAAAACCGGGGTTTAAAACAGCGGAAAAATTAAACCGGTCTTCGAAAGAAGACCGGTTTTTTCACGCCTGGCCGGGATTTTTACCTATCCGGGCGCGTAGAAGTCCGCATAGCGGCAGGCGGCAAGGGAAGATATCATATGAATATTGCCGCTCAAGCCGGGCCGGGGAGAATTAAAAGTGAACAAAACCAAGCGCAGCGCTAAAACACGGGAAAGCGGGCAGCCCAGGGCGCTCAGCGCATCGGCCGCGCGGGGCCGCCCCTCCGCAGCCTCACGCCGGATTTCAACGGACGCGCCCGCGAAGAGATTTATCGCGCCCCGGCTAAGCCGGGCGGCCAGCGAGCTGCTGCGCCGCTACTTCGGGATGCAGGCGGCGCAGACAGCGGGAGGGGCCGTCTGAAAACAGCCCCGGGGCAGACTTACCTGAACCCAGCTATGACGAAAAATCAAGAGGCGCCCGCAACCAAGCGGGTCCATGTCATTACCTTCCTGGCGGCCCTGGCCGCCTGCCTGGCCGTCGTGCTGTGGATGATCGCGCCGTACCTGCTGTCCTTGTTCCTGGGCGGGACCCTGGCCATGCTCGCCTATCCCGCCTTTCGCTGGTTCCGGGCAAGAAAATGGGGCCCGAGGCTGGCCGCGTCCGCGGTAACAGCCCTGCTGCTCCTGCTGGTCATAGCCCCGCTGGCCGGCTTCTCCATCCTGGCCGTAAAACAGGGGATCGCCATCGGGCATGAGATGTCCGAGCTGAAAGAATTTTCGCCCAAGTCGATAACCGCCGCCCTTAGCCGCTGGCAGCTTGTCAAGACGGTGTTCGGGAACCCCGCGCAGGTCAACGCGCGGCTCAAAAGCGCGATCCAGGCCACCGGGCAGCTCACCAGCAAGGCCGTCCTGGACCTGGGCAAAGGCGTCCCCGTGCTGCTGCTCCAGCTGCTGCTGGCCATGATCGCCTTCTTCTTCTTCCTGCTCAACGGCGAAGAGTTCGTCGCCTGGATACTCGGCCTGCGCGTGTTCGACCGGAACGTGCAGGAAAAGCTCGTCCAGTCGTTCCGCGACACCACCATCTCCGCAGTACTGGCCGGGCTCGCCGCCGCCGCGTCCCAGGCGGCCCTGATCGTAACCGGGTTCCTGCTTATCGGGGTGCCGGGCGCCTTCCTGGCCGGGGGCCTCACCTTCATCTTCGCGTGGATCCCCATGCTGGGCACGGCTCCCGCTTCGCTGGCGGGAATGCTTTATCTTTACGTTACGCAGGGGTCGGCCCTGCAGATGGCGCTGCTGGTGGTCATGGCGCTGGCCGCCAGCGTCATCGACAATTTGATCCCCCCCCTGGTGCTGAAAGGCCGGGCTGATATGCACCCGCTGGTGGGGCTCATAGCCATCATCGGCGGGCTGCAGATGTTCGGGATACAGGGCGTGCTCATAGGTCCTATCCTGGCCGCGATGCTGCTCTCCCTGCTGAAGATCTGGCCGGCCATCAGGGGCGCGTTTGGCATAGTTTCGGCGCCGGCCGGGGAACCCGGGACGCCCAGCGGGGCCCCATCCAAGGATAATTCATAATGAAAAACAAATACAGGCTCGCACTTTTACTGACCGCGGCCGGGCTGATGGCCGCGACGGCGGCGCTTGGCGCGCTCTGGACTTTCGACCAGCTAAAGAAGGACGCCGGCGCGCGCAAACGCACCTTTGTTGTAATGGACAGCGCGAACAAGCTGATGTCCGCCCTGATAGACGCGGAGACCGGCCAGCGGGGCTACTTATTGACCGGGAACAAAGTTTTTCTGGAACCGTATTTATCTGCGCGCGGCGTCATCAGCGGCCACAAGGAAGAATTGCGGGCTCTTGCCTTAAGCGACGAAGCCCATAAACACCTGAACGCGGTCTTCCCGTTAATAGACGCCAAAATGGCGGAAATGGATAATCTCATCGAACTGCGCCAAAAGAATGCCGCGGCCGCCATACTGGGGATCCTGAAAAGCGGCCGGGGCAAGCGGTCTATGGACGCTGTCCGCTCCGAGCTCAACGCCTTCCTCCTGCTTGCGAAGGGCGGCCTGGCACAGCACGACGAGGATTTCCACTCGAACCTCCGCCGCCTGTTCGCCATCATCGTCGCCGCCAGCCTGCTCCTGCTGCTGCTCGCTGTCGCCTCGGCCTATTACATAGACAGGGAAACACGGCAGGGCCTTAAAGACCTGGTCCACCTCGAAACGCGGCATTTGCTCGAGGTCCAGGAGGTCACGAATAAGGAGCTGGAGCTGTCCAACAGCACCCTGCAGGTCAGCGAAGAAAAGCTCTCCGTCACCCTCAGATCCATCGGCGACGCCGTAATGGCCACCGACGCGCAGGGGCGCATCACGCTCCTCAACCCCCTCGCGGAACGGCTCACCGGCTGGACGCAGGCGGAAGCGAAAGGGCGCCCGGTACAGGAAATCTTCAATATCGTTAACGAAGCGACCCGCAAACCGGCAGAGAACCCGATACAGGAAACCCTGGCGCACGGTACTACGCACCTCCTGGTGAACCACATCATACTTATAGCGCGCTCCGGCAGCGAAAGGGCCATCGCCGACAGCTGCGCGCCGATACGCAACCGCGCCGGCGCGGTGGTCGGCGCCGTCATGGTGTTCCGGGACGTCACCGATAAAAAAGAGATAGAGCATGGGCTGGAGAAGACCCGCCGCGAGCTTGAGGTCATTAAGAAGACCGCGGATGAAGCCAGCGAATACGCCGACAGCATCATCAACACCGTGCGCGAGCCACTGATCTCGCTGAACCAGGACCTCCGGGTGGTCTCGGCCAGCCGCTCCTTCTACGAAGTCTTCAAGGTGAACCCCAAGGAGACCGTAGGGCAGCTGATCTACGACCTGGGCAACAAACAGTGGGATATCCCCAAGCTCCGGGAGCTGCTGGAAACCATACTCCCCCAGAAAGCGACCTTCGATAATTACGAGGTCGAACACGATTTCGCCGACATAGGCCGCCGCACGATGCTCCTGAACGCCCGGCAGATACAGAGAGTCTCGGGAAAAGAGCGGATCATCCTCCTGGCCATCGAGGACATCACCGCGCGCAGGGAGATAGAGAACGGGCTGGAAAAAGCCCGTAAAGAGCTGGCCGCCACCAAGATCTCCGAAGACGCGGTCCGCGAGTACTCCGAGAGCATCATCAATACCGTGCGCGAACCGCTGATCTCGCTGGACCAGGACCTGAGGGTGGTCTCGGCCAGCCGCTCCTTCTATGAAGTCTTCAGGGTCAACCCCAAAGAGACCGTAGGCCAGCTGATCTACGACCTGGGCAACAAGCAGTGGGATATCCCGAAGCTCCGGGAACTGCTGGAGAACATCCTGCCCCAGAAGGCGACCTTCGACAACTACGAGGTCGCGCACGACTTCGCCGACATAGGCCGCCGCATCATGCTGCTGAACGCCCGGCAGATACAGCGGGCGTCGGGGAAAGAGCGGATCATCCTGCTCGCCATCGAGGATATCACCGAGCGCAGGGAGATAGAGGACGGGCTGGAAAAAGCCCGCAAAGAACTGGCGGCCACCAAGATCTCCGAAGACGCCGCCCGCGAATACTCCGACAGCATCATCAATACCGTGCGCGAACCGCTGATCTCCCTCGACCAGGACCTGCGGGTCGTTTCGGCCAGCCGCTCGTTCTATGAAGTCTTCAAGGTTAATCCTGAAGAAACGGTGGGCCAGCTTATCTACGACCTGGGCAATAAGCAATGGGACATACCGAAGCTCCGGGAGCTGCTCGAAAACATCCTCCCCCAAAAGGCGACCTTCGACAACTACGAGGTCGAACACGATTTCGCCGACATCGGCCGCCGCATCATGCTGCTGAACGCCCGGCAGATACAGAGGGCGTCGGGAAAAGAAAGGATCATCCTGCTTTCCATCGAGGACATAACGGCGCGCAGCCGCTTCGAGACCGAGCTGCGCCAGGCCAAGGAAGCGGCGGAGGTGGCGAACCGCTCCAAAAGCGCCTTCCTCGCGAACATGTCCCACGAGATCCGGACCCCCATGAACGCCATACTCGGGTTTTCCCAGCTGCTGCGGCGCGACCCGGAAGCCACGCCCAGGCAGAGGCAGCAGATCGAAACCATTAACCGCAGCGGGGAGCACCTGCTGTCGCTTATCAACGATATCCTGGAGATGGCGAAGGCGGAAGCCGGCCGCACGACGCTGAACCCGGCGGTCTTCGACCTGCGCGCTTTGATCGGGGACGTCGAAAAAATGCTCCAGCAGAGGGCCGAAACCAAAGGCCTGCGGCTGGAGGTGGAACAAACCAAAGACTTGCCGCGCTTCGTTATGGGCGACGAAGGCAAACTGCGGCAGATACTGCTTAACCTGCTAAGCAACGCTTTAAAATTCACCGTAAAGGGCTCTGTCATACTGCGCCTAGGCGCCCTGCCGGCCGCCGGGAAGGACTTCCGGCTGACGGCGGAGATAGAGGACACGGGCCCGGGCATAGAGCCCCAGGAATTGGCCCGGCTGTTCAACCCGTTCGAGCAGGCGCAGGCAGGCCGGGCGGGCGGTACAGGTACGGGGCTGGGACTTGCCATCAGCCGCGGCTATGCGCGCCTGATGGGCGGGGATATTACGGTAAAAAGCCAGCCGGGGCAGGGAAGCCTTTTCAGCTTTTACACGGTTCTGCGCGAGGAGTCGCCCGCGGACACGGCCGGGAAGGTCCTGCAGCGCCCCGTGACAGGCCTTAAACCGGGCCAGCCGCATTACAAGGTACTGGTCGTCGACGACAAAGAGGATAACCGTGAATTCCTGAGCCAGCTGCTGGCACCCGCGGGCTTTGAAGTCTGCCAGGCGGTTAACGGGGCGGAGGCGCTGATCGAATTCGAAGCGCAGCGGCCGCAGCTCATACTGATGGACCTGCGGATGCCGGTGATGGACGGCTATGAGGCCATTCGCCGTATCCGGGCCGGCGCCGGCGGCAGGGCGGTAAAGATCATAGCGGTAACCGCCAGCATCTTCGGCGAGATAAACAAGGAGGCGTGCGGCGCCGGGGCCGACGCCCTGATCCTGAAGCCTTTCAGGGAAGCGGAACTGTTCGAGAAGATGCGGACCCTGCTTGGCGCGGAGTACCTGTATGAAGAAGAAGCCCCGGCCGCGGGCGCCGGGGCCGGGGAGGCAGAGCTGGGAGGGCTGAAGCCGGGAGCTTTAGCCCGCCTCCCGGAGGAACTGGTTTCACAGATCTGCGAAGCCGCCGTAAACGGGGATTTTCACTTCTTGCTGGAACTGACGGCGCGGGTAGAAGCCCAGGACAGCCACACGGCCGGGATGCTGCGCGCTCTGGCCGGCAAGTTCAACACGGAGAGAATACTCGCCCTGCTGGGGAAATAGCGGCCGCATTCGCACTGCTCCGCCATCCGGGAGGCGGGCACAAATCAGCGGGAAAGACCACAGCCATGACTAAACCGATACCTGTTAAGGATCAGCCGAGCGTTCTCATGGTGGACGATACGCCGGCCAACCTGGAGCTGCTTTCCGTCATGCTGAAGGGGCGCGGCTACAGGGTACGCGCCGCGGTAAGCGGGCGCCTGGCGCTGCAGGCCGCCCGCAACGACCCCCCCGACCTGATCCTTCTGGATATCAGCATGCCGGAAATGGACGGCTACGAGGTGTGCGCGAAGCTCAAGTCGGAAGAAAGGCTGAAAGATATCCCCATTATTTTCCTGAGCGCCCTCACGGAAACGATGGACAAGGTGAAAGCCTTCGGCGCGGGCGGGGTGGACTATATAATCAAGCCGTTCCAGTTCGAGGAAGTGGAAGCGCGCGTCGCGGCGCACCTGGAATTGCGCCGGCAGAAAGTCCTGCTGCAGGAGAACTACATCAGGCTGCGCGAGCTTGAGAAAAAGCGCGACGACCTGGTGCACATGATCGTACACGACCTGCGCACCCCGCTGACGGTCATAGCCGGCTACAACACGCTTATAACGGAAGACAGGAAAAACGTCCTTTCAGGCGAGTCGGCGGCCTACATTTCCGAGAACATGAAAGCGGTGCAGCAAATGATCCAGATAGTCAGCGACGTCCTGGATACGAGCAAGATGGAAGAGGGGCAGATGACGCTGAAACTGGAGAACTGCGACCTGGGCGGCCTGCTGGAGGAAAGCGCCTCGGGGATGGAATCGCTTCTGGAAGGGCGCAAGATCCGGTTCACCCCGCCTGTAAACCCCGCGTTCGTCCGGGCGGACAAGGAACTCGTTTTCAGGGTCATCCAGAACCTGCTCGGGAACGCTCTGAAATACACGCCTGACAACAGCGGCCTTATCCAGGTGAAGCTGCAGCCCGCCGGCGGCCGGGTGCGCGTGATAGTCAGCGACAATGGGCCGGGGATCGCGCCTGAGCACAGGGCGAGGATCTTCGAGAAGTTCGGGCAGGTTGGGATCCGCACGGACCAAAAGAGATATTCTACGGGCCTCGGCCTTACCTTCTGCAAGCTGGCAGTGGAAGCGCACGGCGGCAGCATCGGCGTCGAAGGAGAAGCGGGGCAGGGAAGCTCCTTCTGGTTCGACCTGCCGGTGAACGGCCCCGCGCGCGACGCCGCCCCCGCAGCGAAAGAATAACGGGCTGCGGCCCCCGCTGCGCCTGAGCATTTACCGGCAGCCTCCCGCGAAATCTATGACTGAAACGAACTTCCCTGAAAAACCGCCGAGCATCCTCATGGTGGACGACACGCCCGCCAACCTGCAGCTGCTCTCCGAGATGCTGAAAGGGCGGGGCTACCGGGCGCGGGCCGCCGTCAGCGGCAAGCTGGCGCTGCAGGCCGCCCGCAGCGATCCGCCCGACCTGATCCTCCTTGATATTTCCATGCCCGGGATGAACGGCTACGAGGTCTGCGCGAAACTCAAAGCCGACGAGAAATTAAAAGATATCCCCGTCATTTTCCTCAGCGCCCACTCCGAAACCGCGGACAAGATCAAAGCCTTCAGCGCCGGGGGAGTGGACTACATCACCAAGCCGTTCCAATTCAGGGAGGTTGAGGCGCGCGTCGAGGCCCACCTTGAGCTGCGCCGGCAGAAATTCCAGTTGCAGGAGAACTACGACAAGCTGCGCAGGCTTGAGGAAATGCGCGACTCTCTTGTGCACATGATCATACACGACCTCCGCTCGCCGCTGGCAGGCATCTACGGCTTCCTGGAGCTCATCAGGGAAAAAGCCGCGGGCGCCCTCTCGCCGGATCTCCGGCGCTATATCGGCGACGCGCTGGGGTCGGCGAAACAGATGGCCCGGATAATCAACAATGTCCTGGACACGAGCAGGCTGGAAGAAGGCAAGCTGAAGCTGAAGCTGACGGAATGCGACCTGAGCGGCATGCTGAAGGAGGCGGTCTCAGGCCTTAAGCCTCTTTTAGCGGGCCGCGAGATCCGGTTTACGCCCCCCAAAAATACCCCCAAGATCCTGGCGGACCTCGAACTGATCTCCAGGGTCATCCAGAACCTGTTGGCTAACGCTATAAAGTTCACGCCCAAGGCCGGAGGGCTTATCCGGCTGGACATAAAGTCCTCCGGCGGTCTGGTCCGCGTGGGCGTGCAGGACAACGGGCCGGGGATCGCGGCCGAGCACAGGAGCAGGATCTTCGAGAAATTCGCCCAGGTGGAACTCCCGGCGGGCCGGCAGAAGAATTCAACCGGCCTGGGCCTTACCTTCTGCAAACTATCCGTAGAAGCGCACGGCGGCCGCATCGGAGTGGACGGAGAAGAGGGGCAGGGAAGCACCTTCTGGTTCGAACTGCCGGTTAACGCCCCGGCTCCTTAGCCCCCTTTTCAGCCCGGCCAGGCCCGGGCCGCCCCCGCTCTAAAATCAGGCCTCCCCCCTCCGGCCCGCCTCCCAGTGAACACTACCTATAACCTCTCGTATAACTCCGCATAGCAGCCCCGTCGCCGGAAGGGTATCCTATTACTATGAGCTAAAGCCTCGTTCCTGACGGAAAGGCAGGAGATATTTTCATTGTTTTCGCAAGCCATCGGCAAGAAAATGAAAGGGATGCTTGAAGATGTTCACGCCGGACTTCGGATATTTTTTTTATCTGTCTGTATTCCAGGCCTGGCCTTAGCGGCCTGGCCGGCCCGCGCCCTGGCGCAGCCCGACGGCGGACTGCCCGGCTCGTTCTCACGGGAAGGAGTAGGCGCGCGCGCCCTGGGGCTCGCCGGCTCTTTCGCCGGCCTGGCAGACGACGCCGGCGCCGTTTACTGGAACCCGGCGGGCCTGGTCCTGCTGAGCAAGCCGGAACTGACGGTGAACCACATAACCCTTTTCTCAGGGACCAGCAGCGACTTCATCGGGTTCGGCCTGCCTTTCAAGCGGTTGGGCGCCATGGGCGCCGGCTATCTCCGCCAGACCAGCGGGAATTTTCAAAAGCGGGAGACCCCCTTTGACACCCCGACCAGTTTCGACATCAGCAACACCCTGCTGCAGCTGGGCTGGGCGATCGGGGTCCCGGCGGAGTATACGCCGGAGGTCATACGTGGCAAAATAAGCCTCGGGGTCGGGCTCAAGAGCGCGGCGCAGCGGATAGATACGGCGAGCGGCTCAGGCACGGGAGCGGACGCGGGGCTGCTGTACCGTCACAATAAAGGGCTTTCTATCGGCTTTGTCGTGCAAAACCTTATGGCTCCGGCTATCACCCTGATCTCTAAAAGCGTCTCGTTCCCGAGGGTCGTGGACATCGCTCCGGCCTATACGCGGGCTATGGGGAAAGATCTTAAAGCTACCCTCGCCGCCAGGACGAACCATTATGGCGGCAGGTTCCATCCCGCCGGTGGTTTGGAAGTCTGGTATCTGGACAGGTTCGCGGTCCGCTCCGGACTGGAGGCCAAGGGGTTTTCGCTGGGCGCCGGGGCGCGGCTGGCCAACTACCAGGTCGACTACGCGATCCTCCTGCACGAGCTCGCGCCGAGCCACATCGTTTCACTCTCGATCAAATTCGGCATGACCGGGCCCGAGAGGGCCGAGGAGATCCGCAGGGGCATGAAAAAGCTGGACCAGGAAGAGGGCAAGCGGCTGGCCCGCAGCTATTACCTGGAGGGCCTGAATGCCGCCAGGGATGGCAATCTGCCAGCGGCCATCGGCAACCTGGAAAAATCGGACCTGCTGGACCCCGCGAACAGGCAGGTTGAAAGAAAACTCGGAGAGCTGAAAGCCGAGTACGCCCTGCAGCTCAACCGCCAGATGGCCGAAACCTCCGTGATCCTGGCCAGGCAGCAGTATGCGCAGGGGAATATACTGGTCAGCCTTGAATACTGGAAAGCCGCGCTGCAGGTCGATCCGGCCAACGAGGAGGCGGCGCAGGCGATCGAAACGATAAAATCCCGCCTGGGCAGCCAGGAGACGGAAACGCTGGCCCGCGCGCAAAGGGACATCCTCGACGTCCAGGTCTCCCAATTTCTGACCAGGGCCCAGGGCTTGAGGGAGCAGGGACTATTAACGGAGGCCCTCGCCGAAGCCAGGAAGGCGCTGGAAGCGGACGGCGGTAATGAGCGGGCTAAAACGCTTATCGCCGAACTGGACCAGGCCATGCGCGAAAAAGTAGCCCAATTGTCCAGGGAGGCGGCGCTGGAAGACGAAAGAAAAGATTTCAAGGCCTCCGTCGCGGCCTACCAGGCCATACTTAAGATGGCCCCGGCTGCCCCCGGGATCGATGAAAAATTAAAGACCGCCAGGGCAGCCGTTTCCGTGAAGGTCGAGCCCGCGCACAAGAAAGAAGCCGAACGCCTCTACTATGTGGCGGTGGATCAATACCTGAAGAAACAGTACGCGGAGTCGTCTAAAACCCTGGCCCGGATACTCGAGCTGGACCCCGGCAGTGAAGGCGCGTCAAAACTCAAGGCGAAACTGGAGGCTGCACTAAAATGATACGGCGCCTTCTTATTTTAGCCGCCCTGTTGCCGCTGCCCGCCCTGGCCGCGGCCGCCACCATAGAAGGCCGCGACCTGGGAGGCGGCAACCTGATCTGCGGCCCCGGCAGCGCGGCCGAAGATTCTATTCCCTGCTCGCCGAACGACGTGCTCAGCGGCGTCTTCACCAATGTCGGGCTCTTCCAGATCAACGCGGGAACAACGGTCTTCGTTACCCCCGGCGTCTCCCTTGTCGTCTTTGCCTCTACGATTTCCATCTCGGGCGTCCTGAACGGCTCGGGCCGGGGCGAAGTCGGAGGGATCGGCGGCGATCCGGGCCAGCCCGGCGGAGACGGGGAAGGAAGAGGCCCGGGCATAGGAGCCTACACCAATATGGGCGGGGGCGGAGGCGGCTACGGCGGCTATGGGGGCAACGGCAGCGGCACCGACGGGATCCTTGGCATCGGGGGAAACCCCTACGACGATCCTGCCCCGCCGGTCTCCGCGGGCTCGCTTTCACAGGGCTCCGGCGGCGGAGGAGGCGGCGGCGCCGGGGAACAGACGGGAGGCAGCGGCGGACAGGGCGGGGCCTCCATCTATCTGGAAGCCTCCTTCTTCACTTTAACAGGTTCTATTTTCGCGCGCGGCGTACCCGGCGGCAACTCCACCAAACCGGCTGACGCCGGCGGGGGCGGCGCCGGCGGGTCTTTGCTGCTGCGTTGCGTGGATTCCGCGGCCGTGGGCGGCATCATCACCGCTTCCGGCGGCAAGGGCGGAGACGCCATTGCGGGCGGAGGGGATGTGCCCTATCCGGGCGGCGGCGGCGGCGGCGGCAGGGTTAAGATTTACTACAGGCAGGCGGATTTCTCCGTCATCATCAGCACCGCGGGCGGCGCCAAGGGGGTAAAATCGGCCAACGGCCCCGAAGGGGTTCCGAACGCCCAGCCCGGAGGTATCGGCGTGGTCTCTTTCGCCACGGTGGCATCTCCACCCGCGGGCCTGGCAGCGCCTGGCGTTTTCGCTACCTCCGTCACCTGGAGCTGGACAGCCGCGCCGGATTGGGGCGACGCGGCCGCCGCGTCCAGGCAGTACAGGCTATACAGCGGCACTGTCAGTTATCGCACTCCGGACCGGTCGCCCCAGCTCACGGCAGACAGCGGCGCGCTTTCGGCCGACGAAACAGGCCTTACCCCCAACACCGCCTATACCCGCTACGCGACGGCCTTCACGGACCATTCGGACAGCCTGCCCTCCACCCTGGTTTCGACCCACACCCTGGCGGGCAGGCCCGGCGCGGCAGCCAGCACTTTTACCGGCGTGGCCGTTTATTCCCTGAACCTTAACTGGAGCGCGGGCGAACCCGCCAACCCGGGCTACACTACCTACGAGGTCAACCGCTCCACCGATATAGATTTCGGGGCCGGCGCAGCCGTTTCGTATGCCACGGCCCTCTCCTCCGGCCCGGCCGGACTTGCCCCCAACACCACCTATTACTTCCGCGTCAGGGCCATTAACCTCGACGACCTGCCTACGGCGTTCACTCCGACCGTCTCCACCGCGACTTTAGCAGCGGGCCCGGACAGCCCCTCGTTCGCCGGGGTTAATCCCACCGGATTTATCTTCAACTGGGACGGGGCAGACAACCCGCCGCTGACCCGGTACATAGCCGAGATCTCTACGGATAACTTCGCCACCCCGGGGCGGTCATCCATTACCCTTGATACCGAAGCCGTCTTCTCCGGGCTTGCGGTCAATGCCCTGTATTACGCCCGCGTCAGGGCGCAAAACCACAACGCCATAAATACCGGCTTCACAGCCACCGTCACCACTGTCACGGCCACGGCGCCCCCTGTCAACGCCCCGGCGCCTTTCACGAACCTTTCGGCCGGCGCCTTGACCTTCAATTGGGGGTCGGGCGGCAACAGCGCCGGAACGAATTACAATCCCGAGCTCTCGTCCGACAGCAGTTTCTCAACGCTCATCTCTTCGGAAGCCACAACCAGCCTGAATTATATTTTCACCGGTCTGTCGGCCAATGTCACTTATTACGCCCGCGTCCGCGCCCTGGGGACCAGCGGTTCAGCCAGTACCTATTCCAGCCCCGCTGTTTCCACGGTGACGCTGACCCTCCCCCCCGTTCCCGCCGCGGCGCCGTTCACGGAGGTGCTCGGGGGCAGCTTAACTTTCAGCTGGGAGAACGGCGGGAACCCGGCCGGGACGGTGTACACCGCCGAGATCTCCAGGGACGGGTTCGTGAGCTTAACCGGCTCGGTACAGACCAGCGCCCTGAACGCGCCCTTTGCCTCGCTTACCTCCAACACGGTTTACCAGGCCAGGGTACACGCCGTCAACTTCGCCGGCATCCCCGGGCAGTACTCCTCACCCATCGTCTCCACCGCCACCGCCATTTCTCCGGCGGCCAATGTCGCCGTACCCTTCCAGAACCTCTCGGCCAATGCCCTGGCCTTCAACTGGGGTTCCGGAGGCAATAGCGCCGGGACCAGCTATAACCCCGAGATCTCCACCAGCAGCAATTTCTCAGCGCCCGTTTCTTCGGCCGTCACGACCGACCTCAATTACCTTTTCACAGGACTGTCGGTCAACGCCACCTATTACGCGCATATCCGGGCCATCGGCGCAGCAGGCAGTCCCACCCCGTACGCGGAAACGGTCTCCACGGTCACCTGGACTTTAGCGCCCCAAGTCACCGCCTCGCCGTTCTCCGGCGTCAGTGTCGCGGGCTTTACCCTCTCCTGGAATACGGGCGGCAACCCGCCGGAGACTCGCTACACCGCCGAGATCTCCCGGGACAGTTTCGTCACTATTATCGCTTCCTCCTCCACGCTGTCTACAAGCGCGGCTTTCTCCGCCCTGGCGCCCAACACGATCTACCAGGCCCGCGCCAAGGCGCTCAACTTCCTCGGTGTAGAGGGTCCCTACTCCGCCCCGATACGCTCTAC
>MGUI01000065.1:134363-134608 GCA_001799895.1 Elusimicrobia bacterium GWD2_63_28
TCCTCGGTGTAGAGGGTCCCTACTCCGCCCCGATACGCTCTACGACCACGCTGGCCGCCCTTCCCCTTAACGAGGAGCAGCCGTTCACCGCGATCTCGCCCAGCACCTTCACCTTCACCTGGGCGGCCGGGGGCAACCCCGGCGGAACCTCCTACAACATCGAGGTCTCAAGTTCCGGCTTCGCGCCGGGCACGGCCGTTTCCTCCGCCGCCACCCTGGCCCTCAGCCAGACGTTCAGCGGCCTG
>MGUI01000066.1 GCA_001799895.1 Elusimicrobia bacterium GWD2_63_28
ACGCGCAGTTTGCCGCTCTCCATCGCGGCCAGGTCCACCAGGTCGCTGATGAGCACGTTGAGGGTCTTGGCCGAGGTCTGGATATTGGCGGCGTAGCGGCCCTCGCTGGGCATGGCCTTGAGCTTGTTGGTCAGCACTTCCGCGTAGCCGAGGATGGCCGTCAGCGGGCTCTTTACGTCGTGCGCGACGGTCGCGAAAAATTTCTTCTGGAAGCCGTTGACCAGCTCCAGCTGGCTCTTCTGCTCCTGCGTCTCCTTGAGCAGGCGGGCGTTCTCCAGCTTCAGGAAGCGCGCCTCCAGGGCCTTCTGCACGGAGAAGATGAGGCGCGAAGCCTCGACCGGCTTGAGCAGCGCGTCGTCGAGGCCGAGCTCCACCACCTGGCTGACGCCCTGGAGCGCGGCTTTCAGCGGGTACTGGTCCACCATGAAGATGATGCGCATGTCGGGGTCGCGCTCGCGCATCTTCTGGGCGAGCTCCGCCCCGGTATGTTCGGCGAAAGTGATGGCCGTGCCGATGACGGCCAGGTGGAAGGCCCCCTGCCGGCAGAGCGCCAGGGCTTCCGCGCCGTCCATGGAGGCGGTGACCTGGTAGCCGGCGCCGGCCAGGGCCTGCCCCAGCGAGGTCAGGGCGGGCTTGAAATTGTCCAGCAGCAGGATGCGCTCCCGCTCCCGTTCTTTAAGGCGGACGTCGCCGCTTTCGCTGCTTTCAGCCAGCAGGCCGGCCACGCGGCCGGACTGTTCGCGCGGCAGGGCGACCGGATTGCCTTCTTTGATGGCCCCGACGGCGTAGCGCGCCAGGTCCATGCCGGAAACCAGGTAACAGACGGCTTCGGGGGCCGCGGCGCGTACCCTGGAGTCCAGCGCGTAGGCTTCCGCCTCGGTGCCGGTGAACTGCACCACGGCCAAATTGCCGATGGCCGGCGCCTCCGGGGCCTCGGGCGCCGCTTCCTCTTCCCCGCCCAGCAGCGACCAGCCCTTCTTGGCTTTCTTCGGCTGGGCCGCGGCGGCCCGCGCGTCGGACTGGATGCGCAGGAACTCGGGCAGGTCCTTCGCCGCTTCTATGGACGCGGCCTTTACGCCGGCCTGCTGGAAAGCGTTGTGCACGGCCCCGGTCGAGAACAGCACCTGGTCGGCGAGGATGAAAACGGGGCGGGCGATGACCCTGACCTGGTCCGCGAACCCCATGGGCAGCGGCCAGCTCAGGCGGCGCAGAGGCGCGCTGACGGCCGGGGCCATGCTGGCTACGGATTCAAGGGTGAAAAGGGGGATCTTCGGATATTGCTTGTGCAGCGAGTGCAGGGCTTCTCTTTCAGAGGGGGGCAGCCAGCCGAAATCGGCCGCCATCGCGGTGCAGTCGCCGGCGGCCAGCCGCTCGGCCGCGTATTTCAGCGTGGGCACGCAGACCAGCTCCATGCCCCTGCCGGACATGGACGGGGTCATCTCGGTAAGGAGTTCCTTCCCGGAAGTGACTACCAGCACACGGCCTTTAATGTCTGCCATAACAGCGCTCCCGCATATATCTATAATACCAAAAAGCCGGGGATATTTTTTTGGCTTTTGGAGGGCCGGCGCGCCCGCCTTTCCCGGCCCGGGCCGGGCAAATTGGTATCATTTGTTGAAATATGAAAGAAAAACAGCGCTGTCCCTGGGCCTACGGCGCCAGCCCGCTCTATATCCCCTACCATGACCGTGAGTGGGGCGTCCCGGTGCGCGACGACCGAGGGCAGTTCGAATTTTTGACGCTGGAGAGCGCGCAGGCCGGCCTGAGCTGGGCCACCATACTCAACAGGCGCGAGGGCTACCGCAAAGCATTCGCCGGCTTCGACCCGGAGAAGGTGGCGCGTTTCGACGGGAAAAAGATAGAGGCGCTGCTCCTGGACCCGGGCATAATCCGCAACCGCCTCAAGGTGAACGCCGCGGTCAACAACGCCCGGCGCTTCCTGGAGGTGCAGGGGGAATTCGGCACTTTCTGCAAATATATCTGGTCTTTCGTGGGCGGCAGGCCGAAGGTCAACCGCTGGGAGGAGCTGCGCCAGCTGCCGGCGTCCTCCAAAGAATCGGACGCGCTGAGCGCGGACCTTAAGAAGCGGGGCTTCAAGTTCACCGGCACCACCATAGTCTACGCGCATATGCAGGCGGCCGGGCTGGTCAACGACCACCTGGTTTCCTGCTTCCGCCACCGGGAGTGCGCCAGGCTTTAGCCCCTCCTGAAAAGGTATAATATCCTCAAGAAATGATGTATTCATCCCCCCGACTTTAATCCACACATAAAAGCGCCGCGCCCCCGCGCCAGACATAAGGAACTACATGATACTCTCACCGTCGCCAGTCAAGCAGCAGACCCACCGCAGGACCAAGATCATCTGCACCATAGGCCCCGCCTCCGAGAACCCGGACTGCATCCGGGAGCTCATCCGGGAGGGCATGAACGTGGCCCGCATCAATTTCTCCCACTGCAAGTACGACGAGGCCCTCAAGCGCGTGCAGATGCTGCGCGAGGCCCGCGCCGAGCTGCGCGTGCCGCTGGCCATCATGCTCGACACCAAGGGGCCCGAGGTGCGCATGTTCGGCTACAGCAAGCCCGTCACGCTGGCCGCCGGCGAGCGGCTGCTGGTGGAGAGTTTCGACGGCGCCCCCGAGGCGGCCGCCGAGTTTCCTCCGGAGAAGCGGCATTTCTATACCAACCTCCCCCGCATCGACAAGCTGGTGCAGGTCGGCACCCGCGTGCTGCTGCAGGACGGCTTCATCGAGACAGAGGTGACGGAGCTGCACCAGGGCGCCGTGACCGTGCGCGTCCTCAACGAGGGCCGGCTCAAGGACAAGGCCCACCTGGCCGTACCCGGCGCCGACTATCCCATCCCCTTCATGTCGGAGAAGGACCGCAATGACATCGCTTTCGCGGTGGAGAACCGCTTCGAGTACATCGCGCTCTCGTTCGTGCGCACCGCGCGGGACATTGCCGACGTGCGCGAGCTGGTGCGCAGCGTGCGCCCCGATTCACAGATCCGCCTGATCGCGAAGATCGAGGACAAGAAGGCGCTCGCCAACATCTACGACATCATCCGCGACTCCGACGGCATCATGGTCGCGCGCGGCGACCTGGGGATCGAGGTGCCGATAGAGGAACTGCCGGGCCTGCAGAAGGACATCATAAAGCGCTGCTACCTGGCGGGCAAGCCGGTGATAGTGGCCACGCAGATGCTGGAATCCATGACGGACCGGCCCTACCCCACCCGCGCCGAGGTGACCGATACGGCCAACGCCGTGATGGACCTGACCTCGGCGGTCATGCTCTCCGGAGAGACGGCCAATGGCGTGCACCCGGGCCGCGTGGTGAACATGATGGCCCGCATCATTGACAAGACCGAGTCCTCCATAGACTACCACTCTATGGCGCGCGTCACGCACGACTACGTGGACCGCGATAATATTACCAACATCATGGCCTACAGCGTGGTGGAGACCGCGCACGACTGGAACGCCAAGGCCGTGGCCGTGATCACCGCCAGCGGCATAGGCGCGCAGGCGCTGTCCAAGTTCCGCCCCGGAGTGCCGATCTACGCCTTCACGCACCACGAGGCGCTGTGCCACCAGCTGTCGCTGAACTGGGGCGTGGTCCCCTTCCTGATCGGCAACCCCGACGACCAGCTGTTCAGCGAGGTGGCCCGCAAGACCATGGACGACCTGCGCTCGTCCGGGATGGTCTCCAACGGCGACCGCCTGGTCTACATGGCGTCGAGCCCGCTGGGCAAGCGTCTGCCGACCAATACGATACGCTGCGAAGTGGTGGGCGACGCCGCTTTCCACGACGAGACCTGAGTCCCGCGGGGATGTAAAAGCAGACCGCCGGGCAGGAGCCCGGCGGTTTTGTTTTGGTCAGAGTTCTTCGGAGAGGGTTCGCGGGAGTATGGCCAGCGCCTGCGCCTTGGCGGCGCGGCCGTCCCGGCTGGCCGTGAAAACGGCGGCTATCAGCGTGAAAGGCGCGGGCCCGGCCAGGCCCTCGGCCAGGGCGTCCGGTTCGGCCACCAGGTAGGCGGGCACCGAGGGGATGGAGCTTTTTTTCAGGGCCTTCAGCAGGGAATTTATCAGGACGTTCAGCACTATATTGCCGAGTTCCAGCATGGCGACCACATGGCGCCCGGAGTCCCCGTCCCAGGGCACCTGGTCGTCTATGAAGCAGCCGGAGAGATGGGTCATGTCCCCGCGGGCGAGCAGCAGCGCGGTGTTGAAGGCCGGGCCGCCCTGCACGGTCACGCGGACGATGGCGGTCTGGCCTGCGCCGCCGGCCTGCGCCGCCTCCGCGGGTTCGCCGTCAAAAACGCGGACGCTTTCCAGCGTCCACTCTCCGGGTGAAACGGACGAGAGCTTCTTGAGGCAGGCCTCCAGGCCGGCCTCCAGCAGCTTCCTTATTTTTTCTTCGTTGGCGCTGTTCATCGGCGTTACTTCAGCTTGCTGAACGCTTTCTCGAAATCGTCGAAAGAGAACGGTTTGTAGATGATGGCGGCGGCGCCATTGCTGAGCAGGTCGCTGTTCACCGCGTCCTGGTCCACGGCGGTAAGCATGATCACCTTGGCCGCCGGGTCCAGCCCGCGGATCTCGGAGAGCACTTCTATCCCGGACTTGCCGGGCATGATGATGTCGAGCAGCACCAGTTCGGGCCGCAGATCGGCGAAGGCCTTGATGGCGCTGTCGCCGTCGCCGGCCTCGCCTATAACCTCGTGGCCGGTCCTCTGCAGGATGATCTTCACCATCTCCCTGGTGCTGGCGTTGTCGTCTACTATGAGAACTTTCATTATACCCCCGTAAAAATGCCGGGAAAAACTTAAAGGCCGCGGCGGCCATTTGCCGCTCTGCCGGGCGCCCTGCGCCCGCGGACAAGGCATAGGATATTACTCACGCGCCGTTTTGTCAAGGACTTGGCCGTTTTTTGATGCCGGAAGCGGGGTTGTAACCCGGGAGAATTTGTATTATTTAGCGGGCGCAGGACGCCAGGGAGGGGACATGGTGCATAAATTCAAGGTGAAAACTTCGGCCAAGGCGGAGATGGCGGACATCACGCGCGAGGTGCACGCGCTGGTGGGCGAGCACGGGCTGGAGAGCGGGGTCTGCCACGTGTTCGTGCCGCACACCACCTGCGGGCTGGCGATAAACGAGAACGCCGACCCGGACGTGAAGAGGGATATCATCGCGAACCTCGACAAGACCATTTCGGAGGATTTCCCCTACAGGCACGCGGAGGGGAATTCTCCGGCGCATATCAAAGCGGTGCTGGTGGGGCCTTCGCTGACGGTTTTCGTGGAAGGAGGCGCGCTGCAGCTTGGCACCTGGCAGGGTATATACCTCTGCGAGTACGACGGGCCCCGCAGCCGCGAGGTGTGGGTGAAGCTGGTAAAAGGCTAGCTTAAGGCTTCTCGTCCTGGGCGGGCAGCATCAGCTCTTTCGACGTGAGGCCGCGGTCTATATTCCACGGCACCATCTTGGCGAAGGCGTCCAGGATAATCACGGCGTTGTAGTTGGCGTCCTTGCTGGAGGCGCTCCTGACGCGGTCCGTGATGGCCGCGTTCAAAATTTCTATCGACTTGTAGGCTTCGTTGAGCTTCTTCAGCTCCCAGTCGGGCTCGAGGCCTTTTTTCTTGCGCAGGTACTGCCGCAGCAGGTAGGAGGAGATGGACCGGTAAACGGTTTCGGTCAGCGTGGCGAAAGGCAGGTGGAACCTGGCCATCGGCGTCAGGATGCTCATCACCGGGCAGCCGCTGGTCACCATGTAGATGCCGATGAGCGAGCTCAGCGCCGACTGCAGGCTGGTCTTCTTGAAATATTCCCGCTCCTGCGTGACCACGCGCGTCTCCACGATCATCGTGGAGGCCTTGTCGGAGAAAGTCCTGGTGACCTCGGCGAGGTTCAGCGCTATCGGGCAGTACTTGCTGGTGGCGCTGTCGAGCGGGCACATGCGGCATTTGCAGGTGTCGAGGAGGGCCCACTGAGGCGGCTCCTCGTTCTTTTTAGGCTGCACCGTCATCGTGGAGGGGTCCAGCTCTATGTCTATGACCGTCTCCTGGCCGTCTTCGAATTTTATGATGTATTTGCAGAACATGATCTGGCCTCCGCCGCGGTTTTCGTTTTTGGATCGCTCTTCCGCCTACGCGTCCCAGTAGGCTTCCTGCAGGCTGTCCTCCCGCTCGGGAAGGCCGCGCATCAGGCGCGGCGAATTCTGCGCCAGCACTTCGAAGCTGACGCGGTTGGCGTATTTTGAGATCTGGGACATCGAGGAATAGGTCAGCGAGTGCACCAGGTTCTTGGGCGATTTCGGCACCTTGGTCTGGTGGTACTTGCGCGCGCCCAGGTCGTGCAGCAGCGCGGCCAGCGCGCCGTCGCCGGCGCCGTTGGTGTTCTTTATGATCTTGGGCCCGCCGAGGAAAGGGTTGATGTGCGTGTAGATCTTCAGGGGGGCCTTGCAGTCCTCCCTGCGCATCGGGCGGCTGAACTCGTAGAGGTTGTAGTCCACCAGGGACTTGGTGTGCAGCTTGTTGGTGGTCTTGCGGGCGTATTCCTCGTCCACCCAGCCGGCCAGGTACAGGCCGTGCTCGCCCACGGTCAGCAGCACCAGGTCGGCCAGCCCCAGCGCGTCGTCGGCGGCCATCAGCGGGTCTTTGATGCCGGTCAGCGCCAGGGCCTCCAGGTCGTTCATCGCCACGCAGGTGACGTTCTTCTTTATGAAGTCCCTGAAAAAATCTTTTTTGGACTCTATCAGGCTGGCCGTGCCGAGCGTCAGCACCACCGGCACGCGCGCCTTCAGGGCGATCTCGCAGGCCTTGATGGTGGCGCTGAAGATCAGGTCGCCCTCGTTGCGCAGCAGGTAGGCGGAGACCAGCAGCGCGGAGGCCTTCTCTATCACCTCGGTCGGGATGTAGTCCGGGGAGAGGTCGTTCATGCAGCCCTTGCTGATGCCGAAGGTGCGCTCGCCGTCCGGCGTGACGAAGCAGATGGCCCGGCCCATGGCGTTCTCGGAGGGCTGCAGCCAGGAGAGGTCCACCTTGGAGCTGGTATTGCGGATGTACTTGAAGGCGTAGTCGCCCAGGGTGATGTTCCTGGTGATGGCGCCCAGCGCCACCGAGCGCTCTTCGGACAGCACCGAGTAGTTGTGCAGCGTGTTGCCCACCGAGCCGCCGGCGTATTCGCCGCGCACTTTGCCGAGGGCCTTGAGGTCCCTGTAGATGCGCTCCGCCAGCGCGTCGTCTATGATCTGGGATTCGCCGCGCTTGAGGCCGTTCTTCTCGGGGAAATCCTGGTCCACCGCGCATTCTATGTCCACCAGCAGCTGGTCTATGCCGACCAGGTAGAACGGCTCGGACTGCAGGTAATGCGGGTCCGCGCTCTCGCGGCCTTTCTCGGTGACGGGGAAATAATGTTCGCTCTTTCTCTTGCCAGGGAATTTCATGCGGCGCCTGTTCCTTTTTCCAAAGAACTATCATACAAACTTGCCGGCGCGCGGGGAAAGGGCGGCCGGCCCGGGACCAAGGGCCCAGGGCGGGCCGGCAAAAAAGACGGGAAAGGGGGGCTTTGGGCCCATACGGGGGAGGGGCTTTTTCCGGCATAATATAAACAGCGTAAAGGAGAAAGCATGAAGGAACTATTTTTTGCCGCCATTATGTTAGCCGCTTCAGGCGCCGCCGCCGCCGATTTCAGCAGCCTTTCCGTTAAAGCCTCCGCCCTTAAACTTTTTCCCTCCGACCGTTTTCCCGTCCCTTACGCCGTTGAAGCCGCGCCGGCCGACAAGGACGGCCGCTGGTACGGCAACGATTCGCGCCAGGCCCGGATGCGCTTCAACGCCTACCTGCTCTACAAAGTGCCCGCCTCCTATACCGGCCCGGTCTCCCAGATACTTGCCTCCGGGCAGAAGGAGAGGATCTCCGAATTGATAGACCTGCAGCTGCAGCACATGTACGGCGCCTTTACCACGCACCCCGGCTTCGTGGAGAACCCCGGTATCCCTTCCGGCGACTACAAGGTGACCCTGCTGGGCGCGGAGAAAGTGCCGAACGAGCCCTACGCGAAAATTTCCTATTCCTACGACGACGTCGTCGTCTTCGCCTCCAGCCTGTTCCGGGGCGGCGGGACCACCCGCATCAACTTCGTCCTGCCGCGCGACCCGGTGACCATTTACAGGAAGGGTTTCCCCGCGCCCTCTTCCCGCAAGAACCTCTGCACCGACGAGCACTACAACAGCGAGGGGGACTTCTGGTATTTCTGGAACCCGTACCAGGAGGGCTGCCCCATGGACGGCGGCGACCTGGTGGGAGTGCAGACCGACCTGGCCCCCATGCAGATGACGCGCAACACCTACCCGGAGTACGCCAGGCTTTACGGCCAGAACGGCAACGGTGACGTGCTGCAGGTCTCGTACCTCGTAGGTGTTGACGAAAGCTTCCAGAACGGCGACCTGGGCCGCAAGACTTTCAACGACGCTTTCGCCGGGCTGAAGTCGGCCGGCTTCCGCGCCACGGTGGACGAGCCGCGCCGCAAGCAGCTGGTCTATGGCTCGGGCCCGAAGAAGGCGCATATACAGATGCTGCTGACGGACCCGGACAGCGCCGAGTTCGCCGCCGAGGCCGTGCGCGCCATGAAGACGGCGGACATCTTCCTCTACGACGGGCATTCCGGCCTGGGCGGCTATTTAAACCCGGAGCGCCTGGCGGCCGACAGCGGGCAGGCGCTGGCCCTGCCGCAGAACAAGTACCAGATCTTCGTCTTCCAGGGCTGTTCTACCTACGCCTACTACAACAGCGCCTTCTTCAGGCTGAAGCGCTCCGGCTCGGACCCGAAGGGCACGAAGAACCTGGACATCATGACCACCGGGATAGGCGCGGCTTTCGACGTGGGCGCCAGGGTGGACGTGGCTTTTCTCCGGAGCGTGACGATGGGCGAGCGGCCCTCGTGGCAGACCATCATGGACCGCGTGCGCGCGGCCGAAGGCGAAAATTCCGCCCTCTCACACATCAACGGCGACGAGGATAACCCCAAGAATCCCTAGCGGGCCGCGCCGGGCTGCAGGGCCGCCGGGCAGTCCCGGCGGTTCTGTTCTGTTTAGCCCGAAAGGGGCCTTTTTGCTATCATAAAAATTACCGATGAGGAAAATCCTGTTCGCGCTATTGTGCGCCTGCCTGCTCCCCGCTTATGCACCCGCCGCGCAGATCATCGAGCGGGAAATGCGCTGCCCTGTCTGCGGCCACCAATTCTACGCCAAGCTGGACGCGCCCGACGCGGATTATGAAATGCGCCTGGACCTGAAGCCGCTGGGCGCCATCCCCGGCCCCTGGCGGCTGCCTGACTGTGAAAAGTGCGGCTTCGTCATTTACTCTTCGCGGCTGTCTAAAGAAGAGCTGGCTAAAGCCATGGCCGCCGCCGCCTCTCCCGACTACAGGGCAAGCGCCGCCCGCAGCACCTATTACAAAGCCGGCGTGCTCTTCGGCCTGCTGGGCAAGCCGGATTTCCTGCTGGCCAATACCTACCTGAAGGCCTCCTGGCAGGAAGAGAACGATCCCGCCCGGCTGAAAGAGGACCTGGAGCTCAGCCTCAGGCATTTCACCGCCTGCGCCGCGGCCTGCACGGGCGTGGAGAAAGAAAATTCCCAGCTGCTAATCGGCGAGCTGCTGCGCCGCCTCGGCCGTTTCGACGAGGCCAGGGCCCACCTGGCCGGACTCCGCTCGGAGAAAGGCTTCCAGGATAATTTCTTCGCCGACATAGTGGAGTTCCAGCTGGGGCTGTGCGATAAGAAAGACGACAAGCCGCGCGAGATGGTGGAGGTCAAGGTGGCCAAGCTGCCGCTGGCCGCCAGGCTGCGCTGGCGCGCCAAAAAAATCTACCTGGAGCTCCGGGAAAGCCTCCGTTAACGCGCCTCCCCCGCGGAAAGATAAAATCATGCAGGAAAATCTCATTATACCGCTGCTGCTCATAGGGGCCGGGGTGCTGGTGCTGCTGGCTGGCCTGGCAAAGCGCTCGCAGGCCAGGGACATGGAAGGCTTGCCCTGCCGGCACATCTCGGAGCTGGTCCCGGGCGAACGGCAGTTCATCACCGGCAAGGCGCAGTCGCCGGCTCTCGCCGACTCGCCGGTCTCAAAGAAGCCCTGCGTTTTTTACCACGAGCAGATAGAGCAATACCACCGGCGGAGCGGCAGGGGCGTAGGGCACTGGGAGCACGTGTCGGAAATTTATTACGGGGCTTTTTTTATCGCTGACCCCACCGGCCAGGCGCTGGTGCTGCCCAGGGCCGGCAGCCTGGACCTGCTCAGGGGGAAACTGACGCTGGACGATATCGCCGACACCCGCAAATCGGAGCGGGCCCTTTTCCCGGACGAAATAGTGACGGCCCTGGGAACCCCGCGCCCCCTGCGCGAACTGGTGGAATACCTGCGCGGGGTGTACGCGGCGGGCGTGCCCCCCGGGCTGGTGGCGGAGCTGATAAAGATGGAGCGGGACCCGGCCAACGCCGGCCTGCCCTGCTTTTTCGGGGACGGCCTGGAGCGGGTGGCCGACCAGCCTTACTCCGATTATGCTTCAAGCTCCGCTTCTTCCGCCTGGCTGCCGCTCGCCGGAGGCGCCGCGCTGCTGCTCGCCGGGGCGGGCGCCCTGCTCTCCGCGCTGGGCGTGCTCGGCGGCGGGGTAAACATCGAATGAGCACCGAACCGCATATTGTCTTCGGCGCGCTGTCCATCGTGATGATGGTCTGTTCGCGCGCAGGCTACTTCGCCGGTATCGCCCGCGGCCGGACGCACCCGCACGTCTTCTCCTGGCTCATCTGGGGTACCATCTCCGCCATCGGCTTCGCGGCTCAGGTGGCGGAGGGCGCTGGCCCCGGCGCCTGGGCGCGCGGCTTCGGTTCGGCTACCTGTTTCCTGCTGGTCCTCATAAGTCTTTTCAAGGGCGAGAAGGACATCAGGCTGGCCGACTGGGCCACCCTGGCGGCCGCGCTGTTCACCATCCCGCTGTGGATGATCACGAAAACCCCGTTCTGGTCGGTGCTGATAGTCTGCTTCATCGACACCATCGGCTATATCCCGACGGTGCGCAAGTCGTGGCTGAAGCCGCGCGAGGAGCAGGCCGTCAGCTATGTCTTCTCCTGCCTGGGGGCCGGTTTCTCGCTGCTGGCGATAAAGCAGTACACGCCGTCCACCTGGCTTTACCCGCTGGTGCTGTTCTTCACGAACGGGCTGATGTGGGCATATTTGATGGCGCGCCGCCGGGCGCTGGAGACGGTGAGCACGGAGGTTTAACATGGACGTGAAACAAGCTATAGAGAAGAGGCGGGCGTACCGGGCGCTGGGCCCTGCTCAGATAGACGGCGCGCTGATGGACGAGCTGGCCGGGGCCGCGCGGCTGATGCCCTCCTGCTTCAACAACCAGCCGTGGAAATTCGTCTTCGCGAAGTCTCCGGAGGCGCTGGCCAAATTGCACGCCTGCCTGGCCAAGGCCAATGACTGGCCCAAAACCGCCCCGCTGATCATAGCCGCTTTCGCGCGCAAGGACTACGACTGCGTGATCAAGGAGCGGGAGTATTACCTGTTCGACCTGGGCATGGCGGTATCGGCCCTGCTGCTGCGGGCCACCGAGCTGGGCCTGGTGGCCCACCCCATAGCGGGTTTCGACAACGAAGCCGCGCGCACGGCCCTCGGCATACCGGAAGGCAACCAGGTGCTCACGCTCATAATAGTCGGCAAGAAGACAGAAGACCTGTCGGCGCTGACCCCGCAGCAAGCCGCCGGCGAGGCCGCCCGGCCGCCGCGGCTGGCGCTGGAGAACATCTACAGCGTGGACGCCTACGACCCGAAACTCGCGGTTAAACCGGTGCGCTGAAATCCGGGCCCGAGTTTTGATATTATTGTGGCAGCGCTAAACCAAGGAGATTTAATATGTCAGAAGAAATAACGCTGAAATCAGGTTTAAAGTATGTGGATGTAGAGGTGGGCGAGGGCCCCGCCGCCGTCAGCGGCAAGGAAGTGACCGTGCACTATACCGGCACCTTCCCCGACGGCAAGAAATTCGACAGCTCGGTGGACCGGAACGAGCCTTTCACCTTCCAGCTGGGCGCGGGGCACGTGATAAAGGGCTGGGACGAAGGCGTGGCCGGCATGCGCATAGGCGGCAAGCGCAAACTTATCATCCCTTCCGAATTGGGCTACGGCAAAAGGGGCGCCGGCAGCGTGATACCCCCGGATTCCGTGCTGCATTTCGAAGTGGAGCTCCTCGGGGTAGAATAAACCGACGGGCCGCAAACAAAACCGCCGGGGCAGCCCGGCGGTTTTTGCTTTATAAGGAGTTGGCTTAATAGGGCTTGGCTAAAAGGTCGGGGCGCAGCACAGTAACTTTGCCGCCTTTCTGGTAGCGCACCACGGTCACCGGTATGTCCAGGGCGTCCTGCAAACCGCCCTCGCGCTCTATCTGGTCGAAAGTGAACTTCATATCCGAAGGCATCGGCCCGCCGGAGGCCTTCCACTTCCTGTACTCCGCGGCCAGCCATTCCGGCAGCTTGAGCGGGCAGGGGAACAGGTAATTGCCCGGCGCCAGGTACAGCGCGCCCATGCGCGGGTCCACGACGAAATCCACGTAGTCGGAGTCGGGCTGCAGGCCCATCCAGAGGTCACCGGGGCGGAAGTCCGGCGTGGTGAAGAAGACGCCGTGCAGATCCTGGTAATAATCGGCGCGGTGGGACTCGGGGATGATGTAAGGCCGCGGCCCGGCCTTCAGCGTCCCGCTCTTCACTATCAGGTCCACCACCGGTGTGCCGTTTACAACCGCGTTGGAGGTCCAGTGGCGGATGAGGCCGGTCTGCGCCGGAGACACCTGCCGCACTATCGACGGCGCGCCCCAGTAAAAATACTTGTCCTGCCCGTCCATGCCGCCATCCACAAAATTTATCTGCGTCAGTTTGCCCGCCAGGGCGGCCAGCTTTTTTGCGTTGCGCGCGGTGTAGCTGACGGCGCTCTCGCCGTAGGCCCGGCCTTCAGCCGGGGCGACTTCGGGAAGTTCAAGGGAGAGGGCGGGAGCCGGGGCGGCGCCGGCCAGCGTTTCATAGGCGGTGGCGGCGTAGGCCGCCGGGGGGAAGATGAGGAAAAGCGCAAGGAGCTGGTTCGCGAGTTTTTTCATGGTGTCTCCGTTAGTTGGCGGCTTTTATCTGCTCCAGCGGCGAGCCTTCGAATTTGGCGCCTATGGCGTCCAGCGTTCTTTCCAGGCCGGCGGGATCCTTGCCGTAGATGGCCAGCAGCTGGCCCACCAGGCCGCGCGAATAGTCGTTGCGCGGCAGCCAGACGCCCTTGAGGATCTCGTAGGCGTTGCCCTGCGCGTGCGGCGACGAGAGCAGCTCGGTCTCTATGCTCTGGTTGGCCTGGTCGCGGAAGCTGGCGAGGCGGGTGTAATAGGCGCGCAGCACGGGATTGGGGCTCTTGGCCAGCGCGCTCCAGTCGGACAACAAATTCTCCATCAGCCGCTCGGTGAAATAGCCCAGGTTCTTGGCCAGCGCCCAGTTGGGGGCCTGCTTCTCGATGTGCTCGGTCAGGAACAGGATGGTGTTCACCTTCGCCGTCTCGGCGGGCGAGGCCTGGCCGTAGCCGTAGGTGGCGCCGGTGGGCCGCCAGGCTTCGGTCTGCCGTATCTCTTCGGCGTTATTGAAAGGGCTGCCGCCGTCGAAGGGCCCGGGTTTCCATTCATTGGGCTCGGGGTAATAGGCTTTCTCCAGGCGGGCTATGCGGTAGAGGTGGTGCTTGAGGTAGCTCTTCTTGTGGAAGATGAGGCCGCCTCCGAGATAATACACGCCGTGGTCGCCGCCGTTGAGCACCAGCACGTCGCCGGGCTTGAGGGAAGAGGAGGGAACTTTCTTGTAATACATCGACAGCAGCTGGTCGGCTTCAGGGTTGCCCACGTGGCGCAGCTTGCGCGGCTCCATCAGCCCGGCGGCCGTCAGCGCCGCGTTGAAGCAGTTGGGCCCGCCGAAGTTGGGCTCGCGGTTGAACAGCGCCGCCGCGTTGGCCGGCAGGAAAGCGTTGAGCGAAACTATGGCCGCGCCGGGATTGGCGGCGGCCAATTCCAGTTCGGCCTTGGACTGGGGCTGCACGGGGACGGCCTTAGCCCCGGCGGGCGCGCCGAAGGCGGCGCGGAGCTTTGAGTCCACATTTTCGCCGGCGCGCAAGGCGGCCAGCAAATTGTAGCCATTGCCGATATGCGGCACCACCACTTCGACGCCGCTGACCTGGTAGGCGGCGTAAGAGGCGGCCGCGCGCGGCGCTTCGACCCTCTCCGGGGACGGGAGGGGGATCTCGAAACGGGGCTGGCTGGTAAGTTGTGAGGCCCGGAGGACCTGCAGTTCAAAGGCCGAGAGGCCGGGGCAGAAAGCGAAAGGGATAATTAAAGAAATCAGTATTTTCATTAAGACGCTGTCCTCCTGAAACGGAATGACGCTTCTATATTGTAATCACCGGGCCCCGGGAAGGCACGGGCCTTTAGCACTCTTAACTGCTAGGTCTTACGGCCCGCGCTTAAAGGCCCCCTGCAGGTTTTTTTGGTAATATATTCTCTTATAAGGCGGCCGCGGTCTTCGGGCGGTGGAAGAGCATGAAATGACGGATCTACCGGCGGACAAAGAAGAAATCATCGACCTGATGCTGATCGACGACGAAGAGCCGCCGGGCGGCGCCGACGGCACGGAATTCATCTACCGCGTCGCCCGCTGGATGTTCGAGCCCCCGAAGCTGGCGGTCCCCCTGCTTTCAGCCTATTCAAAAGCCGCCGGGCATTCGGTCCGCACCATCTGTTTCCCTTTCCTGCCGTGGCGCAAAAAAGAGTTCCTGGAACTTCTCTCGGCCAGGCCCAGGGTGGTGGCCATAACCACGGTAGGCATCTTTTCCATCCGTTACCTTTCCCTCATCACCAAGCTGGTGCGCAAGCTGAGCCCGTCCTCCCTGATAGTGCTGGGCGGGCACGGCGCGCAGGATTCGCAGGAGGTAAGGGCCCTGGGGGACGTTTATATCTCCGGCCACGGCGAGCAGGCCCTGGCCGAACTGGTTACGGCCCTCAAGGCGGGCGTGCCCCCGGAAAAATTCCCGGGCGCGGTTGCCGCGGACGGGCGCACGGTAATAGAGGGCAGCTGCCGCTACGAGCGGTTCCCCCGCGTTCTCCTGCCCGACTGGAGCGCCACTTCCACCATGGCCCTGCGCTACCCGATAGAGGCGTCGCGGGGCTGCAGGTTCAACTGCGCCTATTGCGGCTTCCCCGGCAAGGCCGGGCAGTCGTACCGGGACGCTTCCGAGGTCGTAGGGGAAATGACGACCGTTTACCGGGAGCGGGGGATAAGCCGCTTCGAATTCATGGATTCCTCGCTCACGGCGGACCCGGACTTCATGTTCAAACTTTGCGCCGGCATCCGCCAGACGGGGCTGCGCTTTAACTGGAAATGCTTCGCGCGGCCGGACGCGTTCGACCGGGCCCCGGGGCTGGCGGCCGAAATGGCCGCGGCGGGCTGCACCAAGATCTTCATGGGGATAGAATCAGTGCACGACCACATCATGGCGCTGATGCGCCGGGGGATGGACAGGGCCTGCCTGGAGCGGGGCTTGAACAGCGTCTTCAAGGCCGGGATAAAAGTGCACGGCAACTTCATTATCGGCTTTCCCGGCGAAACGGCCGAGACCGTCAGGGAGACGGCCAAGTTCATCTCGGCGCGGCCCTTCGCCACGGTCTACCTGTGCGTCTTCATGCTGTCGGAGGAGATGCGGGCCATCGCCGCGGCGGACCCGGAAAAATATCACCACCTGTCGGGGAAACCCGTGCGGGGCTGGAAACACGACGGGATGGATTTCGCCGAGGCTTCCAGGCTGACCCGCCGGGCGGCCTGGCGGATAAACCTGTCCAAGTTCTGGCTGGTGGCCTTCTCCCCGCCCTCTACCGTGCCCGACCCCGGGCAGGGTTAAAAACCCCTGGCCGCCGCGCCGGCGGCGTCCTGCGGCACGCCCACCACTTTCCAGCCGTACTTCTTTATCAGCGCGCGCTGCCCGCGCATGATCCTGAAAAAACTTTTGAAAGGAAAAAGCCGCGCCGTCTGGGAGCCGGCGTGCGGGGCGGCGAACTGGGCGCTGGTCCTGAGCCCGCCGTGGTAGACGAAGGAATCCGGCGCGGCCAGGAGTTTCCAGCCGGCGCGCCGGGCGCGTATCGCGTAATCCATCTCCTCCAGGTAGCCGAAGCCGAAAGCCTCGTCGAAAGGGCCGATCTCCCGGTAGACGGCCCGCCGGATGAGCAGGCAGAAGCCGAGCAGCCAGCCGGCTTCCAGCGGCGCGGCCGGGGCCGAGGCCAGGGCGCTCCCGAAAGCGTCGAACCTGGCCAGCTCCTCCGGGGCGAAAGAGGCCAGCGGCGCAGGCCCGCCGCGGTACTGCTGCAGGGCCGAGCTGAAGCCGCCGTTGCTCACGGGCCCGGCCAGTCCGGCGCGGGGGCCGCTGTCCAGCGCGGACCGCAGCCGTTCTATGGAGCCGGGGGTGATACGGGTGTCGCTGTTGCAGAGCAGCAGCAGCTCCCCGGAAGCCGCCGCCAGGCCGGAGTTGACGGACTTCACATAGCCGAGGTTGGCGGGATTGCGTATGTAGACGGTTTCGGCCCAGGCCGAGGCGCCGCGCACCAGGGCCTCCGTTTCCGCCCCGAGCGGCGAGGCGTCGTCCACTACCACCAGCTGCAGTTCCGGGCCGCCGTGGCGGCGCAGGCCGTCGAGAAAAAGTTTCTCGAACATTTCCAGCAGGTAGCGGTCGCAGCTGTAGACCGGGACTATGACGCTCAACCTTTCTTTCTTCATCGGCTTCTCCAGATAACGCTATGATACAAAAAGCGCCGGCCCGGGAGCCTCGCTAATCTTTACCGAAATTTAGGTAAAATATCCGCATGATAATTCAATTGGACGCCGCGGAGGCCAGGGTGCTGGGGGCCCTGGTGGAAAAATCGCTGACCACGCGGGAGCAGTACCCGCTTACCTTCAATTCGCTGCTGCTGGCCTGCAACCAGAAGAGCAGCCGCGACCCGGTGATGGCGCTGGATACGGATTCCCTGGGCCGCGCCGTGCAGTCGCTGATAGGCAACGGGCTGGTGGAGCGCCTGCAGGCCCCGGGCGAAAGGGTGCCCAAGTTCCGCCACGACATCGGCAAGCTGCTCGGCTCCGACGACGCCAGGCTGATAGGGATAATGACCGTGCTGCTGCTGCGCGGACCGCAGACTCCGGGCGAGATAAAGACCCGCACCGACCGGCTCTGCGAATTTACCGGCACGGCCGAGGTGGAGGGCCTGCTGCAGGAACTCTGCGCCAAAGCGGAGGACCCCATAGTGGCGCGCCTGCCGCGGCAGCACGGCCAGAAAGAACAGCGCTACTATCACCTTTTCTCCGGCGCCGCCGCGCCGGCCGCCGCCCCCGCGCCCGCCGAAGCGTCCGCGGCGCCCGCCCGCCCCGACGCCCTGGCAGCGCTCGAGAAGCGCGTGGAGGCGCTGGAGGCGCTGGTGAAAGAGCTGGGCGCGCGCCTGCCCGGGGACGGCCAGCCGGGCTAGCGCTCCGCATTGGAGTTGCCGCGGGTGAATTTGATAGTATTAAGGCTGAATTCAAAGGGGGCTATATACCATGGATAAGAACAAAGCGTTAGGAACCGGCATAGGCATAGCGGCGCTGGCGGCGATAGGGGCGTACTTCCTTACCGGCAAGCGCGGCGCCAAGAACCGCGAGGCCATAAAGGGCTGGACCCTGAAGATGAAGGGCGAGGTCCTGGAGAAAGTCGAGAAAGTAAAGAAACTCGACCGCGAAGATTACGAGAAGATCGTCGACGACGTGGCCGAGCGCTACGCCAAGCTCGAGAAGGTCAGCGCCGCCGAGCTGAAGCGCCTGACCGCCGAGATGAAGAAGGCCTGGTCCCATATCAGCGCCGAGCTGAAGTAAAACTTCGGCGTATAAAAAACGGCGCGGTCCCTTTCCGGGACCGCGCCGTTTTTTTATCGCGCCCGCTCAGCGCTTCTTCACGCTGAAGGCCTTCAGGAAGTCGCGCCAGGCCCTTTCTCCGTCGAAGGACGGGTCCGGGGTGGTGTCACCGTAGGAGTAGGACAGGATGAAGAACCTTTTGCCCGCGGGCACCACGCAGAAATGCTCCAGGATCGTCTCGTAGGGGCCGCTCTCGTCCGGCGGCGGCAGCGCCCCGGGCACCTTCCTCTTGTAGAGCACCACCCTCGCGCCGGAAACCACGGCGGTGCCGGTCTTTTCGGCCGGCTTGCCGCCTATGGAGCGGGCCTCGAAGCCGCCCAGGAATTCCGCCGGCTTTTTATAGCGCGAAGCCGGGCCGCCGGCCAGCCGCGCGGTTATGACGTGCAGCCCTTTCTCCTGGCGCAGCTGGGGGTCGCCCTGCTCCGCCTTCTCCGATTTTGTCCAGCCTTCTCCCGCCGGGATAGAGGCGAAGTCCAGTATCTTTTCCATAGGTTTGCCCGCCGGGGCCTCCTTGCCGGCCGGCGCGGCGGCCGCCAGCAGCAGCAGCGGCAGTATCAATAGTCTTTTCATGGTTTCCACCCGCAGGCCGAGGCCTGCTCCGTTTTCCAGATCTGCTCGAGCTGCGGCCAGGTTACCTGGCCCGGCCTGGCCGGCGGCTGTTCGCCCTCCCAGGTCCTGCCCAGCATCATCTTGCCCAGCGCGTCGGCCCTTTCGTCCATCACGCGCGCCCTTTCCCTGAAATACTCGTTATCGGCTTTCTCGCGCAGGCTGGCCAGCCAGGACTGCCCGTCCTTGGCGCCGCACTTTTCTATGAGGGCGGTGAGATAGCCGCGGATGTCCTTGAGGCGGTTCTCGTTGCCGGCTATGGAGTCCAGGACCGCCCTGGTCTCCTCGAGCAGCGTCTTGAAGGCCGCCTCCGCCATCTGGTGGATCTTTATCAAATGGTCTATGATCCTGAGCCACAGCTCGCTCTTTTCCCGCCTCAGGGGCAGGCGCAGCAGCGTCTTGTCCGTGTCGGCGAGGCGCGCCTGGTAGGCGGGCAGCGGGTCCTTCATCTCGTCGCTGCTGAGCGTGCCGGCGTAATAGGCCATGTTGGTCTTCAGCCGGCGGTGGTAATCCTCGGCGTTGGCCATGTAGATCCAGGCCCAGGCGTTGTCTATCTTCTGGCCCAGCTCGGCGCCCACGGTCCAGCCCACCAGGCCGGCGTTGGCCTCCTCGTTCTGGTGGAAGATGTAGGTGTCCTGCACGCCGTAGCGCTCGGCGCGCTTGCGCTCCAGCGTGTGGCCGAACAGCTCGTGCGCCATCGTGATCGGGGCCTCGTCCTGCCTGGCCTGCATATAGGCCTCGTTCAGGTGCACCTCGGGGGGATTGGCGGCGGTATGCGCGTGGCCGCCGCTGGTCCAGAAAGTTTTCTTGCCGTTCAGCTCGAACACCTTCGTATCCGGTATGGTCTCGAAGGAGATCTCCGCCCGGGCGCCCTCGGCCAGGAACTCCGTCGCCAGCTGGCGGCCGGTGGGGGCGTCCAGTATCCTCGAGAGGATGGCGTTGAGCCTTTCGCCCTCGGCCGGGTTGCCGCGGTCCTTTATTTTTACCCGCGTCTTGAGGGCCGCCAACAGCTTGGCCTTGCCCTCGGCCGAAGAGCCGGCTTCGGCGGCGGTGCCGGTGTAGCGGCCCTCGCCGTCGAATAATACGCCGGCCTCGGCCGACTGCTCCTCCAGGGTCTGGGCCGGGGCGAACTGCCAGGCCGGCAGGGCCAGCAGGCAGAAAAACAGCAATGAGAAAAGCCGTGGGATCTTCATACGCCTATAGTCTAATGGACGCGCCGGCGCGTGTCAATGGGCCGTATTCAATCAACTAAAATGTTACCGAAGCGGGTATCGTTAAATCACCTAAGATGTTACCGAAGGGGCTTCCCCCTTC
>MGUI01000067.1 GCA_001799895.1 Elusimicrobia bacterium GWD2_63_28
TATCATCGGGATGGCGAAAGCGATGGTCTTGCCGGTGCCGGTCTGGGCGATGCCTACCATGTCCTTGCCTTCGGCGGCGGGCGGGATGGCCTTCTGCTGTATCGGGGTCGGAACCTTGAAATTAAGCTTGTCGAGGGCTTCGAGGAGCTTGGGGGCTATGCCGAGGCCGTAAAAGCCTGCGGCGGGGGTTTGTGTTTTATCGGTCATATGTCATTATCCCATATATGGAGCGGCGCGGACAGTAGTATAATAGTTAAATGCGATTTTTGCTGCTCGCCCTGCTCCTCTCTGCCGGCCCCGTTTTCTCACAGACCAAGAACGAGAAGCGGCTGACCGGGCTTGAGAAGCGCGTCACGAAGGTGGAGAAACGCGTGACCAAGCTGGAAGGCGGAGCCGCCCCCTCCTCCGCCGCGCCCGCGGCGGAGAAGAAGTTGCCGGAGAACCCGGTGGGCGTGACCTTCCTCAAGAAGAAGCAGATCGTCGGACAGGAAAAACTCGGCATCAAGCTCTATATGGAATTCGAGAACCGGTCCAACCGCCGGTTCTTCGCCTTCAACGGCACGCTCGTCTTCAGGGACGAGGCCGGCGCCGTCATCTGGTCGCGCCCCTACGGCCACAGCGAGCCGCTGGGCCCCGGCGAAAGGGTAGAGGTTTCCATGGGCATCCTGAGCGACCAGGCCAGGGAATACCTGAGATTCGTGAGGGCTAAGGCCGTGACCGCGGCCCTGGAGAAGCAGGAAGTATACGGGGTAGAATGAACTCAGGCCCGGCCGGGCTTGAGCGCGGGAAATTTCTTAAATAAAGCGGGCGCGACCTTCAGGCGGTACCAGTGGGCCGTCGCGGCGGTGCAGTGGCCCTCGTGCGGGCAGACCTTCTCGAAGCCGTAGCGCAAATGGCAGCAGATGGTGACCAGATTGCCGTCGTCGCAGGCGTACCAGATCTCTTTCGCGCCCCGCTCTATGGCGTAGCGGATGCGGGCCTCGGTAAGCTTCTTGGCTATGCCGCGCTCGCGGAATTCCGGCTTCACCCTCAGCCCGTCCATTACCCAGCGCTCATTTTCCAGGTAGACCACGCTGTGGCCGGCGATCTCGTCGGCGGCGTAGGCGGCGAAGTAGGCGTGATCCAGTTTGTCCACGCGCTTTATCTCGCAATCAGAATAGAAAGCCTCGTAGCGGGTGCGCCATTCCCCGCTCTCGCGGGAGATCTTGCGTACTGTTATTTCGGCGCTTTTCTTCATACCGTTTACATTATATACCAAATCCGGCCCGGCCGCCATCGGCCTAAAGCCCTAGCCCCGCGTGGGCCCAAAGCCGCCGGCTCCGTGGGGCTTAAGCCTCTGCCTCAGCGCGGCTTTAAGAGCTAAAGTATATTACAGGTTAAACGGAGAACTATGAAAAAACTGGCCAAGTCCCTGCTGCTGCTGCTGCTCGCCGTCCCCGCGGTTTTCGCGGCTTCCCCCGCCCCGCTTGAAACTTTAGCCCTCAGAACACTGCCGCCAGTGGAAGTGCCGGCATCGCCGCCTTTCTATACCCCCGCCCCGGTCCCCGGCCGCTATGACTGGAGCGGCCTGCCGGCCTACATCTTTACCGAGGAAGAGCCGCTGGCCAAACCGATAGTGGAAGCGATAGGCCGCGCGCGCAGCACGCTGGACGTGGCGCTTTACAACCTGCAGATAGACGGGGCCGTGGACGCGCTGGTGCAGGCGCGGGCGCGCGGCGTGAAGGTGCGCGTGCTGTTCGACGAGGCGCACGTGATCCCGCAGGCGGGCAAACAGATAAAGGCCGTGATAGATTCCGGCATAGAGACGCGCATGATGGACGGCCGCGGCGGCTCGGGCGCCATGCACTGCAAGTACGCCATCTTCGACGGCGCGCTGCTGCAGACCGGCTCGGCCAACTGGAGCGGCTTCGCCGAAAGCTTCAGCTATGAGAACATCATGTTCGTGGCCGACCAGGATATCGTAAGCGGCTACGGCAGGAATTTCGACTGGATGTGGGCGCAGGCGCGGCCCGCGGCGCAGCCCGGCGCGGCCGCGGCCAAGCCCACTCCCCCGCCCTCCGACCCCACTCCCGACGTGAATTTTAACGGGACCCTGCTGCCGGATTATATCTTCTCCCCCCGCGGCGGCACCGAGGCCGCCATCGTGAAAGCCATAGACGCGGCCCGGTCCGAAGTGGACCTGGCGATGTTCACCTTCACCTCCGCCAATATCATGGAGTCGATGAAGCGCGCGGCCGCGCGCGGCGTGCGCGTGAAGCTGATGCTCTTCGCCGGGCAGAAGTTCCCGTTCTTCCAGGAGGCCAAGGCCAGCCGCATGCAGCTGCGCTTCAAGGAGGGCCGGCTGGAGAAAGGCCAGATGCACAACAAGTTCGCCGTGCTCGACGGCAAGCTGCTGATAAACGGCTCTTTCAACTGGACCGCCACCGCCGAGAACAGCAACACAGAGAACACCATCTTCACCACCGAGCCGGAATACGTGAACGCCTACCAGGCCGAGTTTGACAAGCTTTACAGGCAGGCCAATACGCAGAAAGGCGAGTGAGCGCGGAGCCTAAAAGAAAAAGGCCGCCCGGGTGGGCGGCCTTTTTCTGTTGCGCCTGAACTCAGCGGCGCCTGCCGCGTCCGCCGCCGCCGGAGGGCCTGCGCGCGGAGCGCTGGTTCCAGCCGCGGCCGCCGGCGGCCTTGTCGTAGCCCCAGAGGGTCTCGGCGGGCACTTCGGGATGGGTCACCTGGTTCATGGGGATGCCGGTGAGGGTCTCGATGCTGCGCACGTCGCCGCCCTGCTCGGGCGTGGCGAAGGTGATGGCGCGGCCGGGCTGGCCGGCGCGGCCGGTGCGGCCTATGCGGTGCACGTAGGCGTCGTCCTCGGCGGGCATTTCGTAATTTATCACCGCCTCGATGCCGGTTACGTCTATGCCGCGGGCGGCGATGTCGGTGGCCACGAGGATGCGGTACTTGCCGGACTTGAAGCCTTCCATGGCGTCCTTGCGCTGGCCCATGGTGCGGTCGGAGTGGATCTCGGCCACGTGGTGGTTCATGTGCTCGAGGATCATGGCCACCTTGGCGGCGTCGTAGCGGGTCTCGACGAAGATGAGCACGGTGCCGGTGTATTTCTCGAGCAGCTTCGACAGCAGCAGCGGCTTCATGCCGCTGCGCACGACGTAAAGCTCCTGGATTACGTTGGCCGCGGCGGTGCCGGACTTGGCCGCCTCTATGCGGATGGGCAGCTTCATATGATGGCTGGCGAGCTTCATGACTTCGTCGGGGATGGTGGCGGAGAACAGCATGGTCTGGCGCTGCGTCGGCAGCTCGCGGATGATGCGGTTGATCTGCGGGGCGAAGCCCATGTCGAACATGCGGTCGGCTTCGTCGAGAACGAGGATGCGGGCGTCGTTCACCTTGGCGGCGCCGCGCTCTATGTGGTCGTAGACGCGGCCGGGGGTGCCGATGAGGATCCGGGCTTTGCGGTTGAGGTCGCGCAGCTGGGACTCTTTGCCTTCGCCGCCTATGAGGCAGGCTACGCCCATGTTGAAGGCGGGCGCGAATTCGCGGCAGACTTCGGCCACCTGCACGGCTAGCTCGCGGGTGGGCAGCAGGACTAGCGCCTTGCCGGGGCCCTGCGCGAGGCGCTGTATCATGGGGATGGAGAAGGCGATGGTCTTGCCGGTGCCGGTCTGGGCGATGCCGACCATGTCCTTGCCTTCGGTGGCGATGCGTATGCACTTTTCCTGTATGGGCGTCGGGGTTACGAAGCCTTTGGCGTCGAGTATTTCCATCAGCTTGGGGGCGATGCCGAGCCCGTAGAAGCCGGATTTTTTCTTGAGACCCAGCACGTGCAGCGCCTTGGTCCCGATTTTTTTGAGCAGTCGTTTCATATATATCTATATTATATTCTATTTTCCGCCCCCTCTGTTACCCCATATACCGCAATGGGAGCCGCGAGAAGCCCAGTCGGGGGCCTGGCAGGGGTATTAGCCCCCGAACCCTGGAAGATGGAACCTGTTGCGCGGTTTCCCCCCTAGCACTTTAGTCTGTTTCTTTAGCTCTTTGTGTTTTCCTAAGTAATCAACTTTGACTCACGCGCTAAAGTGCTGGGGCCCCCCCTTCCCCAAAGGGTTCGGTGGCCAACACCCCTGCCACCCCTCCGTGTATTTCTTCGCCTACTAACTTGAGAAAATCTGGCGGAGACCGCAGGGGGCAGGATAAGAAAAACCGTCGGTGAGCCCGCCGGTTGCATAGCCCGGCGGGCGAGCACCGAGCGAGGCCACGGTGTGGCCGAGCGTGTTTTTCGTTCCTGCCCCCTGCGGTAGGCCGCCTAAATATGAGAAGCCCCTTTCGGGGCTTCTTGTGTTTTGTATGACGAAGTCAGGTCAGTTCGAATTCTTCGCCCATGTTGGGGGACTTGATGTTCTGGATGCCTTCTTTGGAGAGGGCCTCGGTGAGGGCGGCGCGGGCTTCGGGGTCGCCGTGCACCAGGAAGACGCCGCGGGCGGGCTTGGCGGCCTTCACGAAGGAGACGATGTCGCCGTGGTCGGCGTGCGAAGAGAAGAAGTGCATGGTCTCGATGCTGGCGACGACGTCGTGCTCGAAGCCGAAGATCTTCACCTTCTTCTGCCCGTCCTGCAGCCGGCGGCCCAGGGTGCCCTGCGCCTGGTAGCCCACCAGGAGGACGATGTTCTCCTCCCCCCCGATATTGTTGCGCAGGTGGTGCAGCACGCGGCCCCCTTCGCACATGCCGGAGGCGGAGATGATGAGCATGGGGCCTTTCTTGTTGTTGATGGCCTTGGACTCTGACGTCTCGCGCAGGTAGCGGATGTAGTCGAAGCCGAACGGGTCGCCGTCCATGCGGGCGTAGGCCTTGAACTTGTCGTCAAAAGAAAAGTCGTCGCGGCGCTTATTAAAGATTTCCGTGAGGCTGATGGCCATGGGGCTGTCCACGTACACGGGGATCTCGGGAATAGCTTTTTCCCGGAAGAGGCGGTCGAGGATAAAGACCAGCTCCTGTGTGCGCTCCAGCGCGAAACTGGGGACGATGATCTTGCCGCCGCTCTTAACGGCGCGCTTTATAACCTCGCCCAGCTTTGCGCCGGCGTCGGAGATCTTCTCGTGGGTGCGGCCGCCGTAGGTGGTCTCGACCACCAGGTAGTCGACTTCTTTCGGGACTGCCGGCGATTCCATCAGCAGGCCTTCCCGGCGGCCCAGGTCCCCGGTATAGAGCAGGCGGCGGCGGCCGCCGGCGCTGTCGATGTCCAACTGCGTCAGGGCCGCGCCCAGCACGTGGCCGGAGTTAAGGAAACGGGCCGTCACGCCGGGCAGCGGCGTAAAATCCGCGTTATAATCCTTCGGCTGCAGGTGAGAGAGCGCCAGCAGGGCGTCCTCCTCCCGGTAGAGCGGCTCTATGGTAAGTCTTTCCGCCGCGTGGACCTTGTTGTAGAACTTGGCGTCCGACTCCTGCAGGCGGGCCGAGTCCGCCAGCATGATGCCGGCAATCTCCGCCGTGCCGGGCGTGGCGTACAGCGGGCCGGAGCAGCCGTCGCGGTAAAGGGAGGGCAGCAGGCCGCAATGGTCGATGTGGGCGTGCGAAAGCAGCACGGCGTCGACGGAAGCGGGCGGGAAGGAGAACTCGCGGTTCTTGCGTTCCGCGTCGCTGCGGTGGCCCTGGAACATGCCGCAGTCCAGCAGCAGCGAGCCTTTATCCGTTTCGAGCAGGTGCCGGGAGCCGGTCACCTCGCCCGCCGCGCCGTGGAACGAGATCTTAGCGTTTGACATGTGTTTTTCCTTTCTGTCCTGGTTTAAATTCCCGCAGCGGCCCCGCGGTCTTTCTCAGCAGCAGCTCATCGCTGCCCTTTATAAAGAAATCTTTTATAACCCCTGCCTTCAGGTAGCCAAGCCGGCGGTAAAATCTGATAGCCCCTTTATTAAAGGAAGAGACGCACAGGAAGACATTGGGCGAGCGCGCGAAGATTTTTCCCTCGGCGAAGGCCATCAGCTCTTCGCCCACTCCCCTGCCGCGCCAGCCCGGCGCTACGAAGAGGACCTGTATGTAGCCCCGGAAGGTGCCGTACATTGTTATGACCACGAACCCGGCTATCTCACCCCCCTCCCTGGCCGCGTAGGTTTCGCGGTAAGGGACGCCGAAAGTCTTAAGACAGTGTTCTTTGCGCAGGCCCAGCGCCAGCCACGGGTCGGAGGCGGCCATCAGGGCCGCCGCCGCGCGCCTGTCGCGCTCCGAAGATAGACGGGTTATCCTCATCAGTTCCCAAATCATACAAATTAGTGGCGCCGCGGATAAAATGGGATAATATATTCCATGGCCCACGACTTTTTTAATTTCGCCGCACTGGCCTTCCTGGCCCTTTTTCCCATACTCAACCCGCCCGCCATGGCGCCCATCTTCCTGGACATGACCGGGACCCTGGCCGACGACGAGCGCCACCGCCTGGCCTGGCTGATAGGCAAGAATACCTTCATGCTGCTTTTCTCCGTGCTGGTGGCGGGCGGCTGGCTGCTCAAGATCTTCGGCATCTCGGTGCCGGTCATCCGCATAGCCGGCGGCCTGCTGCTTTTCAATACGGCCTGGCAGATGCTCAACAACGAGCCCAAGTTCTCGCAGGCCGAGCACGAGGAACTTAAGGGCCGCATGACCTCCAGGGCCTTCTTCCCGCTGACCATGCCGGTCACCGCCGGCCCGGGTTCCATCGCCGTCACGCTGACGCTGGTGCCGGCCGGCTCGCTGCTCAGTGCCGGCACCTGGGTCAAGTTCGCCGGCGACGCCGCGGGCATAGCCCTGGCCGCCCTCAGCGTCTTCTTCTTTTACCGCTATTCCGAGAACCTGCTGCGGCGCATGGGCCGCGCCGGGGCGCAGACTATTTCCAAGATCTCCGCTTTCATTTTGCTCGCCATCGGCGTGCAGATAATCTGGGAGGGCATTAGGGGCCTGCTGAATATCTGAACCGCGTACCAATTAGTCAGAAGGGCCGCTCTCGCGGCCCTTTTTCATGCCTCCTCAAAAATATCCGCAGGTTTCAAGGTAGGCCAAAGGGCCTATACAACATCTAGGCCCTTTGGCCCTTGCCGAATAGGCCTATTCGGCTAAACTATTGATATTAGTCAGTTGATTTTAGTCAATCGGCCGGAGGAACATTGAAACGCTTCGTAAGTCTTCTAACACTGCTTATACTCAATGCCGCTGCCTCGCTTTCAGCGCAGGACAACGCAACGCCCGCCCTGAACAGCCTCAAAGAGGCCGCTGCGGGTTTTTCATATACCGACTATCTCCCCGCCCCCGAGGCTCCCGTTTTCAGCAATGCCTCGCGCCTGGCCGAAACCCTGGCCGGCGAAGAGCTGTTCGACTACCTGCACGACGCCACCGCGCCCGCCCCCAGCAAAGCCCTGCCCTCTTACAGCGGCTCCAGGGCCTTCATGTATTCCAAAGGCGACAACATCGGCTGCAACGGCGGGCCCGGCATTATAACCTTCTATTCCCAGGTCTGCGTCAACGGCGCCAGCAGCAGCGGCAACGACTACGGCGAGCGCGGCGACATGAACGACGACGGCGTAATAGACGGCTTCATCAACGCCGAGCATATCTGGCCCCAGGGCTATTTCGACCGCAAACTGCCCATGGTGGCGGACCTCCACCACCTGGCGCCCACCTTCGTCACCCCTAACGGCCGCCGCGGAAACCTGAAATTCGCCAAGGTGGCCAAGGCTACCTACAGCACCTCCGCCGGCTCCAAGCTGGGCTCGGGCGGCTTTGAACCGGCCGACGCGGTAAAGGGCAATGTGGCCCGCGCGGTAATGTATTTCGTGGTGCGGTATTACGACCGCAGCATCAGGCAGGGCATGGATTACAATTCGTTCTGGGTCAAGAACGTGCCGATGCTGATGGAATGGAACAGGCAGGACCCGCCGGACGCCGCCGAGCTGCGCCGCAACGACCTGGTAGAAGAGTTCCAGGGCAACCGCAACCCCTTCATAGACAACCCGGCCCTGGCCGACAGGATCGGCGAAATGGTTTTTACCGCCCATTGACCCGGCAACCCGGAAAAGAAAAAGGCCCCGGAAGGGGCCTTTTCTTTTTGCGACTACGCGCTATTTCTTCGCCAGCGGCCAGTTGCATTTTCCCCTCAGCGCTTCGTTCACCCGCAGTACCGTATTCTCCGGATAAGTAACCGACGGCACCCTTGCCCCGCCGCGCATGGCGGCCAGCACGCGCGCCGCGGCGGCCCCGGACTGCGCGAAGTCGGGCGCGAAAGAAGCGGCGGCGCCGTTAAGCATCAGCGCGTGGGTCGGGGCATAGAAGGGAATGGCGTTGGAGCAGGAAAAATCAGCCAGCAGCATTATGCTCGAGGGCGTTATCAGGGCGGGGTCGGGCAGCAGCCAGAAGGCGTCCATTTTCCCCATAAGCCGCCGCAGCCTGTCAGGCAGGGACTCGGGATTCTTAAGCCGGGCGGAGATTATCTCGATCCCCGCTTTGTCCCCGGCCTTGCGCAGGTCGGCTATGTATCTCTCGCCGGGATAGGCGGCCCAGAATACCGCCAGGCGCTTAAGCCCGGGCTGCAGGGTTTTATAGGCCTCCAGGGCCGCCTCGGGCGGAGGCGCCATCGAGATCTCGTGCCAGCCCGGCCCGTGAGGCGCTACCGGCGCCAGGGCGTAGACCAGACGGGTGCCCGGAGGGTAATTCAGGGCGGCCGCCCGGGCGCCGAAAGCCGCGGCGTACCTGATATCCTCCGGAATCTCGAAGCCGTCCGGAGAGGCGTCAAGCAGCTCTGCCGGCAGCTTCAGAGTGCTTGCGAAAGCCTCATAGGCTTCCGAATAAGGGCCCGCTTTTGAGGAAAGCACCACCGCCAGTTCGCCGGCCTTGAGCGGCGGCGCGCAAAGGCACAGCGCGGCCGCGGCTGCCTGGCATAGTCCGTTGAAACTGGTCTCCTTCATCAGAATTTACCCGTAAATCCCAGAGAGGCTTCGAACGGGTTCTGCGGGGCGCCGTCCATGCGGTCCGCCCCTCCCCCGTAAGCCGCGTGATAGTAGCGGCGGTCCAATATATTCTTCAGCCCGAGCCAGACGATAAGCCCCGAAGAGTCCTTGCCCGAATCGCTGTAGCGCAGGAAGAGGTCCACCACCGTGAAAGGGGCCACGCGTGAGCCGTCCTGGTTGCGGGTGTAGGAGCGGGTCAGCACCTTGGGGGTTATGGCCCAGCCGCCCCGCACCGCCGAAACCCCGGCCTGAAGGGTATGCCTGGAGTTGAAAGGTATGGGGTCGCTGCCCAGCCTGCCCTCTGAATGCGTATAGGCGGCCCAGGGCTCCAGGTTCCAGCGGCCGGCGCGCAGGACGGCGTCGGCCTTCAGCGTGGCGCCGTAGGTCTCCATGGTGCCCGTATTCTGGGCGTGCTCCAGCGTATCCACTTCCACCCCGTGGAAAGTGCCGGGGCCGATGGTCACGTCCTGAATGAGGTTGTGGACGTCGTTGTAATAGGGATTCAGGGTAAGGCGGAAGTTTTCCCCCACGTCATGCGACAAGGTCGCTTCCAATGAACGCAGTTTCTCGGACTCGAGGTTCTCGTTGGGGATATGGAAGAAGTAACTGTGATAGCCCGACGAGGCGGTGGGAGAGGAGATAAAGGAGCCGAAATGCTTATGTGTGTGGAACGGGGACGGCGCCAGGTAGGCCTCGCCGTAAAGCAGTTTGGCCACCGTGCGCTCCGAGCCGCCCGGCCGCCAGACCAGGCCGGCCCGCGGGTTCCAGGTTTCGCCGTAGGCCGTGTTCTTGTCGTAGCGCAGGCCCAGCGAAAGGGAAACGTCTGCCAGCTGCTTCTGCAGCCGCAGGAAGGCGCCGGTATTGCTGTAGCGCAGGGAGTGGAAGTCCACCGGGATGGTGGACCCGTTATAGACGAAATTCTGCGAGAGCGGGCTTCTTTCCGCTTCGAACTTGTGGCCCAGGTCCGCCGTGTAGGGCAGCACCGAATTCTGCTGATAAGTAAAACCGATCAGCACCGGCAGGCCTTCGGCCGCCTCGAAGGAGAGCGTCTGCTCCAGGGTGGCCGTCTGCGCGGAGGCGTACTTATAGGCGTCGTCGTAGCCGGAATAGCTGTTGATGAACCTGCTCTCCGGGTCTATCTCGTAATCGTAATAGGAAAGGAGGGTGGTCAGTTTCCATTCTTCTCCGGGAGAGGCGTAGGAATGGCGGCCGTAGACGGTCCATTGGCCGGTGCCGAAGCGCGCGTCCTTGGTATAGAGGGTCAGCTCGGGCTTGACGCCGATAGAGGAAGAGTGCGATTCCTTCATCTTTATGATGCCCATTTCCAGGCTGCCGAGTCGCAGGCGGGCGTTGAGGTAGGAGGAATCCTCCCGGGCGTCGTATTTGCTGACCGGGACGGAAACGGTCACCGTGCTCGGGACGGGATATTTAGCCAGGCCGGCCTGGTACTGGTTATTGTACCAGGCGTAGTCATCCTTATAATAATCCGGCAGCTTGGGGTTCCCGGCGCCGCGGTCGACGTAGGTAACGGAGGCGTAGGGGCCGGCATGTTCTTTTTCGGACAGGCGGGACATGGCCATAAAGCCGGCCGAGCGGGCGTTGAAGGAGCCGTAGGACATGCCGGCGGCGGAGATGCCGGCGCTGCGCGTGACCACGTTGACGATGCCGCTGAAGGCGTCCGCCCCGTAGACCGAAGACATGGGGCCCAGCACCACCTCCACGCGCTCCGCGTTACGCAGCGAGAGCTGGGAGGCGATGGCGAACAGGTCCCCGGTGGGCGGGGTAATGCGCACGCCGTCGTAAAGGATCAGCAGGCGCTCGTTGCCCGGGATGCCGCGCACCGAGACCAGGTTGAGGCGGCGCACGTCGGAATTGCGCTGCAGCTGGAACTGCGGCATGTCGGCCAGCAGCTCGTAGAGCGTTCTGTAGCCGCGCTTCTCCATGGTGTCCTGCGTTACCACGAAGGCGGCGGCGGCCGCGTCGGAAGGCCTTTCCTCGGCGTAGGAGGCGGCCAGCAGCGGGGTGTCCAGGATCTCGCTCAGCGAGGACTGGAAGAAATCCACGCCGCCGGACTGCGCCCCGCAGGGCGCAACCGAAGCGCCCAGCAGCAGGGCGCCGATAAATATATTCCGCATTGCTCCCCCCGTCTTCCTGCGGCGCCTAGCGGCTCAGTTTATAGGGATCGTCAGTGGCGCCCAGCAGGTACAGCGCGGCCTTCACGTTCTTGGCGGAGGCCTTTTCTATCATGGCGGCACCCGGATAGAAAGTGGTGCCTTCCAGTTCTGTCGTAAAAGAGAAGATGCCGCGGGCGGCGTAGGCCCAGTCGGTGGTATCGCCGGTGGCGACGTAAAGGTCGCTGGACTGCTGCGGGGTATAGCCGGTGTAGGCCGTCATGCCCTTAGCCAGGGCCTCGAAGACCTTGCGGTCGCGCTCGTTCTCCACCGGGCTGTCCTTGCCCGCCCAGGGGTAGAGCAGCAGGCTGGAGTAGGAATGGTAGCTCATCAGGGTCTTGATATTGGGCCTGGCCAGCACGAAATCCCTGACAGCCCGCGTTTCAGGTTCCGAGAAAGCCGAGGGGCCGCAGTAGGTGTCCGAGCCGGGGTAATGAGAGGCGCCGGCCTGGCACCAGAGCGAGTCGTAGTTGCGGTTCAGGTCCACCCCGATGGACTGGTCAGCGTTCACCCTGGTGTTTTTGCGGTGCCAGCGGTATTTGCCCGTGGCGATGTCGTATTCCGCGCCGTCAGGGTTGGTCATCGGGGCTATATAGATGTCGAGGGTGTCCAGGAACTTGCGTATTTCCGGGGCGTTCTTGTTTTGCAGCAGATGGCGCGCCAGGGCCAGCGAAACCTCGTTGGAGAGGTGCTCGCGGCCATGGTGGTTGCCCATGAAGAAAGCGGCGGGGCGGGCGGAAGGCGTCTCGCCTTTTTCGGCCGGGTTCAGGCGCAGGCACCAGATGTCGCGGCCCTCGGTGGTCTTGCCGATGGAGAACAGCGAGGTTTCGGCCGGGTTCTCTCCGGCCAGTTTAACCAGCAGGTCCGTAGTTTCCTTATAATTATGGTAGGCCGCGTCGTTGAGCGGGAAATCCTTGAGATGCTGCCGGGCGTAGTCCTGTATGGACTGGCGGCTTTTAACCTGGAAACCTTTCGCGGCCAGCTGCTCCAGTTCGCCTCCGGAGATAAAGCCGGAGACCGAATACCTGCCGGTCTCGACTATGTCCAGGCCCGCGTTAAGGAGGGCGCTCCTGTCGTACTTGTCCTGCGCGGCCACGGTGACCCAGAAGCGGCCGTCGCCCTGCAGGTGGCCGGGGGCTTCGGGGCTGAACGCCGGCCCGGGAACGGCCGGCAGCTCCAGGCCGCGGCGCAGCTGTTCGAAGGGGCCGGCGAAGGCGGCCGAAACCAGTACCGGGAAGAGCAGTGCCAGGGAGATTTTTTTCATGAGGACCTTGAAAATTAATATAGCAAACCACGGGCTGGCCCTGCTACTGATTTTTGTCAACTATTTAAAAAAATAATGTTATAATTATTTCGGCGTTAAATCGCGGATTCCGGAGACGTTTTGAAACGCACCGCCCTGCTCCTCTTGTCAGCCCTGGCCATAGCGGTATCCTGCAACCGTGCAGTCTCGGCTCAGGACCTGCCCAGCCTGGAACAATTCATAGCCGCCCTGCCCGCGCAGGCGGTCCCCGCGCCCCTCCCCCCGCTTAAAGTTCAGCCGCAGTACCTGGCCCAGGCCTCCGGCCTTTCGGGCGAGAAGCTCTTCCAGTACCTGCACACGGCCACCGAGTACCCGCCCCCCGGCACCGGCACCGACTACCTGAAGGCCAAGCGATATATGTTCTCCGTGGCCGACAATGTGGGCTGCGGCAGCGGACCGGGCGTAGTGGCTTTCTACTCGCAGATCTGCGTAGGGGGCGACAGCGACTCGGGCGCGGACTACAAAGAGCGCGGCGACGCCAACGGCGACGGCCTGCACGACTCGGACGGCATGAACGCCGAGCACACCTGGCCCCAGGGCTTCTTCAACAAGGCCGCCCCGATGAAGTCCGACCTGCACCACATTTTCCCCACCTTCATAGGCGTCAACGGCATGCGCGGCAGCGAGCCCTTCGGCGAGGTTTCCAGCCCCTCCTACGCCACCGACAGCGGCTCCAAACTGGGCGCCGAGGGCTTCGAGCCCGCCGACACGGTAAAAGGCGACGTGGCCCGCGCCCTCCTTTATTTCCTGGTCCGCTACCACGACCGCAAGATCAAGGACGGCATGGACAATAAGGATTTCTGGACCAGCCGCGTGGAGATGTTCCTGAGGTGGAACCAGCAGGACCCGCCCGACGCCGCCGAGCGCCGCCGCAACGAGCTGATAGCTGACTACCAGGGCAACCGCAATCCCTTCGTGGACAACCACCGCCTGGCGGACCAGGTCGGCGTAAAAGTTCTTCAGTCCCACTAACTCCGCACTGAAAATTAAAAAGCCCGGTTCGCGCCGGGCTTTTTTATTGTTTTAAGTGGCTATTATTGTATCGGCGTAAGTTTCGCCTTGCCCGCTATCACGGCCAGGTTCAGGCGCACGATGTCGGCGGCGTAGGTCCAGGAGAGCGTATCCATCTTGTCGCAGGCCTTGTGGTAGCAGGGGTTGTGGTCTTCCCAATGCTCTATAGAAAGGTAAGTGGGAATCCCGGCCTCGAGGAAAGGCACATGGTCGCTGCCCCAGGCGGGCATGGCGATATAGGGCTTGAGCTTCGTGTAGACGGCGGCCTGCCCGGCCACCCAGTCGGCGTAGGCCGAAAATTCCTTGTTGGTCTCTATCTCTATGATCCCGTCGCGGTTCCAGGCTATCATGTCCATGTTTATGGCCCAGGCCACCGAGGACAGCTCTCCGGAGGCTTTCAGCTTCTTCGCGCAGGCGTAGCTGCCGGCTATGCCGTTCTCCTCGCCGTTCGCGGTCACAAAGATGAGGTCGTGGTCGGCCTTGTAGCCGGAAAGAATCCTGGCCATCTCCAGCACGCCCGCCGAGCCGGAAGCGTTGTCGTCGGCGCCGGCCTTATCGTGGCCGACGGAGTCCATATGGCCGACGACCAAAATGGCTTTGGCGCCGGCCTGCCCTGCCTTGCGGCGGGCGATAATATTGCATTCCTTATCCGCCTTGCGGTCCTTGTAGCACTGGCGCTCCACCTCGTAGCCCATTTCCTTAAAAGCGTTCGCGATGTAATCCATGGCGAGGCGGTTGCCGGAAGCGGGAGAAAGGTCCAGCTGCCCTGCGCTGCGCTTGCCGGTCATGACCAGGGCCTCGGCGTAGCCCATCAGGCGGGCGCCGCTGACTTTGGAGGTCAGCGCGAGAACGGCGGGATCGACCGTCTTTGTTTTAGGGGCGGCGGCCGGCGCGGAATAGATTTCGTCCAGGGACGCCTGGCGGACCAGGGCCGCTATGTCCGGCGGGATCTCCGCTGAGGGCACGGTGAACCTGACCAGCCGCGCGCGGCCTTTGGCGTAGACGGGCTCGGAAATTTTAGAGACTTCCTCGAGGAAGGCCGGGTCGTGCGAGAGCAGCAGGTAGGAAGGCCCGGAGGCCTGGCCGGCGAAGAGCGCGGAAGAGAGGAACAGCAGCGTGAGTGTTAGCGGCTTGGTCACAGGTCAATTATAAATGAAACCTTGACCTCGGTCAAGGGCCGCCGGCCCCCCCGCTTGTGGGCCTCGCCGCCAAAGTTGTATCATCGTAACTATTGTTACATTGATGCACATAAAGGAGCTAACAACAATGCGTAAATCAGTACTTATCCTCACCCTCGCGGCGCTCTGCCCGCTTACGGCCGCGGCGCAGGAGTCGGCGACTTCCAAATACAAGGTCAATTTCTACGGCCACATAAAGACCGACGTCAGCTATGACACGCACGGCATGTACGGAGACGACTACGCCTCTTACGTCCTCTCTGATAAGGACGCCGAGCAGGATTTCCGCATCAGCGCCCGCGGCACCCGCTTCGGCTTCGACGTCTCCGACGGCGACAAAGTGGCGGCCAAGATAGAGGCCGATTTCCTCGGCGCCACCGACGGCGCCTCCATCTCGGACCTGCGCCTGCGCCACGCCTACCTGACGCTGAAGGCGGACAAGGTCGAGATCCTCGCAGGCCAGGCCTGGCACCTGACCCCCCTGGAATTCTCCGGCACCAACAACGAATTCGCCATGGGCTACAGCGGCGTGCTCTGGATGCGCGCCCCGCAGTTGCGCGCCACCTACAAGCACAGCGACAAGCTGACCTTCGCCGCCGCCGCAGTGCGCCCCACCCGCAAACTGATAGACGCCGAGGGCACCGCCTCCGGCGCCCCGCAGGCCCAGGCCCAGGCCCAGTTGAAGCTCGGCAAGGCCAAGCTAACGCTGATGGGCGCCTATGGCGTCTGGAAGAAGACCACGCACGAGAAGGGCGAGGTCAAGCTGGTGGACTTCGGCTTCAACGTCCCGCTGATGGACGGGCTGGTGATGAACGGCCAGGTGTGGACCGGCCAGAACCTCTACGACTTCCTCGGCGGCGCCGGCAACCTCAACCAGTACGGCACTTCCTCCCTGAAGGCCTCCGGCGGCTTCGTCAACTTCAACATCAAGCCGGCCGGCAGGTTCTCCTATAACCTGGCCTACGGCATAGACAACCCGGTAGACACCGAGCTGGCTGCCGCGGCCGCGCCCGCCACCACGGCGGCCAGGACCCGCAGCGCCACCGCGCTGGCCAACGTCAACTGGCTGTGCTACGACAAGGTGACGGTCACCTTTGAGGCGTCCAAGCATATGACCGAGTACAAGCTGACCGGCGGCAACGACGAACTGGACAACCTGCATTATCAGCTCAGCATGAAGTTCCCGTTCTAAGACAGGAACGCGGCAAAAAAGAGACCCGGCTTAGCGGCCGGGTCTTTTTTTGTCTTAACGGGCGAAATAAGAGGAGAGTATCAGCGCCCGGTCGGGCACCTTGTTGACCGCGAAGCCCTCTAGCAGCTCGGCCTGGTCGTAAGGCACCGCCTTGTGCTGCACGGCGGTCTTTCCTTTGTGAAAGCGTGCTATGGCGTAGCGGGCGGCGGGCTTGTGCCAGCAGCCCAGCGCCCCGGGGTTTATGTAGCGCACCTTCCCCTTTACGTCGGAGGCCTTGTGGCGGTGCCCGTGGAAGACCAGCAGCGAGGAGTGCCGGTCTATCAGCGCGTCGAGGTCGCTGGCCACCTGGTCGCTGATGGGCAGCGAGACCTGGCGGCCGCAGGGGCTCAGCGCGTAGTGCACGAAGGCCGCGCGCACGCCTTCGAATTCATGTTCGCTGAGATAAGGCCAGGCCGACGCCGCGCCCACCTGCGCGCGGGTCACGCGCCCGGCCAGCCAGGCGTAGTGGTGCTCCAGCCAGCGCGCCGCGCCCTTGGGGAGACCGCCGCACATCCACGCGTCGTGATTGCCGGCCAGCAGGTGCAGGCGCGGTATGCTCTCCAGCAATTCCAGGGTTTCCCCCGGCCACGGGCCTATGCCTACGGCGTCGCCGGTATGAAAGGCCGCGTCGTAGCCCTCCCGTTTTATCTCGCGCGCGAAGGCCTTCAGGGCGGGCAGGTTGGCGTGGGTGTCCGTGAATACTACTATCTTCATCTAGATATTTATACCAAATTGCGCCGACGACGGGCGCCAATAAAAAAGGAAGGGGCCGCGTGGCCCCTTCCCTTTCAGTCCGCAGGTCAGGCCGCGGAAGCTTCTTTCTTCTGCGTGAACAGGGACACCGCCACGAGCACCAGGAAGCTCAGCGGTATCGAGATGATGCCGGGGTTGTCCAGCGGTACCGGCGCCGTCGCCGGGTTCAGGCCGAACTTGTCGTACATCGACGGCGAGAACATGATGAGGCCGATGGCCGACACCATGCCGGTGACTATCGAGGCCGCTATGCCCTTGGCCGTGGTCTTCTTCCAGAAGAGTATCATGATGATCGACGGCAGGTTGGCCGACGCGGCTACCGCGAAGGCCAGGCCCACCAGGAACGACACGTTCATGCCCTGGAACAGGATGCCGAGCATGATGGCGATGATGCCCACCACGAACGCCGCGATCTTGCCGGCGCGCACCTTCTGCTTCTCGTTGAAGCCGAGCTGCAGGTAGCGGTCCATCAGGTCGTGCGCGACGGCGCCCGAGGCGGCTATGATGAGGCCGCTGACGGTGCCGAGCACGGTGGCGAACGCTATGGCCGAGATAACCGCGAACAGGAAGGTCCCGAAGGTCCTCGCGAGCAGCGGCGCCGACATGTTATCCGTCACGGGGTTCAGCGCGGCGTTGATCACGGCGCCGAGGCCCATGTACATGGTCAGCACGTAAAAGAAGCCGATGGCGGCGATGGCCACTATCGTCGACTTGCGCGCGCAGGCCTGGCTGGGCACGGTGTAGTAGCGTATCAGGATGTGGGGCAGGGCCGCGGTGCCCAGGAACAGCGCGAGCATCAGCGACAGGAAGTCCAGCTTCTGCACGGGCGTGCCTTCCACCTTGAACTTCAGGCCGGGGCGCATCAGCTTGTTGCCGGGCTTCACGCTGGGCGCGTAGACGGTCACTTTGTCCTCGCCGTCGGAGAGCTTCACGATCTTCCAGGTGTTGACCTTGGTCTCCGGGTCGCTGAGGATGGAGAGGAACTCGAAGGGGCCTACCGGGCCGGTGGCGGCTTCGGGGCCGGTCTTGCCTTTTATGGACTCCAGGCCGCCGTTCTGCCTCAGGACGTTTTCCTTGGAGGCGGGCAGGCCGTTGACGAGCTTGCTGCCGTCGGCCTTCTTCACCTCGTACTGGGTCTCCTTCAGGGCGATCTTGCCGTCACGGTCGGAGCGCTGCCACCAGGTCTGGACGCCGCTGTTCTCCAGCTTCACGTAAGTTTCGGTCTTGACGGGCACGGAGCCCTTCACGGCGTAGGCCTTGTCGGCCAGCACCAGAGCGCCCTTAACTTCTTTGGCCTCGAGCGTTTTGTACTGGTAGAACGGCACGCGGCCGCCCTGGTCCGGGGTCGTGGTCAGGCCGCGGTAGAGCACCGCGACGGTGACGATGAGCGAGAACACCACGAGCATCGCGCCCTTGATGAACTGCACGTAGGTGGTGGAGGTCATGCCGGCGGTGGCCACGATCGTGATGACGATGGCGCCAACCATGATGACGCCCGCGTAATGCGGGATGCCGAGCAGCGGCTCAACCAGCACGCCGGCGCCCACCATCTGCGGGATCAGGTAGAACACGGAAACCACCAGCGTGCTGATGGCCGCGAACAGCTTGATGCCGCGCGAGTTGAACTTGGCGTCGAGCGCGTCGGTGAAGGTGTACTTGCCGAGGCGCTTCATGGGTTCAGCGACCACGAACAGCGCCACTATCCAGCCGGCCAGGTAGCCGATGGAGTAGAGGAAGCCGTCGTAGCCGGCCGTCGCTATCATGCCGCAGATGCCCAGGAAGGACGCCGCGGAGAGATAGTCGCCGGCGAAGGCGATGCCGTTGACGCCCCAGTGGATCTGGCCGCCGGCGGCGAAGTAGCCGCTGGCAGACTTGGTCTTGGCGGCGAAGTAGAACGACAGGCCGAGCACCGCGGCCACGAAGGTGAGGAAAATAGCTATAGCCATGTTATTTTGCCTCCTTGTTATCGGCTTCGTGAATGCCGCACATGTGGTTGTAGATCAGGGCCTCGATCAGCGCGAACACGATCAGGCCGAAACCGAACACCACGGCCAGGTTCAGGCCGAGGAACACGGTCTTCTCCATCCAGAGAGGCTTGAGCAGGTTGATGGCTACGAAGGCGGCGTAGATAGCCGCGTACAGCAGGAACATCCACACGCCGATACGCTGCTTGTATTCGGCTGAAGCGTCGGGGCCGCACTGGGCCGCGGGTTCATGAAGCATTTGGTCTCCTCATTAAAACGCGGGCGCTCGCTGCAACCGGGCGTCCGCGTACGTAACAATTTAAACGATGAGAAATTTTACCAAATACTTCAGCTTATTGATAGCCTCGGCTGCGGCGGCCGCCGTTTCCTTCAGCGCCAGCTGGTCCGCCTGCGACAGTTCGGCGGGCCGGAGGCGGTTGTCGGGCGGGCTGCCGGCGCCGGCCAGGGCGGCCTGCCGGCGCAGCCTCAGGCGCATCAGGGTCTCGAAGGCCTGTGAGAACGACTCCTTCTCCGCCTGGTCCAGCACATTGGCCGCGGCCAGCGCGGCCAGGCGGTCTACCGTCGGCAGCGCCGGCACGTCCCCGCGCAGGGCGTAGATGCGCGCGAAATCAGTAAGCACGCGCAGCAGCTGCTTGGCGTCGAAGGTGCCGCGGAATTCCCCCTCCTCCTCCACGGCTATCGCCCCCCTGAAGCCGAGCGGCACTTTGAAGAGCAGGGCGTTGTTGATGAGGTTGAGGAAGAAGATCTTCTTATCCTTCAGCACGGCCCGCACATGGACGCGCAGCTCTTCTTCCAGGGCTTTCTCGCCGGCGACGCAGCGGAAATCGAAGAAGACGTTCACGTCCAGCAGTGCCTGCGGGTCGGTGATGGCCGCCCACTCGCCGAAATACCCCTTCCAGGCGGAGAGCGGGCGGCACCACTTGGGGTTATTGGCCATGGCGGCGCCTTTGCAGTAGGGGTAGCCGGCCTCGTTGAGCCAGCCGCAGACTTTGGCGCCCAGCGCCTGAAAATATTCGGCGGCCGCCTTCTCCTGCCCGGCCGGCGCATCGGCGTAGACCAGGGCGTTGTCCTGGTCGGTGGCCAGGGTCTGCTCCCACCGGGCCTGGCTGCCCAGCGCCATGAAGGCGAAAGATACCGGCGGCTCTCCCAGTTCCCTGACGGCGAACTGCACGAACCTGGCCGTCGCGGCGTCGGCCGCGGCGCTGATAAGGCGGGTGATGCCGGCGCTGTCGGCGCCGCTGTCCGAGAGGGTTTTTACCAGCCGGGGCAGGCGCCCCCGCACCGCCGCCACTTCCTCCACGGAGGAGGCCCGGGCGAATTCCTGCATGAGGACGGCCGGCGAATACCACTTCAGCGCCAGCAGTTCCTTTTCGTCTATCACGCTTACCACCTTGCCCGAGCTGTCGCGCACCGCCAGGTGGCGTATATTTTTCTCCTGCATCAGCAGCACGGCCTCGAAGAGCAGGGCCGTTTCCGGCACGCTGACCAGCGGGGAGCTCATGATGCGCGAGACCGGCTCCTGCGGCGTGTTGGCCCCGGCCAGCACCCGGGCCCGGAGGTCGTGGTCGGTGACTATGCCGAGGAACTCCCCGGCGTTCTCCACCAGCGCGCAGCTGCTGCCGGCCTTCGTCATGAGCTCGGCGGCCTTGCCGATGGGCGTCTCCAGGCGGCAGGAGGCCGCCGCGCGGGCCACGCCGCGCACCGACTGGTTGAGGGAGCCGAGGGACATCTGCAGTTCGCCCAGCAGTTTTTCGCGCTCCGCCTCTGATCTCCTGCCGGCGGTTACGTCCTCCAGCAGGCCGTCGCAGAAGCGGGCTTCCCCGTCCTCGGCGGCCAGCGGCATCAGCGAGACCAGCAGCGTGCGCACGCCGCCTGCCCCCGCGGGCAGACTCACTTCCGCTTCCCTGACGATCTTGCCCGCGGCGGCTACGGCGAGTATGCCGGCGGCTTCAAAGGGTTTGAGAGGGGCTGCGCCCGCCGCCTCCAGCCCTGCGGTCCCGGCATAGCCGAGGACGCGCGCGGCGGCGGGGTTGGCTTCGGTAAAGCGCCGCTCAGCCAGGTCCAGCCTGAAGACGCCCAGGTTTATGGTGTCCGTAAGCAGCCGGAATTTTTCCCTGCTCTCCGACAGTTCTTCCTCTGTCTTCTTGTGCCGGTCGATGTCCTTCACCGTCAGGATGAAGCCCTCCCGCCCGCCGAACTGCAGCCTGGACCCGGTCAGCAGGGCGCGGAAAGTTTCGCCGTCCTTGCGCAGCATCGAGGCTTCCAGCTGCGGCGGGGCGCCGCCGCTCTCCAGCAGTTCGCGCAGGTACTCCGCGCTGGCGGAAGAGCCGGGGTGCAGGATGTCCGACAGGCCCAGCTTTTCCATCTCTTCCGGCGCGTAGCCGAGCATGTCGAGCAGCAGGCGGTTGAAATAGACGGGCTTGCCCTCCAGCACCATCATTATGCCCTCGGTGGCGGCCTCTACCAGCTTGCGGTATTTTTCTTCCGACTCTGAAAGGAGCTTCTCCGCCTCCCGGCGCGAGCGCTCTATCCTGAGGCTTTGCTGGTTCACGTAAAGCAGTATCAGCGCTATGATGCCGGCTATCAGCAGCGAGAGCTTTATCAGGCTGGCTTCCAGGCGGGCGATCTCCTCGCGCACGTCCTCGATATAGATGCCGGTGCCGGTGACCCAGCCCCAGGGCTTGAACAGGCGCACGTGAGAGAGCTTGGGCACGACGCGGGCCTGGTCGTCCTTCCACTGCCACATATAATCCGAATAACCGGCCCCGTCGCGCCTGCCTATCTCCGCGAATTCGACGAAGAGGCGCTTGCCGTGGGAATCCTTGAAATCGGCCAGATCCTTGCCGTCGAGGTCGGGGCGGTAAGGGTGCACTATCATCCTGGGGGCCAGGTCCGTTATCCAGAAATAATCCTTGGCCTCGGGGCCGTAGCGCAGGGCCCTCACCGCCGAGGAGGCCTTGGCCTGGGCCTGAACCCGAGTCAGCCGGCCCGCCTTTTCCTCCCTGTGGAAATTCTCCAGCAGGCTGTGCACGGAATTGTTGAGTTCGCTGATGGTCTCGCGCTTGCGGTCCATCATGTTGCGCTCGAAGGACGGGATAATGAAGAGGAAGGTGGCGGCGATGAAAAGGGCTACGGCCAGGGCGCTGGGCAGCGCTATGCGGGTTAAAAAACTGCCGCCCACCGCGCGGTTTTTTATCTCCATACGGAAGATTATAATAAATAGGCGCCGTGTTGCGGAGGAGAAGAATGGGATACAGGGAATATAAGGAAAGCGGATCTGAGGCCGGGCCGGACAAGACTGTCGCGCTGCGCGCGACGCGAACCGGGAAGCGTTATCGAGATCACCCCGCCCGGGGAGTACAATTTAAAAACCCCCTTGCGGGGGTTTTTAAATTGTGCTCGCCGGGCTGGACTCGAACCAGCAACCCTTCGGTTAACAGCCGAATGCTCCACCATTGAGCTACCGGCGAATATACAACGATTTAATTATACCAAAAAAAAGCATTCCGTCAAAAAACGGCGCGCGCATTTTTTGTAGAATATCCCCATGATCAAAAACATCCAGGAGTATTACCAGTGCATACTGGATAACCTTACCGGCGGTCTTATCAGCGTGGACCTGAAGGGCAAGGTGGTCTATGTCAACCCGATGGCCGGGAAAATTTTAAGAACGGAGCCCGAGACCTGCTGCCACGACAAGAGCTACCAGGAGATGTTCGAAGGCTTCCCGGCCCTTATGGAAGTTATAAAGGAAACCATCGAGACCGGCAAATGCGTGCGCCGCGCCGAGATCTCCATCATGCACGCCAACACCCCCCTGATCATCGGCTACAGCACCATGCTGGTCAAGAACCCCGAGGGAACAGAACTGGGCGTTACCGTTATCTTCCAGGATATCTCTTTCACGGCCAGGAAATAATATGAGCAAAAAGATCAAGATCCCCGAACCTCCGCAGGAGCAGCTTCAGGCCCCTGTGCCGCCCACGCCGCCCGCGCAGGCCGAGGAGAGCGTTTCCAACGCGCAGATCTGGACTTTCTGGCTGGGAACGGCGGCGGCCCTTATCACAGCCCGCCTCCTGGGTTTCCTGCTTCCGGGCGTTTCCGAAAGCCTGATAGAGCGCTGGGTCATGGCCGGCTTCGGCGTTTTCCTGGTCCTCTTCCTCCTCAAGCTGAAATAGATCATGGCGGATTTTATCGACTATTACTCCGTCCTGGGCGTGCCCAAGGGCGCCGGCGAAGGGGAGATAAAGTCCGCTTACCGCAAGCTCGCCATGAAGCACCACCCGGACCGCAACCAGGGCAACAAGGCCGCGGAGTCCAAGTTCAAGGATATCAACGAGGCTTACGAAGTCCTTTCCGACCCCCAGAAGCGCAAGCTCTATGACCAGTTCGGCAAGGAAGGCCCGCAGGGCTACCGCCCCCCCCAGGGCAGCCAGCACCGGCAGCAGCGCCAGGGCCCCGGCGGTTTCCAGCATCATTACCAGTCCGGCCAGGGCGGGCAGGGGTTCGAGCAATTCGGGGAATTCAGCGATTTTTTTAAATCCATGTTCGGCGGCGGCCAGGGCACGGGCGGCTTCGACTTCGGCGGCATGCAGGAGCAGGGCGGCCGGTCCCAGCTGGACATGGAGGCCGAGCTGCAGCTTTCCATCGAGGAACTTATTAAAGGCGGCCACAAGCAGCTTTCCTTCAGTTACAGGTCCGGCCGCAAGACCGAGAACAAAGAGATCAGCGTCAAGCTGCCCAAGGGCCTGCGCGACGGGGCCACCATACGCCTGCGCGGCCAGGGCCGTGAAGCCGGCGGCGGCGCCGGGGACCTCTACCTGAAGATCCGCGTACTGCCGGACCCCCGGTTCGATATCGACGGGGACGACCTGAAGGTTAAAGTGGATGTGCTGCCTTGGGACGCCGCCCTGGGCGCTGAGATTTCAGTGCCGGCCCCCGGCACCCCGGTAAAGATAAAGCTTCCCCCCGGCGCCGGCGCCGGGCGCAGGTTCCGCATTCCCGGCTGCGGCCTGCCCCGCAAGGACGGCGGCCACGGCGACCTCTACGCGATCATCTCCCTGGCCCTTCCCGATAAGCTTTCCCCCCACCAGCTGGACCTCTTCCGGCAGCTCAAAGAAATAGAATAAGACTTTTCTGCGCCCTGCAGTGCTCATCGCGAGCGATTTTAGGGTGAGGCCCGGCGAAGAGCACGGCATAATTATGCCGTGCGTCCGGGCCGCAAGGCCTGAGGCGATTTTTCAGCGAAAATCGCCGAGGCGGGGCCGAGCAAAACCGCTATGCGGTTTATGCGTGGCCAGGGCACAAGTCCCCCTCTTCGGCCGCGCCCGCTTATGAGCGAGCGGGGAGCACTGCAGGGCTGTATAATGGCAAAACCCCTGCGCCCGTGTTGGGGGCGCAGGGGTGAAAAGGAGGCTGCTAGAGACTTGCTTCTTTTAGTCGAAGGTCGGGCTGGTGAGGCTGACCGTCGCGGCTTCGAGCTTCACAGCGTTCCTGGCGGCCTTCGCGTTCTCGAAAGGCGTGCCGATCTCCTCGAGGGCGCCGTCACCGCGCACGTAGTAGATGTTCTTGGCGGTGATGTCCTTGATGGCGGTGTGGACGGTCCAGCGCAGCTGCAGCTGCATCGCGGCGATGGGGTCCTCGTGCGTGCCCACGTTGGCTATGGTGGAATCCGGCACTTCGGACACCAGGGTCACTTTGTAGCCCCAGGCGGTGGTAACGCTGAGCGGCTCGATGGTGACGCCGGTCAGGAACTGGCCCTTGCCCTGGAAGTTGCCCTTATAGGTGTAGTGCACCTGGTAGTTCACTTTGACAACTTCGGAGCCGAAGCCGTTCTTCAGGGAGAAGGCGTATTTCTTGGTGGCGGGGCGGGCCCAGCCCTGCAGCTGCGTCCAGTGGCTGGTGCCGAAGGGCACCGCGTTGGCGTAGTTGGTGGTGATGTTGACCACGGGCTGGTTCTTTTCGATGATGCCCCAGATCTTCTCTACCAGGTTCACGATGTTGCTGATCGTGTCCACGGTGGTATTGATCTGGCCCATGGTGTTGTTAAAGGCCGCGTTGGGGTCGGTGGCCGTGCCGGTTACGCCGGGGGTGCCTCCGGGCGGGACGGGGCCGCCGGGCTTGGGCGGGTTGATCTGGGGGCCCGAGGGCGGCTTGGGCAATTCGCCGGGACCGGGGATGGTGGGCCCGGACTGGGGCAGTGTGCCGCCGCGTTCGCCGATGGCCTCTATGGTTATCGAGTTCTCGTTCACGTCGAAATACCGAGGGTCGGTAATGTCCGAGGCCGAGACCTGACCGGCCAGCAGGGCCGTCATGGTTGCAGTTATCGCGATCAGTTTGTTCATTTTATTACTTCCTCCCTTTCAATTGCCGCCGGCGTACCGGCGGGTACTGAAATTCAAAACACCGACTCCTGCAGCAGCGGGGCCGCCGCCTTTATGTCCTCTACTTTCTTCGACTTCTTCCAGGGGCTGGCGATCTCTTCGAAATAGCCGGTGCCTTCTATATAGTACACGCTGGTGCCGGTCACCGCTTTGAGTACGGTTTCCATCTTCCAGCTCAGCTTCATCTGCATGGCCGCTACGGGGTCGGTATCGGTGCCAACGTTCGCTATCGTGGAGTCCGGCACTTCGGCGTTCATGTAGAACCTGTAGCCCCAGCCCGCGGTGACCGAGGTGGGGATCACGGCCACGCCGGTCAGGTACTTGCCCTTGCCCTTGTAGGCGCCGTTATAGGTATAAGAGAACTTGTATTTGCAATCTATCATCACCGCGCCGTAGAGGTTTTCCGCGTAGAAGCCGTAAACGTAGGTCTTGGGCCGGCTCCAGCTGGCCAGCTGCGTGGCCGAGGTCACCCCGTAAGGATATGCCGTGGCGTACTTGGAGGTGATATCAATAACGGGCTTATTGTCCTGTACGATCTTCCAGACCTTGGAGGCGATGTTGACTATCTTCTCGATCGTGACCACGATGCCGGCCAGGTCCTTGGGCGGCTGCTCCTGGATCTTGACATAGTTCATGTCGGGTTCTTCGGTCACTTCCAGGAGCGTGACTTTCACCGAGTCTTTGTTGATGACGAAATAATCAGGGTAAACCCTGGAGAGGTCTTTTTCCTGGCGGGTGAACTCAGGGGAGTTTGCCGGGGTGGGCTCTTCCAGGAGTTCCTGCGCTAAAACCGGGGCCTGCGCTAAAACTAACAGCATGGTGCACAGCACGGAGAAGGAGGAGAGGTAAAATTTCATGTTGTGTACTCCTTTATCCATCAGCTACATTGATAGTATAACCCAGCGCAAAAAAATGCGTCACCCTCAAAGGGCCTACGGTGTCCGACTATTTGGACCTATGCCCTCCTGGGCCTTTAGGTAAGAAATATACCGTGTATTGCACAGGTAACAGCAGGAGAACCGGCTCCCGGACGGTCGCCAGCCGGCCTGGGCCCTGCCCAGGCGTAGGCCGCTTGGCCCTTGCGAGCCAAAATAAAAAAGAGGGCGGGCCCTGACGGACCCGCCCTCTTTCTCTGGTGGACCTATACTATACTACGCGGCCACCTTTTCCCCTTCCTTGGCCGGCACTTCGCAGTTCATGGCGGCTATCTGAGTGTACACGCTGAGCCTCCACTTGTACTCCGCGTCGGCGAGCACGGCCAGCTTGGCCGCAACTTCCGGGTTGCTCTTCTGCAGCGAGCGGAAGCGGTTCTCCCCGTTCATAAAGTCGGCCACGGAGATCGTGGGCGGCTTGCTGTCTATGGTCAGCGGGTTCTTGC
>MGUI01000068.1:0-3556 GCA_001799895.1 Elusimicrobia bacterium GWD2_63_28
GCTGGCTGTACCTGCCGTGGGTCATAAAGATGCTGTGGGGCCCGCTGATAGACATGTACTCCACCAAGCGCAACTGGATAGCCTGGACCCAGGCGCTGATGGCCGTGGCGATAGCTACCGCGGCCCTGTCCCTCAAGACCCCGCAGTTCCTCTACGTCTCCATGGCCTGCTTCATGGGCATCGCCTTCCTGTCGGCCACGCACGACATCGCCGTGGACGGCTTCTACATGCTGTCGATGGACGACAAGAAGCAGGCCTTCTTCATAGGCATCCGCTCCTTCTTCTACCGCGTGGCCATGCTGTTCAGCTCCGGCGTGCTGGTGATGCTGGCCGGCCGCATAGAGACCAGCACCGGCAATATCCAGAACAGCTGGACCAGCGTGCTGCTGCTCGCGGCGGCCATCATGGGCCTGCTGTTCGTCTACCACAAGGTCTGGCTGCCGGCGCCGGCGGCCGACAAGCCCGACGAGGCCAAGGCCAGCCAGCTGGCCGAGTTCGGCGAGATCTTCTCCGCCTACTTCAAGCTCGAGAACGTCGGCATCGGCCTGGCGTTCATCCTGACCTACCGCTTCGGCGAGGCGATGCTGCTCAAGCTGACCGCGCCGTTCCTGCTCGATACGGCGGAAGCGGGCGGCATGGCGCTGACTACCTCCCAGGTGGGCGTGGCCTATGGGACCGTGGGGCTGGCTTCGCTGATAGTCGGCGGCCTGCTGGGCGGCTGGATAATCTCAAAATACGGCCTTAAGCGCACCATCTGGCCCCTCGCCTTCCTGCTCAACGCCCCGGACCTCGTCTACGTATACATGTCCTACCACACGGCCCTGCCCATCAACTTCGTCTACGGGCTGGTGGGAATAGAGCAGTTCGGCTACGGCATGGGGACCACGGCCTTCATGTTCTACATGATCACGCTGACCGGAGAAAAGTACAAGACCGCTCATTTCGCCATCTCCACCGGCATCATGGCCCTGGGCATGATGGTGCCGGGCTTCGTCAGCGGCAAGCTGCAGGACCTGGCAGGCTACCCCAAGTTCTTCATCATAGTATGCCTCGCCACCCTCCCGGGCATGCTGCTGATACCCTTCCTGAAGCTGAAGGACAAGGAAAAAACGGCGTAAGGCCTTCGAGGCATAAAAAAAACAGCCCGCTGTGAAGCGGGCTGTTTCGTTTTACGGCTTTAAAGGTCAGTCAACCTTAATGCACTGCACGGGGCAGTTGGTCGCCGCGTTCTTGCAGGCGTCTTCCTTGCCGGCAGGCACGTCGCCTTTCACTATGGCCTTCTCGCCGGTCATTTCGAAAACCTCGGGGCAGTCGTTGGCGCAGAGCCCGCAGCCGATGCACGAAGCGGCGTCTATGGTAGCTTTCATGTTATACCTCCGTATTTTTACTTCCAAATCCGACAATTTAATTATACTTAAACTCGCCCGTGGGCTCAAGAATTTACTCGCTGAGGCGCGCCTCGGTGGCCTTGTCGAAGACGTGCATATTCTTGTAGTTGAAGCACAACTGCACCGCCGCGCCGGGGCTGCGGTCGAAGAAGGCCTCCACCGTGGCCAGCAGGCGGGTGTCGCCGACCTTTATATAAAGGTTCTCGCGGTGGCCCAGCAGCTCGCAGACTTCCAGCACGCCGTCCACCTTGTCGGAACAGCCCTCCGCGGTGCGGCCCACCAGCACGTCGTCGGGGCGCACGCCCACGACAACCTCGCGGCCGTCGTGCTTCTTCGGGTCGTGCAGCAGGTAGGGGGGGATGGTGAGCTTTATGTCGCCGCTGGAGAAGCGCAGGTGCTCGCCGTCCAGGACCAGCTTGCCGTGCATGAAATTCATGGTCGGGCTGCCGATGAAGCCGGCGACGAAGAGGTTGGCCGGCTTGCGGTACACCTCGATGGGCGAGCCGACCTGCTGCACGATGCCGTGGTTCATGATGACGATGCGGCCGGCCAGCGTCATGGCCTCCACCTGGTCGTGCGTGACGTAAATGATGGTGGCGTTCAGGCGCTGGTAGAGCTTGGCTATCTCCACGCGCATCTCTTCGCGCAACTTGGCGTCCAGGTTGGAGAGCGGCTCGTCGAAGAGGAATACCTTGGGCTTGCGCACGATGGCGCGGCCTATGGCCACGCGCTGGCGCTGGCCGCCGGAGAGCTGCTTGGGCATGCGCTTGAGGAACTTCTTGAGCTGCAGGATGCTGGCGGCCTCGTCCACGCGGGAGTCGATCTCGGTTTTCGGGGTCTTGCGCAGGCGCAGCGCGAAGCTCATGTTCTCCTCGACCGTCATGTGGGGGTAGAGGGCGTAGTCCTGGAACACCATGGCGATCTGGCGCTTGGAGGGATGCAGTTCGTTTACGCGCAGGCCGTCGATGGTGATCTCCCCTCCGGTGATCTCCTCCAGGCCGGCCAGCATGCGCAGCAGCGTGGTCTTGCCGCAGCCCGAGGGCCCCACGATGACCACGAACTCGTGGTCCTTGATATCCACGTCGACGCCGTTGAGCACCACGTTGTCGCCGAATTTCTTCACTATGCGCGAGAATTGAACGGTAGCCATAAATTATCCTTTCACGCTGCCGAGCGTCAGACCGGAGATGAGCCACTTGGAAGAGTAGAGGAAAACGGCGAGCACCGGGATAGTCACCAGCATGGAGCCGGCGGCGAACATGCCCCACTGGGTGATGTACTGGCCCTGCAGTTCGAAGAGCCCCAGCGTCCAGGTGTACTGCTGGGAGCTGAACAGCACCACGCGGGCCACCAGGTACTCGTTCCAGGCGGTGGTAAAATTGAACAGGAAGGCGATGCTGAGCGCCGGGGTGGACAGCGGCAGGATGATGCGCCAGAAGGCGCCCACCTGGCTGGTGCCGTCGACGAGGGCGGCCTCCTCGAGCGAGCGCGGGATGGTGTCGTAGTAGCCCTTCAGGATCCAGATGCTGAACGGCAGGGAGCTCACCGAGTAGGCGATGATCATGCCGAGGTAAGTGTTCATCAGCTTGAGCTTCATGATCATCAGGAACAGCGGCAGGATGAGCATGCCCGCCGGGATCATCTGGCTCGACAGCAGCAGGATCAGGCCGGCCTTTTTGCCGGGAAACTTGAAGCGGGAGAAGGCGTAGGCCGCCGTGGAGGCGAGCGACACCCCGATGAAGGATGTGGCCAGCGTAATGATCAGGGAGTTCCACAGCCAGCGCAGGAACATGGTGTCCTTGAGCAGGCTGCCGTAGGCCGCGAAAGTCGCGCGGTCGGGGATCAGGGAGAGGTCGGTCGACACCAGTTTGTCTCCCGGGCGCAGCGAGACGGAGAAGATGCGCAGCAGGGGGTAGACAAAGATAGCGGCCGTTACGATAATGACGGCGTGGATCAGCACGTATTTGAAGAACTTCTGCCTCTGGATCGGGTCTTTTATTACCTCGGCGGCGGCCTTCAGCAGGCCGTCGAAAGTCTTGCCGGCCCAAAGCGTCAGTTTTTTAAGCATGTTAACGCTCCTCCTTGGCCGCGTCGAAACCGTGCAGGTAGGTGACCGAGATGAAGAACAGCAGCGCGAACACCACTATGGCGAAGGCCGCGGAATAGCT
>MGUI01000068.1:3572-7785 GCA_001799895.1 Elusimicrobia bacterium GWD2_63_28
CGACACCAGGATGTCCGCCTGCTCGGTGCCGCCGGCCTGGCCGGTAACCAGGTAGATCACGTTGATATTGTTGAAGGTCCAGACGGTGCCCAGCGTGACGGCGGGCATCAGCACCGGCTTTATCAGCGGCACCGTGATGAAGCGCAGCTTCTGGAAATAAGAGGCGCCGTCGATGTCGGCCGCGTCGTAATAGGAGGAGGAGATGCTCTGCAGGCCGCCCAGGATCACGACCATCATGAAGGGAATGCCCAGCCAGATATTGATGATGGTGCAGGTCAGCAGCGGGTAATCGCTCAGCCACTGCACCGGGGCGACGCCGAGCGAGGCGAGGAAGGGAAAGACAGCGAGCAGTTTGGTGATGACGATATTGACGAAGCCGTACTGCGAATGGAACTCGCCGCGCATGGCGAGCACCGCCACCACCTGCGGCATGGCCCACGGGATCACGAGGAAAGTACGGTAGACGCCCTTGAAGCGTATGGAGTTATTGAGCAGCAGCGCCAGCGCGAAGCCGCCCAGCACATGGAAGAAGACGTTGGAGAAGGTCCACACCAGGGTGCGCCCCAGCAGTTCCCAGAAGGTCACTTCGGACAGGGGGGAAGTGGTAAAGACCTTTACATACTGCGAGAGACCGGCGAAGGGGATGGTGCCGGTGTTCTTCCACATCATTATCGTATTGAGCTTCAGGTCGTGGAAGGAGAGGTAGACCTCGAAGACGAAAGGGTAGACCAGCAGCAGCGCCAGGCCGACGAAGGCCGGGGCCAGCAGCAGGTAGGGCACGGTATGGCGGCCTTTCACAGCGTAGCGGAAGGCCGCGGCTATCGCGGTTTCGGCCAGCAGGAAATAGACCCAGAGCGAGAACGCGTAGCTGCCGGTTATCGCGCTCGCGGCCACGACCGCCGCGGCCGGGAAGGCGGCCAGGGCCGCGGGGAAGAACCAGGGGCGGTCCCAGTATTTGAAGTGGTAGTAGAAGTAGCCTTCCAGCGCGCCTACGCCGAGGGCTATCAGGACTATGAACCCGGCTACCTCGTAGATAGATTTCAGGATTTCCATGTTTACTTGTTCATCTCTTCTATCTTCTTGTCCGTGTTCTCCTGCATGCGCTTCACGGCGTCCTCGACGGACAGTTTCTTAGTGGTCGCCAGGCCCATGTAGTTCCTGGCGGAATCCCAGACGGCGCGCATCTCTATGGCCATCGGCATGGGGCGGCCCTTCAGGATCTGCTGCAGAGAGATCCGGGAAACCTCGTCGGAGGTTATCTCTTTGGCCTGGCCTGCCTCCTTGAGGGCGGGCAGGCGGGTGAGCGCCTGGTACTGCTTCACCTGGTTCTCGCGGGAGGTGTAGAATTCCAGCAGGCGCTTGACCAGCGCCAGCTTTTCCTGCTTGAGGCCGGAGCTGACGGTAAAGTACTTGCCGCTGACCATGGGCGAGGGCCAGAGGCCGGTTTTGGAATTCTTGGGGATAACGGCCAGGCCGAAGTTCTTGCCGAAATGCTTCTGGTAGCCGGAGATGGCCCAGTCGCCGTTTATGATGAAGGCGGTCTTGTTCTCCTTGAAGAGCGAGTCCATGCAGTTGTAATCGCACTCCATCGGCACGTACTTCTTCTCGTACTTCAGGTCCAGGTAGAAATTAAGCGTGTCGCGCATCGGCTGCGTGTCGAGCATGGGCTTCTTGCCTTCCATGGGCCAGCCGCCGAAGGCGCCCAGCCAGGGCATCAGCCAGAAGGGCTCGCCCATGTCGAAGGCGATGCAGCGGTCCAGCTTGTGCTTCTTCGCCTCGCCTGAGCAGAAGGCGAACAGCTCGTCGGTGGTTTTGGGGGCGGCCTTGATGAACTTCTTGTTGTAGAACATCATCAGGTGGTTGCCGTTGGAGACCGGCACGCCCCAGATATGCCCGTCGAGGGAGATGGCCTCTACCACGGGGGCGTTGAATTTGGAGAAATCGAACATTCCCTCGAGCGGCACGATGAAGCCGGAGATGGCGTACAGCCCGGCGGTATCGGAAGGGCCCAGCAGCAGGTCCGGAGGCACCCCGGCCAGCGACGCGGCCTGGAACTGCTGGCGCAGGTCCTCGGTCTGGTAATGGGTGCGGACGATCTCGATGCCCTCGTTGCCGGGGAGTTTCTTGAAGGCCTCGAAGACGGAATCTATGTAGGGGGCGACCTGGGCGTCTTCCTGCTCCCAGACCACTATGGTTTTAGAATTATCGGCGGAGGGGCGCGAGCAGGCGGAAAGGAAAGGCAGCGCGGCGAGGAGACAGAGAGAAGGAATTAAAACCCCGCGGAACCCGCTTTGTATCTTTTTTTCCACTTTTACCCCTGCCCGGCCTTCGGCCCGTGAAATTTTGATAAGAGGTCTTTCTTTATTAAACTATAATTAAAGAGGCAGTAGCAACAGGGAAACATGAAAGGCACGAGGGCGAACGAAAAACTTTACTGGGACAGCAGGGCCGGGCGCTACCCGAGGCCCTTCGCCGGGGAAACCGCGGCCAAAACCCGCCGCATCCTGCGGCTGCTGGCCGGGCTGGGAGTGACCTTCGCCGGGCAGAGACTGCTCGACGTCGGCTGCGGCACCGGCGTCTACGCCCTGCCGCTCGCCGGCGTGGCGCGCAGGGTGCTGGGGGTGGATTCTTCGCCTTCCATGCTCGGGGTTTTCCGCTCCGAGCGGCGGGCGCGGGGCATACGCAACGCCGCCTGCCTGGCCGCAAGGTGGGACCAGGTCCCGGCCACGAAAATCAGGGACAAATTCGATATAGCGCTGGCCTCCATGACGGCGGCGGTTAGGACGCGGGCCGACTTTCGGCGGATGGAGGCGGCCGCCCCGCGCTGTGTCTACATAGGCTGGGCCGGGGTACGCCGCAACGCGCTGCTGGAAAAAGTCTACGCCGCGCACGGCCTGGAATACAAAGCCCCGGAGGGGGCGGAACTGGCCCAGAAAATACTGACGGCCCTGGGCAGGGAGTATAAGATCAGGTATCTCCGCGACAGCTGGACCAGGGCGGCCGGGATAGAAGAAACCCTGGCCGAGCTGGAAGTCAGCATGAAGGTCAACGGGGCCGCGTTCCGCCGGGACTGGGCGGAGAAGTTTTTACGGCGCAGGCTGCGCGGCGGGCTGATACGCCAAACCACTCGGGTAAGAAAAGCAATAATCGCCTGGAGCCCGCTCCCCGCTTCCGGCTGACCTTACTCCGGGCAAAACAAAAAAAGGCCGCGCTTTAAAAGCGCGGCCTTTTTTGTTTTAGAGCCCTTATTTGTGCTTCGCGTGCTCCATCGGCTTGGCGGCCACCTTCAGCAGGCCCGGCTTCTTGACGCACTGCTTGGCGAAAGCGTCGTCGCGCAGCTTGTTGACGTAGTCGGGGTGCTGGAAGGTATAGTCGAAGCGGGTGTGGATGTCGTAGGAGCCGTTCATCAGGCCCACCACGTCTTCCACGAACACCCTTTCCTCGTCGGTAGGGATCACGAACACCTTGACCTTGGAGGTCTTGCAGGAGATCTCGGTCTCGGAGTTGCGGGTCTTGGAGATGTCGTTCTTCTCCGGGTCCATCTTGATGCCCATGAACTCCAGGCCGGTCAGGGCCCCGGCGCGGGTCAGCGGGCCCATCTCGCCGACGCCGGCGGTGAAGACCACGGCGTCTATGCCGCCGACTTCGGCCGCGTAGGCGCCGATGTATTTCTTTATGCGGTTGGCTTCCATGTCCAGCGCCAGCTGCGCGCGGGCGTCGCCCTGCTCGGCGGCCAGCTCGACGTCGCGGGCGTCGCTGTACTTGCCGGTGATGGCGAGCTTGCCGGACTTCTTGTTGAGGATGCCGTCCATCTCGCCGGGGTTCAGGCTCTCGCGGGCCATCACGTAGAGCGGGATGGCCGGGTCGTGGTCGCCGGCGCGGGTGCCCATTACCAGGCCTTCCAGGGGGGTGAAGCCCATGCTGGTGTCGTAGGAGAGGCCGTTCTTGACGGCGTTGACCGAGGCGCCGTTGCCGATGTGGCAGATGACGAGGTTGGTCTCGAACGGGTCTTTGCCCAGCAGCACGGCGGCGCGCTTGGCGGTATAGAGGAACGAGGTACCGTGGAAGCCGTAGCGGCGGATGGCGTACTTCTCGTACCAGGCGCGGGGCAGGGCGTACATATAGGAGGACTCAGGCATGGTCTGGTGCCAGGCGGTGTCCATGATGGCCATGTGCGGGATCTTGGGCATCAGCGCGCGGGCGGCCTCTATGC
>MGUI01000069.1 GCA_001799895.1 Elusimicrobia bacterium GWD2_63_28
CTGGATAGAGCAGCAGGGCCGCACTTCCGACGAGCTGCGCCAGCTGTGGGACCCGGCTTTCTGGGACGAGACCTTCGGCATGGTGGAAGAGTACGACAGGCTGATAGAAGCTTTCAACCGGGAAGTGGGGCTGTAAATGGCCACCAAGGGCGTATTCAGGATCGAGTGTCCCCACTGCGGCGAGAGCTTTGACGCCGACTTCTGGACCGTGGTCCGCGGGGACCGCGACCACGACGTCAAAGAGCTCATCCTCAGCGGCGAATTCGACCTCCTGGTCTGTCCCAAGTGCGAAGAGATGGTCCAGCACCAGGAGCCTTTCCTCTATATCGACCCGCACAGGGACCTGCTGGCTTTCGTGATGCCCGAATCCTACGAGCCCGAGAAAGAAAAGTGGATAGCGCGGATGAACGCGGATTACGAGCCCGTGAAGGCTTCCCTTTTTGCCGGCCAGGGGCTGACCGCGGCCCCGCTTTATCTTTTCGGCCTGAACCAGCTTACCGCCAGGCTGACCGAAGACAGGGACCGCGAGGAAGAGACCGAGGTGATGGAGTTCATGGCGCGGGAAGACGGCCTGAAGCTGCTGCCGGTAAACCCCGCCGTCGCCCGCGAGCTGGACCTGCCTTTCACCCTCCCTATGCCGGCCGGCCTCTTCAGCCGCGCCGCGGGCCTGAAGGCCGCTGAGGGCCTGTTCGCCAAGAACGACGCCCTGCCCCGGCTGAAGAAGCTGATAGACGCCCTTAAAGCCGTAAAAGAAGACACCATTCCCTTCGTAAAGATCTGATGCTCCTGCGCCCGCTCAACGACCTGCCGCTGCTTGAAAAAGCCGCGTCGCTGGCCGACGCCGCGGGGCTTGAGCTCTACGCGGTTGGCGGCTGCGCGCGCGACTGGGCGCTGGGCCGCCCTAGCGCCGACATCGATTTCCTGCTCAGCGGGGAGGCCGGGCCCGTGGTGGACGGCCTGCAGGCGGCCTACGGCGGCAGCCGCCGGGATTTCGCTCCCTTCCTGACGGTGCGCTTCTTCGACGCCTCGGGCCGCCGGCTGGACTTCGCCCGCTTCCGCAAAGAAATTTATGCGCAGCCCGCCGCGCTGCCCACGGTCAGCGGGGCGGCGTCGGCCGCCGAAGACCTGCGGCGGCGCGACTTCGCCTGCAACGCCATGGCCGTGCGCCTGAACGGGCCCGAACCTTACGCCCTGCTGGACCCTTATAAAGGGCTGGAGGACGTAACGACCGGGCTGGTGCGCGTGCTGCACGAGAAAAGTTTTCAGGACGATCCGACGCGGCTCTACCGCGCTGCGCGCTTCGCCGGGCGCTTTGGCTGGCGGCTTGAGGGGGGCACGCTGGAGCTGGCCCTCGCCGCCGTGAAGGGCGGGGTGCCGGGCCTGCTCTCCCGCGAGCGCCTGCGCAATGAGCTGGTTAAAATACTCGCGGAGAAGGACCCGCTGCCCGCGCTTGAACTCCTGCGGCAGCTGGGCGCCCTGGCCGCCATGCACCCGGCTTTCACTTTCGGCCCGGCCGTAGCCGGGGCGGAGGGCGTGAAGCTGCGCCTCGCCGCCATAGCAGCCCTCATGGGCGCCGACGGCCCCGCCTTCCTGGCCGGGCTGAGGCTGTCCAAAAAAGAAACGGCCGAGCTGCTGGCCCTGGCCGTCTCCCTGGGCGGTTAAGCCCGCGCCTCTTTACGGTATCCCGCACTCGTCCATCAGTTTCTTCTCCGTATTCAGCAAGTCCAGAACCTCTTCCCGTTCGGCAGCCTCCTGCCGGGGGCTGCCCTCCTCGCCGTGGTAGCCGCTGAGCAGCCGGTAGAACTTGGATTTAAGGCCGCGGTCCGCTATCTCGGTGCCCGGGTTGCGGGTCAGGCCCGAGATGCTGAAGCCGGGCTCTTTCATCCTGCCCGCCCAGTACCGGGCCTTCGCGTCCAGCAGCCGCGAATTCTTCTCCCCGGCCTGCTTCCACCTTTCGCCGCAGGAGAGCTCCTTGTTGTCGGCAATGGCGTCCCTCAGGTCCGAAAGCTTCAGCGGCGCGCCGCGGCCGGCCGGGGCGAATTCCGGCAGGTCCAAATCCCACATCTCCGAGAATTGCGGCCATTCGCGCTCGGCTTCCTCTTCCCTGGACAGCAGCACCCTGCCGGTTTCCACCTCGATGAGCTTGGCGATGATCTTCAGCCTGGAGCCGGCCGAAAAGACGGAGCCGGTGACCACGGCGTCCACGGCGAAGAGCTCGCGCAGCGCGGCCTTGTCCGCGTCGGCGCCTGAGACGGCCGAGGCGCGCCGGGCTTCCTTTATCAGCGTTTCCAGGGCCGAGCGCTCGATCAGCGCCGGCCGCTTCCTGCCGGCCAGCCCGGAGGCAATCTTTTCTGAAACGTATTCCGCTTCGCCGCGCTCGGTCCCGGCTTTGGCCGAGAAGTCCAGGACCGCCAGCTTTTCAACCCCGCCTGCTTTGGCGGCCTCGGCGATGCTGTTGGAAAGGCGGGCATAGGCGTTATCTGCCCCGGAGGCCGTGGCGCAGAGGAGGAGAAGCGCGCCAGCGGCCGCCGGAATAAGCCAAATCCAGAACCTAGAAAAGTTCATAACCCCTCCTCCACTTATAGTGTAGCTGGAGGAGTTAAGGTAAACTTCCGGTAATGTTCAGGTTTTGTTCAGGAACTTTATTCGAACTTGTAGCCGTGGCCGGTTACGTTCTTGAGCCTGGCGCCCAGCTTGGGCCCCAGCTTTTTGCGCAGCGCCGAAATGTGGGTTTCGACGGTGTGCAGGCTGTCGGCCAGGGCCATCTGCTGCCCCCAGACCGTCTCCATTATGTAGGGGAGCCCGAGGACACGGCCGTTCTTCTCGAGGAGCAGCGCCAGCAGGTCGAATTCCTTGCGCGAGAGCTTTATTTCTTTGCCGGAAATCTTCAGCGTTCGGCTCTCCGGGTCCAGCTGGACGCCTTTCGGGGCCACTTTGCACCTGGCGCAGTTCGGGATCTCGGCGTAGCGGCGCAGCAGGGCCTTGATCCTGGCCGCGAGGATGGGCAGGGAGAAAGGCTTGAGGATGTAGTCGTCCACCCCGCTCTCGAAAGCCCGCAGCATCGCGGCCTCGTCTATTGCCTTGCCGGAGATCATTATCACCGGGATGCCGGCGGTGCGCGGCGACTCCCTGAGCGCCTCGCAGAAGGCCAGGCCGTCGAGCCCCGGCATGACGGCGTCCACTACCACCAGGTCCGGGGAGGAAGCCTCCGCCAGGATGAGGGCCTCGGAGGCGTTGTCGGTATAGATCACCGAGTAATCGTCGCTTTGCAGGTAGGAGCGCAGCACCTCCAGGATATTGCGCTCGTCGTCCACCACCAGGATCTTGCGGGAGGGCATCAGTCCTTGCCTTCCTGCTCCCGCCGCTTGATGTCGGGGTTCCTGGCGAAGTCCTGGAATTTGGAGGTCAGCTCGGCCGCGCGCTTGACCGCCTCGATGATGCGGGTGATCTCGTTCTTGATCGGGCTGGACGCCTTCAGGTCGTCGTCTATCAGCGTGGCGTAGCCGTTGATGGCGGCCAGCGCGTTGTTGAAGTCGTGGGCCATGGGCCGGGCCACCTTGCTGACCGCCTCGGCGGCGTGCGCCAGCGCCAGCTCGGTCTCCATCTTCTTGAGCTCGGTGATGTCGCGGGCTATGCCCAGCAGGCCTATGGTTTCACCGGAAGAGTTCTTGAGCGGGGTTTTTATGATGTTCACGTAGCGGACGCCGCCGGGGAAAGGGTGCAGATTGTTGAGGGAAAGGGTCTTGCCGCTGCGCACCACCTCGCTGTCGGTGTGGAAGATCTGCTCGGCCACCTTGGGCGGGAAATAGTCCGAGTCCGTGCGGCCTATCATCGCCTGCGTGGTGGCCGACATGAAGTCGGCGCAGGCCTTGTTCGCCTTCACGTACATGCCGTTCATGTCCTTGATGAAGATGGCGTCCTTGGCGGTGTCGAACACCATGCGCATCAAAGCTTCGCTTTCCTTGAGCAGGATCTCGATCTTGCGCTGCTCGGTCACGTCCCGGATGATCCCGGTAATGTAGGCGGGGCTGCCGCTGTTCGAAACCACGCCGCTTTTCTGCTCGACATAGGCGTAAGAGCCGTCTTTTTTCTTTATGCGGTAGGGGAGGATGGGCAGCGTTTTGCCGGTTTTAGCCGCGTTGGCCATGGCCTTCCGCAGGAATTCCCTGTCGTCGGGGTGGGCCAGGTCGGTGGCCAGGCGCCCGGTAAGCTCCTCCGCGCAGTAGCCGTAGTCGTCTACCCGCGGGCTGACATAGGTTATCCTGCCGTCCAGCGCTACCGTGTAAATGACGTCCCTGGTAGAGGAAACTATGGCCCGGAAGCGGCTGTCCTCTTCCTTCTGCTTGTCCTCCACAGCCTTGCGCTGCAGGATCATGGCGTAGACCCGCGCCAGTTTCTCGGCGGTCTCCAGGTCTTCGGGCCCGTACTCCCCGGAGGGGTTCGCCAGGGCCAGCATGCCCAGCAGTTTTTTGCCGGACAGGGCGGGCACGCCCAGGAACCTTTCTATCTTTATGTGCCCGTGGGGTATGCCGGAAGAACGGCGGTCGGAGGGGGCGTCATTGGTCAGCAGCGGCTTCTTTTTAAGCAGTACCCAGCCCCAGAGGCCGCTGAAATGGTCGAAGACCACGGGCTTTTCGGCCATGGCGCACTGGTCCCAGGCCTCGGTGGTAAGCGAAGTGATGTGCAGCCGCCCGCTGATAGGCTCTATGTTCCCCGCGAAGCCGAAGGAACTGCCGGTGAGGCGGCGCGCCTCGTCCAGCACGGCGCGGGAGATCTCTTCCAGCGAGATGCCGGGGAAGGAAAGGTATAGCTCCTCTATGTGCTTGAGGGAGGAGGAAAGGTTGCGCTCGAAGTCCAGCGCAGCGTCCCGCTTCTCGCCCGCGAACCTGGCGGCTATGATCTTGGCGGCGGTTTCCACCAGGCCGGCGGCGGCCTGCCCGGCGGTGCCGGGCACGGGGACGGCGATAAGGCGCCCTGCCTTGGCCCCGCCGGGGCGGATGTCGGCGCAGACGGCGCCTTTGCCCCGGGCGGCGCGCCCGGTCAGCCGGCGCTGCCGCGCGGCCGGCATATTATGGAAGAAGGCCAGCGGCTTGTCGTTCCTGGTTTTGTCCAGGATCACCGCCAGCGCGGCGCCCTTGCCCAGCCCGCCCGGGCTGGCCAGTATCTGCATGATCTTTTTAAGGAAAGGCTCAAAATTATCGGTCGCGAAAGCGGTCAGCAGCAGGGCCTGCATGGTCTTGCTGAAAACGGCCGTGTCCTGGCTGGTAATCCCGGAATTTTTCATGGTCAGTCGAACTTGTAGCCGTGGCCGGGCACGGCCTGGATGCGCTTGCCGAAGGTGCCTATTTTGCGGCGCAGGTTGGAGACGTGCACTTCCACGGTATGGGGATCGTTGTAGTCGGCCGTATTGTAGCCCCACACGGCCTCCAGCAGGCTGTTGAGGCTCAGCACCTTGCCCGGCTTGGAGACCAGGGTGTGCAGCAGGTCGAATTCTTTGGAGGTGAGCTTTACCGGCTTGCCCTTCAGCTTGATGGTGCGGCCTTCCAGGTTCAGCTCCAGGACGCCGGCCTTCATCACGTCGGTTTTCTTCTTGCCGCGGGCGGCGCGGCGCAGCATGGCCTTGGCCTTGGCCAGCAGCACCGGGTAGGAGAAGGGCTTCACCACGTAGTCGTCGGCGCCGCAGCCGTAGCCGTGCACCTGGTCGGCCTCGGAGATCTTCTTGCCGGTCATGATGATGACGGGGATGTCGGAGAGCACCTTGTTGTCCTTGACGCGGCGGCACAGGGTGAGGCCGTCCATGCGGGGCATTTCCACGTCGGTGATGATGATGTCGGGCTTGCCGGAGGGGGCGGCGGCCAGGGCCTCGGCGCCGTTGGCGGCGGTGATGACCTCCAGGCCGTGGTTCTCCAGGTACTTCTTGAGTATCCCCAGCAGTTCCGCGTCGTCATCCACAATAAGCGCGCGCTCTTTCATAAGGTGATTATAATAAAAAGAGAGGGGACGCTGATTCCTAATTCCTAATGCCCGGGCTTAATAAGAAGGGAACTCCTCCCCCGGCACGCCCCCCGGCAGGGCCCCGCCTGTTAATATTTTTTGCCGCTCATGAAAAGGCGCGTCTTTATGATATGTCCCAGCATTTCCAGATTGACAGGCTTCGGGATGTAGTCGAAGGCTCCCAGCCTCAGGCAGGAGCGCGCCAATTCCTCGTCCAGGTTGCCGGTGACCATCAGGAACCCGGTTTCCGGCAGTTCCGGCGCCAGCGTCTCCAGGACGTCCGCCCCGTTAATGCCAGGCATGAAGATATCCAGCAGCACTATGTCCGGCCGGAGTTTCCGGGCCAGTTCCAGCGCCTGCGTCCCGTCCGGAGCCTGGGCCACCTCGTGCCCCAGGGAGGTGAGGAAACGGACCAGCACGCCGCGCATCTGCTCGTCGTCCTCGGCCACCAGCAGGACCGCCCGCCGCTCTCCCACGGCCGCGGCAGGAGCGGGCGGAGGGAAGGGCTCCGGTTTTTGTTTTTCCTGCGGCTTTATCCCCAGCAGCTTGTCCACCTCGCCCAGTACGTTCAGCAGCCCGTCGGCCTTTGACAGGAAGGCGGCCGCGCCGCAGCGCAGGTAGGTCTCTACTTCCTCAGGGGCCGTGTAGCCGCTCAACACCAGGACGGGCACCTTGCTCGAGATCTTGCGTATGCTGTCGAACACCCCGGAGCCGGACAGGAGGGGCAGGTCCCGGTCCAGGATCACCAGGTCCGGAATGGCGCTCTTGAACAACTGCACGCCGTTGACCCCGTCGGCAGCGGTCAGCACTTCGTGCCCGGCCCGTGAAAGGAAAACGCTGAGCGCGTCCCTGACTATTCCGTCGTCTTCGATAACAAGTATTCTCGCCATAGATCTCCCGGGCCGTCAGGCCAGCGGCAGCGATATCGTTACTTCCGTGCCCGCCCCGGGCGCGCTTCTTATTTCCGCGGTGCCGCTATGCTGCAGGACCGCGCCCCGAACCGTAAAAAGGCCCAGGCCGCGGCCTTGACCCTTGTCCCTGGTGGTGAAATAAGGTTCGAAAGCGTGTTCAAGGACTTCCGGCGGCATGCCGCAGCCCGTGTCCTCCACAGTTATCCTCAGCCTGGCCGCGCCGGTTTCGCCGCGCGCCAGGCCGGCTTTGATCCTCACGGCACCGCCCCTGTCCACGGCGGCGGCGGCGTTGTCGAGCAGGCACTGCAGCGCCCCGCCCAGCAGCCCCGGGCTGGCCTGCAGCGGGGGCAGGCCGGGTTCCGTTTCTATACTTAGATCCAGTCCCGGCTTGCAGGCAAGTCCCGCTAAGAGGGCTTTGACGTCCACGGGCTCCTTCTGTATGATCTGCGGGCGGCTGAAGGCCAGCAGGCGGCCGGTAAGGGCGGTGGCCGCGGCCGCGGCCCGGCGTATCTCCCTGGTGTCCAGCGCGGCTTGCCCTTCGGCGGGCAGCGTTCGCAGCAGCAGCGAGGCGTAGCCATCGATAGCCCCGAGGATGTTATTCAGGTCATGGGCCACTCCGCCGGCGAGGCGGGCCAGGGCTTCCAGCCGCTTGGCGTCGGGCAGGCCAACTTCGCGTTCCCTCGTGTCTTTTTGTTCCATAGTGAAAGCCCTTAAGGGGCCCCTTGTTAAATCAAGCCCTCGCCTGGTCGGCGGGACCGTCCAGCACGTCGCGCACTTTTGCCGTCATCGCCTCGACCGTGTAAGGCTTATAAATGAACGCCAGCCCAGGCTCCAGCACGCCGTGTTTTGTTATGACCTCGTCCGTATAGCCGGACATGTAAAGCGTCCTGCCCGCCAGCTGCCTGCGCGCGACCTCGAAAGCCAGTTCCCGGCCGTTCATGCCGGGCATCACCAGGTCCGTCATCAGCAGGTCCACCGGCCGGCCATGCCGCTCCAGCGCCTGCAGCGCGTCCTGCCCGCTGGCGGCCGCGAGGACGGCATAGCCGTTATCGCGGAGCAGCCGCTCTCCCAAGCGGCGCAGGGCCTGGTCATCTTCCACCAGCAGCACCGTTTCGTGGCCGCCCGGCGCAACACGTTCCGGCCTTTTCTCTTCAACCGCCGTTTCCGCGGCCTCGGCAAGGTGCAGATAAATAAAAAAAGCCGTGCCCTTGCCGGGCTCGCTCTCCAGTTCTATCTCACCTCCGCTCTGCTCGATAATACCCAGGATCGTTGAAAGCCCCAGCCCGGTGCCGCTGCCTACCGGTTTCGTAGTGAAGAAAGGCTCGAAGGCATGATCCCTTACCTCCGCTGTCATGCCGTGGCCGGTGTCGCGCGCCGTTAAGCGTACCAGCCGGCCCCGGGGGAGTCCGGGGCGCGCCGCGAAAAATTTACCGTCAGGGGTAAAAATTTCAGTTTCCAGCGTTATAGTGCCGCCATGGGGCATGGCGTCCCGCGCGTTGACCAACAGGTTCATGAAAACCTGCTCCATCTGCCCGGAGTCCGCCAGGACCAGGCAAGGTTGGCCGCATAACCTGGTTTCCAGTTTGACGTCTTCCCTGATAAGGCGGCTCATCATGCACTTCATGCCGACTATTACCGTGTTGAGGTCGATTACCTTCGGCATTATTATCTGGCGCCGGCTGAAGGTCAGCAGCTGGCGGGTCAGCGCCGCGGCGCGCTCCGCAGCATCCAGGACCTCTTTGGCGTCCGCCCTCCTGGGGTCTTCGGGCGTAAAGCTTTTGCGGATAAGCCCGCCGTAGAACTTAATTACGGTCAGTATATTGTTGAAGTCATGCGCCACCCCGCCGGCCAGCCGGCCCACTACCTCCATTTTTTGAGACTGCTGCAGCTGCGCCTCGAGTTTTGCCTTTTCCTGCTCGGCGTGTTTGCGCTCGGTTATGTCCTCGGAAATGCCCAGCAGGTATTTAGGCTTGCCGTCGGGCCCTTTAATGCAGACCTTCCTGCTGTGCAGCAGCCGCCGGCCTCTTTTAGCCGTATCGAGGGGCTCTTCGGGGATGTCCAGTCCGATGCAGTGCTCAAGCACTTCCCGGTCCTTGGCCATGAAATGTTCCGCCTGTTCCTGGGGGAAAAAGTTCAGGTCGTTCTTGTTCAGCAGCGCCTCGCGGTTATAGCCCAGCAGTTCCTCTCCGGCCCGGTTAAGCAGCACGAACCGCAGGTCCGCCGCGTTCTTAAGGAAGATCGTCAGGGGAACATTTTCAACTATGCTCTCCAGCAGGTCTTTCGCTTCTTTCAGGGACGCATCGGCCCGCTTGCGCTCGGTGAGATCGCGCGCTATGGATAGCACATGCGGGCGGCCGGCGTATTCAAAAACCCTGCTGGATATTTCCACCGGGAGTCTGCGGCCGTCTTTAGCGGAATGTGCCATCTCGAAAACGGCCTGCCCCGAACTTTCCAGCTCAGCTAAAGCCGTGCGCCGTTCCTCAGCCATATCCCCGGAGTCAATATCCATGGGCGTCAGCGCCAGCAGCTCTTCGCGGCTGTAACCGAGGCGCTCGCAGGCCACCTTGCTGACTTCAATGAATTTAGTCGGCCTGCCGCCCGGCTCCAGCCCGTGAAAAAATACCGCGTCATTGGAGTTTTCTATCAGCGCCCTGTACATGGCCTCTTTCTCGCACAGCTCTTCCGCCATGGTCAGGCTTCTGCGCTGTCGGATCAGCAGCAGGCCGAGCAGAACGGTCCCCAACGGGAAGATGACGATCGTGGGCACCAAGGCGTGGTGGAGAATGTGCATCGCCTTAGTCCAGGGCAGGAGAAAGAAGCAGGCCAGCATCAGCAACTGCACCGCGACGCCGAACAGATAAAGTTCCGCCAGGCCGCCGGTCTCTTTCAGGCGCGGCCGGAAATGGCCCCAAAGCAGGCCCAGGCCCGCGGAAACGAGTAGGGTGCTCACTCCGGACAGGGCACCCGCGCCATCCACGACAATTCTGAAAGCGCCGGTTATCGCCACCGCCAGCGCGGTGGGCAGAGCGCCGAAGAACAGCCCTGTGACGCCCAGGAGTATGGAGCGCGTGTCGAAAAATACGCCGGGTTCGATCACCCACGGATTCGCCATCACGGCGATCCCTATCAGGCCGATCAGGACGCCGGTGACCATGTCCCTGAAGCTGGAGGGCAGGGAGGATTCGTACGGGATCCGGAACCGGATCCCCGAATACAGGGCGACCAGGACCAGCAGCAGGGCGGTGCTGTAAATTAAATTTATGAAAAGACTATTGGCCATTCCCGTTCCCCCGCAAGTACGCACCGGCTGGTTTAAGGAGCACGGGTCCAGGCGGCCCGCCGGAATTTTGTTTCTTGTCCGGCACGGCCGCTGTCTATGCCTGTCCCACCGGCTTAATGTATTTTACTAGCCCAGGCGGTTGGCCGCTATGCGTAGTTATACCCGCGCCAATAGGTAACCCCCGCCCTGAATTGGCGGAGGCTGCGGGAATACAGGGCTGCTGGTTCTGGAAGGGGGTGACGCGCTGCTATATATAAAAAAGCGCCCCGCCGGATTTGTCGTGGTGAGTTACAGGAGGAGGTACAAGGATGACTTACTAGTTGTTGCCCGGCGGGGCTTTAATTTAGCCAGCGTTGCAGATGCATAGAGCACGGAGCCCGAAGGCCCCGAGTCTTGGGGGTTTGGGTTAGGGGGGCGCACCGTACAACGCTGGAGATCGTTTTTAAAGAACTGGCTGAAGTACTACGCTGAAAGTATAACAAAGGGTGTTCAAGAACTACTCAAATTTGAGCCCCGCCGGTTAGGGAGGGAGACTTACAGAAGACTTAAATAGTGCCTTATCTGTTGTCCGGCGGAGCTTGAAATTTAGCCGGTACCGCGAGTACTAGAGCAACGGACCCGAAGGCCCGAAGTCTTGGGGGTTTGGGTTAGGGGGGCGTACCCACGGCACCGGAGATTGTTTTAAAGAGCGTTCTACTACACTGATAGTATAAGAAAACGCATTCAAGAACCGCTCAAATAACCATCAAAAGGCGCTCAAGAATAAAAGAGCCGTTTCTCCGTCGGGCGCGCGAAATTACTATAATATTTTTCCGGTAAAGAACATGACCTCCATACAGTTCCTGAAGGGCGTAGGCCCCAAAAAAGCGGAGCTTTTCGGGCGCCTCGGCATCGAGACGCTGGACGATCTGCTGTTCTATTTCCCCAGGCGCTGGGAAGACCGCCGCCTGGCCGGCAATAAAGAACCGCTGCCCGTGCTGGAAGACGCCCCTGTGATAAGGGGAAAGATAAAATCCGTACGCGACCTGTATACCGGCAGCGGCCTGCGCATCTTCAAGACCGTGGTCGAGACGCCCGGCGGCGAGGCTGAGGCCTCCTTCTTCAAGCGGCACAGCCCGCGCTTCGACGTGTTCGCCCTCCTGCGTAAGGACCTCACCGTGGGCCGCACCGTCTGGATCACCGGCACCCCCGACGACCCGCTCTTCCTCAGCCGCATCCGCGCCGAGGAATATTACGGCGACGACGACGCCCGCGCGCTCAAGCTGCACATAGGCCGCATCGTCCCGGTGTACCCGCTCACCGAGGGCCTGACCGCCAAATTCATGCGCGAGGCCGTCTACGAGGCCGTCCTGGCCGGAGCCGAGGACGTGGGGGATTTCCTGCCGCCCGGCCTGGCCGCCAGGCGGGGACTGATAATGCGGGCCCTGGCCGCCCGCGCCATACATTTCCCCGAGAACAATTTCGAGCTGGCGCAGGCCCGCCGCCGCTTCATCTACGAAGAGCTGCTGCTGCTGGCGCTGGCCTGGGCCATAAAGAAGCGGCAGACCCGCGCCGTAAAGAAGGGCTTCACCTACGAGATCAAGAAGACCCTGCTCACGCCTTTCAGGGCCAATCTGGGCTTCCAGTTCACCGCGGCGCAGGCCCACGCCATCAACGAGATCTTCACCGACATGCAGGCGCCCACGCCCATGGCCCGCCTGCTGGAAGGGGACGTGGGCTCCGGCAAGACCGTGGTGGCGCTGAGCGCCATGCTGCTGGCGGCCGAGAACGGCGGCCAGAGCGTGTTCGCCGCGCCCACCGAGATCCTGGCCGAGCAGCACGCCCTCACCTTCGAGCGTTTCCTCAAGGGCCTGGGCGTGCGCGCCGCCCTGCTGACCGGCCGCGTGAAGGCCGCCGAGAAGAAAAAGATCCTGGCCGATTTGGCCGCGGGCAAGATAGACATACTGATAGGCACCCATGCCGTCATCAGCGACGGGGTGGTCTTCAAGAACCTGCGGCTGGTGGTCATAGACGAGCAGCACCGCTTCGGGGTGCGCCAGCGCGCCGCCCTGCGCGCCAAGGGCGACCGGGCCGACATGCTCATCATGACCGCCACCCCCATACCGCGCACCCTTTTCCTGGCCCTCTACGGCGACCTGGACCTGAGCGTGCTGAAAGAGCTGCCGCCCGGCCGCAAGCCGGTGAAGACCTCCGAAACCACTGAGGACATAGCCTTCCTGGCGGCGCAGGACGAGGTGGCCAAGGGCCGGCAGGTCTACATTGTTTACCCGGTCATAGAAGAAACGGCGGAGGCCGACATGAAGTCGGTGAAGGCCGAATTCGAGCGGCTGAAAGTATTGTTCAAGGGCCGCCGCGTGGACATGATGCACGGCCGCATGCCCGGCGAGCTGAAGAAGCGGGTGATGGAAGATTTCTCCGCCGGCCTCACCGACGTGCTGGTGGCCACGCAGGTGATAGAGGTGGGCATAGACGTGCCCAACGCCACGCTGATGGTGATAAACAACGCCGAGCGCTATGGCCTGGCGAGCCTGCACCAGCTGCGCGGCCGGGTGGGCCGCGGGCGCTGGGATTCCCGCTGCCTGCTGGTGGCCCACGCCCGCACCGGCGACTCGGCCGAGCGCCTGCGCGCCATGGTGCAGACCTCCAACGGCTTCGAGCTGAGCGAGAAGGATATATATATAAGGGGCGCGGGCGAGATATTGGGCGTGCGCCAGCACGGCGACATGGATTTCAAGATAGCCGACATGTCCCGCGACAAGGACATCCTGGAGCAGTCCATGGAGGACCGCGAGGCGATATTGGCCGCCGACCCCAATTTGGAGGCGAAGGAGAACCGCGGCCTGCACAAGAAGCTGCGCGACCTCTACGCCGCCCGCTGGAACCTCATAGACCTAGCTTGAGGGGGGAGGGGGGACGGAGGGGGGGGACGTTGTTGAGTTATTGAGTTGTTTGCCCCGAAAGAGCCTGTATCCTGACCAATTCAATTTATTTGACCGCTAATTTCTAAACAACTCAACAACTCAACAACGTCCCCATTGCATTATGATTAAAAAGAACAAGGTTCCGCTGCTGGAATTCGACAACGAAAGACTGGCGGTCATTAACCCGCACCATATACGCCCCGGCCAGGCTGGGTTGCCGGAGCGCGGAATCATGTGCTTCCAGGGCGAGACCGTCCGCAAACTCAAGCGCGCCGGGCGCCTGAAGGAGATTTACCGGGCTCGCACCGTCTGCCAGGATTACCCGATTTACCAGTTCACGCATAAGGGGCAGAAACTGCTGCTTTTCAGGCCCTCCGTAGGCGCGCCCATAGCCGCCGGCATAATGGAAGAGCTGGGTGTAAAAGGCTGCACCAAGTGGGTGATCTGCGGTTCCGCAGGCGGGTTGGATAAGGCGCATTCCTTCGGCCATTTAATAGTGCCGCGCTCGGCCGTGCGCGACGAAGGTTTTTCCTACCATTACCTGCCGCCTTCGCGCGAAGTGGGAGCCTCGCCGCGCGCCGTGGCGGCCATAAAGAAGACGCTGGATAAACACGGCGTGCCATATTTAGTCTCAAAAACCTGGACTACCGACGCTTTCTTCCGCGAAACCCCTGAAAAGGTGGCCCTGCGCAAAAAAGAAGGCTGCCTGGCCGTGGAGATGGAGGCGGCGGCGGTGTTCGCCGTGGCCAAGTTCCGCGGCTACCAGGCCGGCGCCATACTGTACCTGCACGACGACGTCAGCGGCAAGGACTGGGACCACCGCCATTCCCACGACCCTGCCTACATACGCGAAAAGATCTTCTGGCTGGCGGCGGAGGCCTGTCTCGCTATATGAAAAACTATAAACTCCTGTTTGCCGTCGCCGTGCTGCTGCTGGGCGGCTGCGCCGGTCCCGAGAAAAGAATAGATAAGACGCTGGAAGCCGTGACGGCGGCGCAGAAGGCCAAGGACATGCCGGCTTTCGAAGGTCTGGCCGGAAAGATCCCGGACGCTTACCTGGAACCGGAACGGCTGGCCGCTTATCCCAGGGAAACCCTGACTTCCCTCTGTACGGCGCTCTGGAAGATAGCTTTCTTTACGCCCGACAGCGAGGCCAACGCTCTCAAAATGGAGAAGGCCGTAAAAGAAAAGGTGCGCCGCGGCATTTTCGATACGGACGACATTGAGCGGATGTATTCGACGCTGCTGAATGCCCGGCTTTTTGACAAGGCCAGCGAGTTGCAGGAGCGCTTCCCGGCCATAATCACGGAGAAACTGCCGGAGATAGTGGTGCCCGAGCCCGCCCCGACCGGCAACTGGCTGGCCTACGAACTTTCTTCCGACGTAAAAACCGCCCGGCTGCGCTCGCTGCGCCTGCACCGCGGGGCGCATATGATAATGGCTATGATGCCGGGCTGCGGCGTGTCGGCGCGCGCCGTGCGGGAAATAATGGGCGACCCGGCCCTGGGGCCGCTGTTCGAGGCCGGGACAGTGCTGGTCACCCGCCGTTTCGACGCTGCCGGCGTGACCGAAACTAAAGCCGCCACCGGCCTGGAGCGGGTTTATATAGCGCGCAAGTCGGCGGATTTTCCCGGAGTGAACCTCATGACCTCGCCGTGGATCTTCTTCCTGAAGGACGGCAAGGTGGTGTCCGACATGCGCGGCTGGGCGGACGAAGGGGCCCATTCCCTGAAGCGCCTGCGCCGGGGTATGCAGGAGATAGGCCTTAAGCCGCCTCCCGCCTATTAGAACCAGCCGTTCGAGGCTGCTTGTTTTGGGCCGGAATTTATATATAATAAAAAAAACTTGTACCCTTGGGGGGATACCGGTTTTAGAATTTTCCAGCGGGGGGATATGAAGAACATCTCGTATTTGCTGCTTTTTGCGCTGCTATTGCCAGCGGCGCCTGCCGCCGCCGATCTGGACGACGAATCCAGCTTTTTTCGCGAAGAAGCCAGATTCATCTCGGCTTCCCTGCGCGCCACCTCCGCCCAAAAAGCTCCCGCCTCGGTCAGCGTGCTCACCGCGGCCGAAATAAAGGCCTCCGGCGCCTCTACCCTCTGGGACGCCCTGCGCCTGGTGCCGGGCGTGGACGTGGCCGAAACCCGCGCCGGCCAGGGCGACGTTTCAGTGCGCGGCTTCAACCAGTCCAACAGCAACCGGCTGCTGGTGCTGCTCGACGGCAAGACCGTGCTGCAGGAATTTTACGGCATAGCCGCCTGGGAGGCTATCCCGGTGGGCGTAGAGGAGATAGACCGCATAGAGGTGGTGCGCGGGCCCGCCTCCTCCCTTTACGGCGCCAACGCCATACACGGCGTGATCAATATCATAACCAAAACCCCGCAGCAGCTGTCGGGCACGGCCGTGTCCGCGGGGGGCGGGAACAGGAGTTTTCGCACCGGCTCCGTCCTTTACGGCGGCGGCAGCGGCAAATATGCCTTCAAGGCCGGTGCCGGCTACAGGAACATGAACCGCTTCGAGGACGGGGACGAGCTGGCCTCGCGGGTGGCCAGGGCCTCCGCTTCCGGCCGCTACGAGGCCGATAGCGGCGCCAGCCTGGGGGTGTCCGGGGGCATTTCCCGCCTGAACAACCAGCTGGGGATCTACAATAACGGCGTGGCCCGGCCCTACCTGGATTCCGGCCACCTGCGCGCCGATTACGCCCTCGGGGGCTTCAAGGCCCGCACCTTCTGGAACACCAGCCGGGTGACCATGCGCGACTTCTGGGGCGGGCCGGACCTGGCCTATGATACTTTCGACCTCAATATCTCCCAGGAACTGGAGCTGTCGGACAGCGACAAGCTGGCGATCGGGGCCGGCTACCGCCGCAACACCATAGCGGCCGACATCTTCGGCTCTGGCTGGCGCAGCCAGGACATCGCCTCGCTTTTCGCGGAAAATACCTGGGAACCCTCCGAAAAATGGGCCCTTACGGCCGGCGCCCGCCTGGACCGCCACTCGCTCTCCGGCGCCGTCATCTCGCCCCGGGCCAGCCTGATGTGTTTCCCCGACCAGCGCAACACCCTGCGCCTCTCGGCCGGCGCGGCTTTCCGCAACCCCACGCTGATAGAGAATTACCTGGATATAACCCAGCCGCTGCCGGCTCCTTTAGGCAACATCACGTTTAGCGGCAGCCGGAATTTAAACCCGGAGAAGATGGAGTCCGTGGAGATCGCCCATAACGGCGTTTACGGCGGGTTGAGCACCGGGTTGGCCGTTTATGTTTACCGCCTAAAGGACCTGATAAACACCAATAAAGCACAGTTCACTGCTTTCCCGGACGCGGCGGCCGGCTGGACCAATACCGGCACGGCGCACGCCTTCGGCGGCGAGGCTTCGGCCGAATACCTGCTGAACTCGGGCGGCAAAGTCTTCGCCAATTACAGCTATTTCAACGCCTCCGAGAGCGGCCGCCACAACGATTCGCACAATTCGCCCATGCATAAGGCCAATGCCGGGGTGTATTACAGCGGGCTGCCGCTCTCCGGCGCGCTCTGGGGTCATTGGGCCGGCCCTACCTGGTGGGACGACGCCACTTTCTTCGACGACAGCCCTGCGCTGCGGCGCTTGGGCAGCTATTTCCTGCTGAACGCCCGGGTCTCCTGGCGCGCCGGCAGCCGCCTGGAACTAGCCCTGAAGGCTTTCAATTTGCTGGATAACCGCCACTACGAAGTGCTTCCTTACCGCTCTTCCGCCGACGTGGGCCAATACGGGGAAATAATAGGCGCCCGCTACGCCGCAGAGCTCTCCTACCGCTTCTAACAAAAACCCCCGCGCAGTTGCGCGGGGGCTTTGCCTTCTGCTCCTGTTCAGAAGGTCGACCAGGGCGTAAGGATCGCGGCGTCGCCGCGCCCCTTTATGTCCTCGTGGGTGCAGCCCACGATGAAGTTGCCCCAGGTAACCGCGTGGCTGCTGTCGTTGTAGTACGCCCAGCCCGCCCCGTCCGTCGGCGCAACGCCGGCGGTCACCGCCGTAACCAGGCGGGAGTCCGCGTGCGTGGTGCCCGGCGCTTTGGCCAGCGGTATCTCGGCGATATACTTGGCGTTCAGCGTGACGCACGCCAGCGTATCGGCCGGGAACCAGCCCTCGTTATCTCCGTAGTACACCTGTATAGCGCTGCGGACCGAGGAGAGCGCGCCTTTGGTAGCGCCTTCCTTGGACTTGTTGATGAGGTCGGCGAACTTGGGTATCGCTATGGCTGCCAGGATACCTATGATCGCTACCACTATCATCAGCTCTATCAGGGTGAACCCCTGTCTTATGTTTTTCATACTGCCTCCTTGCCGGTGCAGCCGCGGGATAATAGATGAATGATGCCCACAGGCGCCGACATTCAATAGTCTATATCGCCGGCAGCATGGTTATGCTCAACTTTTGGTCAATTCCTGGTCAAATCTTGGGGTTTCCCAGGGCCAGCAAAAACAGTCCCGGCGGCCTTTCTTTAGGCGCCTGAAAACCCGCTGAATAAAGACAATAGAAAGAAACATATAGTTGCCGATATTAATGTCAAATATTATTTTCTCCAATGAAAAAACAGAAAAAGATTGCGCCAAAAACCGGACATAGTGTAAAATATCCTCGCTACTACTAATAGTGGTGAGGGAAGTTTAAAACACAACGTATAGTAGATAGGCGAGTGTCTAGTATAGTATAGGCAAAGACACAGCCCGGGGGCTTTTCGCCCCTTTTCAGCAGGTGAAGAAAAGATGAAATGTCCATTTTGCGGCGCCGAAGACACCAAAGTCACCGACAGCCGCGACTCAGCCGAAGCCTTTGAAATCAGGCGCCGGCGCGAATGCGAAAAATGCGAGAAAAGGTTCACCACCTACGAACGCATAGAAGCGCACCCGCTGGTGGTCATAAAGAAGGACGGCAGGCGCGAGAGCTTCCTGTACGAGAAGCTGATGAGCGGCATCACCAAATCCTGCCAGAAGCGGGATGTCAGCGTGGAAAAAATGGAGGAGGCAGGCAGGGAAATCGAGAGCTCGCTGCGCAACGAGGACAAGAGCGAGATCCCCAGCAGCGTGATAGGGGAGCTGGTGGCTACCAAGCTCAGGAAACTCGATAAGGTCGCATACATCCGTTTCGCGTCCATCTACAAGGACTTTGAGGACGTGAAGGATTTCGAAAAAGAGATAAAGTCCATAAAATAGAAAATTAAGAGGGGACAAGACACAAAATGAACGAATTTTTTCCTAAAGTGATCAAGAAGCGCGACGGCAAGAAAGCCCTGTTCGACATACAGAAGATAAAGACCGCCATCTCGAAAGCCGCGCTGACCCTGGGCGGCCGCGACGAAGAGAAAGCCGTGGAAGTGGCCAACGAAGTGGCCCGCCGGCTCAACAATGATTTTACCCTTAAGGGCGCCATCCCCACCGTGGACGACTCCAACGCCATGTGCGTTACCGTCCTGCGCGAGAAGAAATTCGACCGCACCGCCGACAAGTTCGAGTTCTATATGCTCGACCGCACCCGCGTCCGCAGCGGCCTGACCGTCAAGAAGAAGAGCTCCAAGTCCGACATCACCGACCAGATGCTGCTCGTGCAGTCCATCACCAACGAGACAATCGAGCCCTTCGACCGCAAGAAGCTGGCCGAGGCCCTGGAGAAGGAATACTCCCTGACCCCCGACCTGGCCTCCATGATAGCCAAGGAGACCGAGAACAACGCCTACGAACTGTCCGACAAGTACGGCACCAAGTCCTACGACACGCAGTTCCTGCGCCGCATCGCCGAGAGCCACCTGTCCATGATGGGCATCCCGCTCAAGAACTCCGCCCTGGCCATGCCCATCTCCACCGTCGAGAGCCTGGTCATCGGCAACAGCAAGGAAAATTCCAACATCACCTCCAACAACCCCGAGGCCGTGAACCTGGGCATAGCGGAATACGTTCTGAAACAGTACAACCTGCGCAAGGTGTTCTCCGAAGAGGTGGCCGCCGCCCACAACAACGGCGCCGTGCACATCCACGACCTGGGCTACCCCCAGCGCGTGTACTGCTCGTCCCACTCCGTCGAGTACATCAAGAAGTACGGCCTCGACAAGATAGTGTCCAACCTGCAGAACAAGAGCCACCCGGCCAAGTCCGCCAT
>MGUI01000070.1 GCA_001799895.1 Elusimicrobia bacterium GWD2_63_28
CCCTTCGGTAACATCTTAGGTGATTTAACGATACCCGCTTCGGTAACATTTTAGTTGATTGAATACGGGATATTGACTGGAAGGGGGGGCTGTGATATACTATTTATAGAAGAGCGGTAAGCCCATTTCAGGTGGTCCAGGTGTTCCCCTCCGTATGGTGGCTAATAGCCTGGATATTGTCCCTGATTGGCACGCTCTTCTTTTTTTTAAGGCAGGAATAACCTATCTTCCTGCAGATGGTCCCTGAAAACATCAAACCATTCACAGTCACCCTTCTCATACTTGCGAAAGATTCCCCATGTAAACATGTCCGCTGCCTGTAGGTTAGGGGCCTCGGTTGAATTCATGTGGAATATGTCCAATGGGATGAGCGGATTAAGAAATGATTTAATCTGGCATACGATGTAATTGTTAAATTCTGCTATTGCCCGCCTGGATTTGCTTTTGTCTACGGTAATAATCACCCTAACCGCGGCATCTTTAAAATTAACGTTCTCCAGGGCAAGCCTTGCGATGTAGTTATATACCCACTCCTTGTCTTTTGCCAACTGGGGGTATAACCGGCTTTTATTCAGGGTTACTGAAAATAGCTTAAAGTCTATCGCCGACACCTTCCTGTAAAAAAACTTTTTGTTTTGCAGGGAAGTAACACTCCCTTTAAGTTCTCCGGAGTGGTTTTTTCTGTGAAAGGCGCCAATTCGTCCTGCCGCAGCTCGGACCGATTTTGCCAAAGCCCTGTCGTTCTCATGGCCCCTTATGGCAAGAACGCAGATTGTGAAGAACGCGCTGGGTTTCTTGTTCACGAAGTCGAAACCGAGATCGCCACTTTCGTCCAGATATAGATAAAGCATAAGCCCCCTGAAATAATATAGCAGACCAACCCGACAAGGGCGTATCGACTTTGAAAAACTCCAGACCTCGCTATCGAGGCGAAGCCTCGATAGAGAAAGAGGAACCCGGCGGGAGCCGGGTTCTTTGTTTTGCTATGGGAGGGGGGGACCTCGCTATCGAGGCGAAGCCTCGATAGGGAGCTACAGACTCACCTCTCGAGAATCAACACTTTTTGGGGGGGGAGGGTGTCGGGGAGGTAGCGGGAGAGTTCGTAGAGGGGGCGCCAGTCCTTAACGGGCTCGAGGGACAAGGGGGCAGCCGTGGGGTTTAACAATATGAGGTAGGTGCGGCCGCCTTGTTTGATGGAGCGCACGGCGTAGGCCGGGTCCAGCCCCGGCGGCACAACGCCGGGCTTGCCCTTCTCCAGCACCTTGCGGAAAGAGTTCAGCTCGGCGGCAATGCGCTGGTAGGTGCTCCAGCGCTCGGGGCGCGCCGACAGCGGGATATTATCCGAGCCGGTGTATTGGAAATAAAAAATACCCGTGGCGCCGCGGGCTATGGAAAGCCAGGTCATGTAGCGGACCTGCTCGAAGGTGGGGAAACCGCCCACGCGGGGGGAACGCCGCTGCGGGTAGTTGATCCAGTCGAAAGCCTGCAGCACCGCCCACACGGGCTTAGCCTGCCGCACCGGATCCATAATAGCCGCGCCGGCCTTGGCCATGGCCACCTGCTCGCCCACAGACTCAAGCGTCAAATGGGGCACCGGGTACCAGTCCACCATAAGATTGTCGGCCACACCGCCATATATAAAGGAAGACACGCCCTCGCCCATAACGAACACCGTGGGCTGGCGCTTGTCCCAGGCCTTCACGCGCGCGTCCAGCGCCTGCAAAGAAGCCAGCGGCAGCCGCTTCACCTCGGGCTCGTCGAACAGGTACCAGCCCAGCATCGGCCAGCGTTTGGCTTGCTTACTATAAGAGGAATCTATAACCCGGTCCGGGTAGGCCAGCATCTTCAGCCCCTGCTTCTTTGCTTCCTTCGCCAGGGCCGCCAGGCGGGCCGGGTCCTGCGTGTAAGTGTGGAAGCTGTTAAAGCCGGCCGCCTTCAGCGTGGCCAGTTCGCCCGGGGCGCTTATGCCGTAAAAGCCAAGGGGGAAATACTCCGCCGCGGCAGGGCCGCAGGCCGCGGCCGCAAGCGCAAAACAAAAAATAATTTTCTTCATTCCCAAATTCTAGCAAATAAAGAAAAACTTAAAATCTCAAAAATCACAAAAAAGTTCTTGACAGTAAAAAAGGAAGTTGTATATTATTAGTGTAGTCAGTTATCTTTAGGAGGGTCGCAAATGAAATTGTTTAAAGCACTCGCGGTTATTGCCATTGTAGCGTTCAGCATGAATGCTTACGCTCAGGCGCCTCAGGCCGCCAAAAAAGGCATCAAGATCACCAAAATCACCGGCACCGTCAACATCATGAAAGACGGCGAAGTCCTCATGACCCTTAAGCCCGGCGACGCCATCCCCGAAATAACCGACAACAAGGTTACCTTCGCCATCGTCGACGGCACCGTGGAAGTGGAAGCCGGCGGCAAGACCATCTCGGCCGCCACCGGTTCCAACTTCACCGTGTCCAGCTCCAACGGGCAGACCAACGTCGCCCTGGGCGCCGGCACCCCGGTAGCCATCAGGACCGAGTCCGGCAATAACATCATCATGACCGCCAACAGCGAAGTGAAGATGGTTACCGCCAACGACAAGGTGCAGATCTCCATGGAGAAAGGCAACGCCGTAATGACCAACGCTTCCGGCGGCGAGACGCAGACCGTCACCGCCGGCCAGGCCGTGTTCGTTGCCGCCACGCCCGCCGTGCCCGCCACGCCCGCCCAGCCCGGCGTAGCGCCCGCCGTGCCGGCCGAGCCCGCTGTGCCCGCCGAGCCCGTGGCCACTGTCGACGAGCCCGTCTTCATCCCGGTTATCGTGGCCCCCGTCGAGCCTACCGTCATCCCCACCGAAGTGGTGATAGACGTTATAGAGCTCAGCCCCTCTAACCCCTAACAGGTAATAATTTCAAGGAGAAATAAATAAATGAAAAACCTTATAATAGCTGCAGTACTCCTGATGCCGGCCGTCGCCGGCGCCCAGGGCAACATAAAGCTCGGCAACCTCGAGATCAACCCCTTCGTGAGCACTCAGGAAACCTACGACAGCAACATCTACCTGACCAACACCCAGCGCAAGTCGGCCCTGATCAACCGCACCGCCTTCGGCGTGGACCTGAAAGAGAACCTGGGCTCCCGCTACAACCTTAAGGGCGGCTACAGCATGGAACTGCTGGGCTACAGCCGCGAGACCAGCATTAACAACGCCACTCACCACAACGCCAACATCGGCGCCACCGGCAAACTCCCCAAGGACATAACCGTAATGGTCGAGGACAAGTGGAAGCAGACCACCGACCAGTCCACCAGCCAGACCATAGAGCGCGCCGAGCGCATAGAGAACGTCATGGGCCTGAACGTGAACGCGCCCCTGCGCAGCAAGTTCGGCTTCAGCCTGGCCGTGAACCACATCTATAACAACTACCTCAGCAGCACCCTGGGCAGCCTGGACCGCGAAGAGATCCTTATGGGTTTCGACCTGGAATACAAGTGGCAGCCCAAGACCAAGCTGTTCTTCGCCTACCGCCACGGTATCCTTAACTACGAGGAAGGCTACGTCAGCGACGCCACCCACGAGAACATGGAGCTCGGCATCACCGGCAACATAGCCCCCAAGGTGCAGGGCACCGTGAAGGCCGGCGTGCAGATCCGTAAGTACGACGAGTCCCTTAACAGCGCCGACGACGAAATAACCACCGGCGGCTACAGCGCCCAGGCCGTCTGGAAGCCCATGGAGAAGACCGAAGTCACCCTCTTCGCCAAGCGCGCCAACGTGGAATCCAACTACGGCGACAGCCGCTTCTACACCAGCACCCTTACGGACCTTGGCATAACCCGCGAGATAGGCAAAATAAAGGCCGGCATCGGCATGAACTACGAAGGCGTGCTGTACTCCGAGAAGTACGACAGCACCGACGCCACCGACAAGGTGCGCTTCGACGAGAACGCCTCCGTGCGCCTGACCGCCGAGTACAGCATACAGAAGTGGCTGAAGGCCGACTTCGCCTACATCTACAAGGACCGCTCCTCTAACTTCGACAACTTCGAATACAAGGACAACATGATATCCCTCGGCCTGAAGGCGACGTTCTAAACCTTCCCGCCGCAAATAAGAAAGGCCGCCCAAAAGGCGGCCTTTCTTGTTTTTATAGGCCCTTGACTGTTAACCGTATATGACTTATACTATTCATATATGAATAATAATTTGGCCTTCGGCAGACTGTTGCGGGATAAGCGAAAGCAGTGGAACCTGTCCCAGGCTGGTTTGGCACACAAAACTGGTTGGCCACAAACAACGGTGTCGCGTGTGGAACAGGGAACGCGTAGTGTAACCCTTCCGGAACTCCTGCAGGTTGCCTGTGTTTTTGGAGTTTCCGCCTCCGATCTTCTTGCGGAACTTCCCGTGTACGAAACCGCTAGCTCTGCGGGGGCGGTAAGGGAACCTGCCGCGTCATATTCATTTAATCCGGGGTTCGCCGCGGCCTATGCGGACGAGTCGGCCATGCTTTCGCAGCTGGCGCGCTATGGAGTCAGGTTCCTTGGCGTCAAGGTTCGCCCCGCCCTTGCCGCGCTGCCTCTGGAAGAAACTATCCTTGCGGCCTTGAGGTACGCGACAGAGCCTCGTATTTTTGAGGCTCTTCCCGGCCTGCTTATCAGCAACTCCGGACGTATGGACTGGGGGAAACTGGTTTCCGGAGCTTACTCGCTACAGTTGCAGAACCGGCTTGGGATGGCGGTGGCTGCAGCCATGCAACTGAAGGGCCTGGCAAAGGGCACCGCGCCGGCGGTGTGGTCCGCGCTTAAGTCAGCGCACGAGGCGTTGGCGGGGGGGAAGCTTGACCGGGAAGAGGTGCTCGGAGTGCGTCCCAAAACACCTGAAGCCCTTGCCTTGCTGCACAGTCGCACGCCGGCCTGGCTTGCCTTCTGGCATGGTCTGGGATCCGCCGATCCTCGTGCTTTTGCCCGGTATCTTAAAGTATGAACCGCCCCGCCGAAACTGAATTTCTTGAATTCTTCAGGGAACTTGACGCTCTCCTGCCGCTGGAAAAGCCGTCTTGTAAAGCTACTCTCTACCTTTTCGGCGGAGCTGTTTCTGTTATCGCTTATGGCTCCCGGCGCGCCACATTGGATATAGACGCATATATTGAGGACCGTGCGTTGAGGGGGAAACTCCTGAAGTGGGCCGGCTCCGGCTCGGAGCTTGAGAAAAGGCACGGCCTTTACCTGCATGCCGCTAATACCGAGCTAATGCTTCTTGAAACTCCAGAGTGGAAAGAGCGCAGCGTGCAGATATTGTGCGGCAAACTGCGGAATATACGGCTAATGGCTATATCCCCGGAAGACCTGGTGCTGAGCAAACTCAGCCGGTATAATGACCGTGACCGCGAGGATATACGGTTTTTGATTACCAAGCACAGGTTAAAAGCAGGTAAACTTATAGGCTACTACAAGTCGGCAAGGAAGTATTTTGTCGGAGACTTGTGTGCGCTGGATTTAACCTTTAACATAATCCTAAAGGAATATTTCGGTCTGCAAGCCCATAAATTTGATTAAGTCACAGTAAGGTGTATATGCGACGGCCTAAACAAATTTGCCAGGATTGGAATCACGTAGAGGCGGTTTTGCGCCGTTATCGTGACGGTAGTTTGTGGCTTAGCCCTAACCAACGAGTTGAACTCATGCGCCTACATTCCCTAAGAATTAAACTGCTTGCTCATAAGGGGCCGCTATCTCCCCATATAGAACGAGGTGTTATTAGAATTAAGCGTACAGAATTTTAGCGGTATCGAATTGGTTCCCTATCTAATTGGGGGAAAAGTTGAGAAAATAGGAAAGGCCGCGCAAGCGGCCTTTGTAATTTCTACTCCGTAATACCGGCGCACGCCGGTATCCAGTAAATCCCCTACTTCTCCACCATCTTCTTCACCGCAGCCTTGATAATTTCGTAAACAGCCTTAAAAACCTTCTCATCCTTGCCCATGGGATCTTCCAGGTCCTTGTCCTCCAGCAGCAGCTGCGTCTTGCGCATGCTTTGCGGGAACATGTCCGCCAGCGCGTCTCGGTGGCCCTCTTCCATCACAATTATCAGGTCAGCCCAATCCACGTCGGGCTCCATCACCAGCGAACCGTGGTGCTCCAGCGCGGTTATCCCGTCGGCCTTCAGCAGCGCCGCAATCTTCTTATGCAGCCCGAACCCCGGCTGCACCCCCGTGCCGCGCGAGCGCGCCTCAAATCCTTTTGCGGTTCCGTAATGCGTCAGCAATTTCTCCGCCGCCGGACTCCTGCACATATTCCCCGTACAAATAAAAAGCACTTTCATAATACAATTCTACCTTATTCCCTATCGAGGCGAAGCCTCGATAGGGGGCGCAAAATGATAAAATTGATTACGGATGTTCGCGCTTATTATAATTTCTTTGATCTTCGCCCCACTCGCCTTCGCCGCCGTCGAGCCCTGGGCCTTTGTGCCCCTTTACGCCCTGTATTTCCTGGGCGCGGCCGCAGTTTACGCAAAGGGGGAAAACACCCACCCCAACCCCCTCTACAAAAACCTTCTCCCCGCCGTCCTCGCCGTAGCCGCCATAGGTGCCCTGCAGGCGCTCACCCAGGCCCCCATCAACGGCCCGGCCCACCTGCTGTTCACCACCTGGCGCCTTAGCACCGCCAATGCCGTAATGCTGTGGCTGTTCTACGCCGCGGTAATGTACTGCGCCGCCAAGGCCATAAAGACCCCCGCGCAACTGACCGGCCTGCTGTGGACCATCTTCGGCCTGGGCGTAATAGTGGCCCTTATGGGCACGCTGCAGCGCGCCGAAGACAATACCCTTGTTTACGGCCTGCGCCGGGTGGCCGGCTACGCCTTCGGCCCCTTCGTAAACCGCGACCACGGCGCCTTCTTCCTGGCCATGGCCGGCATGTGCGGCCTGGGGCTGTTCTTCGGCGGCTTCAGGCCGATCTTCGCCCACCAAAGCCACACCAAAATGTTCGACCTGCTGGCCATACAATTCCTAAAACTGGTAATGGTAGTGGCCATAATAGCCGGTATAATAAAAACCGGCTCGCGCGGCGGCCTGAATGCCTTTGTATTCGCCGCCGCTTTCATGGGCTTCGCCGCGTCGGGCTCCCTAAGGAAAAAAGCCCATAAAATTGCCGCCTGGTCAGCGCTTATCTTTCTGCTTGCAGGCTACGGCTATATCCTTTCCGAGAACCGCATACTCCTGGGCTTAAAGGGCGACAAGTTCGATAATTCCGTCGCCGTGCGCTTCTCCCTGTACAAAAGCAGCTGGGCCATGCTGAAAGACTTCCCCGTGTTCGGCACCGGCCTGGGCGCGGTGGAGCACGCCTTCCCGCATTATGCCCGCCCGGACCTGGGCTCCAAGGCCCTGGTGCGCCATGTGCACAGCGACTGGATAGAACTTTTCCTTCAGGTGGGCGTGGCGGGGGGGCTGTTATACCTGGCCGGCCTCTTCATCGCGCTATTCGCCTATTACAAGGCCTGGGCCCGCTGCCATTCCTTCACCATAAAGGCGGTTTACGGCGGAGCGCTGGGCGCGGCGCTGGCCGGTATGCTGCACAGTTTTGTGGACTTCGGCCTGCAAATGCCCGCCAACGCGCTGGCTTTCTATGCCCTGCTGGGCGCGCTGGCCAGCAAGCCCGCCGTAGAAGGCCGCCGCCGCCAGCCGCACGAGGAAGAGGAAGAGCCCGAGCCCGTACCTCCCAGAAAGCTTTACGCAAACGCCGCCGCCGTGCTGGCCATGCTGCTGGCGGTGGCCGCCGTCCCCCAAGCTGTTTCCTGGTATTACGCACTGCCGCCCGGCGGCAAGGCGGATGCCGCCCTTAAATGGCAGCCCGGCCCGCAGGCGGCCTTCCGGCTGGGCGCGGAGTATTACAATAAAGGCCTTAAAGATAAGCAGGCCCCCTGCGCCGTTTTCCGCAACGCTAACGCCCTAACCTGGCCCTACCTGCGCCAGGCGCCGGTTAACGACGGGCTGAACCTGCTGGCCGGCAATTTGCGCCTGCAGCTGGCCAACTGCTACAACCGCCCGCTGACGCTTAAAAATCCGCCTAAAAATCCGCTACCTGCCGCGCCTCCAACCAGTAATTCTTCGCGGCCCTGACGCCAGTAAACTATATCTTTGCTATAATGTTTTTAATGAAACACGGGGTTATCGGGTTAATAGCTTTACTAGCACTTTCCGGCTGCGTGCCGCCGCGCCAGAACGTGCGCCAGGCCGCCGCGCCCATCCCCGCCGCGGATCCCCAAACCCTTGCCGCCGAGCCCCCCAAAACCCCGCAGCAGGAAGCCCTTTTAGAGCAGCGCCTGATACAGAACGCGCTGGACCAGCAGGGCAAGCTTAACTATAAAATTCAGCCCGGCGACCTGATAGAAGTAACCGTCTTTAAAGAAGCGGACATGAGCCGCACCGCCCGCATAAGCGGCAACGGCACCATCACCTTCCCGCTGGCCGGCGTGGTAAAAATGTCTGAGCTGTCCGTGCCCGAGGCGGAAACCCTGTTGGCCGAGAAACTTTCGGAATTCCTGGTAAAGCCGCAAGTTACCGTCCTCATAAAAGAGTACGGCAACAAGCAGATCTACGTGCTGGGCGAGGTTAAGAAGCCCGGCTCTATAACCATCCCCGCCGAGCGCCGCCTTACGGTGCTTGAGGCCATAACCCTTGCCGGCGGCTTTACCGAGCTTGCCGCCCAGGACCGCACCAAGGTGCTGCGCGGCGCAGGCACCGCCAGCCAGAACATACAGGTGGAAATTTCCCGCATTACCAAGCAGGGCGACAAGTCCGCCGACATCTACCTGGAACCCAACGACACCGTCTACGTTCCGCAGAGCTTCTTCTAGCCCTTACCTCCTGTTACTTCCCAGTGCCCGCCTTTGTCCGGGCCTACCCGCCGGATATGCCCCGCGGCCTTCAGGGCGGCTAAAGCTTTCTCCACGCCTTTCAGGCTAAGCCCCAATTCGTGCGCGATATCAAGCGCCGTGATGCTAGGCGACGCGCCAATAAGACTCACAATCCTCACCCTACTTTTCACCCTACTTTTCACCCTACTTTTCACCCTACTCTTTCCCCGCGCTCATTGACAAATCCAAGGGGGGGCTGTATAATATTTATGAAGAGCGGTAAGCCCTCTGCAGGTTGTTCTAGATGTTTCCTTCCGTATGGTTGGTAAGAGTCTAGGCGCTAAAAGCTTGCAAGGCACGCTCTTCTTTCTTTTTATCCGTCGTACAGCCCGTCAAAAACTATCTTCCCGCTGAATTCACGCCGCCATTCGTTATCCTCCCGTTCATATCTTCTGAATATCCCCCAGGCGAAAAGATCTACTGCCTGTAACTGGGGCGCTTCATGCGAGGACTTATGAATTATCTCCAGGGGGATATGCGGGTCCAGCCTAGATTTTAACTGCGCTAGTATCAAGGCGTTGAAATCCCGTATCCCGGGAGTGGTCTTGCTTTTGTCGACTGTCAGGATGACCCTGACTTTAGTGTCGGCCAAGTCTACTTTCTCCAGAACCAGCCTCGCGATAAAGTTGTATATCCGTTCCTTGTCCACAGCCAGGAACTGGAAGGTGCGCCGCTTGTTGAAAGTTATGCTGCAAATGCTGAAATACGCGGCGGCTACTTTGCGATAGAAATATTTTTTAACTTCTAACGGGGTGCTATGACCTTTCAGTTCGGCGGCTCCCGCGCGCAAAGAGCGGAGTTTTCTTCGTATAGTCATTCGCACCGCCGAGGCTATGGCGCGGTTGTTGTCGTGCCCCTTCACGGCAAGGACCGCAATCGTAAAGTGCTCGCTCGGCTTCTTATTGACGAAGTCGAACCCAAGGTCGCCGCTCTCGTCCAGGTAGAGATAAAGCATAAGCCCCCCGCAAATAGCATAGCAGACCACCCCGTCAAGGGCGTGTCGCCTAGACTTTATTCTTATCGAGGCGAAGCCTCGATAGGCTATGTATCCCAAATCACTTCCTCCTCTTTCCCCAAATTGATATAATTAGGATATCGTTAGGGGGGGATCAGTATCCCCGCTAGTAAAACCCAATTTACGCTTATTTATTCGGCATTATTTGCCAAGTCGGCTGCCAAGCCCATAGCAAGGAAATCATATGAACGAAAACCAGAACGAAAAAGAACTAGAATTCGACATTACCTACTATTTAGAGCTCCTCATGCGCCGCCGCTGGATAGTCTTATCCGTGTGGGTGTCCGTAATAATAATAACGGCCCTTGTAACCTTCAACACCCGCCCCGTCTACCAGTCCCAGGCCCTGCTGGTAATAGAAAAAGAACGCGGCAACAACGTAATTTACCAGGGCGTAGGCACCGTAGAGCGCGGCAACGACGACTACTACCAGACCCAGTACAAACTGCTTAAGAGCGAAGCCACCCTTAAAGAAGTGCACAAGCGCCTTAACCTGGCCAAATACCCCGAGTACGCCAACCCCTACGGCTACCGCAAACTGATAAAGCCCGTAGCCGTAGCCCCGGTGCCCCGTAGCCGCCTGGTGTACATAAAGGTAGACGCCTACGAGCGCCTGCTGGCCTCCCAGATAGCCAACATGGTGGCCAATGTCTACATAGAGCAGAACCTCAGCAACCAGCTCTTCATCAGCAAAGACGTGCTGGCCGCGCTGCAGGGGGGCAAAGCCAACAGCCGCGCCGTTTACGACTCTCTGCCCGCCGTGGTTAACAATACGCTAATACAGGATCTTAAGCGCGAATCCGCCAAACTGCAGTCCTTGGTGGCCGAAGCCACCGGCCGCTACACCCCCAAGCACCCGCAGGTGGTGTCTTTAACCGCCAACCTGAAGGCTGTGCAGGACCAGATCCGCGCCGAAACCGACAAAATAATACAGAGCCTCAAGATAGACCTTTCCGGCCAACTGATGGGCAACAACATACGCCTGGTGGACGCAGCCATGCCGCCCATGAGCCCTATTAAGCCCCGCAAGAGCTTTAACATGCTGCTCTCGCTTATTGGCGGTTTTGTGCTGGGCATTTTTGCCGGCGTTCTGGTGGAATTTATAGACCAGACCGTACGCACGCAGGAAGACGTGGAGAACAAACTGGGCCTGCCTTTCCTTGGCGTAGTGCCCATGACGCCTTTCAGCAAGAAGCTGACCGCCTATAACCACCTGCTGCTGCAAGAGCATTCCCTTATAGCGGAATCCATCCGCAACATGCGTACCATGATAGACTTCGCCATAGTGGGCCAGAAGAGCAAGTCTTTCATGGTTACCAGCACCGTGCAAGGCGAAGGCAAAAGCTATGTGTGCAGCAACATTGCCGTGGCCATAGCCCAGGCGGGAGAGAAAGTGCTGCTTGTGGACGGCGACCTGCGCCGCAGCAATCTGCATAAGAACTTCCAGGTTTCCAATACCAAAGGTTTAAGCGACTTCCTGGCCGGCGGACGCCACACCGATGACCTTAAAGAACTGATACAGCCCACGGATGTAGAAAACCTCTCTATACTCACCTGCGGCCCGCGCCCGCCTAACCCGGCGGAGCTGCTTAACACCCCGCGCCTTTCCGCCTTCCTGGCCTGGGCCGGCGAGTATTATGACCGCGTAATAGTAGACTGCCCGCCCATGTTCCCCATAAGCGACTCCCTGCTTTGGGGCAAGTACATAACCAGCACGGTATACGTTACCAGCTTTGGTAAAACGCGGGTTCCGCTTATAAAGAACGGCACCAAGCGCCTTACGGCTGCCGGCATAAAAATATTGGGCAGCGTAGTGAACATGTCCAAGTTCGGCGGCTTGTCTTACTCTTATTACGGCTATTACAAGTACAAGTACAACTACAATTACAACTATGCCTATACCCCGGACGATAAAGACGCCCCGGAAGCGGCAGCTAAGCCGCACCGCAAGGACGCAAAGAAGGAACTGGTATAGCTGCTGTGCTATAAAGCGAGTGATCCCGCAATGAAAAACATAACCGTCTCCGTAGTGGGCCTGGGCTATGTAGGCCTGCCCGTAGCCGTAGCCTTCGGCAAGAAGAAACTTACCATCGGCTTCGACATAAACAAAACCCGCATAGAAGAACTGAAAAAAGGCCATGACCGCACCAATGAAGTAACCGACGCCGACCTGAAAACCGCCAACATAGAATACACTAGCGACATAGCCGTACTAAAAAAAGCCAATTTCCACATAGTAGCCGTACCCACCCCCGTAGACAAAGCCAATGTGCCCGACATGGGCCTGGTGCTGCGCGCCAGCGAGACCGTAGGCAAAGCCCTGAAGAAAGGCGATATAGTAGTCTACGAAAGCACCGTCTACCCCGGCGCCACCGAGGACGACTGCGTCCCCGTGCTTGAAAAAGCCAGCGGCCTTAAATGCGGCAAAGATTTCAAAGTGGGCTACAGCCCCGAGCGCATAAACCCCGGCGACAAAGAACACACCTTCACCAAGATCCTCAAAGTGGTCAGCGGTCAGGACGCCCAAACTCTCGATACCGTAGCCAAGGTATACAACAGCGTCCTAACCGGCGGCGTACACAAAGCACCCAGCATAAAGGTAGCCGAAGCCGCCAAGGTAATAGAGAACTCCCAGCGCGACATCAACATCGCTTTCATCAACGAGCTGGCCATGATCTTTGACCGCCTGGGCATAGACACCCAGGCCGTACTGGAAGCCGCCGGCACCAAGTGGAACTTCCTAAAGTTCAAGCCCGGCCTGGTAGGCGGCCACTGCATAGGCGTAGACCCCTACTACCTAACCCACAAAGCCGCCAGCGTGGGCTATATCCCCCAGGTAATACTCGCCGGCCGCCGCATAAACGACAGCATGGGCAAGTTCATAGCCCAGCGCACAGTAAAAGAAATGATAAAAGCCGGCCACAGTATAAAAGGCAGCACTGTAACCGTGCTGGGTCTCACCTTCAAAGAGAACTGCCCCGACCTGCGCAACAGCAAGGTAATAGACATAATCCGCGAGCTGCAGGACTACGGCATAATAGTGCAGGTGACCGACCCCGAGGCGGACCCTAAAGAAGCCATGCATGAATACGGTGTAACCTTGACGCCCTTCAAGAAGCTCAAGCCGGCTACCGCTGTAATCTTGGCTGTAGCTCATAAAGCATATTTGAACCTTCACCCCTGTGAGTTGCAGCGCTTAATGCGCAAGAGTCCTGTGTTTGTGGATGTTAAGGCCGCGTTCGATCTTAATGACCTTGAAAAGGTCGGGATGACGGTGTGGCGCCTCTGAGTCAGTTTTGTGATCTGAAACGGAACGAATGTTATGAAACTCAAAAAAATCTTGGTTACCGGCGCCGACGGCTTTATAGGCAGCCACCTTGTAGAGGCGCTGCTTGAAAAAGGTCACGCTGTAAAAGCGTTCGTTTATTATAACTCTTTCAATTCCTGGGGCTGGCTGGATACACTACCTAACGCTAAGCTGAAGAACATCGAAATATTCGCCGGCGATGTGCGCGACCCTAACGGCGTGCGTCAGGCGATGAAAGGCTGTGACTCCGTTTTTCATCTGGCTGCACTTATCGGTATCCCGTTCTCCTATCACTCTCCGGATTCATACGTGGATACTAACGTTAAGGGGACATTGAATATTCTGCAGGCTGCCCGTGACCTTAGCCTGTCGAAAGTCGTCGTTACCTCCACCTCGGAAGTTTACGGCACCGCGCGTTATGTGCCCATAGACGAGGCACACCCGCTGCAGGGACAGTCTCCCTATTCGGCCAGCAAAATTGGGGCCGATAAGATTGCTGAGTCATTTAACCTGTCTTTCGGTTTGCCTGTGGTTACCGCCAGGCCTTTCAACACTTACGGCCCACGCCAGTCCGCGCGCGCTATCATCCCAACTATAATCTCCCAACTGATGGCCGGTGCGAAAGAAATTAAACTCGGCTCTCTGCATCCAACCCGCGACCTGAATTTTGTGTCCGACACCTGTGCCGGCTTCATTGCTCTGGCAGGATGTAAGGCTGCGGAGGGGAAAGTAATCAATATCGGTTCCGGCCAGGAAATCTCAATTGGCGATCTTGCGAAACTGGTAATGAACATTACCGGCAGACATGCGAAAATTGTGACCAGCGCTGAGCGCAGCCGGCCCGCCAAGAGCGAAGTTGAGCGCCTTCTCTGCGGCAATAAGCTAATAAAGAAACTGACCGGCTGGAAACCGCGCGTTTCTTTGGAAGAGGGCATCGAGCGCACCGCCAAATGGTTCACGGACCCGGCTAACTTGGCGCGGTATAAGAGCGATATCTACAATGTCTGAATTCATCCCTCTTTCTGAACCGAATATAGGCGGCAACGCCTGGAAATACGTTAAGCAATGCCTGGATACCGGCTGGGTGTCCGGTGCTGGTGCTTTTGTAGACCAATTCGAGGAAAAGATCTGCAAGTATACCGGGTCGCCATACGCTGTGGCGGTGGTTAACGGCACCTCCGGCCTGCAACTGGCGCTGCGCCTCTGTGGTGTGAGACCCGGGGATGAGGTTCTAGTCCCCACGCTTACATTTATTGCCCCGATCAATACGGTGCGGTATGTGGGCGCGGAGCCAGTGTTCATGGATTGTGATAACTTCATGAACCTTGACCCAAAGAAAACAGAAGAGTTCCTGAAGAAAGAATGCCATGTCACGCGCAAAGGCGTAATTAATAAAAAAACACACCGAATCATAAAAGCTATTATCCCCGTGCATGTTTTCGGCAACCCCTGCGACATGAAAGAGATAATGCGGGTGGCCCGGCGCTTCAACCTGAAAGTTATAGAGGACGCGACGGAAAGCCTGGGCTCCCGTTATACGGAAGGCAAATACAAGGGGCGGCACACCGGCACCATCGGAGACTTTGGCGTGTTCTCGTTCAACGGCAACAAAATTGCCACTACCGGCAGCGGCGGCACGCTTATCACTGCTGATAAAAAACTCGCTGCCGCGGCCAAACACCTGAGCACTCAGGCCAAGTTAGACGGCGTCCGTTATGTGCATGACGATGTGGGGTATAATTTCCGGCTCACCAATATGCAGGCCGCCCTCGGCCTGGCGCAGTTGGAACAATTGCCGAGTTTCATTAAGATAAAGAAGAGCAATTACCTGGCCTACAAAAAGGCATTCTCACAAATTCAGGGTCTGGATTTTCTTGGAATCCCCAAAGGAGTTGACCCGAACTATTGGTTCTACTCACTATCTCTCAGCGGCCCGGAGCAGCGTGAAGCCCTGATGGCTTTCCTGGTAAAGCAAGGCATACAAAGCCGCCCGGTCTGGGAGCTTAACCATAGGCAGAAGCCTTACGCACATAACCAATCTTATCGTATTGAGAAATCCCCGGAATTCAGGGACAGGGTTCTGAATATCCCTTGCAGTTCCGGCCTCACCTCGGCCAAAGTGAATAAAGTTTGCAGTGCCATAAAGGAGTTCGTATGGAAAAAATAAGGCACATGCTAATCTCGCCTGACATAACCGTCAAGCAGGCGATGAAGAAGATGGATGAATCTGCTGAGAAAATAGTCTTTGCAGTAAATGAATCCGGGGTACTCGTCGGTTGTGTGACGGATGGGGATATGCGTCGCTATATCCTTAAGGGGCTACCTTTGGGCGGTAATGTCTCTAAAGTTTTGAATATTTCCCCGATAACTATCACTGAAGGCGCCACCAAAAAATCTGCCAGGGAATTGATGGTTTCCAAAAGCGTTGAGTGTCTTCCGGTAGTCGATTTAAATGGGAAAATCGTGTCTGCGATGCGATGGCGAGATCTCTTTGATGGCAAGAAACAAACAGCGGTACTGAAGGGTGTGCCCGTAGTAATAATGGCCGGGGGGACCGGCAGCCGGTTGTCCCCAATTACTAACTTCCTGCCAAAACCGCTGATCCCTATCGGAGATAAGCCAATAATTGAAAAAATAATGGAGAAATTCAGCGCATTCGGTTGCCGCGACTTTTCCATTTCGGTGAATTTTAAGGCAAACATACTGAAGGCGTATTTCAGTGAGTTAAAGCATGATTTTCGTATACGGTACGCCCAGGAAAAAAAACCCTTGGGGACTATCGGAAGCCTTCAATTACTAAAAAAACAGCTAGCCAAGCCATTCTTCGTGAGTAACTGCGATATTATCATCGAAGCCGATTACGCCGATATCTACGCTTCCCATGTCGCAAGTAAGAATGACATCACCCTCGTGGTCTCAATGAAGCATTACACCATCCCCTATGGCATATGCGAGATGGGGATTAATGGAAAATTTAAGGGAATAGCGGAAAAGCCAGAATATGACTTCTTGGTTAATACTGGCTTATATGTGATGAGCCCGTCTGTCTTGAAAGATATTCCGGTTGATAAACTTTACCATGCGACACACCTTATAGCGGATTATCTTAAGCGTAGTAAGAAAGTTGGCGTATACCCGATATCTGAGAATTCATGGTTTGATATGGGGGAATGGCAGGAAATGAATAGAATGCTCAAGAGATTCGGATAGGGTGAATTGCTGCTGGAGAGCAACAAATATGCGAATAGGCTATTTTGGTGATGGCGTATGGGCTCATGAGGCCCTTAGGCGGATTCTTGGGGATTCTTCATTGCAGGTGTGTTTTGTTTGCGCAAGATATGATACGCCCGATCCAGTATTGAAACAATTGGCTAAATCTGCCAACCTGCCGTTTTTGGTAACAAAAAACATTAACAGCCCCGAGTTCATTTATCAAGTAAAAGAGATGTCTTGCGATATTTTTGTCTCAATGTCTTTTAACCAAATATTTAGGGGGGAGATCCTTGCAATACCCCCCCAACGGACAATAAATTGTCACGCAGGCAAACTGCCCTTTTACCGAGGACGTAATATCTTGAACTGGGCGTTAATAAACGACGAAAAAGAATTTGGGATTACTGTTCATTATATCGATACGGGCATCGATACTGGTGACATCATATTGCAGCAGACCTATTCAATTTCTGAAAGCGATGATTATAGGACATTGTTGGAAAAGGCACATGTCGCTTGTCCGGACATATTGTTGAAATCGATTAAACTGATTTCTGCTGGTGGCTTTTGCCCTAAAAAACAATCTGAACTCCATCCGGTTGGTAGCTATTGCTCCAAAAGGGGCGTTGGTGATGAAATTCTAGACTGGCGACAAACCTCGCGGCAGATATATAACTTTATCCGTGCTATTTGCCGGCCAGGACCTATTGCAAGGACATATATTCACGGCAGCCAAAGCGAGGTTAAAATTAATAGGGCGGAAATGATTCCTGAGGCCACGCCGTATATAGGTGTTCCAGGAGCTGTTTTAGGCACCGGGGCCGGGTTCTTTTTAGTAAAAACAAATGACACATTGATAAAAGTTATTGAGTGGGACTCTGAACGAACTATAAAAACAGGAGACAGATTGTGCCAAAAACCTTCATAATAGCCGAGATCGGCGTCAATCATAACGGTTCTGCCGCGCTGGCGAAAACGATGATAGACGCCGCGGCTGCTTGCGGTGTGGATGCTGTGAAATTTCAGACCTTCAAAGCCGAGAACCTTGTCAGTCTGGATGCTCCAAAGGCAGAGTATCAAAAGCGCAATACCGGAGGTGATGGTGGGCAGTTTAACATGTTGAAGGCGTTGGAATTGGATTACACTGTGTACCGTCGCCTCAAGGCGTACTCCCGTAGAAAGAATGTAAAGTTCATTTCTACTCCATTCGATCTAGAGAGCGCCGCTTTCTTGCATCGGCTTGGTGTTGGGGTTTTTAAAATTCCTTCTGGAGAGATTACTAATTTGCCGTATCTGCGCCTTATCGGATCTTTTAAGAAAAAAATAATACTTTCCACCGGCATGTCTAATCTTTCTGAGGTCCGGGCTGCACTACGCATTCTGGAGAAATCCGGAACTAGACGCGAAAACATCGTTGTGTTGCACTGCAACACGGATTATCCTACACCTTTCCATGATGTGAACCTGCGCGCCATGCAGACAATGTCTACAAAGTTGGGCGTGAAGATAGGATACTCTGACCATACCACTGGTATTGAGGTCTCCGTGGCGGCGGTGGCCCTCGGCGCTTCTGTCATTGAGAAGCATTTTACGCTGGATAGGCGCCTACCCGGCCCCGACCATAAGGCTTCTCTAGAGCCGGCTGAATTGCGCGCCTTGGTTGCCGCGGTCAGGAATGTCGAGGCGGCCCTGGGAAGTGCTGAAAAACGCGTTACTCCTTCAGAGAAGAAGAACATACTGGTGGCTAGGAAGAGCCTGGTCGCCGCCCGCGATATCCGTAAGGGCGAGAAGTTCACCTTGGACAATCTAGCCGCGAAGCGACCGGGCAGCGGCATGAGCCCAATGCTGTGGGACAAGGTAATAGGCAGGCGCGCCAGGCGCGCTTTCGCCAGAGATGAGCGCATCGCGATATAGGGAACCTATGCCGATCACGGTATCTATACACCAGAGCCAGTACATCCCCTGGTTCCCGTATTTCAAGAAGATAGCCCTGGCCGATATCTTCGTGGTGATGGATAGCGTGCAGTATCAGAAGAACGGCGTGCAGAACCGCAACAAGGTGAGGAATTACGACGGGGATTTCTGGCTCACCATCCCCGTGACCGGCAAGCTCGAGGACCAGATCCGCGAAAAGAGGATCGCCGACGCCTCGTGGCGGGCGAAACACTGGAAATCGCTGAAATCCTCCTACTCCAAGGCTCCCTACTGGGCGCCGCACGAGGCGGAACTGGGCGCCCTTTACGCCGCGGATTACGCCACGCTTTACGAGGCTAACAACGCGCTTTTTTCTTTCATGCTGAAGGCGTTTGGCATTGGGACGAAGATCGTCCCGCTCTCGGACCTGAAGGCGGGCGGCGCGAAGTCGGAGCTGGTGCTCAACATCTGCAGGGAGCTTGGAGCGGAGACCTATGTCAGCGGCACGGGGGGGAAGGCGTACCTCGACGAGGCGTCCTTCGCTGCGGCGAGGATAGCTATTCGCTACGAGTCCGCCGCCTCGCCGGCCTACGCGCAGTTCCACGGAGCGTTCATTCCAGACCTGTCGGCGCTGGATATGTTGTTCAATGTGCCACAGGAAGAGATACGGAGTGTGTTGGCCGGGACCTGACCACGGGTCCGGTAATACCACGAGGTTAAGATGAAAACTGAGATACTTAATAGTGAAACCTGGGAGAGACTGTACGTCGCTGGCCGCTCCGTACTGAAATACCCTGATTCCAACTTTGTGACACTAGCGAGCAGGCTTACGACCCCGGATAAGCACAAGCGCGTGCTCGACTACGGTTTCGGCACCGGCGCCAACATGATTCACCTGATTAGCAGAGGACATGTTTTGTCCGGTGCGGAGGTTTCTTCCGGCGCGCTTGAGATAGTACGGAAGCTTCTTTCCGAGCGCGGGATGGCTGCCGACCTTCGGCTGGTATCCGGGGGCAAGCTTCCGTTCGCAGACGCTTACTTCGACGCTGTGGTCGCTTGGCAGGTATTATATTATAACGATTGGATATCCCTGCCCCAGGCCATGGCGGAGATTGAACGCGTGCTTAAACCGGGAGGCTTATTCATCGGTACCATGGCCGCTGAAGGTGATATTTCCGGCACAGAAGCTGAGCCGCTGGGGCGTGGAGTCTATCGTTCGCATGTGCCTGGACAGGAGGGCGCTATCGTCATGGTCCTGACTGAAAAGCAGGTGGCGGAGTGTTTTATAGGTAAACAGATATCCATCGGCCGTTTCGGTATGTCATATGGTGGAAAGACGGGCAGCCATTGGGTTATAACGTATGAAAAATAATTCTCGACTGGCGAAAAATGGAAAAACCAAAATCCTGGCCCTGACAGGCATCCGCTCCGAATACGACCTAGTCTGGTCGCTGCTGAAGAAGCTCGCCTCGGACCCGGTTTTCGACTCTGGAGTGATAATTTCCGGCGCGCATATGTCGCCGCTGCATAATTATTCCTGGCGGCATGTGGCAGCGGATGGGTTCCGCGTGGCGGCAAAGATAGAGAACTTAATCTATTCAAATACGGCGGCTGGCAAGGCCAAATCTACTGCGGTGCTAGTGCACGACCTCGCGCAGGTTTTGAGCTCAGAGACCCCGGACCTGCTGCTGGTAACCGGCGATAGGGAAGAACCAATTGCCGGTGCGCTTGCGGCCACATACCTGGGAATCCCGGTCGTGCATCTCTGCGGAGGGGACAATACCTGCCCGGATATGGGCGACGTCGACGAGTCGGTGAGGCATGCCGTCACCAAACTCAGCCACATACATCTTACGATGGCGGAAAGCCACTCGGAGCGAATCCGAATGATGGGGGAGGAGTCGTGGCGCGTATTCACCGTTGGGAACGGCGGGCTGGACCGCCTGCGCCTAGCGAAAAAATATTCGGCTGCTGAAATGACCGGCCTGCTGGGCCCCGACATCCGTAGGAAATACATAGTCCTGATTTATCATCCGCTCAGCAGCGAGACGCAACCTTACGCGAATATGCGGACCTGTCTCGACGCCTGCCTCGAGGCCGGTTGCCCCGTCTTCGTGGGCTCCCCCAACAGCGACCCCGGTTGGCAGGAGGTGCAGCGTGCAATCGACGAGGTGTCTAGCAACCCGCTGGTGCACCCGTACCGGAACCTGGAACGCCGCGCTTTTGTTACGCTGCTCGGCGGAGCCGCCGCGCTTGTAGGAAACTCATCGCTCGCTTTCCACGAGGCTTCCTATATAGGTCTCCCAGCCGTCAACGCGGGGCAGCGTCAGAAGGGCCGATTGCACGGGAACAACGTGGTATTCTGCCCTCTTGAACCGGAGGCTCTAGTAAAGGCGGTTAAACGCGCGGTCTTCGACGGAAAATATAGGAGCCGTGTCAGCTGCGGCACTTCCCCGTATGGAGACGGCCACATGGCCGAGAAGGCGCTGAGGGTGCTTAAGAACCTCCCCGGCAGGGAAAAGTTGCTGGCGAAGAGGGTTACCTACTGATAAAAGGCGGTAGCATGGGAAAAAATATTCTGGTGGTGGCGGTGCATCCGGACGATGAAACCTTGGGCTGCGGTGGGTCGCTATTGCGGCACAAGAAGAATGGTGACCGCGTGCACTGGTGCATCGTCTCCGATATGAGGGAAAGCGAAGGCTTTTCGTCGGCCGTTATAAAGCGGCGGGCGGGTGAGATAAAGCTGGTCGCTAGGGCCTACGGTTTCGATAGCGTCACAAACCTACACTTGCCCGCCACAGCGGTGGATTCGGTGGCGTTAGGCGAACGCGTGCGCCTGTTCTCGAAGGTCTTCAATAAAGTCCGCCCTGACACGGTTTACCTGCCATTCAGCGGCGACATACATAGCGATCACCGCGCCACATTCGAAGCTGCTAATGTTTGTGTGAAAACCTTTCGATACCCTTTTTGTAAGTGTGTGCTGATGATGGAAACATTGAGCGAGACTGAGTACGCGGTTCCCGGCTTTGGATTTGCTCCTAACTACTTCAGAGATATTTCTAGTTATATTGGGAAAAAGATGAAGATAATGGGCATCTATAAAAGCGAGATGAAACCGCATCCTTTTCCACGGAGTGAAAGGAGTATTCATTCGTTGGCTTCATTTAGAGGGGAGACTGCTGGCTGTGAATATGCGGAAAGTTTCATGTTGTTGAAGTGGGTTGATTAGGCATGTATAAAAATAAAACATTTCTTGCAATAATCCCCGCCCGGGGTGGTTCCAAAGGAATACCACGAAAGAATGTTGTTGATATTTGTGGGAGGCCGCTTATCGCCTGGACAATTTCTGAGGCAAAAAAATCCAAGTACTTAGACCGCATTATTCTTTCGTCAGATGATAGGGAGATCTGTGCAGTCGCGCGCAAATGGGGGTGCGAGGTCCCATTTATGCGGCCCAAAAAACTTTCACGGGATGATACCCCTGGCATAACACCCGTCTTTCACGCAATTCAAACCATTCCGGATAAATACGATTATATAGTTCTACTTCAGCCAACATCTCCATTGCGAATAGTTGATGATATAGATAATTGCATTAAGCATTGCTTAGCGGGTGGATACCCGGCGTGTGTTTCGGTAGCGGAAGCAGAATCCACACCTTATTGGATGTTCTTGTTGAATCGAAAAGGGGAAATGAAGCCACTGATTAAAAATCTGAAGGGGATTTCAAGGCGACAGGATTTTCCTAAAGCGTATGCTTTAAATGGTGCTGTTTATGTCGCGGAAAGAAAGTGGCTGATTAGGAAAAAGTCCTTTACTGCAAAAGGCGCTTCTGCTTATGAAATGCCCCCTGCGCGTTCTATTGACATTGATAACTACCTAGATATATTAAAAATGAAGTTCTTCTTATCCCTAGGTGAAACTGCACGGCAGTATGGGGGGTAAAAGGCATACGGAGCAGAGGTGGTTGTTAATGTATATTTTAAAAAATATTCTGAAATCTATTCCAAAAAACACAACAATATCTGTTGCCAAGGTTATATCCGGTAATTTCGCGACAACTATTGTTACTGGTGTGGCAGGAATATTAGTGGCCAGGTGGACATTGCCATATGATATGGGGCTTTGGCAAGGGGCGGTATTGGTGACTGTTTACGTGTCTGTTTTGCAGCTCGGGGTTTTTAATGGGCTAAATCGCCAGTTGCCATACTTGTTGGGAACCGGTAATAGTGCTAAAGCCTTAGTTATCGCGCAGGCGGCATATGCTTGGGTGTTTGTTTTGATTCTTTTTACATTGCTTTTAACTGGCGGGATTTCTTTATGGTTTTTCTTGAATGATCAAAATAATATCAGTTATGCCATCTTAGCTGTCGGGATAATTATTTCTTGTACTTGGGCCACGCTATATCTCTCAACAACATACCGGACGCATTCGGAATTTGGTCGGTTGGCTAAAAATACGACATTTGCAGCCATTATTGGTCTTGGGCTAACAATGTTGGTTTTATGGCTCGGATATATTGGTATTTTATTGCGAGCTTCTTTAGTTGCTATTGCTGGCGTAGCTGTTCTGTATTTTCGCAGACCTATTCAAGTCGGCCCATTATGGAATAAAGAGTTGCTTGTGCAATTGGCTCGGGTTGGTTTTCCAATATGGTTCCTGGGGCAACTAGACACTTTATTGTTTTCACTTGATCGATTAGTTCTCGCTAAATCACCGCGACTATTGGGTTATTTTACAATATCGATACTTGTTGGTGGCGTTGTTAAAAATATTACGGTAGCATTCTCCGCAGTCTTATATCCGCAAATGGCACATAAATATGGGGAAACTCATAATGCAATGTCCATTTGGTATATCGCACAAAAAGGGGCATTCGCTGCCTGCCTTCTGGGTTTAGGTGTGGGTGCAATTAGTTGGTTATGTCTGCCTAAATTTGTTGAAGTGTTATTACCAAAGTATATCCCAGGCGTGGCGACCGCGCAATGGGCCTCTTTTCTCGGATTTACCACGGGCCTGTATGTCCTTGGTAATGTTTATAGCATTATTGGGCGCCAATGGGTTTACTTCTGGGGTTGGTTGTTTGGTGTTGCAGTTTTTGGAGGCATGTGGTTCCTGCTTGTACACGTTTCTGGTAAATCAGAAATTATTGCCGCCGCTCAGTCTATGCTTATTTCGACCGCAGTTATGTCTCTCATTATCTATTGGACAAGCAGAAAGGTCTGTCTTGAACATGATGAAGTGTCGGTTGGAAATGGCGCGATTAAGTCTTTCTGATTATGAATATCGTCGAATTTACCGATAGATTTATTTCAATGGAGGAAAAGTATGACTTGTTTAGTCTAAAGGTTGATGGGGTGTATTGGTGGGATATTGTGAGACATGATGTCTTTCATTTAATTTATAAGACAATATCCGACATCCCTGTTGCACCGGGCAGGCGTATAGCGATAGATTTAGGCGGCCGCCTACGACGTATCGTGGGGTCTATTGTTCTTAATGTTAGAGTGTTTTATGGGGGAGGAGGTGCCTTGTTCTTTCGTTGCGCTAGAAATATGAGAGACAACTCCTACGTGGATATAATTAGTGACTCTTTAATAGATTTGTGTCGCAATGATTCTTTTGTAATTGACACCTATCCTTACAGGTACCACATTCCATCAGCTATCTTTAAATATGCAGATTGTAAATATACGGATGCCACGCTTGGTAATATTCGTGAAATTATTAAAAATAAACTTGGTGTTGACATGGATCTGCGCGAGTATATTTCTTCTAGAGTCGCTACTTATAAAAGAGAGCGCAATTATTATCTTTATTTAATAAAAAAAATATCTCCTAAATGTGTTGTCGTGGTGCAAAACGGCATACAGAAGTCATTATTTGCCGCAGCTCAAGAGTTAGGGGTGCCATCAATAGAGCTGCAGCATGGGCTAATAAACTACATACATCCCGCGTATTCATATTCGCGTAAAATAAATTATGAGCATATTCGCTATTTTCCAGATTATCTTCTAACAATCTCAGACTTTTGGCTGAAGGATTGCTTTTATCCAGTTAAAAATATTGTTAATGTGGGGTGTGATTCTCTTTATTGCGTGCCGCAACGAATAACGGATAGATCGTGTCTAGTCGCGACTGCCAATGTTTATGATGGTGTTTTGCGGCCCATGCTAAAGAAGATCTCTGGCTTTTTAAAAGATTGGAAGTTTATTTATAAACTTCACCCTAACCAGTACCATGAGTTTAGTGATGTTGTTGAGGATTTGAAACCATTCCGGAATGTGAGCGTGATTGCGAACCAGAAATCAATTAGAGACTGTCTTGGTGAGGTCTCTACAGTTGTTGCAATACAGTCGACTAGCGTTTATGAATCTTTACAGGCTGGTAAGCTGGTAGTGATATTGAAAGAATATGATTATAACGCGCATCAAGATGTATTCTTGAATAGTAACGTGCGATTGGTGAACGATGCTGCTGAAATGATGGAAACGCTTGGTAATTTGATTCCGGGCAATCTTAAGGAATCTACTACTATATTCTTTGATAAATTTAAGCGCCAAGTAGTTGTTGATTTGTTTGAGCGTCTTGGGCTAAAAACCTCTTAACAGGGGCGAAGTTGATGATGGCGTTTCTGTAACTGGGACTTACTATGGGAGCTATTGCAGGCGAATTGTTATTTGAGAAAGACAAGCATGTAAATCCAGCATTGTTGGATAAAATGATTGATGTCATGGCCCACCGTGGGCCTGATGCAAAAAAAATATGGATTAAAAACAATATTGGTTTAGCCGGAAGGCGGTGGCGAATAAACGATAATACTTCGGCGGGCGATCAGCCACTGTTTAATGAGGACCAGACTATCGCCGTCTTATGCGACGGGGAAATATATAATCATAAAACGCTTAGGGCTCTTCTAATTGAACGTGGACACCGATTTGCCTCTCACTCAGATGCGGAGGTAATTGCCCATTGTTATGAAGAGTATGGTAAAGATCAGTTTCTTAAAAAACTGAATGGGATGTTCGGTCTTGCGGTAGTTGATATAAAGAACGGGCTTGTTATTCTAGCGCGTGATCGGTTTGGGTTGAAGCCGTTATGCTATCGATTGAGTGGCTCCGGTCTCTCTTTTGCTAGTGAAATTAAGGGCGTAGTGGCGAACCGTGCGTTCCCGTTAGAAATAGACAGATTGGCGCTAAATCTGTTTTTCATGCGAGAAATTATCCCGGCACCATATACAATTTACAAAGGGATTCGGAAGCTGTGCTCTGGGGAATGTCTGATACTTAACCTGGCAACACACAATCATCAGGTTCTGAAATATTGGTGTCACGACTTTAGGCCTGACTATTCCAAAAGTGTAAGCGATTGGGAGGCATTGACGCGGGAACTATTGCCAGCGGCCATAAATAAACAAATAGATACAGATATCTCAGTGGGAACATTTTTGTCTGGTGGTATTGATTCTGGCGCAATTGCGGCAATAACTGCGAAAAAATATAAAGATAGTAATATAACGATAAATGTTGGTTTTGAGGATAAAAGTGTTGATGAAAGTGCTGCGGCTGCTATTACGGCACGATACATTAAAAGCCGTCATTTCGAAGTGAAAGTCTCAGTGGACAATAGTGATATCCTTTCAAAGCTTGTGGATTGTTATGATGAGCCATTTGGGGATTCTTCGTCTATCCCGTCATATTATGGGGGGCTCGCTGCTGGCCAGCATGTTAAAGCAGTTCTTACGGGTGATGGTGGGGATAGTGTTTTCGCCGGATATTATGGACTTAAAAAGATAAAGTTAATGGGGTCATTCTTTCTTCCAAATATTATTCGGCCAATATTCAAATCATTTAACAATAAGAATAATTCAATACAAAAGTTGTCCCTGCCGCGTTGGTTAATGCTTGCCTCATTGCCAGATCATATTTTTAATCCCGTAAGGGAATCAGTCCTGTCCACAAAGTGGCGATTGAAGCGCGATGATATTCTTGCAACATATTCGCATATGGAGAACGCTTTTGATGATCTGCCGGCTTTATCTGCGTTTCTGGCTATTACCTTTGATAGTCATATGCCAGATCAATTTCTAACGAAAATGGATCGTTCAACGGCGGCATTTTCTGTGGAAAATAGAAGCCCATTGCTTGAATGTGACTTAACTGAATCATTGTTTAAAATGCCGCGCGAATTGTTGTATCAGGACGGCGTGAATAGATACTTAATGCGAAAAGTTCTTAAAGACGATTTGCCTTCTGAAATATTTTCATTGCCAAAACATGGTTTTCATGTTCCGATGGAGGCGTGGGGGAAAAGCATTTGGCGGAAAAAATTAAACATGTTGTTCCAGGAGGAGCCGCAGCTGTCAGATTTTATCGATTTAACTCAGGCTGATAAATGGAACGGCCCATTGGTCTGGAATGTTTTATTCTTTGCGCAATGGTTCTCAAGCAATAAGGGGCGATTGACTTGATGGATATTATGTATGTCTGATGCTGTAAGTAACAAAAACGAGATAACTGGACAATTCTTATTGCCAGCTATAGCTTTTTCTGCAAGTTGGGGCGGGGGGACGCAACACCTGTCGCAATATGATTTATCAAAAGTCTTTCCTCTGCTCGTCTCTATTTTAATCGCGCGTTGGTTCTTACGGTCAGGTCCGAAAGTAATAATGCCGATATGGCTGACACGGTTCCTTTTTTTTACGCTTATCCATACGCTTATCGTTTTTGTTGTTTTCTTCCCTAATGAGTTGACGTATGGCTATACCGGGGTGGTGGAACTTGGCGGTGACTTCTTTCGTGCTGAAGAGGGAAAGCTTTTGGTGATTTTCCGGTTTTATCTGTTCGCGTTGTTCTCTTACGCCCTAGCGATAGAATTAAAGAGTATGCGACAAATTGCCATGTTTTCTGGATTTTATGGTCTTGGGTTGGCTTCTGTTAGCTTTGCTGGTGGATACCAATCGATTACACAGGATTATATAAGGTTGGCTGGAGGATTTCTTAATCCTAATTCATTTGGCCTTGCTGGGTTAACTGCAATGTTTCTTGGGTTTATTGCATTTTATTCTGATAATAAGTTGTGGAATAGAATCCTATCTTTTATATCAATTGGGACTGGTGGGTATGTCCTTGTCGTTAGTTCATCGCGTGGGAATATCTTGGGAGCTTTGAGTGGTATTTTTGTGGTCGTTCTTTTAAGTCGTTTGGGTAATAAAGTGAAGATGCTTGTTGCCGCTCTTGTTTTATTGGTGAGTCTGGTATTCGTTGTGCCCAATGAGTATCTTGTTACGGTTTCGCACAGATTTGAATATGATCAGATAGTTTCCAGGGGCGGTTCCGGGAGGCTCCCTCTGTGGCAAGATTATCTTCGACATTTTGGGGAATATTCTGCACAGGGCGTTGGTGCAACTCGGTCAATGACTGTTATCGAGAATGACTGGACAGATAAACTGCTGGTTACTCATAACACTTACCTGCAAATAATTGTGGAGTATGGCATTGTTGGTTTTTTCTTGTTTATGGCAACGCTTTCCTCGTTTTGGAAAAGGGCTGTATATATAAAACAAAAAAACAATTCTCTGCCCATAGCTTTATTTGTTGCTTTGAGCGTGACGATATTCTTTGGTTGTCAGCTTACCTCACGTGATACGTGGATAATATTGGGCGTGTTGGGGGCTACAACAAGTAATACTCTGCTGAAACCTAGTAAAAACAATGAAAAAGTTGTTAATAATAAGAAAATCCAGTGAAGACTTTGGCGGTATTGAGGGCCAGGTTTGTCGATTAGCTTCATATTTGAGGGATAATGAAATAGCTGTCCCTGCGCTTGTTACTTCAGATATTGGGAGTATATTTGCACGTAGGTTTTCAGCTCTTGGCCTTAAAGTCTACCAAGCCCCCGCTGGGCAGGTAGATATATTTGAGGCTGCAGAAATTATTTCCGGAATTGTACAACGCGACGATATCTCGGTGGTTCAAACGCATACATTTCGGGAGAGTGTTCTTGGACGCGTTATCAAATTTAAGAATCCAAATGTTGTGCATATCTTTCGACCTCAAACATACATAAACAACTCTTTTATCCCGAATTGGAAAAAGAAGGCTTACCATGTGCTGGATTATGTTACTTCTGGCTGGGTTGATAAATATGTCGCAAACGGGGAGTATCTCGCAGAAGAGTTAAAGAAGGCGTCCTATATTAAGGCTCAGCAGATTGAGGTTGTAATTAACGGACGGGATGGAATAGGCGAACCTGATGGTCCATGCTTAATTCCAGGGGGGCCGTTGCCTCCTAAGGTCGCTATGGTCGCTAATCTGTTTTGGAAAAAAGGACATGACACATTGATTAAAGCCTTGGGGATTTTAAAAAAAAGGGGGATTCACATTAATGCTCGACTAATTGGTGGGGAAAACACAAATTTCGACGCAGCCAAAACACCTATTACCGACGCTCTTAAACAATTGGCTCGTGAGGTGGGGGTTGAATCTCAAATAGAGTTTTATGGGCATACCGAGGACATGGCGGCAGCCTTAAAAGATTACCCAGTATTAATACTTCCATCGGATAGTGAGGGGGTTCCAAATTGTGTTTTAGAGGCAATGAGTTTGAGAAAACTCATATTGGCTTCAAAAGTAGGTGGTGTTCCTGAGTTGCTTACGCATAATGTGTCCGGACTGCTCTTCCCCCCGCAAAACCCAGTAGCTACAGCCGAGGTCTTGGAAGAAGTATTTGTTAGGACAGCCGGCCAATGGGAGGCCATGCGAACGGCTGCTTTTCATCGTTGGCAGAAACAATTTTCTATGGCTGGAATGATGGATGGGTATTTGCGAGTGTATAAGCAATATGGAATTGTTCGCAATTAATGCGCTGTATGTGTAAATAAAGATATTCGTTTTGCCGGCACTATATATGACAGACGTTGTTTTTGTGATTATAGGACGTAATGAAGGGGAGCATCTTCAGCGGTGCTTTTCTTCTGTGCTTTTGGCTTCTCAGGAAGCATTACGGTGTGGATTAATCTGTAGGGCGGTGTATGTGGATAGTCAATCGACAGACAACTCAGTGGAATTAGCAAGGCAGAACGGTGTGCCTGTTCTGTACTCGCATCCTGATTATGGTACCCCATCAAATGCTCGAAACACAGGGGTTATTCTTACAAAAAGCACCTATCTGATGTTTATTGATGGCGATATGGAGTTGTCCTCTGAATGGGTTGTTAACGGAGTGAACTTCTTATTAAACAATCAGAAAGCGGCCGGGGTTTCCGGGTTGCGGAATGACATGCGCTTATCCAACCATAAAATAATTCTGATTGAAAATTATTATAAAACCCAAAAGGAAGTCTCGATAGTTAATTCTGATGTCGGCGGGGCATATTTGTATAGACGTTCTGCTTTGGAAGCAGTTGGTGGTTTCGAACCAGAGTTGCCGTGTAATGAGGAGGCTGTTTTGTGTTGTGAGTTGAGATCTATCGGATGGGAACTGTATCGCATTAAGGTCCCCATGATTGTGCATTGGGATACCAAAGTTGCGTCACCACTGCAGGCTATTCGTCATATCCTGCTGTCACGTAAATCGACAGTGTCTGGGGTTATCTTTAGGTATGCAGTGTTAAGTTCTAAGTGGTGGCGCGTATATCTTTTAGGATTTCAAAAAGACTTGTTATGGCATACTTTATGGGGTATTGGGATGTGCGCGGTGATTGCAATGGCAGATATGCATGTGGGGATATTCTTATTTCTTGTCGGGACATCGTCCTATGTTGTCGGGCTATATAATGAAAAAGGTGATTTAAATAGAGCTGTTGGTGCTTTACTCCTTAGGACGGTGTATGTGGTGAACTTTGTTGTTGGATTATTGCTTAATCGCCCTCGCCTTGTTTTTGGAGTGCAAAATAATCCTGATTACGTTAATAAGATACAGCAAATTAACACGAGATTCTCCTGGTCATGAACAACCTTCTTCCACTTGTGAGCTTTATTGTTGTCGCGCGAAATGCGGGGCAGTACCTAGATGATATGTTTTCCGACTTTCTTGCTCAGGATTATCCAAGGGAGAATGTTGAGTTTTTGTTTGTTGATGGGCAAAGCACGGACAAAACAAGGCAACAAATAGACAAAATCATGCATGCGCCCCAAGGGTTTTCATTTAGATTTCTCGAGAACCACAAAAAGATATTAGCAACCGGATGGAATATCGCTTTAAAAGAGGCAAAGGGCGACATTATTCTTCGCATTGATGCACATGCCCGAATACCGGAAAACTTTATCCGTATAAATGTGGAATCAATTCTTGCGGGGCAGGATATAGTTGGCGGGCCGGTAATATGTAGGTTGCCGATATCACTGTGGCCCCGGCTTGTCGCTATCGCCGACAATTCTAAATTTGGTGGCGGTGGAGCAGATTTTCGAAATCCTGGCACTGCAAGATATGTTGATACTCTGGCGTATGCTGCCTATAGAAAAGAGGTGTTTAAGAGGATTGGTGGATATCATGAACTGTTGATTCGCAACCAAGACAATGAGATACATTATAGGATGAAAAGAGCGGGCTATAGATTTTGGTTTAATCCGGAGATTTCTTCAAATTATACTCCAAGGACGGAATGGCTTAAGCTTGTGAAGCAGAAGTTCTCAAATGGATACTGGGTTGGATTAGTTTCCTCTATTTCCCCTGGATGCTTTGGCTTGCGGCATTTTGTGCCCTTAGTGTTTTTGCTGGGGCTATTACTTTCTGGATTGCTGGCTATAATGGGTCAGCCCAATCTGGTTTTCCTGATTGTGAGCGTATACCTTTTGGCTTCTTTGGGGTTTACTGTTAAAGCTGTTAGATGGGAATCTGCTCAAGTGATCTTAATCGCGTGGATTCTTCCAGTAATGTTTATCGTGATGCATTTGTCGTATGGCTGCGGGATTCTCTTGGGGGGGATTGCTGCTTTAGTTAAGTGCAAGGAACTGCGTGCTTACAAAGTGCCATTCCCGATTGAGTGATTGGTAGATAATCTTATGCGACAAATACTTAAGCGGATATCTTTTGAAAATATCTGGTTGTGGTCTAGATATATTTGTTTCTATCTCTTAAATCAGCCCAAGTATAAAAAGTTGGGATATACCGCACTAATAGTGCGCCCATTGCGAATTGTTGGGCAGCACTATATCTCAGTCTGCCGAAAAGTGAGAGTAAATTCCGGGGTGTGGCTATTGGCACAGAAAATAGACGATAATGAGCCAGCTCTAATTATTAATGAAGGCTGCGTTTTGGGGGATTCTAATCATATTGTTGCTGTTAGAAGTGTTGTTTTAGGCAAAAATGTGCTCACCGCGAACAATGTCTATATTTCAGATAATCTGCATTCATTCGATGATGTTAATACTCCAATAATGTTTCAGCCTGTTAGATTTAAGGGGGCAGTAAATGTTGGAGATGGGGCATGGATTGGCGAAAATGTTGCAATTATAGGTGCTAGTGTGGGAAAAAACAGTGTGGTTGGCGCGAACTCTGTTGTCACCAAAAACATCCCTGATTATTCTATCGCTGTTGGGTCTCCTGCCCGAGTGATTAAACAGTTTAACTTCCAAACAAAGAAGTGGGAAAAAGTTTAATATTGAGGAACAATAATGAAAAAGAATACGCGGGTATTAATTACTGGGGGTGCTGGTTTTATTGGTTCTAACTTAGCGCGATCCCTTGTGCGTAAGGGATACGAGGTAACTGTTCTTGATAATTTATCTAAACAAATACACGGGGATAAGGCTATGTCTCCGCTTTATAAATCAATAAAGGGTCTGGTCAGATTTGTTGAGGGAGATGTGCGAAAGAAGAAGGATTGGCTGAAAGTGCTTCCTGGGCAGGATGTTATTGTTCACTATGCAGCTGAAACAGGTACAGGCCAATCCATGTATCAGATGGACAAGTATGTGGATGTTAATGTGCGGGGAACGGCTATACTAGCGGATTTGCTGGCGAATAGGAAGTATTCAGTAAAGAAAGTCGTGGTAGCTTCTTCGCGGGCAGTATATGGCGAGGGGAAATATAAATGTAAAAAGCATGGGACAGTCTTTCCTGCTACCCGAACTTCCCCGGACATGGCTAATAAGATATTTGATCCTAGGTGCCCAATATGTCATGTGCCGGCCATGACTCAGCCCACTGACGAATTATCTATGTTAACTCCGTTGTCTGTATATGCTATGACAAAGCGCATGCAGGAGGAGTTGCTGACTGTTGTGTGCCGGACTGCGGATATCCCCTTAGCGATATTCCGGTACCAGAACGCGTTTGGCCCAGGGCAATCTTTATCAAATCCATATACGGGCATATTGTCTATATTTTCTGGATGTATAAAGAATATGCAGGCCATTAACATTTTTGAGGATGGGAAAGAGAGTCGTGATTTTGTCTATATAGACGACGTCGTAGCCGCCACAGTTTTAGGGATTAAGTCTAATTTTAAAGATATACGAACGTACAATGTGGGGTCTGGTGTGGCAATTGATGTGTTAAGAGTCGCCAAGAGTTTGTGCCGACTTTATCGAAAAGAAGTGCCGATAACTGTATCTGGAAACTTTAGAATAGGCGATATCCGCCACAATACGGCGGACCTCCTTAAAATACGGAATGAGTTGGGATTTTATCCCAAGTATGATTTCATGAAAGGGCTAAGGAAATTTGTCGCATGGGTAAATACGCAGAAAGTATCTCCGAGCAAATACGGACATTCTTTAAACGAACTACGGACAGTCGGGTTATTGAAATAATTATGAATAGGATATTGGTTGTTGGTCCTGAATTCCATGGCTATACGGAAAACATACAAAAGTCTTTTAAGAACAGCGGCGTTTCAGCCGATCTTATTGTTTATAAACTGAAGGGGGGGAGATTCCATCGATTAGGGGATATCAATAAGATTGAAAAATTTAACTTGGATATACAGTCGGCAATCATCCAGGCTCAATATTCTCGCATAGTTTTTGTGAGGGGGTCAGAGGTATATTCGGAAACATTGGGAAAAATTAAAAGTCTGGGAATTCCAAGAATACTTTTTTTGCAGGATGCTCTTGCTAATAGTGGAAACGCTTTGACCAATGTAAGACTGTATGACAAGGTACTTCTATTTGATAAGAGTGACCAGGCGCTACTTGATGGTATGGGCGTGAAAGCATCTTTTTACGGAAGCCCGGTAGCCATGTGGAATTATCATCCAATTGAAAACATTGAACAGGATATAGATTTGTGTTTTGTCGGGAAGCTCTATGATAATCGTGTCGATTTGCTGGAGAATCTCATGGCGGTGTACCCACAAAAAAAGATTGTAGTTGTGGGGCAATATCTCCCCAAAGCACGTCCTTCGCGCTGGAATCGATTTTATAAATATTATTTTCAGGGATATAGAAATGTATTTTTAAACAAAGAGCTTTCGCATCTGGAGATAAATCGCTTATACAATAGATCCAAAATATGTTTAAACATACAGCACTCGCAAAGTCGTTGGAGTTGCTCATATAGAACTATTGAAATATTGGCGGCAAAATCCTTTCAAATCTGCTCTAAAAACGAATATATGGAGTCTTCCCATTCTGAAAGCGGTGTGGTGCTTTATGGAACAGTTCAGGAGCTAAAGGATAAGATTGATTATTACTTGCAAGCAGATAAGGAGAGATTGTCTCACGCCCAAAAAGGATATACGTATGCTTTGCGTCATTCATACGAAGCCAAAGCGGCTTTGTTCGATATTTAGGTCGTGTGTGGTTGATTGGTCTTTGTGAAATGAAACACATCCTGGATCCATTCTTGGCTTTTGTTTCTGTTGTGCTTATCTCTCCGGTGTTTATGCTGGTGTATTTCGTCGTTAAAATCGGTTCGGATGGCCCTGTCATCATTCGTCAGAAAAGGGTTGGGCTATTTGGGAAAGCCTTTATCGTTTATAAATTCCGTACCATGGTAGTAAATGCGGAAAAACTTGGCTCATCAGTTACGACTGGCAAAGATCCGCGGATTACTCCTATCGGTAGATTCTTGCGGAAGACCAAACTTGATGAGTTGCCGCAATTATTCAATGTTCTAATCGGGGATATGAGTTTTGTCGGGCCGCGGCCGGATGTGCCGGAGATAATTGCCAAGTATACGCCAGAGATGCGGCGCGTGCTGGAGATCAAGCCGGGGATAACCAGTCTGGCTACGCTGCACTTTAAGAACGAAGAAGAGCTGCTTGCTAAGGTTTCCAATCCGGACGAGTTCTACGAAAAGAAATTAGTGCCGCTTAAGGTTAAGCTAGCCATGGAGCATGTGGATAGAAATTCTTTCCTATTCGACCTTAAAATACTTTTTCAGACCGTGTGGATGATCACTCCTTTCGGGAAATTGTTCCCGATAAAAGAGCATCCCTTGGTCACTGAATTGAAACAAAATCTGCACTGAACACTTTTTGAATATGAAACAACTTCTAGAGAGACTAGCCATTGATGGCGGAAGAAAAACGCGCTCTACGCCTTTTAACCCCTGGCCTTACTACGCCAAGGACGAAGTGGCCGCAGCGGCTGCTGTTTTGTCTTCCGGTAAAGTGAACTACTGGACCGGTGATATCGGCCGCCAGTTCGAGCGGGAATATGCGCGCTTTGTGGGCTGTAAATACGCTATAGCTTTAACAAATGGCACCGCGGCGTTGGAGCTGGCGCTTTATGCTCTCGGCATAGGCCCGGGCGATGAAGTTATCACCACCAGCCGCACTTTTATAGCTTCAGCGAGCTGTGTCGTTATGCGCGGCGCTAGGCCGGTGCTGGCGGATGTTGATGCTGTGTCGCAGAATATCACCGCTGAAACTATTGCCAAGGTTATAACGCGCAAGACCAAAGCCATAATTGCTGTTCATCTGGCCGGCTGGCCTTGTGATATGGGGACCATAATGAAGTTGGCGCGCAAGCATGGGCTGAAAGTTATTGAGGACTGTGCCCAGGCCAATGGCGCTACTTACAAGGGGCGGCAGGTGGGTTCTTTCGGCGATATGGCCGCCTTCTCTTTCTGCCAGGATAAAATTATTACTACCGGCGGCGAGGGCGGCTTGCTTGTAACTAATAGTAAGTCCCTCTGGCAGAAGGCCTGGGAGTATAAAGACCACGGCAAAAACTTCGACGCCGTTTATAACCGCAAGCATGCGCCGGGCTTTCGGTGGCTGCATGAATCTTTCGGCACCAACTGGCGCCTGACCGAGATGCAGGCCGCTATCGGGCGGCTGCAGTTAAAGAAGCTGCCCGGTTGGATAGCCGCCAGAAGAAAGAACGCGGCTATGCTTACGCGCTGCTTTAAGGCTATCCCGGCCTTGCGGCTTACGCTGCCGCCTAAAGAGATAGGGCACGCTTATTACAAATATTATGCCTTTGTCCGGCCTGAATTGCTGAAGAAAGGCTGGAACAGGGGCCGCATAATGAACGCGATAATTGCCGAGGGGATTCCCTGCTTCAGCGGCAGCTGCAGTGAGATCTACCTGGAGAAGGCTTTTGACGGCATCCGCCCGCCGCGGCGGCTGCCGGTGGCTAAAGAATTAGGGGAGACCAGCCTGATGTTCATGGTTCACCCTACATTAACTCCTGGTGAGATGCGTTATACTTGCCGAGCCGTTGAAAAGGTGATGCGGGCAGCTGCTGTGTAGTCTTGACTCGTATCTTTTGTTACATTGCGCAGTGGGGCGCATTATTGGGATAATATAGGGTATGGGGAAAAAACTCGAAAAACATCGGTGGCTTATGGTTTTGTTTGGGGACATAGCCGCCATCTCTTTTGCGTACTATTTAGCCTTCCTTTTAAGATTCGACTTCGCAATCCCTCCGCAACAAGCCTATAACTTTTTGGCCACTTGGCCGGTGGTTTTAATACTGCGGTTGGCCTCCTTCTACTATTTTGGGCTTTATAAAGGCATCTGGCGCTACGCCAGCATGGCGGACCTTACCGCTATGTTTAAGGGCATAATTGCCAGCCAGCTTTTTATTGTAGCTACCATACTCTTTATCAAACACGGCGGGTTCCCTCGGTCAGTCCTTATCATCGACCCGGTCTTTTCACTGATATTCATAGGCGGCATCCGCTTCGCTATTAGGGCCACGCGTCACCTGCGGTATAAAGAGGACGCCGCGGGTACCTCTCGCATGCTGATATTCGGCGCCGGGGACCTTGGCGAGGCGCTGTTGCGCGATATACAGCGCAACCCCGCAGGCCACAGGGTTGTGGGCTTCCTGGACGACAACGCCCTTAAGCACGGCCGTAGCATACACGGTGTGCCGGTGCTGGGCGGGCGCGACAAGATTGCCGAAGTGATAAAGAAAAAAGAGGTGGACGAGGTGCTTGTGGCCGTAAACCACAGCCGCGGCCGCCTTATAACCGATCTAATGGCAGTCTACTCTGCAGCGGGCAGCCCGCGCAAGGTAGAGTTTAAAACCCTGCCCACCATGAACGAGCTTATAAGCAAAACCCGCCTGGCCCCCGACATCCGCAAGATAGACGTTACCGACCTGATGCACCGCCGCATTGTTGACATCAACATGGGGCTGGTGAAGGCTGGCGTTAAGGATAAAACCATATTAGTAACCGGGGCCGGCGGCACTATAGGCGGGGAATTGGCCCGCCAGATATGCGCGCTAAAGCCGGGCAAGGTGATACTGCTTGAAAACCATAACACCGCGCTGTTCTACATAGACAAAGAACTGCGCGAGCGGGGCTACGGCGGCATTATTGTAACCGTGCCCGGCGATATCCGCGACGAAAGCCTTCTTAAAAACCTTTTTGCGCAGTACAAGCCCGCCTGGGTGCTGCACGCGGCCGCGCATAAACACGTGGGCCTTATGGAAGACAACCCCCAGGAGGCGGTAAAGAATAACACCCTGGGCACCTACATACTGGCCAAGACCGCCGCGGCTTACAATACCGAGCGTTTCCTGTATATCTCCACGGACAAGGCTGTGCGGCCCACCAGCGTTATGGGCGCCAGCAAGCGCCTTGGCGAAATGGCCCTGCGCTCGCTTAACGGCAACGGCACGAAGTTCATGTCTGTGCGCTTTGGCAATGTGCTGGGCAGCAGCGGCAGCGTGGTGAAGATATTCCAGGAGCAGATACTGAATGGCGGGCCGGTTACGGTTACGCATCCTGACGTAATACGCTATTTCATGACCACCGAGGAAGCCGTCTCGCTGGTGCTTAACGCCTGCGCCCTTGGCGAGGGCGGCGAGATATTTGTGCTGAACATGGGCGAGCCGGTAAAGATACTGGACCTGGCCCGCAACATGATAGTGCTTAACGGCCTGGTACCGGATAAGGACATTGAAATTAAATTTACCGGCCTTAAGCCAGGCGAGAAGATGTACGAAGAGCTGTTCCGGGAAGGGGATATAAGAAAGAACACCGGGCATAACGAGATCTTTGCCGCGGTGCCTTCTGAGGCTGGGGCCGGCCTGACGGATGCCCATCGCGATGAGCTGCAGCAGCTGGCGGCGCAGGCGGACATTAAAGTGATGCTGGCGAAGATTAAAGAGTTAATCCCGGCTTATACGGGGTGGCCGAGGAAGAGCGGGGAGAAGAATGAGGCCAAGCCTCGGGGAATTGAGGCTCGGCCTCGGGAGACCGAGAAAGAAGCGGAATGAGTTGTTGCTTTTGTCTGAAAGTTTGTATTATTTTATAGGGTAAGGGACAGGTTGGGAGTACTGGGAGAAATATGAAATACTTAATGATGATGTGTTTTGCGGCTATGAGCGTTGTGCCGTCTTTTGCGGCGGAAACCGAACCGGTTGAGGCGTTTACCGCCAAACTGTTCAATTCAAAAGGCACTGTGGAGTACCTTAAGAAAGGCACATCCGCCTGGGCGACCATAAAGGCCCCCTTCATGCTTGAAGTGGGCGACCAGGTTAAGACCGGTCCCAAAAGCAGGGCCGATATCTATATAAAATACGGTTCCAAGATACGCCTTGGCGCCGAGACGGTGTTCGTTATCGGCAATGTGGCCCCTGAGGGCAATACTGTGGAAGTGCTCCGCGGCAAAATGAACGCCTGGATACGCAAATTCGTGGGCCGCGGCTTCACCGTGCGCACGCCCAGCGCCGTCTGCGCCGTGCGCGGCACGGTGTTCGGCGTGGAAGTTAGCGAGGCCGGCCAGACCACCTGGGACCTGTTCAGCGGCTCCGTACAGATTGCCGACAACCGCAACCGCACCATTGACCTGCAGCCCAACCAGCGGCTGGAAGTTACGCAGGCCGAGGGCGCGGCTGTGCCTGTAGCCCTTCCTGCGGACGTGAAGGCCCCTTCCGAACCGGCCAAAATCAAGGAAGAAAAGACCGAAATAAAGGCCGAGCAGGTTTTCATAGAGCAGCAGGCCGCGGCCGCTGTGGCCACCGAAGCGCCGAAGGAAGAAGTAAAGGCTGAGGAAGCCGCGCCGGTTGAAGAGATTGTGGCGCCTGTGGTTGTGGAACCGGTTACCACCGTGATCCCTACGCAGACCGTTATTGAGACCATTGAGATGAGCCCTTCTAATCCGTAATTGGAGTAGGACTTGAAAAAACAGGCTGCTGTAACAAGCAGCCTGTTTTTTATTGGCGAGGGGAGCGTCCAGACCTCGGGGAATTGAGGACTGGACGCGGAGAGATGGGAATATATATTATTTATAAGTCATGAAATTTGTGTTTAAAAAGACTGCCATTCAAGGGCTGCTGGTTATTAAGCCGGAGGCGCGGGGCGATGAGCGCGGGGCGGCGGCTGAGATCTACAAGGCTTCGGAGTTCCGCAAGGCCGGCATAAAGGAAACCTTTGTGCAGGAGAACCGCTCGGTTAGCCGCAAGGGCGTGCTGCGGGGGCTGCATTACCAGCGCGCGCCGCAGGCGCAGGCCCGGCTGGTGCGCTGCGGGCGCGGCAGGGCGTTCTGCGTAGCCGTAGACCTGCGGCCCAAGTCTAAAACCTACGGGCGCAGCTACGGCCTGGAGCTTTCCGGCGACAACTGGCTTATGCTTTACGCGCCGGCCGGCTTTGCCCATGGTTTCTGCGCGCTTACTGACGGTACTGAAGTAACTTACCTGTGCTCCAAGGAATTCTCTGAGGCCCATTACGCCGGCCTGCGCTGGAACGACCCGGCCCTGAAGATAAACTGGCCCATAAAGCGCCCAAAGGTGTCGCCCAAAGACGCCGCACTACAGTCTATCGAGGCTTCGCCTCGATAGGGAGGACTATGAAAGGAATAATACTTGCGGGCGGTGCGGGAACCAGGCTGTACCCTATTACAAGCGTGGCCTGCAAACAATTGTTGCCGGTTTACGACAAGCCCATGATCTATTACCCGCTGTCGGCCTTGATGTTGGCCGGCATCCGGGAGATACTGATAATCTCCACGCCCAAAGACTTGCCGCGCTTTCAGGAGATATTCGGCGACGGCTCGGCCTGGGGGCTGAAGCTGGCCTACAAGGTGCAGCCGAAGCCGGAAGGGCTGGCCCAGGCCTTCCTGCTGGGCGAGGAATTCCTGAACGGGGAAGAAGCCTGCCTGGTGCTGGGCGATAATATCTTTTACGGCCACGCCCTGCCGGAGGCCTTCCAGAAGGCCGTTAAGGCCGCCAAGGGCGGGCGGGCCACGGTGTTCGGCTATTATGTCAACGACCCCGAGCGTTACGGCGTGGTGGCCTTCGACAAGAAGGGCAAGGCGACCTCCATAGAGGAGAAACCGAAAGAGCCCAAGTCTAACTATGCGGTTACTGGTTTATATTTCTACCCCAAAGACGTGGTGAAAGTGGCCAAGGGCATAAAGCCCAGCGCGCGCGGCGAACTTGAGATCACAGACTTGAACCGGGTTTATTTAAAGCGCGCAACCCTTAATGTGGAACTGCTGGGCCGCGGCTACGCCTGGCTGGATACCGGCACCTTTGAGAGCCTGCTGGAGGCGGGGGAATTTATATCTACCGTGGAGAAACGGCAGGGGTTGAAGATAGCCTGCATAGAGGAAATTGCCTATAACTTTGGCTGGATAAACAAGGCCGGGCTGCTGAAGATAGCAGCGGGGCTAGATAAGAACAGCTATGGGAAGTATCTCCGCAAGGTTGCGGCGGGGGAATAAGGAATATTATGCCTTTTGAGTTTGAGAAATTGGAGATTGAGGGGTTAGTGCTGGTAAAGCCCAGGGTATTCCCCGACGCGCGCGGGTTCTTTATTGAGACCTATAGACGAAAGGATTTTGCCGCGGCTGGTATCCCTCAGGAGTTCATACAGGATAATCACTCCAAATCAGGGCGCGGGGTGCTGCGCGGTATGCATTACCAGCGCGGCGCTGCCGCGCAGGGTAAACTGGTGCGCTGCATTGCCGGCGCCATACTGGACGTTGCCGTGGATATACGCCGGGATTCGGCTACCTTCGGCAAGTGGGCAGCGGTAGAGCTCAGCGCCATAAATGCCCATATGCTGTACCTGCCCCCGGGCTTTGCGCACGGTTTTTTGGTGCTTAGCGATGCCACTGAAATCATTTATAAGTGCACTGCCGAGTATTCCCCCAAGGACGAGGGCGGCTTTAACTGGAACGACCCGACTGTGGGCGTGGAATGGGGCATAACCGACCCCATAATGTCCGATAGAGACCAGGAGTTGCCCCTGCTGAAGGACGCGGTGCTTTAATGCGCGTATTTATTACAGGCTCGAAAGGCCAGTTGGGGAGCGCCTTCGTGGAAAGGTTCAGCGCTAACGGCTGGGACTACGCCGCGGCTGACCTGGATACGCTGGATATTTCCAATCCCAATGCCGTGATGGACGCCCTGATGGCCTACCGCCCGGCGCTTATAATAAACTGCGCCGCCTATAATCTGGTGGACAAGGCTGAGACGGAAAAAGAGAAAGCCTACGCTGTTAACGCCGAGGCTGTCCGTTATATGGCGCTGGCCGCCCGCAAGCTTGAAGCCACTTTTGTTCACTACGGCACGGACTATGTCTTTGACGGAACGAAGGGTGAGCCCTATAGTGAAGGGGACAAACCCAACCCGCTAAACGCCTATGGCCTCTCCAAACTTAAGGGCGAGGAATATGCGCTGCAGACGCCCGGCAGCCTGGTCTTCAGGCTGAGCTGGGTTTTCGGCAAGGGGAACCAGAACTTTATACACAAGCTGGCGGGCTGGGCTGAAAAACCGGGCCCGCTGAAGATATCTTCCGACGAGATTTCCGTGCCCACGTACGCCGAGGATATCGTGGATGTAACCCTTGAGGCCTTGAAATGCGGCCTGAGCGGCACCTGGCATTTAACCAATACCGGAGCCTGCTCGCGCTATGACTGGGCTAAACAGATCTTAAAAGAACGCGGCATAGAAAAAGAAGTAATCCCGGCCAGCATGGCGGATTTCAAACTGCCTGCCCGGCGGCCTGCCTTCTCGGCCATGTCCAACGCGGCTCTAACCCGCGAACTGGCCATAACAATCCCGACGTGGCAAGAAGCCACAGCAAAATTCATAAAGTCTATCGAGGCTTCGCCTCGATAGGGGGGTGTTCAGTATCGGCTAATGTTCACTCTATGGTGAACATTGACAGCAAGTGAACATAGAGCAAAATTCATAAAGTCTATCGAGGCGAAGCCTCGATAGGGGGCTCGATAGGAGAGAATATGAAAACCATACTTGTTACAGGCGGGGCGGGGTTTATAGGTAGCAATTTTATCCGTTACATCTTCGGGCCGGGCGGGTTTAAGGGGCGGGTGGTCAATTTAGACAAGCTGACCTACGCCGGGAACTTGGAGAACCTGATAGATATAGAACTTGCCCAGAAAGGCCGCTATAATTTTATTAAGGGCGACATCTGCGATTTTAAACTGATAGAGGGGCTGTTCAAGAAATACAAGTTCGACGCCGTGGCGCACTTCGCGGCCGAGTCCCATGTGGACCGGTCCATCTTCGGGCCGAAAGACTTTATAGAGACCAATATCCACGGCACCTTCGCCCTGCTGGAGACAGCGCGGCAGGCCTGGGCCGGGCGCAAGGATGTGCGCTTCCACCACATCAGCACCGACGAGGTATACGGCTCGCTGGGCGCTACCGGCAAGTTCAAAGAGACCACCCCCTACGACCCGCGCAGCCCTTACTCGGCTTCCAAGGCCGCGTCGGACCATCTGGTGATGGCCTATCACCATACCTACGGAATGCCTGTCACCATTTCCAATTGCTCCAATAATTACGGGCCTTTCCACTTCCCCGAGAAGCTGATACCGCTGGTAATTCTGAACGCCCTGTCAGGCAAGCCGCTGCCGGTTTACGGCGACGGCGCGCAGGTGCGCGACTGGCTTTATGTGGAAGACCACTGCGCGGCCATCTGGCGCGTTATGAAGAGGGGCCGCCCCGGGCAGACTTACAATGTGGGCGGCAACTGCGAGAGGAAGAATATTGATGTAGTGAAGGGTATCTGCGCCGCCCTGGAGAAATATGAGCCGTCGGGCAAGAACCCGGCGCTGAAGGGGCCTTACGTCGGGCTTATCACTTATGTGAAAGACCGCCCCGGCCACGACCGCCGCTACGCCATAGACTTCTCCAAGATAAAGAAGGAACTGGGCTGGACGCCCTCGGTGACTTTCAAGGAAGGCCTGGAGCGCACCGTGCGCTGGTACATAGCCAACCCGGGTTGGGTGCACAATGTGCGGACCGGGTCGTACAAGAACTGGATAAAAAAGAATTATACGCGATGAAAGTAATTTTTCTGGGCACCAACGGCTGGTATGATACCGGCACGGGCAATACCGTGTGCGCTGTAATTAAAACTAAGCGCTGGGATATTGTGCTGGACGCCGGCTACGGCATACACAGATTGGATAAGTATGTGGACGGCAAGAAACCGGTTTTTATACTGCTCAGCCATTTTCATATCGACCACATAGCCGGGCTGCATACGCTGGTGAAGTTCCGGTTTAAGGCAGGCCTTACCATATGCGGCCAGAAAGGGACGCGCCGTGTGCTGAAGCAATTCGTGAACAGGCCTTATACCGTGCCGCTGGATAAATTGCCTTATCCTGTCGAGATCGTGGAATTACCGTCAGAAGCGGAAAAACTGCCGTTCAAAGTAAAGACGCTGCCGCTGGTGCACGCGGACCCGGTGCTGGGCTTCCGCCTGGCGCTGGACGGCAAGACCGTGACCTACATAACCGATACCGGCTACTGCGCCAACGCGCTGAAACTGGCCCGCGGCGCAAACCTGCTGATAACCGAGTGCGCCCACGCCCCCGGCGAGACCAACCCGGGCTGGCCGCATTTCAACCCGGAGACGGCCGGCAAACTTGCCGCCGAGGCGGGAGCCAAGCGGTTGGTGATGACCCATTTTTCAGCCGAACGCTACCATAAGCCGGACCTGCGTGCCAAGGCGCTGACCCTGGCCCGTAAGCAGTTCCCAAAAACCGCCGCCGCCAAAGACGGTCTGGCTATAGAGATCTAGGCAAATCCAGTATTCAGCAAAGAACCCCGCGACCTGAGCCGGCCGCGGGGTTTTTGTTTTTGTATAATATAGATAATAATAACGGCAGGAAAGGAGCGACTATGAAAAAGGCTTTGATCACCGGCATTACAGGGCAGGACGGGTCTTATTTAGCTGAATTCCTGCTGAACAAGGGCTACGAGGTGCACGGCATACGCCGCCGCTCGGCCTCTTTTAACATGGCCCGCATTTCCCACCTGGCTAAAAACCCCAAATTTAAACTGCATTTCGGTGACCTGACCGATTCCACCAACCTCACCCGGATCATTGCCGAAGTTAAGCCTGACGAGATCTACAACCTGGGCGCGCAGAGCCATGTGGCCGTCAGCTTTGACGAACCGGAATACACCGCCGACTGCGACGGCCTGGGCACCATGCGCCTGCTGGAGTCTGTGCGCCTGCTCGGGCTGGCCAAGAAAACCCGCATCTACCAGGCCTCCACCTCGGAGCTGTACGGCAAGGTGCGCGAAATCCCCCAGAGCGAAACCACCCCTTTCCACCCGCGCAGCCCTTACGGCGTGGCCAAGATGTACGGCTTCTGGATAACCATCAATTACCGCGAATCCTACGGCATGTTCGCCTGCAGCGGCATACTGTTCAACCACGAAAGCCCCCTGCGCGGCGACGAGTTCGTAACGCGCAAGATAACCCGGGCCCTGGGCCGCATACTGCTGGGCGACCAGGACTGCCTGTATATGGGCAATATGAATTCCCTGCGCGACTGGGGCCACGCCCGTGACTACGTGAAGGCCATGTGGCTGATACTGCAGCAGCGCAAGCCGGAAGATTTTGTGATAGCCACCGGCAAGCAGTACTCCGTGCGCAAGTTTATAGAACTGGCCGCCGCGGAAGTAGGCATAACGGTAGGCTGGAAAGGCAAAGGCGTGGCAGAGACCGGCTATGTTAAGGCCGTCAGGCCCCTGCCCGGGATAGAGACAGAGCTGAAGAAGGGCGACATCATTGTGCGCATAGACCCCAAGTTCTACCGCCCCGCCGAGGTGGAAACCCTGCTGGGCAACCCGGCCAAGGCCAAACGGGTGCTGGGCTGGAAGCCGGAGACCTCTTTTGAAGAGCTGGTCTCCGAGATGGCCGCCAGCGACCTGAAGCTGGCCCTGAGCGAGCATATGCTTCGGAAACACGGCTTCGGCGCCGTAAAGAGCTGCTGATGAAAAAAGCTTTGATAACGGGCTACCGCGGGCAGGACGGCTCTTACCTGAGCCAGTTGCTGCTGGCTAAAGGCTACGACGTTTACGGCGCGGACCGCGCCGGCGATACAGGCCTGTGGCGGATGCGTGAACTGGGGATAGAGGGCAAGGTGAAAGAGGTTTCACTGGATCTGCTGGAATCCACCAATATTAATTACGCGCTGGCGAAGGTAAAGCCCGACGAGATCTACAATTTTGCCGCGCAGAGTTTTGTGGGCATCTCTTTCGACCAGCCGGTCCTGACGGCCGAGATAAACGCCGTGGGCGTGGCGCGGCTGCTGGAGGGCGTGCGCCAGGCGCGGCCCCAGGCCAGGTTCTTCCAGGCCTCAACGGCAGAGCTGTTCGGCAGTATGGGCAGCGCGCAGAAGAACGAAACCACCGATTTCCACCCGCGCAGCCCTTATGCCGTGAGCAAACTTTACGCGCATTGGCTTACGGTGAACTACAGGCAGGCACACGGCCTGTACGCCTGCAACGGCATACTGTTCAATCACGAAAGCCCCCTGCGCGGTGAAGAGTTCGTTACGCGCAAAATAGCCGCTGCGGCGGCCCGCATAAAGAAGGGCCAGTTGGAGAAGGTGGCCGTGGGCAATCTGGACGCCCTGCGCGACTGGGGCTATGCCAGGGAATATGTGGAGGGCATGTGGCTGATGCTGCAGCAACCCAAAGCTGACGACTATATACTGGCCACCGGCGAGACGCACTCGGTGCGGGAGTTCATAGAGACGGCCTTTGCCGCCGCCGGCATAAAGCTGGAATGGAAGGGCCGCGGCCTGGCCGAGAAGGGCGTGGACGCCAAGAACGGCAAGGTGCGGGTGGAGGTCTCCAAGGCCTTCTACAGGCCCGCCGACGTGAAAGAGCTGGTAGGTGACGCAAATAAGGCCCGCAAACTTCTGGGCTGGGCCCCGAAGACTAAATTTAATGACCTGGCGGCCCTGATGGTGGACGCCGAGACGAAACGCTTAGAGGGGAAGAAGGTGAAACCATGAAAGCGATAATACTTGCGGGCGGCTCAGGCACGCGGCTGTGGCCGCTGTCACGGTACGGCATGCCCAAGCAGTTTATAAAGCTCAACGGCGGCAAGTCCCTGCTCTGCCAGACAGTGGAGCGCATGGCGGCCGTGGTTCCGCTGAAAGATATTTTTGTCATCACCAACGAGGACTACCGCTTTCACGTGCAGGCCGACCTGCGTTCGGTGTCACCGGACATAGAGAATAACATGATCCTGGAGCCCATCGGCCGCAACACCGCGCCGGCCATAGCGCTGGTGATGCGCTACTGCCTGGAGAAACTGCACTGCCGCAAGGACGAGGTAATCTTCATCTGCCCGTCGGACCATATCATAGAGCCGGTGGCCAAGTTCGCCAAATACGCGCGGCAGGGCGAAGCCGCGGCCAAGGCCGGCAGCATAGTTACCTTCGGCGTGAAGCCCGACCGGCCCGAGACCGGCTACGGCTATATCAAGAAGGGGAGCAAGACGCCAGGCAACGGCGGGGTGTGCCGCGTAGAGAAGTTCGCCGAGAAGCCAAATCTGAAGACCGCGGAAAAATATCTGAAAGACGGGAAGTATTACTGGAATTCCGGCATGTTCGCCTTTACCATAGAGACCATGCTCTCCGAATTCAAAGTGCACGCGCCGGAGATTAGCCGCAAGATGCCGGCTACGCTGGCCAAAATGACGGCGGATTTCAAGAACATGCCCTCCATCTCCATAGACTACGCGGTGATGGAGAAGTCGAAGAAGGCCGCCGTGCTGCCCATAGACATCCTCTGGTCCGACGTGGGTTCGTGGGACTCGCTGCCGGAAGTCATCAAGCCCGACGCCGAGGGCAACGTGAAGATAGGCGACGTGCTGGCGCTGGACACCAAGCGCACCATAGTGATGGGCGAGGGCAAGCGCCTGATATCTACCGTGGGCCTGAAGGACCTGATAGTGATAGACACGCCCGACGCCCTGCTGATAGCGCGGCGCGGCCAGGCCCAGCGCGTCAAAGAGGTGGTGGAGCAACTTAAAGAGCGCCACCGCAAGGAAGTGGTGGAGCATATGACCACTTACCGCCCCTGGGGCAGCTATACCGTGCTGGAGGAAGACACCCGCTACAAGATCAAGCGCATAGTGGTGAAGCCCGGCCACAAGCTCAGCCACCAGCTGCATTATCACCGCAGCGAGCACTGGATTATAGTGAAAGGCACCGCCAAGGTGACGCTGGGCAGGACCACCACGCTGGTGCACGAGAACGAGAGTACCTACGTCCCCAAGTCCACCATGCACCGCCTGGAGAACCCCGGCAAGGTGCCGCTGGAGATGATAGAGGTGCAGAACGGCGAATATGTGGGCGAGGACGATATAGTGCGCTACGACGACAAGTACGGGCGCAGCGATAAAAAATAACCGGAGAAAACCATGAAAGTTGTCATACTTGCGGGCGGGATGGGGACGCGGCTGAGCGAAGAGACCGACGTGAAGCCCAAGCCGATGGCCGAGCTGGGCGATAAGCCGATACTCTGGCACATCATGAAGTCCTACTCGCAGCACGGCTATAACGACTTTGTGCTCTGCCTGGGCTACAAAGGCTATTTGATCAAAGAGTATTTCGCCAACTATTTCCTGCACCAGGCCGACGTGACCATAGACATGAAGAAGAACTGCATGGAAGTGCACCACGGCAAGGCCGAGCCCTGGAAGGTGACCCTGGTGGATACCGGGCCGAACACGATGACTGGCGGCCGCGTGTGGCGCGTGCGCAAATACCTGGACAACAAGCCTTTCATGCTTACCTACGGCGACGGCGTGGCCGACGTGGATTTGAAGGCGCTGACGACCTTCCACAAGAAGCGCGGCGGCCTGGCCACCATGACCATAGTGCAGCCGGCGGGGCGCTTCGGCGCGGTGGAATTCGACAAGGCGGGGAAAGTGCACGAGTTCAAGGAAAAGCCCCACGGCGACGGCGCGTGGATAAACGGCGGCTTCTTCGTGCTGGAGCCCGGCATCTTCGACTACATAGGCGAGAGCGAGAGCGTGGTGTGGGAGCGCGAGCCGCTGGAGCGCCTGGCCAAGGACGGCGAACTGTCGGCCTTCAAGCATACCGGCTTCTGGAAATGCATGGACACCCTGCGCGACAAGCGCGAACTGGAAGACCTGTGGACCTCCGGCAAGGCGCCGTGGAAGACCTGGAAATAATGAACAACTCCTGGAAAGACAAAAGAGTTTTTTTAACCGGCCACACCGGCTTTAAAGGCGCGTGGCTGTCCATCTGGCTGGACGCCCTGGGCGCCAAGGTGACCGGCTACGCCCTGAAGCCGCCTACCGAACCGAGCCTGTTCAAGATCTGCCGGCTGGACCGGCGGATGAAGTCAGTTATAGGCGACGTGCGCGACGGGGTCAAGCTGAAGAAAGCCCTGCTGGCCGCCAAGCCCGAGATAGTGATACACATGGCGGCGCAGCCGCTGGTGAGGGAATCCTACCGGAACCCGGCCGAGACCTACGAAACCAATGTGATGGGCGTGGTTAACCTGTTCGAGGCCATACGCGCCAGCAGCACGGTGAAAGCGGTGGTGAACGTTACCACCGACAAGTGCTACGAGAATAAAGAGCACGCCCGGGCCTTCCACGAGGAAGAGCCGATGGGCGGCTACGACCCGTACTCGTCCTCCAAGGCCTGCTCGGAGCTGGTGACGGCCACCTACCGCAAGTCCTTCTTCAATCCCAAAGATTTCGCCAAACACGGCGTGGCCGTGGCCTCCGCGCGCGCCGGCAATGTGATAGGCGGCGGCGACTGGGCCGCCGACCGGCTGATACCGGACATTATCCGCGCGGCCCTGCGGGGGGAGAAGGTGCGCATCCGCAGCCCGCGCGCCATACGCCCCTGGCAGCACGTGCTGGAGCCGCTGTCGGGCTATCTGCTGCTGGCCGAGAAACTTTATACGCAGGGCCCCAAATACGCCGAGGCCTGGAACTTCGGCCCCGACGCGGGCGACGCCAAGGACGTGGAGTGGATAGTGAAGCGCATGTTCGGCCATTGGCCTGAAGCGCCGGGCTACGCCCTGGACAAGGGCCGCCACCCGCACGAGGCGCATTACCTGAAGCTGGATTCGGCCAAGGCCCGCCGGCAGCTGGGCTGGGCCCCGCGCTGGCACATAGGCCAGGCCATAGACAAGATAATAGACTGGACGCGCGCCTACGCCGCGGGCCGGGACATGCTGGCCGTCTGCCGCGCGCAGATAACGGAGTATTCCCTGAAATGAAAATCCTGCTCATCAGCCCCCTGCTTGCCCCTTCCCGTGTGCCGGAGGTTTACAATATCGGCCTGGGCTATGTCGGGGCCGCCCTGCGCGCCGCCGGGCACCAGGTGGACCTGCTCGATATAGAGGGCAACCGCTATGCCGAGGCGCAGGTGGAGGAATTGCTCAAAGACAAGGATTTCGAAGTGGCCGCCATCGGCACGCTGGTGACAGGCTTCAAGTACATGAAGTGGCTGACCGCCCTGATACGCCGGCTGAAGCCAGGCGTGAAGATCTGGGTCGGGAACAGCATAGGTTCCACTATTCCCGAAACGATCCTGCGCGAAATGCCCGTGGACGTGGTGGTGATGGGCGAAGGCGAAGTGACCGCCGTGGAACTGGCCGCCGCAACAGCAGCGGGCAAGGGCCCGGCCGGTGTTAACGGCACTGCTTACCTCGAAGACGGGCAGGTGAAGCGAAACCCCGACCGCGAACTGATAGAGAATCTGGACGGTATCGCCATGCCGGCGTGGGATTTGTTCAACCAGGACCTCTATATACACAGTCCCACGGGCATCCTGCCCTCGCCGCGAGCCTATGTTATAACTACGCGCGGCTGCCCGTACCAGTGCACCTACTGCTACCACCCCTTTCAGAACCAGCGCATCCGCGCACATTCGGCCGAGCGCGTGGTGGCCGAGATCAAGCTGCTCAAGGAGCGCTACGGCATACGGGGCATAGTGTTCGGTGACGACCTGTTCACCGTGGATAAGAAGCGCGTGCGCGAGGTTTGCCGCCTGCTGATAGAGGGGAACGTGGGTGTGAAGTGGATGGCGGCGGCCCGCGTGAACACCGTGGACTTGGAGCTGCTGACGTACATGCGGGAGGCCGGCTGTGTGGCGCTGGGCTTCGGCGTGGAATCCGCGAGCCCGGTAATACTCAAGAACATCAAGAAGCACGCCACGGCCGAGCAGGCCGCGGCCGCCATAAAGGCCTGCCGCGAGGCTGGCATCTACCCGGCGTGCAGCTTCATGATAGGCAATGTAGGCGAGACGCGCGAGACCGTGGAGGCCAGCGTGCGCTTCATGACGGAAAACGACCTGCCGCCAACGGATTTCTTCTTCTCCACGCCCTACCCGGGCACGGAACTTTACGAGTACGCTAAGGCGAAGGGCCTGATAAAGGACGAGGCGGCGCTGTTCGGCTGCTACGCCGAGCAGGGCGCGAAGCTGCTGGTGAATTTTACGGACATGAGCGACGAGGAACTGATCGCCCTGCGCAAGGAGGCCACCGCGCGCGTGGCCGCCGATTACCGCCGCAGGCACCCGCTGCTGTGGGCGCGGGACCAGGCGGCCTTCCTGGCCTATTATATCGGCAGGTTCGGCCTGAAGACCACGGCGCAGAAAGTGGCCAAAAAGATCTTCAAGCTGGCGGCTTAAAAGGAACAAATGAGAAAACCAATCCCCTACGGTTCGCAGTGGATAGACGACGAGGACGTGAAGGCCGTAGCGAAAGTGCTGAAGGGGGAACTGATAACCCAGGGCCCCGTGGCGGTGCAGTTCGAAGAGAAGATCTGCGAACTGACCGGCGCCAAGTATTGCCTGAGCATGGCCAACGGCACGGCCGCGCTGCACCTGGCGGTCATGGCTCTGGAACTGGAGAAAGGGATGGAGGGCATCACCTCCACCAATACCTTTGTGGCCTCGTCCAACGCTTTTGTTTACAGCGGGCTCAAGCCCGTGCTGGCGGACATTGACCCGCGCACCTTTAACGTTTTCCCCGAAGACCTTAAAAAGCGCATAACCAAGAAGACCCGCGTGATAATACCGGTGCATTTCGCCGGGCAGCCTTGCGAGACGGCCAAGATCCGCAAACTGGCCGGCAAGCAGGTGCATATCATCGAGGACGCCGCGCACGCGATAGGGTCGAAGTATGAGGACGGCAGCCTGGTGGGCGCGTGCAAACACTCCGACATGACCATCTTCTCGTTCCACCCGGTGAAGACCATCACCTCCGGTGAGGGCGGCGCGATAACCACTAACAGTAAAGTGCTCTACGAGCGCTTGAAATCGATGCGCATCTGCGGCGTGGTGCGCGACGTCCCTAATAAACCGGGACCCTGGTACTACGAGGTCCAACGCCTCGGCTTCAACTACCGCCTGACCGACATACACTGCGCGCTGGGCATGAGCCAGCTGGGCAAGCTGAAGGCGTTCATAAAGCGCCGCCGCGAGATAGTGGCCCGCTACAACAAAGAGCTGGCCGGCCTGCCGGTGCTGACGCTGCCCTATGAGCGGCCGGGCGTGTTCTCGGCGTTCCACCTATACGTGACGCTGATAGACTTTAAAAAATTGGGCAAAAGCCGCAAAGAGGTAATAGAGACGCTGGTGGCGGAGAAGATAGGCACGCAGGTGCATTATATCCCCGTGCACGAGCAGCCTTATTACCGCAAAGAGTTCGGCTATAAGCACGGGGACCTGCCCAACTCCGAGAAGTATTACGAGCAGGCGCTCAGCCTGCCGCTGTACCCGCGCATGACCGACGAGGAAGTGGACCACGTGATAAAGCAAGTCAGGCGAGTGCTCTCCTGACATGAAGACAGGCGCCATAATACAGGCCAGGATGACCTCCACCCGGCTGCCGGGCAAGGTGGCTAAAGAGCTGCCCTACGGCAGCGGGATCACCGTGCTGGAGCAGGTGGCGCGCCGCCTGGGCCGCTGCCGGGCCGTGGACCAGGTTATAGTGGCGGCCACTACCGACAAGGCGGACGCCCCGCTGGGCCGCCTGGCCGCCAAGGCCGGGGCGCAGTTCTTCAGGGGGTCCAAAGAGGACGTGCTGGAGCGCTACTACAAGGCCGCGCTGAAATTTAAGCTGGACACGGTAGTGCGCATCACCAGCGACTGCCCCTGCGTGGACCCCGCGCTGGTGGACGACCTGGTGGCGGTGCACCGGCAGGCCGGGGCGGACTATACCGCCAACGTGGTGCGGCTGACCTTTCCCGACGGCTTCGACGCGGAAGTGTTCAGCTTTGCCGCGCTGAAGGCCGCGCACGAGCAGGCGCGAGACAAGGCCGACCGCGAGCACGTTACCTCCTACCTGCGGTCGCACGCCGAGCTCTTCAAGGTGGTTTCGGCGGAGGCCCCGGCGGGCAGCCGGCGGCCGGACCTGCGCGTTACCCTGGACACCGCCGAGGATTACCTGCTGCTCTGCGCCGTCTACGACAATTTATACGCCCCCGGCAGGCCCTTCGGCCTGGGGGAAGTGCTGCGGCTCTTCGCGGCTAAGCCCTGGCTGGAAGAGATAAACCGGCGCAGCCTGGCGAAGAAGAAATTCGCCAGCAGGCGGGAAGAATTCAGGCGGGCCGTGGAACTGCTGGAGCTGCAGGAGCTGGGCCAGGCGGCCGCCGCGCTGAAAAAACTTATTAAAAAATGAAAGTGCTGATATTCACCGAGGGCGGGGGCAAAAGCGGCTTCGGGCACGTTACCCGGTGCCTGTCTCTCTACCGCGCCTTCCGCGCCGCAGGCGCCGACGCCGAGATAGTGCTGGACGGCGACGCCGCCGCGGCCGGCCTGCTGCGCGGGGCCAGGCACAGGCTAATGGCCTGGCGCGGGCCGCGCGGGCTGGCCGCCCTGCTGGGCGGCGACATAGCCGTGGTGGACTCCTACAAGGCGCCCTTGAACTTTTACCGCCAGGCCGCCGCCCGGGCGCGGCTGCTGGTCAGCCTGGACGATTGCAAGCGCCTGCGCTACCCGGCCGGGCTGGTGGTGAACGGCGCCGTGGCCGCCGCGCGGCTGCGCTATCCGCGCGCGGCCGGCGTGGACTACCTGCTGGGCGCGCGCTATACGCCGCTGAGGCCTGAATTTAAAACCTGCCCTCGCCGCGCACAGCCCGCGAAGCTGCGGCGGGTGCTGATAACCTTCGGCGGGGCCGATACCGCGGGACTGGCCGGCAGGCTGGGAGAGTTCCTGCGCAAGACTACGGATCTCAGGATAGAGACGCCCCGGGCCGGGCGCAGGCTGGGCGCCGCGGCCGTAAAGCGCGCCATGCTGCGCGCCGACGCCTGCGTGACGGCCTGCGGCCAGACCACCTACGAACTGGCCGCCTGCGGCACGCCGCAGATAGGGGTGGGCTTCGCCGAGAACCAGCGGCTCAATATAGAAGGCTGGAAAGCCCTGAGGGTGATGAACTTTGCGGGCTGGAAGGGCGAGGCGGGGTTATTTGACCGCATAGCCGCGCTGCTGGCCGGCCTTACGAAGGCCGAGCGTACAGCCATGGCGGCGCGGGGGCGCGCGGCCTCCGACGGGCAGGGCGCGGGCCGCGTGGCCGCCGCCGCGCTGGCCCGGGCGGCGCAGCCCCCGGTTTTTAAATTGCGCCGCGCCGCTCTCAGCGACAGCCGGGCTATCTTCGAACTTTCCAATTCCCCGGCGGTGCGGGCTAACTCCATCAATACCGGGAAGATAGAATGGGCGGGCCATAAAAGCTGGTTCGCCGCGAAGCTGAAAAATCCCGGCTACCTGTTCCTGGTGGCCGAGGCCGGCGGGAAATTCGCGGGTCAACTGCGCTATGAGGCGGAGGGGAAAGAAGCCCTGGTAAGCGTGAGCATAGCGGAGAGTTTCCGGGGTCGCGGGCTGGCCGCGCCGCTGCTGGCAGCCGGCAGCCGGGAATTGTTTGCCGCCTTCCCGGGTGTAAAAAAGATAAACGCCTACATCCGCCCCGCGAACAAACCCTCGGCGCGGGCCTTTGAAAAAGCCGGCTACAAATTCGAGAGAACGATTTTAATGAATAAGGTCAGGCTGGGGAAATATGCCGCGAAAAGAAAATAAACCGACGCTGAAGATAGGCGGCCGGGCCGTCGGGGGAGAAGCCCCGGCGTTCATCATAGCCGAGCTGTCGGCCAACCACGGGCAAAAGCTGGAGACGGCGCTGAAGTCCGTGCGCGCCGCCGCGAAGGCGGGGGCCGACGCGATAAAGATCCAGACCTACACCGCCGACACGCTGACGATAGAATCTAAGAAAAAGTATTTCCGGATAAACCAGGGCACGCTGTGGGACGGCCGCACGCTCTATGACCTTTACAAAGAGGCCTATACCCCCTGGGAGTGGCATTACAAGCTGAAGAAGGCCGCCGCCGACGAGGGGCTGGTGTTTTTCTCCACGCCTTTTGACAAAAGCGCCGCCGATTTCCTGGAGGAGCTGGGCGTGCCGTGCTACAAAGTGGCCTCTTTCGAACTCAACGACCTGCCGCTGGTTGAATATATCGCCGCCAAGGGCAAGCCGGTCATTATGTCCACGGGGATTTCGACGCTGCCGGAGATCTCGGAGGCCGTGGCGGCCTGCCGCAAGGCGAAGAACGGGAGCGTGGCCCTGTTGAAGTGCACCTCGTCGTACCCGGCGCCTTACTCTGAAATGAATCTGCGCACCATGCCGGACCTCGGCGCGCGCTTCGGCTGCGTGGCCGGGCTTTCAGACCATTCGGAGGGCATTACCGCCCCGGTGGCCGCCGCGGCGCTGGGCGCGAAGATCATAGAGAAACATTTTATCCTGGACCGCAAAGTGGGCGGGCCCGACGCGGCCTTCTCGCTGGAGGCGGGGGACTTTGCCGCTATGGTGAAGGCCGTGCGCCAGGCGGAGGAAAGCCTGGGCACGGTCACCTACGACCTGTCACCGGCGACGAAGCGCAGCCGCAAATTCTCGCGGTCGCTGTTTGCCGTGACCGATATCAAGAAGGGAGCGGCGTTCACCGAGGCGAACGTGCGCTCGATACGCCCCGCCGACGGGCTGCCGCCCAAGTACCTGCCGAAGGTGCTGCGCGGACGGGCCGCGGTCGACATAGAGAGAGGGACCCCGCTGAAATGGGCGCACCTGAAAAAATAAAGAAACTGGCACTCGGCACGGCGCAGTTCGGCCTGGCCTACGGAGTGTCCAACAAGCGGGGCCTGGTGCCCGCGCCCGAGGTGCTGGACATTTTAAAGCTGGCCGCGGCCGCCGGTGTGGACCTGCTGGACACGGCGCAGGCCTACGGCGGCAGCGAGGCCGCCATCGGCGCTTACCTGAAGACCTCGCCGGGCGCCTTCCGCGTGGTCACCAAGCTCAAGGACGTGCCCGGCGCGGAGGCTACTGCGGCCCTGCGCACTTCGGCGGACCGCGCCGGCGTCGGCCGCTTCTACGGCACGCTGCTGCATTCCTACGACGAGCACCTGGCGCATCCGGACCGCTACGAGGGCCTGCTGGAGTGCCGCCGGAGCGGCCTGACGCAGAAGACCGGCTTCTCGCTGTACCACCCGGAGCAGGCCGCGCGGCTGCTGGCCGCCCAGATCGATTTCGATTTAGTGCAGGTGCCTTACAGCCTGCTGGACAGGCGTTTCGAGCGCGTTTTTCCTGCGCTGAAGGCCGCGGGCGTGGAGATACACGTGCGCTCGGTGTTCTTGCAGGGCCTGCTGCTGATGAACGCGACCTCCATCCCCGAGGGCCTGCGGCGGGCGGCCCCGAAGGTGGAATTGATCCGCGCCTACGCCGCCGTACACGGCTGGACGGCGGCCGCGGTCTGCGCCGGCTTCGCGCTGGCCAACCCCTTGGTGGACCGGGTGGTGATAGGCGTGGACGGCCTGCCGGCGCTGAAAGACAATTTAGAGGGACTGGGGGCGCTCCCGGGCGGGGACCTACCCGGCCTGCAGGCCGCGCTGGGCGGCCTGGCCGAAACCGACGAAGATCTGATACTGCCGCAGAACTGGAAGAAATAGCGAGGAAACCATGATAACCAACTTTGAGAAGTCCGACAAAATGATAGCGCGCGCCCAGGAACTGATCCCGGGCGGCGGGCATACCTACAGCAAGGGCCTGGACCAGTCGCCCAAGCTGGGGCCGAAGCTCATAGAGCGCGGTAAGGGTTGTTATGTGTGGGACGTCGACGGGAATAAGTATCTGGACTGGGCCATGGGCCTGACCGCAGTGAACCTGGGCCACGCCTACAAGCCGGTGCTGGACGCCGTGCGCGCCGAGCTGCTGAAGGGCAGCAACTTCCAGTGCCCCTCGCCGATAGAGAGCGAGCTGGCCGAGTATTTCATCAGCCAGGTGCCGGGCGCCGAGATGGTGAAGTTCGCCAAGAACGGCTCGACGGTGACGACGGCCGCGCTGAAACTGGCGCGCGCCTACACCGGCCGCAAGTACATAGCCTACTGCTCCGACCACGGCTTCTTCTCCTACGACGACTGGTACATAGGCAAGAAACCCAATAACGCCGGCGTGCCGCAGGAAGTGGCGGACCTGTCCCTGACCTTCCGCTATAACGACATCAAGTCCGTAGAAGAGCTGTTCGCCAAGTACCCGGGGCAGATAGCCGGGGTGATACTGGAGCCGATGGAGTTCGACTACCCGCAGGACAATTTCCTGCACCAGCTGCGCGACCTCTGCAAAAAGAACGGCACGGTATTCATCCTCGACGAGATGATCACCGGCTTCCGGCTGGGCTACCCGGGCGCGCACGCCGCGCTGGGCGTGCAGGCCGACCTGACCACCTGGGGCAAGGGCGTGGCCAACGGCTTCTCCTGCTGCATGCTGGCCGGCCGGAAAGACATCATGAACCTGGGCGGCATCAACCACGACAAAGAGCGCGTGTTCCTGATCTCCACCACGCACGGCGCCGAGACCCATTCCCTGGCGGCCGCGATGGCCACCATCAAGGCCGTCAAAGAGAATAACCTGGTCGAGCGCAATATAAAGATGGGCGAGGCGCTGCGCAAAGGGCTGGAGGACGGCATAAAGGCCGCAGGCCTCTCCGAGTACCTGACCGTGAAGGGCCACCCGTGCTGGCTGCTGATGCAGTTCCGCGACGCGAAGAAGGAATTCAGCGACGGCTTTAAGACGCTGGTGATGCAGGAGGCGGTGAAGCACGGCTTGCTCTTCCGCGGCACCTTTGTGTTCAGCCTTGCGCACGGCGGGAAAGAGCTGCAGAAGACGATACGCATCTTCCGGAAGATCTTCAAGACTTACAAAGCGGCGATAAAGGCCGGCGGCTACGAGGGCTTTCTCGTCGGGGAACCGGTGAAGCCGGTGTTCAGGAAATTCAATTAATGGAAAACTTCTATCTGCCGCGCTGGCTGAAGGAAGAGGGCGGCCTGGACCCGGAGACCGTAGACGCGCTGAAGTACGAGCTGGACAAGCGCATTTACTACTACGGGGCGCAGTTCGCCTATCCGCAGGAGCGCACCTACCTGGAGCGCAGGTACCGCGGCCTCAAGACGCTGGTGCGCGGCGCGGCCGCGAGACTAAAGCCTTTCCGGAAGGGGGGGCGGGCCGCACTGCGCCGGGTTTCTTCCAACGCTTATTTCAACCTCAATACCGAACTGGAGGCGGCCGGCTTCGCCGCCGAGGGCGCGCCGTGGACGCTGTCGCGCGCTGAACTGGGCGACGAGAAACTTTCCCGGCAGATAGACTACCTCAAGAAGGCCTTCGAACTGGCCGATTTCAGGACGCTGGTGAGCCCGGCCTTCCTGGAGCGGGTCCGGGCTTTCAAGGCCGCGCTCATGGAGTTCTACCGCCGCCGGAACTATGCGGCGCTGGTGGTCCCCTTCGACATGCCCTTCTTCGAACGCTGCGCCATCGCGGCATTCCGCGAGCTGGGGCGCCCGTCGTTCGTAGCGCTGCACGGCCTGCCGGGCCGCTACAACGCCGTGGACGACAACCGCGCCGATTACCTGCTGGTCTGGGGCGACAGGATAAAGGAGCTTTACGTTAAAGCCGGCGTCAGGCCGGAGAAGATCTTCGTGACCGGGCGGCCTGGCTTCGCCGCGCCGCCGCCAGCGGCGCCGCGATTAACGGCGGAAGACGTGCTGGTGATCTCGAAGTCCATGAACGGCTCGCAGCACAGCGGCGAGGAGATACTGACCGACCGCGGCAACCTGCCGCTTTACCTCCTTTCGGTCCGCAAGGGCCTGGAGGCCGCCGGCGTTAAGCGGGCGCGGCTGCGCCTGCACCCGTCGGAATCGGCGGCGTGGTATAAGAGTTTCCTGGGCGGCGACTTCTACATTTTTGACACGGAGCCGTTGGCGGCTTCGTTGAAGCGGGCCACGCTCGTAGTCGGGCCCACCTCCACCGTTTTTATAGAGGCGCTGATGGCCGGCGTGAGCTACCTGGTGTACGAGCCCGCCGTCGGCGGCCGCGACCTGACCAATTACCCGCTGGTGCCGCCCTTCGACGGCTCCGAGCCCGGCGCGCCGCGCGCCGGCACACCGGAAGAACTGGCGGAATTTATTGCCGCTGAAAAGACCGCCCTGCCGGCCGCGCTGGCGCCGTATCTGAAGACGCCGTTCGACCTGGGGCCGGCCCTGGCCGCCCTGAAAGGGGGCGCTTAACAGCCCCGATGCCCGCCTCCGTCAAGAAACGCTTCGCCGTGTCGTTCGCTTCGAACGCGCTGCGCGCGGGCCTGAGCTTCCTGGCCGGGCTCGTAGTGGCGCGCGGGCTGGGCCCCGGCGATTACGGGCGGCTGATGTTCCTGCTGGGCAGCTTCGTCTCCATCAAGTCGCTGCTGGACCTGGGCACTTCCAACGCTTTCTACACCTTCATTTCCCAGGCCAAAAGGCCGCTGCGCTATTACTCCTTCTACCTGCTGTGGCTGGCAGTTCAATTCCTTGTCACCGCCGCGGCGGTGGCGCTGCTGCTGCCGGACTCCGTCGTGCGCGGTATGTGGGTAGGCGAGGGCCGTGGCATCATCCTGCTGGCCTTCGCCGCCTCTTTCTTCCAGCAGCAGCTGTGGCAGACCGTAAACCAGATAGCCGAGGCCGCGCGCAAGACGGTGCGCGTGCAGGGGCTGAACCTGGCGATAGCGCTGACCTACCTGGCCGGCGTGTACCTGCTGACCCATTACGGCGCGCTCTCGGTGAAAACGGTACTGCTGCTGCTGGCGCTGCAGTACCTGGCCGCCGTGCTGGCCGCCTTCCGGGTGCTGGGCCCCGCCGAGCCGGGCGCCGAAGAAGGGCACGAGACGCTGGGCGCGATGCTGAAGAAGTACCGCGACTACTGCGCGCCGCTGGCCGCGCTGTCGGCCGCGACCTTCCTCTATGATTTCGCCGACAAGTGGATGTTGCAGCGCTTTGGCGGCGCGATGCAGCAGGGCTTCTACCAGGTGGCTTACCAGTTCGCGGCTATCAGCGTGCTGGCTACCGCCTCAATACTCAATATTTTCTGGAAGGAAATAGCCGAGGCCCTTAAGCTCAAGAACATGGAACGCGTCGGGATGCTGTTCCGCAAAGTGTCCCGCGGGTTATACATGTTCGGCGCTATAGTGTCTGGCTTCCTGATCCCGTGGAGCCGCGAGATAGTGGCGGTGTTCCTGGGGCCCCAGTACGCCTCGGCCGCCGCCGTGCTGGGACTGATGTTCGTGTTCCCGCTGCACCAGTCGCTGGGGCAGATCGGCAGCACTATGCTGCTGGCGGCGGAGCGCACGCGGCTGTATTTGAGCATCTCCGTTACCATCATGATCGCCAACTTCCCGGTGACCTACCTGCTGCTGGCGCAGCCCGGCGGTGCGCTGCCCGGCCTGGGGCTGGGCGCGATGGGTATGGCCTGCAAGATGGTGTTCCTGAACATGATAGCCGTGAACGTGATCTTCTGGCTGATAGCCAGGAGCTACGGCTGGAAATTCGACTGGTTCTGGCAGGCCGCCGGGCTGGGCCTGGCCCTGGCCGCCGGCGCGCTGGCCAAACTGGCCGCGGCGCAGGTCTTCGGCCCGCTGGAAGGAGGCGCCGGGCTTGAACTGCTGCCGCCTTTCCTGCTGGCCGGCGCGCTGTACCTGGCCGCTATGTATTTTTTGCTGCGCGCCATGCCTTGGCTGGCCGGGCTGGAAAAAGCCGAACTGGACGGCTATCTCCGCAAGCTGCGCCTGCCCCTGCCGTAACCCTTCCCCATTATTTGATAAAATATTTGTTATTTATAAGGCTGGGCGACCGGCCGGGGTCGTTTTGCAATATTTTGGGACAGGGGACAACATGAACCTTCGCGGTAAAAAAGTGCTGGTGACGGGCGCAGACGGCTTCATAGGCAGCCATCTCGTAGAGGAACTACTCGCAGAGGGCTGCCGCGTAAAGGCCTTCGTCTATTACAACTCTTTCAACTCCTGGGGCTGGCTGGACACCCTGCCCAAAGCCACCCGGGCCCGGCTGGAGGTTTTCGCCGGCGATATCCGCGACCCCAACGGGGTGCGCCGGGCCGCCGAAGGCTGCGATGTAATCTTCCACCTGGCCGCGCTGATAGCCATACCGTTCTCGTACCATTCGCCCGACTCTTACGTGGACACCAATATCAAGGGCACGCTGAACATCCTGCAGGCCGCGCGCGACCTGAAGACGAAGAAGGTGCTGGTCACCTCTACGTCGGAGGTTTACGGCACCGCGCGCTACGTGCCCATAGACGAGGCGCACCCGTTCCAGGGCCAGTCGCCCTACAGCGCCACCAAGATAGGCGCGGACCGCCTGGCGGAATCTTTCTACCGCAGCTTCAATTTGCCGGTCACCATTGTGCGGCCTTTCAACACCTTCGGCCCGCGGCAGTCGGCGCGCGCGGTGATCCCCACGATCATAACGCAGCTGCTCTGCGGCGAGAAGAAGCTGAAGCTGGGCGCGCTGGCCCCGACGCGCGATTTCGTCTACGTGAAAGACACGGCCAAGGGCTTCGCGGCCATAGCCAAGTGTGACAAGGCGGCCGGGCAGGAGATCAACATAGCCACCGGCAAGGAGATCTCCGTCGGCGACGTGGTGAAGAAGCTGATAGCCCTGATTAACCCGGCGGCGGTGCTGACGGCCGACAAGCAGCGCGTGCGCCCGGCCAAGTCCGAGGTGGAGCGCCTGCTGGGCGACAGCCGCAAGCTGCGCCGGCTGACCGGCTGGAAGCCGGGGCAGACCTTCGACCAGGGGCTGGCCGAGACCGTGGAGTGGTTCCGCCGCCCGGAGAACCTGGCGCGGTACAAGAGCGACATTTACAACCTGTAGGAGAATCCATGCGAGCCATAATACTGGCCGGCGGCAAAGGCACCCGGCTTAAGCCCTACACGACGCTGATCCCCAAGCCGCTGGTGCCGGTGGGCGACGAGATGAGCATCCTGGAGGTGGTCATCCGCCAGCTGGCCCGCGCCGGCTTCAGGAATATCACGATCACGGTGAACCACCTGGCCGAGCTGATGATGGCTTTCTTCGGAGACGGCCGCAAGTGGGGCGTGAAGGTGACCTATTCCGTAGAGGACAAGCCGCTGGGCACCATAGGGCCGCTGACGCTGATAAAGGATCTGCCCGAGAACTTCCTGGTGATGAACGGGGACATCCTGTGCGACCTGGATTACCGCAAGTTCTACGACTGGCACGTGCGCGCGGGCAACAAGGTGAGCGTGACCACTTTCAACCGCACCTCGAAGATAGACTTCGGCGTGCTGAAATACGACAAGGCCGGCAATATAGTGGAATTCACCGAGAAGCCGGAGCTGGCCTTCGACGTGAGCATGGGCATCTACTGCCTGAACCGCGCGGTGGTGCGCGCGCTGCCGAAGGCCAGGCCGTACGGCTTCGACCAGCTGATGCTCGACGGCATAAAGGCCGGCGCGGGCTACAAGGCGCGGCCTTTCAAGGGATTCTGGCTGGACATAGGCCGGCCCGAGGATTACGATTACTGCAATGAGAACTTCAAAACGATCCGCAAAAAGATCGGCATCTGAGCGCCCGGTACTGATCACCGGCGCGGCCGGTTTTTTCGGGCGGGCCCTGGCCGCGCTGCTGCGCCGGAGCGGGGTTAAACCCGTATTGTCCGACCTGCGCGCCGGCGCCGTGGACGGCCTGCCCTGCCGGGGCTGCGACCTGACCGATTACGCCGGCGTGAAGCGGCTGCTGCGCGCGGCGGCGCCCGGCGGGATCTACCACCTGGCCGGGGTGTTCTCGGGGGATTATACGGCCAATTACCGCGGCAATTTCCTGCCGGCCAAACACCTGCTGGACGCGGCGCTGGAGCTGGGCCTGCAGTGCCGCGTACTGCTGGTGGGCAGCGCGGCCGAATACGGCGCCCCGGCGAAGAACCCGGTGCCGGAGACGGCGCCGCTGAACCCGGTGAATTTTTACGGCTTCGCCAAGACGCTGCAGACGCGGCTGGGGGAATATTACAGCCGGGTGTACGGCCTGGACATAGTGACGGCCCGCGTGTTCAACCTGACCGGCCCCGGCGTGAGCGAGGCGCTTTTCCCGGGCAGGGTGGGCAGGCAGATAGCCGAATACAAGGGCGGGAAGATTTCAAGCATCAAGGTGGGGCGGCTGGATTCCTGGCGGGATTATCTGCCGGTGGAGGAAGCCGCCGCGGCCCTGGCCGCGGTGATGGCCCGGGGCGCGGCCGGCGAGGTTTACAATGTGGGCAGCGGCCGCCCCGTGCGGATGAAGACTTTGCTGGCGGACCTGCTGGCGCGCAACGGCGTGCCTTATACCGCCGTGGAATCGTCCCCGGGGCAGGCGGGCCGGCTAGACGTGAACAGGATCTACGCCGACACGCGGAAGTTAAACGCGCTGAAGGCGCGGCGCTAACTATGAAAACACTCGATTTCGGCTGCGGCAAACGGAAACTGCCGGGTTCGGTGGGCGTGGACATCTCGCCCGACACCGACGCGGACGTGGTGCACGACCTCAACAAGTTCCCGTACCCTTTTAAAGACGGGGAGTTCACCTCCGTGAAGGCCGACAACGTGGTGGAGCACCTCGACGACCTGCTGAAGGTGATGGAGGAGCTGCACCGCATAACGGCGCCCGGGGCGGAGCTGAAGATCATAGTGCCGTTCTTCCGCAGCGTCTACGCCTTCATAGACCCGACGCACCGGCATTTCTTCACCTGCCGCAGCTTCGACTATTTCGACCCGGCCAGCGACTTCAGCAAGTTCTACAAATATTCCCGCGCGCGCTTCTCCGTCAGGCGGGTGGTCTTCGACGAGGACTATCCGGGCACCCTGACGGACCGGCTGGTGGCCAGGCTGGCCAACTGGAAGCCGGTGTTCTACGAGGCGCGCCTGTCGGCGCTGCTGCCGCTGAGCACGCTGACCTTCTACCTGGAGACGGTTAAGGAAACTGAATGAAGTTCGCCGCATACAGGGGCAGGCGCGTACTGGTAACCGGCGGGGCCGGTTTTATAGGCGCGCGCCTGTGCGCGGCGCTGCGCGGGGCGGGAGCGAAGGTTTTCTGTCTCGACGCCAGGGCGGCCGGCGCGGGCGCGCTGAAATGCGACCTCTCCGACGAGGAGGCGGTTAAGGCCGCCGTCGGGAAAGCCAAACCCGAAATAGTTTTTCACCTGGCGGCCCTGACCGACCGGGACCCGGCCCCGGCCCTGCTGGGCCGGATGCTGGGGACCAACCTGCAGGGGGCCCGCAACCTGCTGGAGGCCCTGCGGGAGCGCGGCTGCCGCGCCGCGGTGTTCTCCGGCACGGCCGAGGAATACGGCCGCGGCCCGGCGCCTTACCGCGAGGCGCAGCCCGAGGACCCGGTGGGCCCTTATTCTTTTTCCAAGGCCTGCGCCACCCAGCTGGCGCTGTTCTACCACAGGGTGCACGGCGTGCCGGCGACGGTGCTGCGCCCGACGCTGGCCTACGGGCCGGGCCAGCCCCCGACCATGTTCCTGCCGGCGCTGCTGATAACCCTGCGGCGCGGCGAGCCCTTCGAAATGACGGCGGGCGGGCAGACGCGGGATTTTGTTTTTGTAGACGACCTGGTGGAGGCTTACCTGCTGGCCGGGCTGGCTAAAGCCGCGGCCGGGCAGGTTATAAATATCGGCTCCGGCCGGCCCGTGAAAATCAAGGACCTGGCGCTGCTGGCGGCGCGGGTGACCGGGAGGGCCGGGCTGCTGAAGATGGGCGCCAAACCTTACCGCCCCGCCGAGATCATGAACTATTTCGCCAGCGCGGCCAAGGCGCGGCGGCTGCTGGGCTGGCGGCCGCGCACCAGCCTGGCCGCGGGGCTTAAATTGACGGCGGCGGGCTATAAGAATGACGGGAACTAAGCCAAGAATACTCTTTTACTCCGACTGCCCGTTCTTCGCGGGGTGCGAGAACATGCTGGCCACGCTGCTCAACAGCGCCGGGCTGCGCGAAGAGTTCGAGACGCTGCTGGTTTACCGCGCAAACGGCAGGTACGAGGAGGGCGCCGGCAAGCGGCTGGACGCCGGGGTGAGGCGCGAGCCCGCCCTGGTCCTGTGGGAAGAAGACCTGCCCGCGGCGCTGGAGGCCGCGGGGCTGAAGCCGCTGGCCCGCCTGTGGCGGGGGCTGGGGCTGGTGGTGGCGTTTAAATATGTTTTCGCGCTGCTGGCGCTGCCGGCGCTGTTCTTTAAATTCAGGAATTTCAAGCCGGACCTCGTGCACATCAACAACGGCGGCTACCCGGGCGCCTACTCCTCTTTGCCGGCGGTCTTCGCGGCGCGGCTGGCTGGGGCGAAGGCGGTGGTATTCGTGGTGAATAACATCGCCGTGCCCTACGACCGGCTCTCGCGCCGGCTGGAGCGGCCGCTGGACAGGGCCGTGGCGGGGCGGGTTTCGGCTTTTGTCACCGGGTCCGCCCACGCCGGGAGTAAACTGGCGGAGACGCTGGGCCTGCCGGCCGGGCAGGTGCGCAATATCCCCAACGGGATAGCGCCGAGGCCGCTGAAAGAGGGCCCCGCGGCGGTGCGCGGGCGGCTGGGCGTGCCGGAGGGCGCGGTGGTGGTGGGCAATGTGGCGCTGCTGGACCCGCGCAAGGGCCACGCCTTTTTGCTGGAGGCGCTGGCCATAGCCAAGCAGAAGCTGCCCGGGACAAATTTGATGCTGCTGGTGGAGGGGGAAGGCCCCGAGCGCGCGGCGCTGCAGGCGCGGGCGGCGGCGCTGGGCCTGGCGGGAGAGGTGAAATTCCTGGGCAGGCAGGAGAACATCTTCGACCTGATGAACGCTTTCGATATTTTCGCGCTGTCGTCTACCGGCCTGGAAGATTTTCCGAACGTGGTGCTGGAGGCGATGAGCCTGGGCAAGCCGGTGATAGGCACCCGCGTGGCCGGCGTGCCGGAGCAGGTAGAAGACGGGCGCACCGGGCTGCTGGTGCCGCCCGGCGACGCGGAGGCGCTGGGCGCGGCGATAGCCGGGCTGGCCGCCGACGCGGCCCGCCGCGAGGCCATGGGCCTGGCCGGCCAGGCCCGCTTCAAGCTTGAATTTACCTGCGGCAAGGCGGCCGAGCGCTATGGAGAACTGTACCGCGGCCTGCTGGCCGCCTGAGAGAACGGAGGAACCATGATAGACGGAGTCATAATCAAGCCCCTGAAGAAGATCCCCGACGAGCGCGGCACGATAATGCACATGCTGCGCTGCGACTCCCCGGAGTTCGAGAAGTTCGGCGAGATCTATTTTTCCACGGTGTATCCCGGCGCCATCAAGGGCTGGCACATACACAAGGAGATGACGCTGAACTACGCCGTGGTCAGCGGCATGATAAAGCTGGTGCTCTACGACGACCGGCCCGGCTCCAAAACGAATGGCGAGCTGCAGGAGATCTTCCTGGGCGCCGAGAACTACGCCCTGGTGAAGATCCCGCCCATGGTGTGGAACGGCTTCAAGGGCATGGGCGCGGAGACCGCCATAGTGGCCAACTGCTCGTCGGTGCCGCACTCGGCCGGCGAGATAGACCGGATGGACCCCTTCGACAAGCGCATCCCTTACGATTGGGCGCTGAAGCATAAATGAACATACTGATAACCGGCGGGCTGGGCTATGTGGGCGGGCGGCTGGCGGAACATATCTCCGCGCGGCAGCCCGCCTGCAAGATACTCCTGGCCGACCTGCCGCCGAAAACGCGGCCGCGCTGGTCGGAAAAATACTCTTTCCTGCCTTTCGACGTGCTGGATAAAAGTTCCCTGGCGGCTGTTTTCAGGACCGGCAGGACGGACGCGGTAATACATTTGGCCGCCCTGAACGACGCCGACTGCGCCAAGAACCCCGCGCTGGCCATGGACGTGAATACGAAGGGAACCTACAATACGCTGGAGGCCGCCGCGGCCGCCGGCGTGCCCCGGTTCATTTATTTCTCTACCTTCCACGTTTACGGCCCCGCCGCCGGCGACACCATAAGCGAGGCCACCCCGGCCATGCCCGCGCACCCTTACGGCATAACCCACCGCGCCGCCGAGGATTACGTGAATTATTTCAGGGTGTACAAGGGGATGAAGACGCTGATCTTCAGGATGTCCAACAGCTACGGCTGCCCGGCCGACAAAGGCGTGAACGCCTGGACGCTGGTGTTCAACGATTTGTGCCGGCAGCTGGTCACGGCGGGTAACATAACGCTTAAGTCCGCCGGCCTGCAGCACCGCGACTTTATAACCCTGTCTGACGCGGCCGAGGCCGTGCGCTATTTCCTCTACGACATACCCGACGGCTGGGGCGACGGGCTGTATAACCTGGGCGGCGGGGCGTCAATTTCCATACTGGACGCCGCGCGCCGGGTGGAGAAGGTTTACGAGGAGAAATACGGCAAGCGGCCGGGCCCGATACAGACGGCCCCGGCGGTCCCGGGCGCGCCGGAGCCGAAGCCGGTGAACTACGTGATAGACAAGATACGCAAGGCCGGCTTTTCGCCCGCCGGCGGCATGGACGGGGAAATAGCCAGGACCCTGGAACTGTGCGAAGAATTCCTGAAATGAACGAAGAGAAAGCCCCGCTGGTGTCCGTGGTGATGCCCTCTTATAACCACGCCTCCTTCATAGGCCGGGCGGTGGAGTCCGTGCTGGGGCAGACCTGCGCCGACCTGGAGCTGATAGTCATAGACAATCACTCCACCGACGGGACGGACGGCGTGCTGGCCGCCATACAGGACCCGCGGCTGCGGGTGATAAAGATCTCCAACGGCGGGATCATAGCCGCCTCCAGGAACCTGGGCGTAAAGAGCGCCTCCGGGCGCTACATAGCTTTCATCGATTCCGACGATATCTGGCTGCCGGAAAAACTGGAGCGGCAGCTTGAGGCGCTGCGCGCGGCTCCCGGGGCGGTGCTGGCCTATTGCCGCTTCAGGACGCTGACCGGGGACGAGCGGTCAGCGGAGGCGCTGCCGCCATTGAGGGTCTGTACCTCAGGGCAGATCTTCAACCAGATCTACCTGAAGCATTTTGTGGCCTGCTCCGGCGTACTGGCGGAAAAGCGCGCGCTGGACGAGGCCGGCGGTTTTTCCGAAGAGGTGGGGCTGGTGGCGATAGAGGACACCGACCTGTGGCTGCGGCTGTCGGCAAAAGGCGGCGGTGTTTTGTCTTCAGAAGCCCCGCTTTTTCTTTACCGGGTGCATCCCGGCAACGCTTCCGGCGGGGCCTGGCGCAGGTTCCGCAGGGAACTGGCGCTGTCGCGCAGGCATTATAAGCGGGCGGGCTTTTTTGCTTTTTCCGCGTCGGCAGCGCTGTCGCTGATTTCATTTTTCAAACAGAAGGCGCTGCAGCTGCTGCGCCGCTGAGGGCTTGGCTATGGCGAGGAGATCCTTATGAGGCTGGCGCTGCTGAACCTTACCGGTAAGGGCGGGGTAAGCGGGGGGTACCGGCGTTACCTGGAGCGGCTGCTGCCGATCTTCGACGAGAAGATAGGGAGCGGGGCGATACTGTGCGCCACCCCGGCGGGGGTGCCGGTGAGGGACTGGGCCGGCCCCGTAAAGAGGACCGAGTTCGCCGACTGCCTGCCTTTCTCGCCGCTGACCGGGGCGGACGAATCCCTTAAAAAACGCGTGGCGGAGTTCAGGCCCGACGTTATCTTTGTCCCGATAGAGCGCCATTTCTACTATCCCGGCGTGCCGGTGGTGTCGATGGTGCTGAACATGGCGCCGATGGCCGCCAATTACGAGCCCGGCCAGCTGTCGGAACGGCTGCGCCATGTCTTCCAGCGCTATTGCGCCAGGAAGGCCGTGAAAAATTCCGCGCACGTGTTCGCGCCCTCGCGCTTTGTAAAAGAGTACCTGACCGGCCACTGGGGCCTGGCGCCCGACGCGGTTACCGTGGTGTATCCCGGCGCCGAGAAGACCGACGGCCTGGCCCTGGCCAGGCCGGCCGCCATACCCCCGGCCTGGGATAAATTCCTGTGGACCATCGGCTCCGTGGAACGCTACCGCGGGCTGGAAGACCTGTTCTCCGCCCTGCTCGAAAAGGGGCTGGAAGAAGCCAGGCTGGTGATCTGCGGCGCGGCCAGGGGGCCGATGAAGGCCTATCATGCCGAACTCAAACGCAAGGCGGAAGAGCTGGGCCTCGGCGGGCGCCTGATCTGGGTGCAGGGCCTTACCGAGGGCGAGATAACCTGGTGCTACAGGAACTGCGCCGCCTTTGTGATGACCAGCCGCATCGAGGCCGGGCCGAATACGGCGCTGGAAGCCCTGTCGGCGGGCTCGGTGTGCATAGCGGCCGACAACCCGCCGCTGCCCGAGTTCTTCGGGGCCACGGCCCTTTATTACCCGCCCGGCGACGGGGCGGCGCTGGCCGGGCGGATAAAGACGGCGCTGGGCTGGGACGCGCCCGGGCGGGCGGAGCGCTCGCAGGCGGCCCGGGCCAGGGCGGCGGAGTTTTCCTGGCAGACGGCCGCCGACAGGATGTTTGAATTGTTCGAAAAACTCGCGCCCGGGGCCGGGCGCGTTTAGCGGTTTTCGCCGGCGCGGCCCAGCAGCAGTTTCTTCAGTAAAAGCACAAGCCGGGCCATCCAGAGCACCGCCGGTTTCCCGACGTAATACCTGCCGTTCCTTTCCACTACCTGAGAATTGTCCAGCAGCCGCCTGAAGCGGGCTTCCACCATGGTCCTGGCGTTATAGCGCGAGAGCAGTTCCTCTTTGCCCAGGCCGGCGGGGCCGGCCTCGGCCAATTCGCGCATAAGGCGGACGCGGCGGGCGGTCTCGCCGAGGTTTATGAAATGGAAATAGCAATAGCCCAGCGCGGCGTAGGTCACCAGGGCCGGCGGCAGCTCTTCTCCGAAGCCGCAGGCCAGGGCGCAGGCGGCCGCGCCGCCGGCGAAGCCGCGGTAGACGGAGCGCAGCAGCCGCCGGTCCCGGCGGCAGGCCAGCACCTGCACCAGGCAGTTGAAGGCGAGCCCGACGAGGGGGGAGGCGGCCTGCAGCAGGGTCATCCGCCCTTCCCCAGGCGCAGCAGCGCCCTGTATTTAGTGAAGACGGCCGCGAAGAGGCGGCCTTTCTTTGTCAGCGAATACCTGCCGCCTTCCAGGACCGCCATGCGGTCGGTGAGCAGGTCCCTGATGCGGGGCTCTACCAGGACGGCGTCATTGAGGACGGCAAAAAAATCTTCCCTGGCCAGGCCGCGCGCGCCGGCGTCGGCCACGGTCTTTATCATCACCAGCGTGGGGCTGTCGGCTTCCACGGCCGAGTAGGTGATAACATAGGCCAGGCTGAAAGACGAGACAAAGAGCGCGGTGGCCAGCAGTTCGGCCGGGCCTGAAGGGACAGGAAAGCAGGCCAGGGAAAATGAGGGGACTAGAACGAAGGCTGCCAGCGAGGCTCCGAGGCCGCCGAAGAGGATGAAGAGTATGGTTTTGGTCTGCCTGGCGGGAATCCGCACTTTCCAGACCGCTAAATGCAGCAGAAAAGAGGCAAAGAAGACCAGGCTGCCCCAGAACAGGATTTTCATGCGCGGTCCCCGGTTGTCTGCATCAGGTTATTTTAATGTTTAACCGGGCGCCAGCGCAAACCGGGCAGGGTTGCGGGTAGGGGGCTATATTTTAGATAATTATATTATAGGCGGGGTTCTGCCCGCGGGGCGCTCTTATGGCTAAAATACGCAGCATAGTGACCGGCGGGGCCGGCTTTATAGGCAGCCATGTCACCGACAGGCTGCTGAAAGAGGGCCATGCCGTGACGGTGGTGGACAATTTCGCCACCGGCCGCCCCGACAATCTGCAGCACCATAAAGGCAACCCTGACCTGCGGGTAGAGCAGCAGGACATAAACGATCTGACCGCGCTGACCAGGCTTTTCGCCGGGGCGGACCGGCTTTACCACCTGGCCGCGCTGGCAGACATTGTGCCGTCCATAGTGAACCCCGTGGACTATTACCGCGCCAATGTTAACGGCACCATGTGCGTGATGGAGGCCGCGCGGCTGTGCGGCGTTAAAAAGGTGGTCTACGCCGCCTCTTCCTCCTGTTACGGTATACCCGACGAATTCCCGACCAAAGAGATTGCCGGAATAAGGCCGCAGTATCCTTACGCGCTGACCAAATTCCTGGGCGAGCAGACCGCGCTGCACTGGGGGCAGGTGTACAAGATACCAGTGACCTCACTGCGGCTGTTCAACGTTTACGGCACCCGCTCACGCACCTCCGGCACCTACGGGGCCGTGTTCGGCGTGTTCCTGGCGCAGAAGCTGGCCGGCAAGCCCTACACCGTGGTGGGCGACGGCAGCCAGACGCGCGACTTCACCTATGTTACCGACGTGGCCGACGCTTTCTGGACGGCCTCCGAATCGCCTGCGCACAACGAGATCTTCAACGTCGGGTCGGGCGGCACCTACAGCGTGAACCGCCTGGTGGAACTGCTGGGCGGTCCCGTGACCTATATCCCCAAGCGCCCCGGCGAGCCAAACTGCACCTACGCCGATACAGCCAAGATAAAGAAGACGCTTGGCTGGAGCCCTAAAATTTCATTCGAAGACGGGGTGAAGGAAATACTCGCCAACATCGACTACTGGCGCCAGGCGCCGGTGTGGACCCCCGAGAACATAGCCGGCGCCACCGCGGACTGGTTCAAGTACCTGGCGCGATAAAAACCATGGAGAACAAGAAAATATTATCCGTAACGGAGCTGGCCGCCAGGGTGGCCGCGCTGAGGCGCAGGGGAAAGACCGTGGTGCTGTGCCACGGCGTGTTCGACCTGATGCACCCGGGCCATATCAAACATCTCCAGGCCGCGAAGAAAGAGGGCGACTGCCTTGTGGTGACCCTTACCCCGGACAAGTACGTGAACAAGGGCCCCGGCCGCCCCGTCTTCAACGAGACCCTGCGCGCCGAGACGCTGGCCTCGCTGGCCGCGGTGGACTACGTGGCCATAAACAAGTGGAAGACCGCCGTGGAGACCATAAAGACCGTGAAGCCTTCGGTCTATGTTAAGGGCTCCGACTACGCCGCGCCCGAAGAGGACCTGACCGGCGGCATATTGCGCGAGAAGGCCGCCATAGAGGCCGCCGGCGGCCGGCTGCATTTTACCGACGAGCTTACCTTCAGCTCCACCGAGCTGCTCAACAAGTTCTTCGGCGTGTTCTCCGAAGAGACGCGCGAGTTTTTAACGAACTTCAGAAAAAAATATTCCGCCGCCGACGCCATAGGCGCGCTGAAAGCGCTGCGGGGTCTGAAGGTGCTGGTGATCGGCGACACGATCATCGACGAGTACCATTACTGCAAGGGCATGGACAAGCCGCCCAAGGAGAACATCATCTCCGCCAAGTTCGTCAGCGAGGAGCGCTTTGCCGGCGGCGTGCTGGCCTGCGCCAACCACCTGGCCGGCTTCTGCGAGAAGGTGGATTTGGTGACCTGCCTGGGCAGCCGCGACTCCAAAGAAGAGTATATCCTGGAGCACCTCAAGCCGAACGTCCGCCCCAAGTTCTTCTACCGCGACGACGCCTGTACCGTGGTGAAGCGGCGCTACGTGGACCCCGTGTTCCTGACCAAGCTTTTCGAGGTGTCTTTCCTGGAAGACCGCGCCCTGCCGGAGGGCGTGGCGAAACGCGTCTGCGCTCACCTGGCGGGCGGCATCGCCAAATACGATTTGGTGCTGGTGAGCGACTTCGGCCACGGTTTCCTGAACGGCAAGATCATAGACGCGCTGCAGAAAGCCAAATTCCTGGCCGTCAACGCGCAGAGCAATAGCGCCAATTTGGGCTATAACCTGGTGACCAAGTACGGCCGCGCCGACTATATCTGCGTGGACGAGCCGGAGATAAGGCTGGCCGCGCGCGACAAGTACGGCGAGCTTAACGGGCTGATAAAGACCATGGCCGCCCGGCTGAAGAGCGGCCGCGCCTCTATTACCCGCGGGCATAAGGGCTCGGTGACCTACGACGCTAAGGGCGGCTTCGCCGAATGCCCGGTGTTCAGCGGCAAGGTGGTGGACCGCGTGGGCGCCGGCGACGCGTACCTGTCGCTCACGGCTCCGCTGGCCGCGGCCGGCAGGCCGATGGACCTGGTGGGCTTTGTGGGTAATGCCGTGGCCGCCATAAAAGTGGGCATAGTCTGCAACCGCTCGTCGATAGAGCCGGTGGAGCTTTACAAATTCATAGCGACCCTGCTGAAATGAGCGATAAATACCGCATAGACTCCCACAAGCTGGGCTGCCACCCGCAGCGGGTGGCCGACTGGCTGAAGAAAAAGAATATCTACCCGGTCTACGCCGAGATCTCGCCGTCTGGGGCGTGCAACCACCGCTGCAGCTACTGCGCGCTGGACTTCCTGGAGTACAAGCCGCGCTTCCTGGACACTAAAATACTGAAGGCCAGGCTGAAGGAACTGGGCGCGCTGGGCCTGAAGAGCGCCATGTTCGCCGGCGAGGGGGAGCCCTTCCTGCACCCGGACATGGCCGGGATAGCGGTGCACGCCAACAAGTGCGGCATAGACACGGCTTTTACCACCAACGCCACGCTGATGAGGCCGGCGATAACCGAAAAGATATTGAAGACCACCAGCTGGATAAAGGCGAGCATAAACGGCGCCAGCCCGGCCTCCTACGGCCGCATACACCGCTGCAACCCCGGCGACTTCAGCAGGGTTTTCGAGAACATGGGCTACGCCGCCGCCCTCAGGAAAAAGAAGGGCTATAAATGCGCGCTGGGCATGCAGCTGGTGCTGCTGCCCGAGACCGCGCCCGACGCGGCCGACCTGGCGCGCAAGGCGCAGGCCGCCGGCATGGACTATTTGGTGGTCAAGCCTTATTCCCAGCACCCGCAGAGCGTGACCGACCGGTACAAGGACATAAGCTACGCCGACTATGAGGCGCTGGCCGCCGAGCTGGCCAAATACGACAGGCCGGGCTTCTCGGTGATCTTCCGCCGGAACGCCATGCAGAAATGGGACGAGGGCAGCCGGCCCTATAATCGCTGCCTGGCGCTGCCTTTCTGGACCTATATCGACGCCGGCGGCAGCGTTTGGGGCTGCAGCATGTTCCTGGGGAACGAGAAGTTCCTTTACGGCAACATAAACGAGAAAACCTTCAAACAGATCTGGGAAGGGGAGAAGCGCCGCCGCTCACTGAGATACACGGCGAAGATGGACGCCAGCCGCTGCCGCGTGAACTGCCGCATGGACGAAGCGAACCGCTACCTGTGGGAGCTGAAGAACCCCGGTGAGCACGCCAATTTTATATGAGCCTGACGCCCGAAATAAAACTGGAACTGCTGCGCAAAATGCTGCGCGCGCGGCTCTTTGAAGAAAAGATCGTGGCCGTTTACGCGGCTCAGGACATGAAGACGCCGGTGCACCTCTACCTGGGCCAGGAGGCCGTGGCGGCGGGCGTTTCGCAGCATCTCAACGCCGACGATTATATGTTCAGCACCCACCGCAACCACGGGCACGCCCTGTGCAAGGGCGCGGACATGAAGCCCCTGGCGGCCGAGCTTTACGGCCGGGCCGCCGGCTGCGCCAAGGGCAAGGGCGGCTCGATGCATTTTGTGGACGTCTCAAAGGGCTGCCTGGGCACCTCGGCCATAGTGGGCGGGAGCATACCGCTGGCGGCCGGCGCCGCGCTGGCCATAAAACAGAAGGGACAGGCCGGGCGCCTGGCCGTGACCTATTTCGGCGACGGGGCCAGCGACGAGGGCGTGCTGCAGGAAACGCTGAACTTCGCCGCGCTGCACAGGCTGCCGGTGCTGTTCGCCTGCGAGAATAATTTCTACGCCACCAATTCCCCGCAGAAGGCGCGCCACGCCGAAGGCCTGATCTGCAAGCGGGCGGAAGCCTTCGGCATACCGGGCGTTTTAGTGGACGGCAATGACGCCGAGGCCGTGTACGGCGCGGCGGGCAAGGCCGTGGAACATATCCGCGCCGGGCAGGGCCCGTATTTCCTGGAGTTCCGCACCTACAGGTGGAAGGGACACGTGGGGCCGGACTGCGACTGGGAGCAGGGCTGCCGGCCCAAAGAGGAATATTTTGAGTGGGTGAAGCGCTGCCCGGTGGAGAGCTACATTAACAAGCTTACCGCCGACGGCGTGCTGAAAGGCACGGCGCTGGCGCAGCTGAAGGCGGGCATTGCTGACGAGATAGCCGAGGCCTGGGCTTTCGCCAAGGCGGCGCCCTACCCCGCGGCGGAAGAACTTTTTACGGACGTGTATTGATGCCCTGGACCAAAGTGCTCATAGACCAGCAGGATCTAGAAGCCGCCCAAAAGGCGGGCTTGAGGAATATTTCCTACCGGGCCGCCCTGCTGGAGGCCCAGCGGCAATTGCTGCGGAGCCGGCCCGAGGTGTATTTGATAGGCGAGGGAATAGACGACGCTGGCGGGGTGTTCGGCTCCACCGCCGGGTTGGCCGCAGAGTTCGGCCCGTCGCGCGTGATGGATACGCCTATAGCCGAGAACGGCCTGACCGGCATAGCGGCGGGCTCGGCCATGTGCGGGCTGCGGCCCATCTTCATACACATGCGCATGGACTTCCTGCCTATGTGCCTGGACCAGATAGCCAACCACGCGGCCAAGTGGCGCTACATGACGGGCGGCGCAGTGACCTGCCCGCTGGTGATCCGTTCCATCATAGGCCGCGGCTGGGGCTCGGCGGCGCAGCATTCGCAGGCCCTGCACGGGCTGTTCACCCATTTTGCGGGGCTGAAGGTGGCCGTGCCCGCCACGCCCTACGACGCCAAAGGCCTGCTGGCGGCGGCCGTCAACGACGGGAACCCGGTGATGTTCTGCGAGCACCGCTGGCTTTACGATTTCAAGGGCTATGTGCCCGAAGAGGCTTACGAGGTGCCCTTCGGCAAGGCGGTAGTCCGCAAAGAGGGCAGCGACGTGACCATAGTGGCGGTGTCGCTGATGGTGTACGAGGCCGTGAAGGCCGCGCGCGAGCTGGAGGCCGAGGGCATAAGCGTTGAGGTGATAGACCCGCGCACCATAAAGCCGCTGGACCTGGCCGCCATACTGGCCTCGGTGAAGAAAACCGGGCGGCTGGTGGTGGCCGACGCCGGCAATTTGATGACGGGCATCTCGGCCGAGATAGCGGCGCAGGTGGCCGAGAAAGGTTTTGAGTATCTGAAGGCCCCGGTGCTGCGGGTGGGCCTGCCCGACACGCCCACGCCGGCCAGCCCGGCGCTGGAGGCGGATTTTTACCCGGGCGTAGAGGACATAAAGCGCGCGGCCAGGCGGCTGGCGGGGGGCAAGGCGTGAAGATCTCCGTGCTGATGCCCGCGCTGAACGAGGCCAAAAATATAGAGGCGGCCATGGCCAATGCCCTGGGCGCCTTCGACGCGACGAAGGTGGAAGGCGAACTGCTGGTGATAAACGACGGCAGCACCGACGACACGGCAAAACTGGCGCAAGCGCTGGCGGCTAAAGATGCCCGCGTGCGGCTGCTGAACCATGGAACACCGCAGGGGATAGGCGCTTCCTTCTGGGATGGGGTGGACCATGCCACCGGCGACATAGTGGTGATGCTGCCCGGCGACAACGAGAACGACCCGTGGGAGATCTTCCGCTACCACAAACTGCTCGAGCACGTGGACGTGGTGATACCGTTCCTCTACAACAAGCAGGTGCGCTCGCTCTTCCGCAACGCCCTCTCTTTCGCCTACAGGTTCATCATCAATACCACTTTCCTGGTCTATTTGAACTACACCAACGGCACGGTGCTGTACCGCAAGTCCATCCTGAAGGATCTGCCCTACCGCAGCACCGGCTTCTTCTTCCAGACGGACATGCTGATACGGCTGGTGAAGGCGGGCTACCTGTTCGCCGAGGTGCCTTACCGGCTGGGCCTGCGCAAGGGCGGGGTTTCCAAGGCGGTCAGCTTCCCGTCGCTGCTGCAGGTGATAAAGGGCTACGCGCGGCTGGTGAAGGACCAGTATTTCAAGAACCACGGGGCGGCGGTTTACGCCAAAGATTCACAGACTTTAAAGAGGCGCGGCGATTAAATGGACGAGCTGATACTGGACGGGCATAAATTGGCGTGGCACAAGGACCGCGTGGCGGCCTGGCTGCGCGGCGAACGCATTGCCCCCATTACCGTAGACTGCGCGCTGACGAGGGCCTGCAATTACAAGTGCGCCTACTGCTACGGCCAGCTGCAGGCTAACGACGGGGCCAGCCTGACCCGGGAGGTCATATATAATTTCCTGGACGACGCGGCCGAGATAGGCGTGAAGGCGGTCAGTTTCGTGAGCGACGGGGAATCCACCTGCTCGCCGCACCTCTACGACGCCATACTGCACGGCCGTGCGCGGGGCCTGGACATGGCGCTGGGCACCAACGGCTATCTGCTGCAGGACGGGCGGCTGGAGGAGATACTGCCGGCGCTGACCTATTTGCGCTTCAATATTTCCGCCGGGCAGAAGGAACGCTATACGGAAATAATGGGCGCCCCGCCCGACGCCTTCGACAAGGTGTGCGCCACTATCCGTAAGTGCGTGGAAATAAAGAAGCGCCTGGCGCTGCCGGTGACCATAGGGATGCAGATGGTGCTGCTGCCGCAGTGCGCCGACCAGATCATACCGCTGGCTGAACTGGGGGGGGAACTGGGCGCGGATTATTTTGTGATAAAGCACTGCAGCGACGACGAGGCCGGCACCCTGAAGGTGGACTATGACAAGTACCATCAGCTGGAAGCCCTGCTGAAACAGGCCGAGGCCCAGAGCCGGCCGGGCTATCTGGTGAAGGCCAAGTGGTCCAAGATCATGAGCGGCGGCAGGCGGAGCTATTCCAAGTGCTTCGGCCCGCCCTTCATACTGCAGCTTTCGGGCTCCGGCCTGGTGGCGCCCTGCGGCATGCTGTTCAACAGCAAATATTCAAAGTACCATATAGGCAATATAGCCGACACGCGGTTCAAGGACCTGTGGAAGAGCGAGCGCTACTGGGAAGTGATGGGCCTCATCGCCTCCGACAAGTTCGACGCGCGCACCATGTGCGGTACGCTGTGCCTGCAGCACAAGGTGAACGAGTTCCTCTGGGACCTGAAAGAGCGGGGCGGGCAGCTGCCGGCCGCGCCGGGCGGCGAACCGCAGCACAAGAATTTTATCTGACGGGGAGAACATGAAGAACTTCGCTGACGCTTTTTTTGAATCGATCTGGGCCGGCCTTAAGGGCGCCCGCTGCGACGCCGCGGGCAAGCCCCTGCCGCTTAGCGCGGCCGTGGAGGCCCTGCGCAGCGAGGTGGCGCGCTGCGCCGCCGCCGGCGGCAAGGTGATCTACATCGGCAACGGCGGCAGCGCCTCGATAGCGGGGCACATGGCCGCCGATTTGTGGAAGAACGGGGGGGTGAAGACGCTGTGCTTCTCCGAGCCGGCCCTGCTGACCTGCGTGGCCAATGATCTGGGCTACGAGAACGTTTTTGCCGCGCCGGTGGGAGCTTACGCCGAGAAGAATGACCTGCTGGTGGCCATAAGCAGTTCGGGCAAGTCCCCTAACATAGTGAAAGCGGCCAGGGCCGCGCTGAAGAAGGGCTGCCCGCTGGTGACTTTGTCCGGCTTTAAGCCCGGCAATCCCCTGCGCCGCCTGGGCGCGCTGAATTTTTACGTGGACTCCGCGGTTTACGGCGTGGTGGAGGCGGTACATTCCATGATCTGCCACGCGGTAGTGGACAGCGTGATACGGCAGCGAGCGAGCAAGCATTGAGGTAAAAAACATATGACCAACATTAAAGGCAAGACCATACTCATCACCGGTGGCACGGGCTCCTTCGGCCACGAGCTGCTGCGGACTATCCTGGACCAGGATTTTAAAGAGGTTCGCATCTTCAGCCGCGACGAGCTGAAGCAGGAGCACATGCGCATAGAACTGAACAACCCGCGCGTGAAGTTCTACATAGGCGACGTCCGGGAGCGCAATAGTGTCGACCAGGCCATGAAAGGCGTGGACCTGGTGTTCCACGCCGCCGCGCTGAAGCAGGTGCCGTCCTGCGAATTCTTCCCGATGCAGGCCGTGATGACCAACATCTTCGGCAGCCATAACGTGGTGGAATCGGCGATTGCGCACAAGGCCGAGAGCGTGGTCTGCCTGGGCACCGACAAGGCCGCTTACCCGATAAACGCCATGGGCATGACCAAGGCGCTGATGGAGAAGGTGGCCCAGGCCGCCTGCCGCGGGCTCAAGGAGACGGATACCCGCGTCTGCACCGTGCGCTACGGCAACGTGATGTGCTCGCGCGGCTCGGTGATCCCGCTTTTCATCAAGCAGATAAAAGAGCGCAAGCCGATAACCGTGACCGAGCCCACGATGACGCGCTTCCTGCTGCCGCTGCCGGAGGCGATAAAGCTGGTGCTGTTCGCCTTCAAGCACGGCCGCCAGGGAGACCTGTTCATCCGCAAGTCCCCGGCCTGCACGGTGGGCGATCTGGCCGAGGCGCTGAAGCAGCTCTTCAAGTCCGACGTGCCGGTGAAGCCCATAGGCATACGCCACGGCGAGAAGATCTACGAGACGCTGGTTACCGTGGAAGAGCTGCGCCGCGCCGAGGACATGGGGAACTATTACCGCGTGAGAATGGACGGGCGGGACCTGAACTACAACAAGTATTTCACCGAGGGCGACAAGAAAGAGATACTGCTGGAAGACTATACCTCGCACAATACCGAGCGGCTCAACGTGAAGCAGGTCAAGGACCTGCTGCTCAAGCTGCCGGAAGTTACAGCCGAGCTGAAGGCCTGAGGCGCATGAAAAAAGTCACCATCATAGGGGCGGGCGGGATGGCGGGGCATATGGCCTCGCTGTACCTGGCGTCCACCGCTAAATACGCCCTGCAGAACCTGTCCCACAGCGTGCACCTGGCGCCGGACTGGCAGACCGTGGACGTGGAGGATACGCACGCGGTGGCCGCGGCGCTGGCGGCGCACGGGCCCGAAGCGGTGATAAACTGCGTGGGAAAACTGGTGCGGGAATCCGAGCAGAACTTCGGGATGGCCTCGTACATAAACGGCTATTTCCCGCATTTCCTGGAGAAACAGGCCGACGAGAAGAAGTTCAGGCTGATACACCTGAGCACCGACTGCGTCTTTTCAGGGGAAAAGGGCGCCTACGCGGAAAACGACCTGCGCGACGGCAAGGGTTATTACGCCCAGAGCAAGGCCATGGGCGAGGTGATAAACGCCAGGGACCTGACCATACGCACCTCGATAATAGGGCCCGAGCTGAAGAAGAACGCCACGGGGCTTTTCCACTGGCTGATGACGAGCCGGGGCACCGTAAAGGGCTTCGACAAAGTCTTCTGGAACGGCGTCACCACGCTGGAGCTGGCCAAGGCCATAGACGCGTTTATAGGTGCGGGCACCTCGGGGCTGTGCCACCTGGCTTCGCCGGAGAAGATCTCGAAGCACGACCTGCTGCAGCTGACGCTGGAGACCTGGGGCCGGCGCGAGCCGGAGCTGGCGCGGGAGCCGGGAGTGGTGAGCGACAAGTCGCTGGTGAGCACCCGGACGGACCTGCCGTACGCCCCGTCGGGCTACCAGCGGCAGCTGGAAGAGCTGAGGGACTGGGTGCGCGGGCACAAAGAGCTGTACCAACTTTACATTTAGGCCGCTGCGGCGGCGGGAGAGACTATGCCTTTAAAACTGATGACGATAGTGGGGACGCGCCCGGAGATAATCAAACTGAGCCGCGTCATCCACGAGGCCGAGAAGCATTTAAACCACGTGCTGGTGCATACCGGCCAGAACTACGACTACGAGCTCAACGAGATCTTCTTCAAGGAGCTGGGCATCCGCAAGCCGGACCACTTCCTGGACTCCGTCGGCAAGACGGTGGCCGCCACGATAGGCAATATCATAGCCAGGGCCGACGAGGTGATGGAGAAGGAGCGGCCCGACGCCATCCTGCTTTACGGCGACACCAACAGCTGCTTGTCGGTGATCCCGGCCAAGCGCCGCAAGATCCCCGTGTTCCACATGGAGGCGGGGAACCGCTGCTTCGACCAGCGCGTGCCGGAAGAGCTGAATCGCAAGGTGGTGGACCACCTCAGCGACATCAACATGACGCTGACCGAGCACGCCCGCCGCTACCTGCTGGCGGAGGGACTGCGCCCCGAGACCGTGATAAAGACGGGCTCCTCCATGAAAGAGGTGCTCGCCTGCTACATGCCGAAAATACTCAAGTCCGGCGTGCTGAAGACGCTGAAGCTGAAGGAATACGCCTATTTCCTGGTGAGCGCGCACCGGGAGGAGAACATAGACAGCCCCGAGAATTTCAAGAACCTGCTGGCTTCGCTCAACGCGCTGGCGAAGAAATACGACATGCCGGTGATAGTTTCCACGCACCCGCGCACCCGCAAGAAGCTGGCGGAGCTGGGCATGAAAGGCCTGGACAAGCGCATAGCCTTCCTGAAGCCGCTGGGTTTCTACGACTATGTGCAGCTGCAGCTCCACGCCTTCTGCGTGGTTTCCGACAGCGGCACGATAACCGAGGAGGCCACGATCCTCAACGTGCCCGCCGTGACCGTGCGGCAGGCGCACGAGCGCCCCGAGGGCATGGACGAGGGCACGCTGATCATGTGCGGCCTGAAGGCGGAGCGCGTGCTGGAATCCGTGGCCGTGGTGACCGGCCAGCATTCGGCCGCCGAGCGCCGGTTCCGCATGGTGCCGGATTACGATACGGACAATGTGTCCAAGAAAGTGCTGCGCATCGTGCTGAGCTATACCGACTATATCAACCGCACGGTCTGGCACAAGGAGGCCTGAGCGGCCAGCTATGCCGGAAAAACTGAAGGTCCTGATAGTAACCGAAAGGTTCTATCCGGAGGAATTCATCGTCAACGACCTGGCGGCCGAGTGGGCCGCCGGGGGCCTGGCCGTGGACGTGCTGACGCAGGCCCCCAGCTATCCCGCCGGGCGGCTCTTCCCGGGCTACGCCAACTCCTTCTTCTCCTCTGAGACCTGGAAGGGGATAAACATCTTCCGCTTCTTCACTGTGACGGGCTACCGCGACTCTCTGCTCCTGAAACTGCTAAATTACGTCAGTTTTGTCTTTACCGGCACTGCGGCCGCGCTGTGGAAGGCGCGGGACTATGACCGCATCTTCGTCTACCAGACCGGGCCGCTGACGCTGGCCATACCGGCGGTGCTGGCGGGCAAAATGTACGGCATACCTGTGACTATCTGGACGCAGGATATCTGGCCGGACATGGTGTACTCCTACGGTTTCAAACAGACGCGCCTGCTGGACTGGTTCCTGGGCCTGGTCATCCGCTTCGTCTACGCCAACTGCTCCGGGATACTGGTTTCCTGCGAGGGTTTCGCCCGGCGCATAGAAGAGTATGTGCCCGGCAGGCGGATAAAGCATTTTCCCAACTGGCCCACCGTAACTCCCGACGGGGGGACGGAGCGGATGCCGCTGCCGGCCGGTTTTAATTTCACTTTCGCCGGCAACGTGGGCAAGCTGCAGAACCTGGAGAACATCCTGCGCGGCTTCGCCCTGGCGGTGAAAGAGCAGCCTGAACTCCGGCTGAACATAGTCGGCGACGGCTCCCACCTTGAAACGCTGAGGCAGATGGCGAAAGAGGAAAATATCCCCGGCGTCACTTTCTGGGGACGCTACCAGAGCCACGAGATGCCGGCCTTTTTCAGGGCGAGCGACGCGATGATAGTGTCGCTGAGCAATACGCCGGGGCTGAATTTGGTGGTGCCGTCGAAGTTCCAGGCCTACCTGGCTTTTCACAAGCCGGTTTTCGCCGTGATGAACGGCGAGGTAAGGGCCCTGGTGGAAAAACACGGCATAGGGGTATGCGCGGACCCGGATAGCCCGCAGGACATACGCGACGGGATGCTGAAATTTTATTATCAGAAAAGCGGCGGCCTGGAGAATTTTACCGCCAATACCCGGCGGCTGCTGGAGAATGAATACGACCGCGGCCGGATAATAGCCGGCATACGCGCGGCGGCGGAGTCGCCCGCGCGCTGATCAGCCGGCGCAGGTTTCCAGGAAATATTTGTAGGTCTTTTCCAGCCCCTCGGCCAGAGGGGTTTTTGCTTTCCAGCCCAGCGCTTCCATTTTCGAGGAGTCCAGCAGCTTGCGCAGGGTGCCGTCGGGCTGCGAGGCGTCGAATTCCAGGCGTCCCTTGTAGCCGGCCGCCGCGCAGGCGGCTTCGGCCAGCTCGCGGATGGACAGGTCCGTGCCGGCGCCGATGTTGGTGAGGTCGGTATACCCGTCCCTGCCCAGCAGGAAAAGCACGGCCTGCGCCAGGTCGTCTATGTAGAGGAATTCCCGGCGCGGGTTGCCGCTGCCCCAGACCTTGAGGGCGGGAGCGCCGGCCAGCCTGGCCTCGTGCGCGCGCCGAAGCAGCGCGGGGAGCACGTGGGATTGCTCGGGGTTGAAATTGTCGCCGGGACCGTAGAGCGTGGCGGGGATAATTGGCAGGAACTGCGTGCCGTGCTGGCGGTTATAGGCCTGGCACATCACCGCGCCGGCCAACTTGGCGGTGCTGTAGGGAAGGCTGGTGGGCTCCATGACGCCCGTCATCAGGGCGTCTTCCTTCATGGGCTGCGGGCAGATTTTGGGGTACATGCAGGAACTGCCGAAGAAGACCAGGCGCTTCACGCCGTGTTTGCGGGCGCTCTCCAGGATATTGGCGGTGATATAGAGGTTGGCGCGGATGAAATCGGCCGGATAGGCGTTGTTGTACTTTATGCCGCCGACCTTGGCGGCGGCAAGTACCACGTAGTCGGGGCGCTCCGCCGCAAAAAAGGCCTCTGTCGCGGCCTGGTCCTCAAGCTCCAGCCCGGCATGGGCGCGGAGCAGCAAATTGTTGAAGCCGGCCGCCCGGAAGGCCCTGACCAGGGCCGAACCCGCAAGCCCGCTGTGCCCGGCTATGTAGATCTTGTCTTTATGGTCCATAGAGTTCCCCTGAAAAATTGAAAGGCGGTCCTGTTAAATTATACAATTATAATAATATTAGGGCATAAGGCGTAACGAGGACCATATGACTGAAAAATCCGCGAAAGGCAAGGTTTTCATCACCGGCGGGGCCGGCTATATCGGCTCTATCATGGCGCCCGCGCTGCTGCGGGCCGGCTATAAGGTGACGGTGCTGGACAATTTGATGTTCGGCCAGACCTCGCTGCTGGACTGCTGCCACGAGCCCGGCTTCGAGATGCTGCGCGGCGACGCGCGCGACGAACGGCTGGTGAAAGAGGGCATGACCGGCGCGGACTATATCATCCCGCTGGCCTGCCTGACCGGCGCCCCGCTGTGCGACAAGAACCCCGCCGAGGCCAAGGGCGTCATCCTGGACGCGCTCGATACGATCCTGAAGTTCCGCTCGGCAGGGCAGCGCCTGATGTATCCCACCACCAACAGCGGCTACGGCGTGGGGGAGGCCGGCAAGTTCTGCACCGAAGAGACCCCGCTGCGGCCGGTGTCGCTGTACGGCCGCCTGAAGAACGACGCCGAGGCCAAGATCCTGGGCGCCGGCAACTCCATGACCTTCCGCCTGGCCACCGCGTTCGGCGTGAGCCCGCGCATGCGCCTGGACCTGCTGGTCAACGACTTTACTTACCGCGCCGTGAACGACAAGTTCATAGTGCTGTTCGAGGCGCATTTCAAGCGCAACTTCATCCACGTGCGCGACGTGGCCAAGGCCTTCATGCACGGCATGGAGCACTTCGACAAGATGCAGGGCACGATGTACAACCTGGGCCTCAGCGACGCCAACCTGAGCAAGATGGAGCTGTGCGCGGCCATCCAGAAGCAGGTCAAGGGCTTCTACGTGACCGAGGCCACCATCGGCGAGGACCCGGACAAGCGCGACTATATCGTCAGCAACGAGAAGATCGAGAAGACGGGCTACAAGCCGGACGTGTCGCTGGACCTGGGCATTACCGAGCTGCTGAAGGCCTTCCGCATCATCAAGAGGAACCAGTATTCCAATGTCTAACACGATCAACTCCGCCGAGCTGGAGCAGAAGGCGAAATGGGTGCGGCGCGAGACGCTGCGCCTGCACAAGCTGGCGCCGGAGACCCGCGTGGCCTCCTCGCTGTCCGACGTGGAGATCTTCGTGGCGCTGTACTACGGCGGCCTGCTGAAGTTCGACCCGAAGAACCCGAGGGCCGAGATGCGCGACCGCGTAATCATAAGCAAGGGCCACGGCGGCATCTCGCTGTACCCGATCCTGGCGGACCTGGGTTTCTTTGCCAAAGACCAGCTGGACAAGATCGGCACGCCGGAGTCCATCCTGTGCGGCATCCCCGACGCGGTGCCCGGCTTCGAGACCATCAACGGCTCCCTGGGGCACGGCCTGGGCGTGGGCAGCGGCTCGGCGCTGGCGCTGTACCGCAAGGGCTCGGCCGCCAACGTGGTGGTGGTAATGGGCGACGGCGAGCTGTTCGAAGGCTCCGTGTGGGAGGCCGCGATGTTCGCCGGTTTCCACAAACTCGACAACCTGACGCTGATAGTGGACCGCAACAAGAAATCCATGCTGGGCCTGACGCGCGAGATCATAAACCTGGACCCGCTGGACGAGAAATTTAAGGCGTTCGGCTGGGAGACGGTGACGGCCGACGGCCACAGCGCGGCCGGCGTGCACGCCACGCTGGCCAAACTGATCCCGGCGCGCAACGGCAAGCCGAAGATCTTCGTGGCCGAGACGGTGAAGGGCAAAGGCGTGCCCTCGCTGGAGGCGGACCCGCTCTGCCACATCCGCAACCTGACCCCCGAGCAGGTGGACGGCCTGATGGAGGACCACAAATGAGCGCTCCCGCCCCCGTTAAGAAAGCCATGCGCGACGCCTTTATAGGCAAGGCGCTGGAGGCGATGGCCTCCGAAAAGAACCTGTACTTCCTGTCGGCCGACTTCGGCGCGCCGCTGCTGGACCGCATCCGCAAGGAGTATCCCTGCAACTTTTTCAATGTCGGCATAGCAGAGCAGAACCTGGTAAGCGTGGCCGCCGGCCTGGCCTTCGAAGGCATGACCGTGCACGCCTACGCGATCTCCTCGTTCCTGGCGACGCGGGCCTTTGAGCAGGTGAAGATCAACCTGTCGCTGCACTCCCAGGTGCGCGAGGTGAACGTGAACCTGGTGGCCGTGGGCGCGGGCCTCAGCTACGACATCTCCGGCCCGACGCACCACGGCCTGGAGGACCTCTCGGTGGTCAATTCCCTGCCCGGCATCACGCTGTTCTCGCCGAGCGACTGGGTGCTGGCCGAGAAATTCCACGCTTACGCCCTGGCGCACAAGACCCCCAAGTACCTGCGCCTGGAGGGCAAGCCCGTGCCGGCCATCTACGACACGCGCCCCGAAGTGAAGATAGAGGACTGCTTCTGCGAGCTGCAGCGGGGGGAAGAGGTCTGCGTGGTGTCCACCGGCTTCATGACGCACGTGGCGCTGGACGCGCTGAAGCGGGTCCCGGCCGGGCTGAAGCCGGGCCTGGTGGACCTGTTCCTGCTGAAGCCGCTCGACGGCGAGCGCCTGCTGAAGACGCTGGGGCGCTACAAGAAGATCATAACGATAGAAGAGGGTTTTGTCGGCGCGGGCGGCATGGACGCCATAGTCTCCAGCCTGGTGAACGCTTCCGGCCTGGGCCTGAAGATCAAGTCGCTGGGCTTCCGCAACAAGTTCGTGTTCGAACACGGCCCGCGCGAATACCTGCATTCCCTCTACGGGCTTGACGCCAAAAGCCTGGCCGCCCTGGTGGAAAAGGAGCTGGGCGCCTGATGTCCAAAGTAGACCTGCTGATAGTAAAGCCCGGCAGCGCCCGCAAGCAGTACAGCGTGTTCAAGGACACGCTGGCCGCCGTGGAGCCGCCGCTCTGGGGCCTGCTGCTGGCTTCCTGCGCCCGCGAGAAAGGTTATTCCGTGTCCGTGCTGGACGCCGAGGCCGAGAACCTTACCCCTGACGAGGCGGCCGCTAAGATCAAAGAGGCGGACCCGCTGCTGTGCGGCGTGATAGCCGCCGGCTCCAACCTGTCCGCCTCAACGCAGGCCATGCCCGGCGCTTCGCAACTGCTGGGCCTTATCCGGCAGGCCGTCCCCGGGCTGAAGACTTTTCTGTGGGGCCTGCACCCGTCTGCGCTGCCCGAGCGCACTCTGAAGGAAGAAAAACCCGATTTCGTGATGCAGGGCGAGGGCTTTTCCGCCACCTTGGGGCTGCTGGAGCGCCTGAAAGCCGGCCGCTCCGAGTTCGACACCCCCGGCGTGTGGTACATGAAGGACGGCGCCGCCGTGCCCAACCCGCGCGAGCCGCTGGTGGCGGACCTGGGCTCGCTGCCCATGCCCGCCTGGGATTTGGTGCCTATGGCCAAGTACCGGGCGCACAACTGGCACTGCTTCGACGACCTGGACCGCCGCACGCCTTACGCGGTGCTCTATACCAGCCTCGGCTGCCCTTTCGACTGCCACTTCTGCGCGCTCAAGGCCCTGTTCGGCAAACCGCAGATCCGCTACCGGCCGCCGGAGAAGGTCATAGAGGAAATAGACTTCCTCGTTAAAAACTACGGCGTGCGCAACATCAAGGTGCTCGACGAGTGCTTTATTCTGAACCGGGCGCACGTGGAAAAGATCTGCGACCTGATCATAGAGCGCGGCTACGACCTTAACATCTGGGCCTACGCGCGCGTGGACACCATAGACCCGGCGCTGCTGGCCAAACTGAAGAAGGCCGGCGTGAACTGGCTGGCGCTGGGCATAGAGTCCGGCAGCGAGAAGGTGCGCGGCGCCGAGAAGACGCGCAACTACACGCAGGACAAGATCCGCGAGGCCGTGGACCGCATCCACGCGGCCGACATCGCCATCGTGGCCAATTTCATCTTCGGCCTGCCGGAGGACGACCTGGCCAGCATGCGCGAGACGCTGGACATGGCCAAGGCGCTCAACTGCGCCTATACCAACTTCTACACCGCCATGGCCTACCCGGGCTCCGCGCTTTACGACGATGCGGTGAAGAACGGCACCAAACTCCCCGACAGCTGGCTGGGCTACGCCCAGTTCAGCGAGGAGACCCTGCCGCTGCCGACCAAGCATTTGTCGAGCGGAGAGGTGCTGGCGTTCAGGGATGCCGCCTTCGACGAGTTCCATTCTTCGCCCGCCTACCTGGCGATGATGGGGGAAAAGTTCGGCCCGAAGACCGTGGAACACGTGAAGGAAATGCTCAAGCTTAAGATAAAGCGGAAGTACGCCGCTGGGGCGGGGAAATGATAATCAGCAAGACGCCGTACCGCATCTCGTTCTTCGGCGGGGGGACCGACTATCCCTCCTGGTACAATGAGAACAAGGGACAGGTGCTCAGCACCACGATAGACAAATACTGCTACATCACCTGCCGCAACCTGCCGCCCTTCCACGAGCATAAGCACCGCATAGTCTATTCCAAGATAGAGAACGTCACGCGGATCAGGGACATCGTCCACCCGTCGGTGCGGGCGTGCCTGCAGTTCATGAAGATCAAGGACGGCGTGGAGATCCACCACGACGGCGACCTGCCGGCCCGCTCCGGGCTGGGCTCCAGCTCGGCCTTTACCGTGGGGCTGCTGAAGGCGCTCTACGCGATGAAGGGCCATATCGTTTCCTCCAGCCAGGTGGCGCGTGACGCGATCCACGTAGAGCAGGTGATGCTGAAGGAGAACGTGGGCGCGCAGGACCAGATGGTGGCGGCCTATGGCGGCTGCAACGTCATCAGGTTCGGCGACAAGACGCACCTGCAGGTGAGCCCGGTGACGCTCTGCGACGAGAGGCTGGCCGAGCTGCAGGACCGGCTGATGCTGTTCTATACCGGCATACCACGGACAGCCAACGACATCGCCGGCGAGCAGATCCGAAAGACCCACCTGCGCAAGCGCGAACTGACGCTGATGGGCGAGATGGTGAACCACGCCGTGGAGATCCTCAATTGCGGCGCCGGCAATATAGACGGCTTCGGCCGGCTGCTGCACGAGAGCTGGAAACTCAAGCGCAGCCTGACCGACAAGATCACCAATAATTTTATAGACGACGCCTACGCGGCTGCCCGCAGGGCCGGGGCGCTGGGCGGCAAGATCCTGGGAGCGGGGGGTGGCGGCTTCATGCTGTTCTTCGCGCCGCCGGAGCGGCAGAAGCGGGTGCGCGCGGCGCTGAGGAAGCTGCTGCACGTGCCGTTCAGGTTCGAATACTCGGGGAGCTCGATCATCTTCTACAAGTCATGAACATGGACGTAGTGATACTTTGCGGCGGGAAGGGGACGCGGCTGCAGGCCGTGGTCTCGGACCGTCCCAAGCCGATGGCCGACGTGAGCGGCAAGCCCTTCCTGGAGCTGCTGATGGATTACGTGGCTGGCTACGGCTACAGCCGCTTTGTGCTGTGCGCGGGCTACATGGGCGAAATGATAAGGGACTATTTTGCCGCGCGCAAGCTGCCCTACCAGGTGGCCGTGGCCATAGAGACCGAGCCCCTGGATACCGCCGGGGCCGTGAAGAACGCCGAGCCTCTGATAAAGAGCGGGCGTTTCCTGGCCCTGAACGGGGATTCCATAGTGCGCGCCGACCTGAAGGCCTTCGCGGCTTTCCACGAGCAAAGGCGGCCGCTGGCCTCGCTGGCGGCGGCAAAAAAAGAGGACGCTTCCGCCTTCGGCACGCTGTCCGTGGACGGGGACGGCAAACTGCTGGAGTTCAGGGAGAAGGCCGCCGCGGCCTCGGGCCTGGTGAACGCAGGCATTTATATTTTCGAGAAGGAAGTGCTGGGGCTGGTCCCGGCGGGGAAGAAATACTCCCTGGAGCGGGACCTCTTTCCAGCGCTGGCCGCAAAAGGCGGCGTGAACGTTTTCGAAGTGCCCGGCGAGCTGATAGATATCGGCACACCGGAAGGCTATAAACAGGCAGGAGAGAAACTGAAATGAGAATACCGTTCGGCACCATCGCCGTCACCAAAGAATCCCGCAAACTTATTAACGAGGCCCTGGACTCCGTCAGGCTGTCCAGCGGCAGGCTGGTAAAAGAGTTCGAGTCCAAATTCGCTGCGCTGACCGGCACTAAAGAGGCCGTGGCCGTCAGCACCGGCACTGACGCCGACATCCTGGCGCTGGCCGTGCTGCACGATTTCGGCGCGAAGCGCGGCGACGAGGTGATAGTGCCGGCGCTGTCCTTCGTGGCCACCGGCAACGCCGTGGTGCACGCCGGGTTCAAGCCGGTGTTCGTGGACATCGAACGGCACACGCTCAACATCGACCCGAAGAAAATCGAGAAGGCCATAACGAAGAAGACCCGCGCCATCATGCCGGTGCACCTGATGGGCAAGCCGGCCGAGATGGACACCATCAACAAGATAGCCAAGAAGCACAATCTTTATGTGATCGAGGACGCGGCCGAGGCGCACGGCGCGGTGTACAAGGGCCGCAATATCGGCACGCTGGGCCACATGGCCGCCTACAGCACCTACATCGCCCACATCATCACCACCATCGAGGGCGGCATTGTCACTACGGACCGGGCCGATTTCGCCGAGGTGCTGCGATCGCTGCGCAGCCACGGCCGCGCCTGCAAGTGCAAGGTGTGCGTTATGAACTGCGGCGCCGCCAGCTACTGCGACAAGCGCTTCAAGTACGGCGAGGGCTCAGACATCCGCTTCGTGTTCGAGCGCATCGGCTACTCCGCCAAGATGAACGAGCTCGAGGCCGCCGTCGGCATCGGCAGCATGACCAACTACAAGAAGATCATAGCCAAGCGCCACGGCAATTTGATCTCGATGATAGAGAAGTTCCAGAAGTTCGCGCCGTGGCTTTACACCATCAAGGAAGAGAAGCACGAGCGGATAGGGCCGCACGCTTTCGCCATCATCAGGGGGGAGGGTGCCCCGTTCAGCCGCAACGAGCTGGGCCTCTACCTGGAAAAGGCTGGCATAGACACGCGCCACCTGTTCTCGTCGATGCCGACGCAGTGCCCCGGCTTCGCCTACCTGGGCCACAAGCTGGGCGACTTCCCCAACGCCGAGTACATGGGCAATAACGGCCTCCACATCGGGGTGCACCAGGACCTGGGGCCCGCTCACGTGAACTATTTCATAAAGACCGTAGAGGCCTTCTTCAAAGAAAAAGGAATAAAAACTAAATGAAAACCACGCTCCTCGTACTCACGCTGAACGAACTGGAGGGCATGAAGCAGATCATGCCCCAGGTCAAAAGGGAATGGGTGGACCAGATCATAGTGGTGGACGGGCAGTCCACCGACGGCACCGCCGAGTGGGCCCGCGAGCAGGGCTACGAGGTGGTGGTGCAGAGCCAGCCGGGCGTGCGGTTCGCCTATTTCGACGTGCTGCCCCACATCAAGGGCGATGTGGTGCTCTGCTTCAGCCCCGACGGCAATTCAGTGGCCGACCGCATCCCGCCGCTGATAGAGAAGATGAAGGAAGGCTACGACCTGGTTATAGTCTCCCGGTACCTCGACGGCGCCAAGAGCGAAGATGACGATATAGTGACGGCCTTCGGCAACTGGCTGTTCACCAAGACGGTGAACCTGCTGCACGGCGGGCATTACACCGACGTGATGGTGATGTACCGCGCCTTCACGAAGCAGTTGATCTACGACCTGGAACTCAACAAGGAAGACCCTTACACCCTGCCGGAATGGCTGTTCCAGACCCGCATCAGCTGGGAGCCGCTGATGTCCGTGCGCGCGGCCAAGCGCAAGATGAAGATAGGGGAGATCCCCGGCGACGAGCCCGCCCGCATAGGCGGCGTAAGAAAACTGAAGATCCTGAAGTGGGGCGCCGCCTACTACTTCCAGTTCTGGCGCGAGCTGTTTTATTGGAACAAGAAGTAGCCGGCCCCACAGCATGAGACGTGCAATCGACTGGCTGCAGCGCATATTCCGCGGCGAAAGCGGCCGCCGGGAACTGCTGATCTTCTTCGCGCTGCTGGCCGCCGTCTTCTACCTGGATAAGTTGCTGCTTGGCCCGTTCGCGCCGGTAAGACTGCACGACGTTTTTGATTCCGACTTCTTTCGCTACCGCGCGCTTTCCGAGTATGGGCCGCTCGCCCAGTGGTATCCCAATTACGCGGGCGGCATGCCGGCCTACGCCTGGCACCACACGCCGCTCTATGTCCTGGTCCTGCTGTCTGCCTTTCTGCCGCCCTGGCTGATTTACTCGGCCCTGGTCCTGGTTCTCATGTTCTGCGCCGGGTGGGGGATGTTCCGCCTGTTGGAAGAGCACGCCGGGCTGCCCCGGACCGCTGCGGTCTGGGGCGGCGCTTTCTTCGCCCTGGCCTCGCAGGTGCAGCAGAACAGCATTCCCAGCACCGTCTTCAATTACGCCTTTCCGCTCTTTTTCTGTCTGTTTATAGACGCCTACCGCGCCCGACGTGAGCTGCGCCGCCTGTTGCCGCCGCTGCTCGGACTCAACGCCATCCTGGCGCTCTCGTATCCGGTGCTTACCCTGCCTTATTTCCCGCTGGTGCAACTGCTGCTGCTTTTTGTTTTTAGCGGCCAGGGAAGCGCCATTGAAAAAGACCGCAGGGGTCTGCTGGCCTGGTATTTTGTGCTCTGGGCCGGTTATGTGCTGGCCTGCTCGCCGGTGCTGTACTCCCTGCTGCAGTATATTCCGCTCGCCTGCAAGCGCGGCGAACATGCCGCCGATTTTGTCCTGGCCCCGGCGTTTGTGAGCTTTCTGAAGACTTCCGGGCTTATGCTGGTTTCGAGCATGGCCCGCGCCGCGCTGCTGGTGCCAGCGGCGGCTGGCCTGGGCTTGGCCTTCCGTAGCCCGCGCCTTCGTCTGTATTATATCGCCCTGGCCGCGGTGGCGCTGATCTCCGGCTTTTATTCCTCGGAGATTTCCGCACTGCTGCGCGGCAGCATCTTACTGAAGATGGACCTCGGGCATTTCTTTTGGACCCTGCCGTTCCTGGGCGCCCTGGCCGCGTCAACGGCTGCCGGCCTCATCTTGCGCGGAGAGAAGCCGGGCCTAGCCTTCCAGGGAGCCCTGTTAGGCTTCGCCGTGCTGGCGGGACTTGCCTGGGCAGGACTTATACATAAATCAACTGTCGTGCCTAACGTCCTCTCAGGGTTGCTTTTCCTGCTGCTGGTACAGGCTGGCCGCGTTGAGGCGTGCCGAGTGCCGCGCGCTGCGGCCTGGGGGGCGCTCCTGGCGGGTGCCGCGGCGGCTGCCTGGGGCTGCAGGGTGGGGGAGCAGTCCTACCTGCACGCGCTGCTCTTCCTGGGTGGCGCCGGCTGGCTGGCTGCCTCCGCCACGGCGCTCGCCCTGCCCGGCCGCAGAACCGTATATTGGGCGATGCTCCTCTCTGTGCTTTTTACTGCGTCGCTGCGCTTCGCCCGCAACAAGGGGGAGGAGCCAGAGTCTGACAGGTACCTGCAGACGGCGGGCTATTCCTCGCTGAAAGATCTGCGGAACTCCGCTGAACCGGTGCGGACAGCGAGTTTCGGCCTGCCGCCCTTCCCCGCCATCAGCCAGGGGCTGGAGACTGCGGACGCCCGCGGCCCGGTGTTCAGCGGCCGCTACAAGGACTATTTCAAGCTGATACTGAGCCCGCAACTGTCAGATAAAAAGCACGAAGATTTCTTCGACAATTACTGGTATAACCTTTACTTTCACAAGTATACGCCCGCGGCGGGTCTCAATTTTAACTTGGCGCGGGCGGCGGGGATAAATTATATATTGAGCCCTACAGAATCGGAGCTGCTGCGTGCCGAATCAGACGGCGTTACCGTATTCCGCAGCGACTTGGACCTTGCTGCCGGGAGATTTTTAAGGCCGTTGCTGCAGAAGTCCAAGGCCGGCAAGAAGCTGGATAAACGCTATTTTTCCGAGATCTACGCCTACAGGCTTAAGGGCGCTTTCGCACGCGCGTACCTGGTGCCGGACGCCAGACTCTTCAGCGGAAGCAGCGAGCTTCTATCCGCGCTATCGGCCGCTTCTCCTGCGGACCTGGAGGCCGCCGTTTACCTGGAGCGCGCTGACTCGGGACCTGACCTTCCGCGGGTCGGCTTCGCTGCCGGGACTTTGGGCGCCAAGGTCGTATTGGTTTCTTTCTCCTCCGACAGGGCCGTCTACCGCGTCAGTTCGCGGCGCCCGGCCCTGCTGGTTTTAAATAATAACTACCACCCGGCCTGGACGGCATCAGTGAACGGGAGGCCGGCGCGAGTCTACCGGGCCAACCATGCCTTCATGGCCGCGGCAGTTCCGGCCGGGCAAAGTGAAACTGTGTTCGAGTTCAAGGCCCCGGGCCTGAGGTCACTCTGGCTTGCGGCGGCGGCCGGGATACTACTGGTCAACGCCCTGCTAGCGGTCGCGGCCGCAAGCAGGCTGCGAAGGGGCGGCCAAGTTGTATAATATTTTTATGGAGGCAAAGTGCTGATCTACAGGTGGCGCAGCGCCCTGCTGCTGCTGGCCGACATCCCGATCTTCTACGCCGCGCTGGCGCTGGCGCTGATGGCGCGCCGGTTCAGCCTGGTGCCGTGGGACTTCTTCGTGGAGCACGTGAAGGTGTTCTCCGTGTTCCTGCCGGTGTGGGTGGGGGTGTTCTACGCCGTCGGCTTTTACGACGTGCGCCGCATAAACCGGCTGATAAACCTGGTGAACGCATCGCTGATAGCTTTTGCCGCCAACCTGGCCGCGGCCTCGGCGCTGTTCTACGCTTTTTACCTGCAGCTCGGCCTTACGCCGAAGACGCATCTGTTCCTGACGCTGCTGTTCCTGCACATAATGGCCGCGGCCTGGCGCCGCGTGTGGACGCGAGCGGTGCTTTCCAAACTGCTGATGCAGAAGGTGGCCTTCCTGGGCAGCAACCCGCTTATCGAAGAAATACGAAAAGACCTGCCGGTAACGCCCCACCTGGGCTTTACCGTGGTGCCGCTGCCCGCACTGGGCGCCGCGTGCGGCGGCGGGTATTGGCGGCCCAACGGCCGCTGCGCCGTGGACCTGGCCTCCAAGCTGGACGTGCTGGTGGTGGACGCCGAGGAGGCCGAGAGCAACCAGGCCGTGGGAGGGCTGCTGCTATCCACCGCCGTGATGCAGGAGATCCCGATAATCACCCACCTGGATTTCTACGAGGACCTGTACGGCAAGATACCGCCGGAGTCGGCGGCCAAGCCGAGCTGGCTGCTGAGCAATGTGCTGCACAAGGGCAACCAGTTCTACGCCGTCTTCAAGCGCGCGGCGGATATCCTGGGCTCGGCGGCCGGGCTGCTGCTGACGCTGCCCCTCATGCTGGCGGTATACCTGGCTATCAAAATCGAGGGCGGGCCGGGCGCGCCGGTATTTTTCGTGCAGAAGCGGGTGGGGCACCTCGGGCGCCGCTTTATCATCTGGAAATTCAGGACCATGGTGGTGGGGGCCAGCAAGGCCGGGCCGCTCTATAAGGTGAAGGGCGGGGACGCGCGCATAACGCCGTTGGGCAAGTTCCTGCGCGGCGCGCGCCTGGACGAGATACCGCAGCTGTGGAATGTTTTAAGGGGCGACATGTCGCTGGTGGGCCCGCGGCCCGAGTGGACCAGCGAGGTGCGCATCCTGGAGCGCAGCGTGCCGCATTACCATCTGCGCCACCTGATAAAGCCCGGCGTGACCGGCTGGGCGCAGATAAATTTTCACGCCACGGCCAGCTCCGCCGAATCGGTGGAGAAGCTGCACTACGACCTGTACTACGTGAAGAACATGTCGCTGGCGCTGGACTTGGGGATAATACTCAGGACTTTCCGCAGGATCTTCCAGAAAGACGCGGCGATGGCCCGCCGGCCTTCCTTCTAAACTGTTTCTTTTCCGGCCGCCGCCGCGAAAGCCAGCGCCAGGAAAATGGCGAAGGCCGTGTGCACGTGCTGGAAGGAGATCTCGGTGAGGTTTACCACGAAATAAGCGGGCAGGGCGGTCAGCGCCCAGAGTGCGTAGGGGCTGCCCGTCGAGCGGAAGCGGTCCCTGGCGAATTTGAACGAGGCCCCGAAGAGCAGCAGCAGCGCGCCCAGCCCGAGCAGGCCGCGCTCGGCCGCCTGGTGCACATAGAGATTGTTCAGCGTGCCGTAGATCCCGTCTTCCGGGAACGGCTCGGGGTGGAATTTCTTAAAAACCTTTTTAATATTGTCGGGGCCCACGCCTAAGACGGGGTGGGCCTTGAGCATTTTAAAGCCCAGCGCCCACAGCCGCAGGCGCACATTGACGCCGGTGGCGGGGGAGTTGTCGGCGAGGTCGCCGCGGTTGGCGATGGCCCCCGCGGAGACGCGGGCTTTCAGGGCCGGATTGGTGGAGATGAGCAGGCCGGCCAGGATCAGCAGGGCGGCGCACCAGGCGGCCAGTTTTTTGCGCGAAGCCGGTGAGAAATAGAACATGGCCAGGACGCCGGCCACGGCGCCGAGGTAGGCCCCGCGGGTCTGGCTGAGGATGAGCGCGGAGAAAATAAGAGGGGCGGCCAGCAGGTAGAAGGCCCGTTCGCGGCTGAAACTTTCCTTTGAGGGGAGCGCGATGCGGCTGAGGGCGAGCAGGAAGGCGATGACCATGACCTCGCCGTAGCGCACGGCGTTCATGAAGGCGTTGGCCCGGGGCGAGATATCCAGGTACTTGGCGGCGGAGACTTCGGTTATTCCTACTACGGCCGCGGCGAAGGCGGCGAGGGTGTAGATGGCCGAAAGACGGGGCAGATGCTCTGCCTTTACCGCCAGCAGCAGCGTGAAGAGGCAGATATATTTAAGGAAATCCGAGTTGAGCTGGCTGAAGCCCTTGGCCGGGTAATAGGCGGTGAGGGCGGTGAGCAGGCAGACCGACAAATAGACCAGCCAGGGCAGGGCGAGCGGGTGGGCTCGCGCGGTCCGGGGCAGTAGGGGCAGGGAGCGCTCACGGTAATTTTTAACCAGCAGGGCGATAAGGGTCAGGAAAAGGGCCGCTTGTACGGCGGTGACGGAGAAGATGACCGCAAAAGAGAAAAGCCCGAGGAAAATAAAGATAAGGCGGTCCGGGGTGGGGCGGGGGGTCGCGTCGGCCGTCGGCTTCATAAATATATTATACCAATACTGCGCGGCGCGATTGATTGGGCCCTTTTATACTGCTAAAATCTTAAAGCGGTGCTCAGGGCGGGAGAATAAATGACCAAGCGAAAGATTTTGGTTACCGGCGGGGCGGGCTTCATAGGGTCCCATCTTTGCAGGCGGCTGCTGGCCGAGGGCAACGATGTGCTGTGCGTGGACAGCCTGTTCACCGGCAGCAAGGACAATATCCTGGACCTGCTCGACAATAAGCGCTTCGAGTTCATCCGGCACGACATTTGCGAGCCGCTTACCCTTGAGGTAGAGCAGATCTACAATTTAGCCTGCCCGGCCTCGCCGGTGCATTACCAGTTCAACCCGGTGCATACCACCAAGACTTCGGTGAACGGCATGATCAACATGCTGGGCCTGGCGCGCCGCACCAAGGCCACCATCCTGCAGGCCAGCACCAGCGAGGTGTACGGCGACCCCGAGATACACCCGCAGCCCGAGAGCTACTGGGGCCGCGTGAACACCATCGGCCCGCGCGCCTGCTACGACGAGGGCAAGCGCTGCGCCGAGACGCTGTGCTTCGACTATCACCGCCAGCACAAGCTGGCAGTGCGCGTGGTGCGCATCTTCAATACCTACGGCCCAAACATGCACCCCAACGACGGGCGCGTGGTGAGCAACTTCATAGTGCAGGCCCTGCAGAACAAGGACATCACCATTTACGGCAAGGGTTCCCAGACGCGCAGCTTCCAGTACGTGGACGACCTGGTTAACGGCATGCTGCTGATGATGAACAACAAGGCGGGCTTCACCGGGCCGGTGAACATCGGCAACCCCGACGAGTTTACCATCAAGCAGCTGGCGGAGAAGGTGCTGGCGCTGATACCGGAGAGCAAGAGCAAGCTGGTGTACAGGCCGCTGCCGCAGGACGACCCGCGGCAGCGCCAGCCCGACATCAGGCTGGCCAAGGCCGAGCTGAACTGGGCCCCCAAGGTGAAGCTGGAGGCGGGGCTGAAGAAGACCGTGGACTATTTCAGGCGGACGCTTAAGTAAAAACGGAGCTGAACAATGAACAAATCTATTTGCTGCATTGGCGCGGGTTATATCGGCGGGCCGACGATGGCCGTGATAGCCGACCACAACCACGACCGCAAGGTCATAGTGGTGGACATCAACAAGAAGCGCATAGACGCCTGGAATTCCAACAAGATGCCCATCTTCGAGCCCGGCCTGCAGGAAGTGGTGGAGCGGCGCCGCGGCAAGAACCTGTTCTTCTCCACGGACATCGACGCGGCCATCAAAGAATGCGACATCATTTTCGTGGGCGTGAACACGCCGACCAAGACCTTCGGCCGCGGGGCCGGCGCGGCGTCGGACCTGCAGTTCTGGGAAGCCACCGCCCGCAACATAGTGAAGGTGGCCAACCGCGACAAGATAGTGGTGGAGAAGAGCACCCTGCCCGTGCGCACCGCCGAGGCCATGGAGAGCATTCTCAAGCGCCATCCCAAGCATCATTTCGAAGTGCTGTCCAACCCCGAGTTCCTGGCCGAGGGCACGGCCATCAGCGACCTGGAGAAGCCGGACCGCGTGCTGATAGGCGGCCACCAGACGCCGCGCGGCAAGGCCGCCATAAAGGCCCTCGTAGACGTGTACGCCGCCTGGGTGCCGAAAGAAAAGATCCTGACCACCAATTTGTGGTCTTCCGAGCTGTCCAAGCTGGCGGCCAACGCCTTCCTGGCGCAGCGCGTGAGCTCCATCAATTCCCTGTCCGCCCTGTGCGAGACCACCGGCGCCGACGTGGAGGAAGTGGCCCGCGCCATTGGCATGGATAGCCGCATAGGCTCCAAGTTCCTCAAGACCGGCCCCGGCTTCGGCGGGAGCTGCTTCAAGAAGGACATTCTGAATCTGGTGTACATCTGCGAGAGCTACGGCCTGACGGAAGTGGCCGATTACTGGCGCCAGGTGGTGCTGATGAACCATTACCAGCAGGAGCGCATGGTCGGGACCATCATAAAGACCATGTTCAACACCCTGGCCAACAAGAAGATCGCCATCTTCGGTTTCGCCTTCAAGGCTAATACCAGCGATACCCGCGAGTCGCCGTCCATTACCATCACCAAAATGCTGGCCGAAGAACACGCGCAGATAGTGATCACCGACCCCAAGGCCCTGGGCCACGTGGCCGAAGACCTGGGCGAGCTGGCCGCGAAGATAAAGACCACCACCGACCCCTACGCCGCCGCGAAGGACGCGGACGCCATAGTGCTGCTGACCGACTGGGAAGAGTACAAGGCGCTGGATTACAAGAAGCTCTACGAAGGCATGCGCAAGCCGGCCTTCCTTTTCGACGGGCGCAATATCCTGCCCCACGCGCAGCTGCGGAAGCTGGGCTTCGAAGTGAAGGCCGTGGGCAAATAACCCCCTATCGAGGCTTCGCCTCGATAGGCCGCGCGCAAACAACAGATCGGTGTTTTTCGTCAGCGGGCCGTTTCCACAGGGAAGCGGCCCGTTGTTTTCTATCGAGGCCTCGCCTCGATAGCGAGGCGAGGCCTCGATAGTGAGGTCTGGGGCGGAGTTCGGGGGGGCTCGATAGAGGGCAAATTTGCTACAATTTAGGGGTTACTTAATATAGATTTAGTTAATTATTCACGCGGTTCCCATATAAAAGGAGACACAAATGGCTACTAAGATAGGTATTAACGGTTTCGGACGCATCGGCAGGCTGGTCGCCCGCGCTATCCTCGCGCGCACCGACGGCCAGCTGGAGCTGGTCGCTATCAACGACCTGACGGACTCCAAGACTAACGCGCACCTTTTGAAGTATGACTCCGTGCACGGCCGCCTGACGAACGACATAAAGGCCACCGCCGACGACGAGATAACCGTGGACGGCAAGAAGATAAAGGTTTTCAAGGAAAAGTCCCCGGCCGCCATCCCGTGGAAGAGCATGGGCGTAGACATCGTAGTCGAGTCCACCGGCCTGTTCACCATCAAGTCCGACGGCGTGAACAAGAAGGGCAAGACCGTGGAAGGCGCCGAGAACCACATCACCAAGGGCGGCGCCAAGAAAGTCATCATCTCCGCCCCCGCGCAGGGCGAGGACATCACCATAGTGATGGGCGTCAACGACGACAAGTACGACGCCAAGAACCACAAC
>MGUI01000071.1 GCA_001799895.1 Elusimicrobia bacterium GWD2_63_28
CGAGCCCAGCCCCGCCAAGAAATGGGGGCAGATCTACAAGGACACGGTGGCCATAAAGAAGTGGATCAACGGCCTGGGCATCGCCACGCTGCGCACCGAGTCCGCCTCGATGGACTTCGAGGTGGCGCTTGGCGAGAAGCGCAAGTTCCTGGGCGTCAGCGGCCACAATATCCCCAGCTTCGAGATCTTCACCTCGCCCGACTGGCGCGGCACGAAAGGCATGTACTACGCCAACCTGCCAACCTTCCGCGGCGGCAATTACATAGAGAAGATAAAACTGGAGTTCAAGGACGGCCGCGCCGTGAAGATCTCCGCCGCTAAGGGCGAGGACTACGTGAAGAAGATCATGGCCACCGACAAGGGCGCCGCGCAGCTGGGCGAATACTCCCTGACCGACAAGCGCTTCTCCAAGATAGACCGCTTCATGGCGGATATCCTGTTCGACGAGAACCACGGCGGCAAGCACGGCAACTGCCACGTAGCCATAGGCAATTCCTACACCGACACCTACGCCGGGGACCCTTCGAAACTGACGAAGGAAGCCAAGGTGAAACTGGGCTACAACGACTCGGCCGTGCACTGGGACATGATCAACACCGAGGACAAGAAGGTGACCGCTACGCTCAAGAGCGGCCGTAAGGTCACCCTCTACGAAAAGGGCCAGTTCAAATACTGAGCGGCCGCGGCGCGTACTAAAAAGAAGACCCCCGGAGTCGGGGGTCTTTTTTTTGCATGCAGACTCCAATAAATTGAGAGAGCCCCTCATGCGAGCGTCAGCGAGCTTCTTATATAAGGAACCTCACTGAAGGGGGCTTAAGAAATTGAGAGAGCCCCCTTCAGTGAGGGGGCTCTATCATCGGCCGAAGCCGTTACTGTAGTTTGTACCGCAACCGCAGACCGCACACCGACCAAGGGCGACCGAAAACCCCGGACCGCACGGGGCGGGGGGAGCCGGAAGCGCCAACCCGGGAGCCGGAACACCGCCAGGAGGCGGGCCGCTGAACCAGGAACCCGGCCGCGCGCCGCCAAAGAGGCGGGAGACGGGCCGAAGCACTCCCCGGGGGCGAGGGCCGCGCCGCAACCGAAGCGGGCGCCGCAAGACGCACCGCGAAAGCGGACCGCAAACCCGGGGGAACCGAAGCGCCGGACGGGGCCGAACCCCTGCCGAGACCACACCGCACTGCCGGACGCGACTATCAAAGATCAGGACTACATCTAGAATATAACAGACAAGTGTTGACTTGTCAAGGGGTAATATTCCCCGGAGGTTTTTAAAGAAACCCGCTGCGCTCAGGGCCTGGCCGCGGGGCGGCGGGGCGGGCGGAAATCCTTTATGCGGATGATGCCGGCGTCCAGGCGCGGTGCGCCGGGGCGGTGCTGGGTCTCGACGAAGAAAGAGGCCGCGCCGGGGAAGCGGGCGCGCAGGATGTTGGAGTTGGCGGGCTCGTTCTCGAAGACCGCCGCAACCTCGCCCAGGCGGTCGATGTACTCGCTGACTTCTTTCTTAAAGATCTCGTCGTCCTGTTCGAATTCCTTTTTTACTATCGTCATGGTGCCGGCCACGCCGACGGGAAAGCCGTAGAGGCGCAGCACTTCGGTGGTGCCCACGAGCATCCGGCCCACGTCGCGCCCGGTCAGGTAGATCACCGTTGCGCCCGCCTTGTGCACCCGCTCCACGTAGGCCTTGGCGCCGGCCAGGGGCATGTCGTACTTCTGGTACTCGTCGGAGAAAAAGCGTTTGGCCCATTCCTGTTTTATAAAAGCGGTCTCGGCCGGGTTGCGGACGCGCAGCCGGCGCAGGGTCACGTCCAGGCTGTAATCCACTTCCGACAGGTCGCGGAAACTGGAGAAGGCCGCAGCCAGACCCGGGACGCGGCTGTCGAATTTCTCCGAGATCTCGCGCAGGATGAACATGGTCCGGGTGCGGTTGTCGAACAGCGTGCCGTCCAGGTCGAAGATGGCCAGCGTAGAGCGGCGCTGGGCGGTGCGCGTGGTCACTACCTCTACGGCCCGCTCCAGCAATTTGTGGTTTTCCGCGTAGGATGTCTTCATGTCATGCCTCCCTGCCGCCTGAGCGGCGTCCTAGATCTTTTTTCTGAACTGCCCGCCCGCCGGGTCCTCTTCGAAGCCGAGGCGCAGCAGGTAGCCGGCGTGCCTGGGCGAGGCGCTGGCGGCGGCAAAATGGGTGAAGCCCTCGAAAGCCCCGGCGCCGTGCGCCCCGTTGAACAGGAAGCGTGCGCTTTTCAGGTCCCGGTAATCCTCGGCCACGAAGTCGAGGTGGATTTTTATCTCCGGCTTTTCTTCGGTGTAGATAAAAAGGCCCACCGGCAGCAGGTTGCGCAGGATGAAGACGCAGCGCGGGTCCTTGAGTTTCGCCAGGTCGAAATCGGGGAAGAACTCCCAGACGCCGCGCGCGTAGTAGGCCAGGAAATTGGCCAGCAGCGGGTTATCCGTGGTCACCTGCATCAGCTTGAAGATGTCCTTTTTTGATTTAAGGCTGATTATGTGCCAGAGGTCTATGCAGGCCACGAAGAAGTTTACCGCGAGGACGGGCCAGGCGTGAGTGAGGGCGGCGTACACTATAAAGACGAGCGCGCCGGCGAGGTTGAGTACGCGCAGGCGCAGCACATTGCTGGTCAGCAGCGAAACCGCCACGAGTGCCGATGCCAGGTATCCGATCAGTTCAGTCATAGTTCTTCCCGCCCGCGCCTCAACTATACCAAAAGATACGGACCGCGGCAAAAGGCCGGGCCTTTGTGGGCGGCGCGGTTATTTGGGATAATAGTCAGACATGAGCACACTTCTCGCTGCGCTTAAAACAGAAAGGGGCCGCCACGTGGCCGGGGCCGTTTTCCTGGCCGGCTTCTCCGCCATGTTCCTCTTCGCCGGTTACGAATTCATCCGCTCGCCGGCGGAGTCCATCTTCATCGAACAGTTCGGCGCCGGCTCCAAGCCCTACGCCATAGCCTGCGTGCCCTTCATGATGGCCGCCATGATCTACGGCTACGGCCGCCTGCTCTCCTCCGTAGGCGCGAAGAAGGCCATGGCCGTGTCCATGCTGGGCAGCGCCGCTTTCTTCGTAGTGGCCTGGGCGCTGCTGGGGCACGCCGGGCGCTGGCTGGCTTTCCTGCTGCTGGTGTTCAAGGAATCCTACGTCGTTATAATTTCGGAGCAGTACTGGTCCTTCATCAACAGCGTGCTCAAGGATGAAGAGGGAAAGGTCTTCAATGGGCCGGTGGCCGGCCTGGGCGCGCTGGGCTCGCTGACCGGCGGCTGGCTGCTTGGCCGCTACGCGGTAGGTTACGGCACCGAAGTGTTCGTGCTGCTCTCGGCGCTCTTGATACTGCCGGCGGTCTGGCTGTTCTGGGCCGGCTACGGCAAAGCCGGAGAGCCTAAACCCTCTGCCGAAGAAGCGGGGGGCAGGAAGGGGCACCTGCACCTGGGTATCCTCAAAGAGAACCGCACCGTCCTGTTCATCGCCTTCATTATCTTCGCGGCGCAGGTGGTGGCCACGGCGCTGGACTTCCGCTTCACGCAGCTGGTGCAGGATAATATGCCGCTCAAGGACGCCCGGACCGCTTACCTCGGGAATTTCTGGATGCAGGTCAACATCTTCTCGTTTTCCATGCAGTTCCTGGCCACGCCGCTGCTGCTGCGCTACATCCCCAGGCGGGGCATACTGACGGCCATCCCGGCCGTGCACATAGTCACCTGCGCGCTGCTGCTGCTCTACCCGTCGCTGTGGCTGGGCGCCACCGCGTTCCTGCTGTTCAAGGGCATGGACTATTCCATCTTCAGGGCTTCGAAGGAGACGCTCTATATCCCGTTCTCCTACGACACACGCTACCGCGCCAAGCAAGTGGCCGACGCCTTCACCTACCGTTTCGCCAAGGGCCTGACGGCCACCTGGGTGTCGGGGCTGCAGGCGCTGGGCACCATAGCGCCCAGCTTCTACCCGGCGCTGGGGGCTATCTTCTCCGGGGCCTGGCTGGCCATGTCCTTCCCGCTGACGGCTGACAGGAAAAAACCGGCCGCCGTCTGACGGCGGCGGCTGTAAAATAAAAAGCCCGGTTCAGCCGGGCTTTTTTAATATCTCTTGTAAGGGGGAGGGGGGCCGGTTTCCCGGCCGGAGAAGGTGATTACCGCCGAGATCCGGTGTACCGTGCCCAGGTCCCCGAACGGGGAGAAGGCGTAGTCCAGGCGGTAGTCCCTGTAGCGCAGGCCGCCGCCCAACGAGACGTTGCGCAGGCCGCCCAGGTCGCTCACCGCCCGGGTGTTGAACCCGGTCCTGAGGAAAACGTCCATGTCCTTGTGGGCCGGCACCTTAACCTCGGCGCCCATGGCCAGCCAGGGCAGGCTGTCGCTCACCGCCACGATGTCGCCGGTCAGGTTGAAATATTCTGAAAGCGAGGTCAGGGTTCCCAGCCGCAATATCAGCGGCAGCGGGGCCTCCTCCTTGTCGTAGCGCAGCGTGCCCATGATGTTCTGCGCCGTCAGGCTCATGCGGAAGCGGTTCTCGAACATGTAGGGCATGTTCAGGCCGATGTCGGCGGAGACCGTGTTGTCTTCGGAAATGATCTTGGACTTCACGAACTTGCCGGTGGCGCCCAGCACGAAGCGCTCCTCGGGCTCCTTGTTGAAGCCGGTGATGTAGCAGGCGAAGCCGACGTTGAGGGCTACGTCGTACGGCGTGAAGTTGCCCAGCGAGACCCCGCTGGACCCGGTCTTGTTTATCTTGCCGTAATTCATGTACTTCATCGAAACGCCCCAGGACCCCACATCGCCGGCGGTCTCGGCGTAGGCGAAGTAATCGGCGTAGGAGCCGGCCAGGTAGGGCGCGTGCATCAGCGCCATCGAGTTCCTTTTTATGTGTATCAGGCCGGCGGGGTTCCAGTCCAGCGCGAAGGCGTCGTCGGCCAGCGCCGAATAGGCCTCGCCCATGGCCGCCCCGCGGGCCCCCGAGGCTATCTTGAGGAACTGGCCCGAGGCGGTGCCGGCCGAGGCCGAATCGAAGCCGGCGCCCCCGGCGGGCGCGCAGGCCAGGACGCAAAGCAGCAGCGCCGGCAGAGCCGCGCCCCAAAAAATGCTTTGTCCTTCCTTCCGTTTCATAAATTACGCGCCCTTTACCTTTCCAGGGCTATCTTGAAACTCTTCGAACTGTTCTTGTCGCTGGTCTGTATGAAAGCTATGTAGACGCCGCTGGCGGCCTTGCGCCCGCTGCCGTTGAGCCCGTCCCAGTGGGCCATGCCGTTCACGTCGGCCCGGAGCGTGCGCACCAGCTCGCCGAGGAAGGTGTAGATCCTGACCTTCGCGTAGGCCGGCAGGTTGGTGAAATGCATCACGTCCGAGACGGAGTTAGGCCTGTACGGGTTCGGGTAGATCTTCACCGCGCCCAGCCCTGCGCCGGGCTGCGACTGCATGATCTGGAAAGTGGACAAATGCCAGGTCTGGGCTATCACCCGGTTGTTGCCCGTGTCAGACACTGAAGGCAGCGGGATCCAGACGGCGTGGGCCTCGTCGTAAAGGGCCAGGATCAGTCTGGAGCGGTCCGTGCCGAGCGGCAGGTCGGAGACCCTGTAGGGCACGGTTAAGGTGATGGCGTTCAGCACCAGCGTGGGCGGGAAATGGGTGAGGGAGATGCCTATGCCCGTGGGGATAAGTTCCGAAACCGCCGAGTTGGGCGGCGCGAAGACCGAGACCGGCTCCAGCCGCAGGCGCGTGGAGCTGCCGATGGAGCCCTTCGGCAGCAGCACCGAGATAACGCCGTAGGAAGTGTTCAGCGTGATCTCGTTGGCCTGCAGGGCCAGGGCGTTGTAGAGCGAATACAGCAGCGTGTGCGTGGACCGCTCCACGTCCGCGCCCGCGGGCCAGGCGGCCTGCGCGCCGGTCTGGCCGCGGGCCTGCACCCGGATCCAGTAGGTGGCGTCTATCATCAGGTCGGAGAAGTTGCAGGTCAGGGCCTGCACCAGGCGCGAGGAATTTACAACTCCGAAATCGGACCGCGTGGAAGCCTGCACATAGTACCAGGTGTGGGAAGAGTTGCCGTTGGACGCCCAGTTGGCCGTGAATCCGTCTATCATCATGTTCGAAAAAGTCTCGGCCTGCGGCAGTATATAGGCTGTGGTCGGCAGGGTCAGCGCGGTGCCGAGGTCGGTGGGCGGGTCGGTAGCGACGTCGGACAGGTTGATGGCGGAGACCCTGAGGTAATAGCTGGCGTTGGAAACCAGGCCGGAGAAAGAGGCCGAAAAATTCTTCGTAGTGGAGGTGAGCACGGTGCCGGAGAAATCGGTGCTGGAGGAGGCGCTGGCCAGGTACCAGGTGCCGGGATTGTTGCCGCCGCTGGTCCAGTTGGAGTTCAGCGAGTAGGCGGTTATGCCGCCGGGCGCGAGGACGCCGGGGTCGAAGGCGTCGGTGGCCATGACCGAGAAGTTTACCGCCGGGATGGGCCGGTTGCGCCGGTTGATGGCGGTCACGCGGCTGTAGTAGATGGTGTTGGGAGACAGCCCCGAAAAAGTGGCCGAAGAGATCACGGTCGTAGAAGAGGTCAGCGGAGACCCGAAGTTGGAATTGTCGTCCATTTCCACTAAATAGCGGGTGTCCGGGGGATTGGAATTCGCCAGCCAGTTCAGGGTCATGGAATTCGGCATGAGGTTGAAGGCCTGCTCTATGGGCGGGTTCGCCAGCGTGGCCGTGGAGGGGGCGTAGGAATAATTAGTGTAATCCTCGTCGTTGACCGTGGCGATCCGGAAATAATAACTTGTGTTCGGGGCCAGCCCGGAAACGGTCAGGCTGCTCACCCCCGTGCTCTCCGTCCCGGAGGAGGAGAGCACCGGCGAGAAGGAGGGAAGGGCCGAGGCTTCGAGCAGGAACCCCTTGGCGCTGCCGGTGAAAGGCGTCCAGGACAGCGTGGCGCTGGACTGGAACACCCCGGGGAAGCCCAGGCCCGCCAGCGGGGCCGCGAGCGTCTGCCGGAACTCCGGCACGGTGTTGGAATAAATCGTGGTGCCGTTGTAGAGCGCCCCGGCGCGGAAGTAATAGGTGGTATTGGAGGAGAGGCCGCCGACCGTAAGGCTGGTGAGGGTTGCGCTGCGGGTGGCCGAGCTGAATATCAAGCCGGTGAAGAACCTGTAAACGGAAGCTTCTACCACGTGCCCGTCGGCGGCGGCGTTGGGGGTATAGTTGACGGCCGCGCTGGAGCTCCAGATCTGGTTCAGCGTCACGCCGGCCATCGGGGCGGGAAAGCCGGTTTTGGTGGAGGCCAGCACGGTGTAATTGGGGGTGCGCTCCCAGTTAAGCGTGCCCAGGCGCAGGTGGTAGGTGGTGTTGGGGGCCAGGCCGGAGAGGGTCAGCGCCCGCAGGTCTTCCTGGTAGGAGTACGAGACCGAAGAAACTATGGTGGCCGACGCGCCGCCGAAAGGCAAGGAAGACCCCTCCAGGCGGTAGCCTTCGCAGGCAAAGGCCTGCGGGGCTTCCGGCAGCGGTATAAAACTTACGGTTACCGCCTGGGCGTCCGCGTTTATATAGGCCAGGTTTTGAGAGACCGGCAGGGCCAGGGTTATGGAGGAAACTGTGGAGCTGTAATTGGGCGCGTAGGCGGTGTTCAGGGACGCCGTCCTGAAATAGTAGGTGGTATTCGGATACAGCGTGTTGATGGTCAGCGTGCTCAGGTCCGCGCGGTACGAAGTGGAGGACTCTACGGCGCCCCCGGCGAAATTACTGGTAGAGGCTTCCAGGCGGAAGCCCAGGGCGTCGGCGGCGGCCAGGGCGGTCCAGCCCAGGGAGGCCGAGCCGTCGGCTACCGCGATCCGGGCCAGGTTCTGCGGGCGCGCGCCCAGCGTGGTAAAGGTGCGCGTCTCCAGCAGGTTGGGCGTGCCCGGGTGGTTAAGCGCGCCGATCTGGTAGTAATAGGTCGTGTTGCGGGACAGCCCGCTCAGGTCCCTCGATGAAAGCGCAGCGTTATCGGTGGTCCAGGAGGCGGGGACGCTCATCGAGGCGTTTACCGAATAGAGCAGTTTGTAGCCCTGCGAGCGGAGCGCCTGTATAGTGGCGTGGTTGAGCGCGGTCCAGGAAACGGCGGCGGTGGTTTCATGGACCGAGTGGGAAACTCCGGCCAGCCGCATCGCCAGCGTGGAGGTGGAGACGGGGGCGGTATAGGCGGTAAGCACGCCTGAAACGCCGCGGGCCCTGACCCTGAAATAGTAAGTGGTATTGGCGTTAAGGCCGCCCACGTTCAGGGGCGCGCCCTCCGGGTTGTTCGTCCGCGCCACCGCGTCCGGGTTTACTCCGTCGTTGTAGGCGATATCGTAGCTGGTCCACTCCGGGTTGCCGCCGGTGTTCCAGCCCAGGGAAGCCACGGCCGTGTAGGAAGAGTCGGCCGTGAAATAAGGCGGCTGGGAGTAGACGCCGGAAGGCGCGGCGGCCCGGGTGGCGGTGGAATATACCGCGGAATACAGGCTGTCCGCGTCGGCCGAGGACTTGACCTTGAAATAGTAGGTGGTGTCCGGGTTGAGCGCCGGGTAGCCGGTGGCCGAAGCCGTTACGGACCCGGTGGCGGTGAGCAGCGCAAACGAGGAGGTGGTGGAGAGGGCCGCGATGAAGGGCGTGGCGCCCCCGGTCCAGGAGACGTTGACGCTGCCGGTGCTCGTGGCCGTTATCGCCGGAGTGGGGGCCGCGGCGCGCGCCGAAACAGCCGCTGCCAGCAGGCAGGCGGCGGCAATCAGCGTTTTTGCCCTATGGAACATGTTTATAGTCTAACAGAGCGCAGTTAAAATTCAATGACTAATATGTTACAGAAAACGGCGGCTTGGCGGCCCGCAGTTGCACGGGGCGCGGTTTCTATTATATTATAATTTAAATTTACACGGGTCCTTCCGGAGTTTACAAGCATGCGGTTCCAGTTAAAAACAGCGGCGATGAAATGCGCGTGCGCGGCGGCCCTGCTGCCTCCGCTCGCGGGAGCGCTGGCGGCGCAGCCTTTCCCCGCTTTTTCCGTTTCCACCGGCGCCCCGCTGCTGGCACAGGCGGCTTCCACCAACGCGGTAGTGGGGCAGGGCGGGAATTATTCCGTGCCCCTTCCTGACGGGCGCACCCTCTGGCTGCTCAACAATATCTGGGCGGGCGAGCTGCGCCCGGACGGCCAGGCTGCCGTCTGGGGCATAGTGGACGGCGGCGCGGCCCTGGTTCCCAGCACCTCCCCTTACGGTCAGGCCGGGGCGCTGACCTTCGTGTCCGACGAGAACCGCTGGCCCCTGCCGCTGCTGTCAGGCGATCTGAAGGAATACAGCCAGGTGCGCAAGTTCTGGCCCCGGGCCGGGATCTGCCAGCCCGCCGGCTGCCATGTCTTCTACTCCATAATGAACAATTACGGCCCCGAGCCCTACGACTACTTCCGCGTCGGGCAGGGCGTGGCGGTGTCGGCCGAGCCGGCAGGCCCCTACACCAAGGCGCGCGCCGGGGTGCGCTACTCGCTCTGGAACGACATCGAGCCGGCCTTCGGCTCGGCGCTGCACGCCGACGAGGACGGCTGGGTCTACGTCTACGGCCGCGTCATGAGCGCCCCGGGCGAATACGCCGCCCGCCTGGCCCGCGTGAAGCCCGGCGGTCTGGCCGCCCGCGAAAAGTATTCCTATTACGCTCCCTCCGACTCTACCGGGGCCTGGACTTCGGACATCTCCGAGGCCGCGGACGTGCTGCCCGGCATGCCGGAGGAATTTTCGGTTTCCTACAACGAGCATTTGAAGTCCTACCTGGCCGTCTATTCCGACCCGGACGGCGGCCGCGCGCTGGCGCGGCTGGCCCCTTATCCCTGGGGCCCCTGGGGCGAGCCCGCCCCGCTGCTGTCCTGCGCCAAAGAGGACTACTGCTACGGGGCCAAGGAGCAGCCCGGCTTCGCGGCCGAAGGCGGCAAGAAGATCTTCGTGACGATTGAGAAGAAGAACGCGCCGTACCTGTACGACATTATTTTCGAGTGAGGAAAACATGGCCGACTATAACATACTCGTAATAAACCCGGGCTCCACCTCCGACGAGGTCAGCTACTTCCGCGGCGAGAAAGAGGTCTTCCACAAGACCGTCCGCTACAGCCCGGAAGACATGAAGCCTTACGACCATGAGAAAATAACCGCCCAGTTCGACATGCGCAAGCGCATGACGCTGGAGGCGCTCAAGGAGCACGGCATAGACCTTAAAGAGCTGAGCGCGGTCATCGGCCGCGGCGGCCTGGTAAAACCCATCGAAGGCGGCGTCTACGCGGTGGACGACATGCTGCTGGCAGACCTGCGCGAGGGCGTGCTGGGAGATCATTCCTCCAACCTCGGCGGCATTATCGCGCACGACATCGCGACGCCCCTGGGCATCCCTTCTTTCATCGCCGACCCGGTAGTGGTGGACGAGCTGCTGCCGCTCGCGCGCTACTCCGGCATGCCCGATAACCCCCGCATCTCCATTTTCCACGCGCTCAACCAGAAGCGCTGCGCCCGCCACGCCGCCAAGCAGCTGGGAAAGCCCTACGAGGAATGCCGCCTGATCGTCATGCACGGCGGCGGCGGCGTCTCCGTGGGCGCGCACCTGGGCGGCCGCGTTATCGACGTGAACAACGCCCTCAACGGCGACGGCCCGTTCACCCCGCAGCGCTCAGGCGGCGTGCCCGCCGGCGGGCTGGTCAAACTGTGCTTCAGCGGGAAATACACCGAGAAAGAGATGATGCTCAAGCTCAAGGGCCACGGCGGCCTGGTGGCCTACACCGGCACTTCCGACTGCGTTGCGCTGGAAAAATACATCCTGACCGGGGAGATCAAGCCCGGCAGCGGCATCGACCCTGACAAAATGACCCGCGACGAGGCCCGCGAGGCGGTGCACGCGATGGGCTACCAGATCTGCAAGGAGATAGGCGCCCTGGCGGCGGTGCTGGAGGGCAAGGTGGACGCCATCGTGCTCACCGGCGGCCTGGCCTACGACAAGGTGCTGGTGCCCGAGATAAAGCGCCGGACCGGCTGGATAGCGCAGATCCTCTCCTACCCCGGCGGCGACGAGATGACGGCCCTGCGCACTGCGGCCGAGATAGCGCTCAGGCATCCTGGCCAGATAAAGAAATACTGATTTGGTTTCAAATCAAACTTACTCCGGAGGACATAAATGAAATTCAAGAACTTTGACGAGCTGCTGGGCATGGTGAAGGGCAAGACCAACCGCATAGTGGTGCCCGGCGCCAATAACGACGAAGTGCTGACCGCCTGCAAGATGGGCGTGGACCACAAGATCATCTCGGGCGGCATCCTGATCGGCCCGAAGGCGCAGGTCGAGGAGATGGGCAACAAGGTAGGCCTGAACCTCGCCCTCTTCGAGATCGTAGACAAGAGCGACTACGCCGAGATGTGCAATATGGCCGTGGACCTGGTGAAGGCCGGCAAGGGCGACTTCCTGGTGAAGGGCCTGGTGGACACCAAGTTCTACATGAAGGCCATCCTGCGCAAAGAAATCGGCGCCGTGGCCGAGGGCACCGTGCTCTCCCACTTCGTGCTGTTCGAGCAGGCCAATTACCACAAACTCTTCGCCGTCACCGACGCGGCCATCATGATCGCCCCGACGCTGGAGCAGAAGGCGATGATAGTCAACAACGCGGTGGACATGATGCGCATGCTCGGAGTGGAGAAGCCCAACGTGGCCGTGGTCTGCCCGGTGGAGAAGGTTAACGAGAAGATCCCGAGCACCCTCGACGCCCAGGCGCTCGCGAACATGAACAAGGAAGGCAAGATAAAGAACTGCGTAGTGGAAGGCCCCTACGACGTCTATATCTCCTTCTCCAAGGAACTGGCGGCCGAGAAAGGCATCAAGGGCGCGGTGGTGCCGGGCAATACCGACATCGCCCTGTTCCCCGACCTCGATGCCGCCAACCCGGTCTACAAGTGCCTGAGTTTCTTCGGCGCCGGAATGAAGTCGGCCACCCTGCTGGCCGGTTCCAATATCCCAGTCATACTGCCGTCCCGCACGGACTCGCCGATGACCAAACTGCACTCCATCGCCCTGGCCTGTTACCTCAAGGACAAAGCCGGCGTGCTGGCGAAATAAGGAGAATTGTCTATGTCATGGGATTTTTTAAAGAAGATCGTAGGCGGCAAGCAGGAAGGTAAGCGGCCCGAGGACGCGGTGTCCCAGGCCCCCGCCGCCCAGAAGCCGGCCCCCGCGCCGGCCCCGGCCGCGCCGAAGGCGCCGCCGGCCGCGGCTAAGCCCCCGGCCGCCCCCAAGGCGCCCGCCGCCCCCGCCAAAAACAAGCCGGCCTCGGAAAAGACCGACGACGAACTGGCGGCGGAGCTGGACAAGATGTCCCCGCAGATCCTGGCGCAGGCCAAGGACCCGCAGATGCGCTCGCTGATCATCGGCATCTACCGCAAGATGCTGGTGGACGGCGTGGACGTGAGCGACGACAAAGAGGTCAAGAAGTGGATGCAGAAGCATCCCGAAGTGCTGCAGGGCGGCGAGACCGTGAAGGTGGAGACCGTCCGCCGCGAGGAACCCAAGATCGGGCGCAACGACCCCTGCTCCTGCGGCTCCGGCAAAAAATACAAGAAGTGCTGCGGCGCTAAGTAGCAGCCAGGGACGTTGTTGAGTTATTGAGTTTTCAGAAAAACTCAATAACTCAACAACGTCCCTAAATAAAAAACCCCGGTTTGCGCCGGGGTTTTTTATTTGCGGGAGAGTTTTTAGTTCCAGTTCACGGAGGGCAGTTCCGCAGGGGCCGCCGGAAGTTCCGGGGCGACCAGCTCGGGCGCCATTTTCTCGGCCATCCCTTTGTCGCTGATGGTCAGGTCCCTGAACTGGCCCAGGCCGGTGACGTCGTAGGTCCACATCGACCCGTTGGTGGAGAAGGGGGTGGAGACTATGTAGTTCAGGTCGGCCTGCAGGTGCGCCACGGGGTTGTCGGCGGAGCCCACGTTCATCGGGTCGGACATGCGCACGTTAAGCGAGAATTTCCAGCCCCACTTGATGTTCATGGTCAGAGGGCGCACGGTGAAGTTGGTGATGTAGTGGCCCCTGATGGCGTCGCTGCGCTGGGCCAGGCTGCTGAGGGGGTCGCTGGGCTCGCGTGAGGCCACCAGGTTCTGGCCGTTATAGTAGAAGGAGACGGCGTACTTGATCTTTATGACGTCCACCTGCATCAGGTTGGTGACGGTGTAGGTGTAGACCACTTCCTTCTTCTTCCAGCCGCTGAAGTTGGCCCAGTTGAAGGAGAAGCCGGGGATGGCGCTGGCGTAGGAGCTGGAGAGGCTGGCGTCCGGCTTGCCGCTGTTGATGACGTTCCAGGCCTGCACGCCGCCGTTCACTATGGCGCCTGCGCCCACCACCTTGGTCTGGGGCATGCGCAGCGGCACGGGGAAAACGTCTTTATCCGTCAGGTCGGTGACGGTCTCTTCGGAGGTCACGGTGACGGCCGAGGTCTTGAAGTAGCCGTCGTCGGCGCCGGCGCCTGCAAAGGCGGGGGAAAACGAAACACAGAGGGCAGCGGCAGCCAGAAGTAGTTTTTTCATAGAGTTGTCTCCTTGTCCCTTCATGTATATAGTTTAGCTTCCCTGGGGGATTGCGCAAGTGCCCGGGGGCCTAGGCCGGGTCTGGGCCTTCAGTCCCAGCTCACTGCCGGCGCGGAGGCCGTATCGTCAACCTCGATCCGGGGCAGTTCCAGGCCGCCGGCCACGGAGGTGTTCAGGTTGCCCAGGCCGTCTACGCTCATCGTATCCATGCCGATCTTGGGCTCGTCGCTGAAGGGCTTGGCGAACAGCCACTTGAGGTCGGCCTCCAGGAAGGCCACCGGCTCTTCCGCGGTGCCTACGTTCATCGGGTTGGACATCAGGACGCTCAGCGAAACTTTCCAGCCCCACTTCATCTTGATCTCCAGCGGCTTGATCACGAAATTCGCTACGTAATGCCCGCGCCTGAGCGGGCCGGCGCCCGGGGTGGCCAGGGAGCCGTGGTAGAAGGAGGCCTCGTAGACGATGTCCACCGCGTCGTCGCCCTGGATGGCGTTGCCCATCGTGAAACGGTAGCGCCGCGTGACCTTCTGCCAGTCGGCCATATCGTCCCAGTTGAACTGGAAGCCGGGGATGGCGCTGGCGTAGGCCGAGGCCAGGTCGGCCGAAGGGCGGCCGTTCACTATCACGTTCCAGACCTTGGCGCCCGCCATTATAATAAGGACCGGGGCCACGGCTATCCTGTCGTCGTCTCCGCCCTGGCCGGGGAAAAGCGCGGCGGCCTCTTCCCGGGTGAGTGGGGCGGAGGTTTCGCTTAAAAAGGTGGTTGTCGGGCTGTGCTCGGGACCGCCGGCCCAGGCGGCCGGGGCCGTGAGGGAGAGGGTGAGCAGGGCGAGAAGCAGTTTCTTAAAGGTCATTTATTTCCTTATTACCAGTAGCGCACAGCGCCGGTGTCCACGTGCACGAAGCCGTCCGAGGGGTAGTAGCCCACGCCGCCGGCGCGCAGGGCCCTGGCCGTGTCGCGCAGGGCGGAGGTGCGCACCCCGTCTATCTTGATGTCGGCGGCCAGGCCGCGCATATGCAGGCTCTTCTTGGCCACGCCGCCGGAATCGGAGGCCAGCGCGCCGTTCAGCTCGGGGCTGCGGTAGCCGCAGATAATGGTAACCTCTGCGCCGTTATGCCTGTCCTGTATGGCGTCTATGATTTCTATAAGGCGGGACGGGACTTCGATTTCCCGGCCGGTCAGGCGGCAGCGGAACAGGCGCCTGATCTGGGCCAGGGCGGCGGGGATATAGCGGCCGCTGGCGTCGCGGTAGCGGATCTCCAGCCGCTCCCTGTGCCACTGGTGGTAAAGTTTCACCGTGCCGTCCCCGCCCAGGCCGGCGGCGGGCGCGCCCCGCTCTTCCAGCTCTGTCACGGCTTCGCGGTCGGCCAGGTAGGAGGCTTCTTCAACTTCGGTTATTACTGAAAAGCCGGGAACGGGTTCGGGCAGCGGCAGCGCCAGGGAGGAAGGATTCATGTCGCGGGCGCTGATCATGTTGAGGCTGAAATCCGCCGCGGCGGCGCCGGCGGCCAGGAGCAGGGCCGGTATCGTCAGCATGAGTTTAGCGGTGTTCATAAAGTTTTCCTCTGCGTATAGTTTAGCCGATAGCGGCTTTTTAGCAAGCGCCGCAAGTCCCAGGCCGGCCGCGTAAAAAGGCCTAAAAAGGGGGGCCGGTGGGCCCTTGACAAAAGTCACGGGGGGCTTTATCCTATTTGTGTCGCCGATAAGTGTATCCTTTAGACTATATATGAGGAAGATACTTTCTGTTTTTTTCTGCTTTGCCGTCCTGACCGCCGCGCAGGCAAGGCCCGCGGCCGCCGAGGGCACGGACAGCACGGACGGCGCGGGCGTTTCCTCCCCGGATGTACTGATGCCGCTGCCCGAACCGGTGCAGCAGGATCCGGGAGGCGCGGCGCAGAGCGGCGCGCAGGGCCGGGACGACCTTAACGTTTTCAGACATAACACCGTGGACAACCCGCTGGAGTCGGCGGAGGCGCTGCTGCGCCTGCTGCCGCCCAAGACCAGGCCGGAGCTGAACGCCTTCAGGCAGGAGCACTGCCGTGAGCTGGCCGAACTGATGCGCTCCCTGCACAAAAGCGCGAAGGAAGGCCGCATAAGCCGGGAGGACTACCTGGAGATAACGGTAGGCCTGGCCTCTTTCCAGCTGCGCACCATAAAGGGACGCGAGGACGGTCCCCGCGACCCGCGCCTGGGCCCCGACCCGGGCCAGCCCGGCTCCAGGGACCGCAACGAGGTGGACGCCCTGGTGGACGTGCACATAGCCGCCGATTCGGGCGATAAGGACAAGGCCGAGAGCGCCCTGCTGGCCGCGGTGCAAACTTATCCGCAGAACCCGGACGTGCAGACGGCTGCCGCCTCCTATTACAACGAGAATAAAAAATTCCCGCTGGCCGAAAAATCGGCCACGGCCGCGCTGGCTCTCGACGACAGGGACCCCGACGCCTACAAGGCCCGCGCCCTGGCCCGGGCCTCGCTCAATGACCGCAAGGGCGCCATAGAGGACATCAAGAAGGCCATGGCCATAGACCCGCAGGACGAATCCGCCCGGGTGCTGGCCGCGCTGCTGGAAAGCCGCAAGAGCATAGCGTCGCTGAAGTCCATTTCCTCGGTGGAGGAGGTCAAGCGCGCGCTGGGCGTAAGCGACGACAGTTCCGAGGCCGTCAGGGCCTCCCGGGACGGCGGCCTGGGCTCACTTTCCGGTGGCGGCGGCGAAGAGCTGGCCGCTCCGGATTTCGCCAAATCCAAGGCTTTCCTGAAGACCGCTCTGGCCAAGAACCGCCTGGGCGACTACGAGAGCGCGGTGCGCTACGCCGGCCTGGCCATCGAAAAGGACCCCGCCAACCACGAGGCCTACCTGGAGCGGGCCAACGCCTATAATTTCCTCGGCCGCTACGACGACGCGGTGCGCGACGCGGGGCACGTGATAGAGGCGGACCCGACCAATATGCAGGCCTTCAATATGCGCGCCTGGGCCCTTAACCGCAAGGGGCAGGCCCGCGACGCGGCCACCGACGCCAGCCGCGCCATAGGCCTGAACCCGGGCTACGCCGACGCCTGGTTCAACCGGGCGCTGGCCTACGAGAAGCAGGGCGACTATAAGCGCATGCTGGAGGATTTCAGGCAGGCGGCCGCGCTATCCGGCTCGTATTCGAGCCGCTACCAGGACGCCGTGGCGCAGTACGGGCCGCGCGTGCCGGGCTTCAGCCCGGCGGGCCAGTTCCGCCAGGCCGGGGCCGCGGAGCCGGGCTCCGCTCCCGCTAAAGAGGGCGCCCCGCTCAGGCGCTTCCTGACGCTGATGTTCTTTACGCTGACCGGCGGCGGGCTGGTGGCGGCGGGGCTGGTGCACATCATGTCCTCCCGCTCGCAGCAGGCCGCGCCGGGCGCGCGCATCACGCACCCCGACGTGCTTTCTCCCTCTGTCTTCTACGAGGGCGTGGCCACCGGCAAGTACAAGATCGAGCGCAAGCTCGGCGAGGGCGCGATGGGCGTGGTCTACGAGGCGACCGACCAGTCGCTCGGGCGCAAGGTGGCCATCAAGAGGATGGGCGAGGAGATCAAGGTCAACGACCGGGAGAAGCAGCGCTTCCTCGACGAGGCGCGCACCGTGGCGCAGCTGCACCACCCCGGCATAGTGGAGATCTACACCATCTTCGAGGAAGAGGACAACATTTACCTCGTGTTCGAGCACGTGGACGGGGACACGATGGACAAGGTGCTCGACAAGGACGTCCGCCTGCCTTTCGACAGGGCCGCGAAGTACTTCTCCGAGGCGGCCGCGGCGCTGGCCTACGCCCATTCCAAGAACATAGTGCACCGCGACCTGAAGCTGGCCAACATGATGCTTTCTTCGGAAGGGACCGTGAAGGTGATGGACTTCGGCCTGGCCCACCGCGCCAGGGAATCCATGGCGCGCATGTCCAACGCCGAGGTGGTGGGCTCGCCCGCCTACATGGCGCCGGAGCAGGAGCTCGGCGTTTCCTCCGCCGAGTCGGACATCTATTCCCTGGGCGTCTGCCTCTACGAGGCCCTCAGCGGCGTGCTGCCGTTCCAGGGGCCGGATTTCCACCACCAGAAGACCCACCGCTCCTACCAGCCCCTTTCCCAGTCCGTGCCCGGCCTGCCCGCGGAGATAGACGCGATAGTGGCCCGCTGCCTGGACCCGGAGCCTCAGAACCGCTACCGCACCGCCGACGAATTCCGCCGCGCCATAGACCTCATAGCCTGATGTAAGGGGATGCTGCGTCCCCCGCCGTTTACGCGCCTGCCGCGGGCCGGCGTGAATATGGTATATAATTTACCTGATGCCGCCGCTGAACACACAAACTGCCGATGCAGGGCCTCAGGGAACCGAGCGCTCGGCGGTCATCGCCCTGCTCCTGGCCGCCCTGCTGATACGGGTGCTTTACGCGGCGTTCAACGGCGTGCTGCCGTGGAACGACATGGCCGGCTGGAACCAGGGCCGCTTGGAGCTGCTGCGCGGCGAGCCCTATACCGTACACTGGACGCCCCTTTATCCCTTCCTGCTCGCCCAAGTCTCAAGGCTTACCGGCGAGAACTATTTCCTGCTTAACTGCGTCAACGCCGTGCTGAACACCTTCGCCTGCCTTTTTACCTGGCAGGCGGCCAGGGAGGTTTTCGGCAGGCGCACCGCGCTGCTGGCGCTGGCCGCCGCGGCTTTTTACGTGGATACGGTCTGGTATAGCGCCACCATGCTGGCGGAGAATCTCGCCCTGATGATGATAGCGCTCCTGACGCTGCGCTTCGTGAAGGACGGGAAGCCCGCGGTGAACGGCTTTATTTTCGGCCTGGCCTGCCTTACGAAAGGGCTCTTCCTGGCCCTGTTCCCGGGCTTCATTTACTGGCTGTACCTGAAGTACCGCCTGGAGGGCTGGCGGAAAAAGGCCGCCGTGTTCACCGGCGTTGCCCTGCTTACCATAGCCCCCTGGGCCGCGCGGAATTTCATGGTTTATAAAGCGCCGGTCCTGCTGGAGCCGCACTGGGCCTCCGCTGTCTTTGTCGGCCACAACCCTTACGCGACCGGCGGCTGCGACTATTATTTCCTGGACCATGAATACGGCGACTTTTACAAAGACCCGTCTCTTTCGATAATAGAGACGAACCGGATCTTTATCAAAAAGTCGGTGGAATTCGCCCTGGGCAACCCGCTGAGGGAGCTGCAGCTCGTAGTGCTGAAGGCCTCCAAACACCTCACCTTCTCCACCTCTTTCGTGTACAACAGCGGCGACTATCCCGCCAGGAAATGGATGTACGCGCTCAGCCTGCTGCAGCATATGCTGATCTTCCCGCTCTGCGTGTTCGGCATGGCGTTCTCTTTTTCCGACAAAAAGGCTTTCGGGTTCTCGATGATAGTCGGGATACTGGCAGGCGCGTTCATAACGCTTTTCTCCGCCAATACCCGCATGCGCATCCCGTTCGCTTCGGCGATGCTGGTGCTGGCGGCGCACGGGGCGGCGCTGCTGCCCGGGCTGCTGGCTAAAGTCCGGTCCGGCGGCGCGGGGGAAATAAAAGGCCGGCTCTACGCGGCCGTCTCCGTGACGGCGCTGCTCTACCTGAACTTCCTCTACCAGCTCCTCACCCGCTACCGCGACGTAACCAGCCGCTTCGGCTGACGGCGCGGGGCCGGGGCGGGCTGGCGCGGCTTTTCTTCCCTATCTTTTTATTTTGAAGAGTTTCGAGTATTCCAGCGCGAAGCCGGTGGTCAGGTTGGCGCCGGCGCCGGTGAGTTTTTTGCCGGTGGCCCAGAAATAGTTCACGAATGGGCTGATCATGATGTCGCCGTAGAGGCGCGTGCTGACCTTCAGGTTTAGGTCCAGCCTGTCCTTCAGGTCGTAGACCGTGTCGAAGCGGCTGCGCGCGAACCGGCGGTAATTGCCGTCGGCGTTGAGCATCAGCGCCGTGCCGCGCAGCGGGGTGGACAGCCTGAAGCCGGCCTCGAGCGCGTGCTTGAGGCGCGCCGGCAGGTAGGTGTAGACCTGCTCGGTGGTCAGGCCGGCGTACAGCTCCTGCATGACCGCGCCCTCGAAAAGCTTGAGACCAGCGCTGCCGCGCAGCACCTTCCTCAGCGGCGCCCCGTCGGCGCGGGAAAACTCGGTGTCATAGGCGGCCGAGGCGTAAGGGCCTATCACCAGCCGCCCCAGCTTGCCGTTGTAGTTCTTCATCCTGTAGACCAGCTCGCCCTGGTAGACCAGCTGGTCCACGCTTTCAGTAGTAAGGGGGGGGGCGCTGCGGGGCTTGAGCACCGTCCTGCCGTAGTCGGCCGAGATGCCGATATCCAGGCGGAATTTCCCGGAGTAGTATTCGGAGAAAAGCCTGGCCGAGCCCTGGAAGCGGGTCTGGCTGTCCGCGCTCAGGCGTGATTCGCTTACGCCGGAGTAGGCAGCCGGTCCGGTGATGGAGGTATTAACCGCCTCCAGCGAGAGGTTGCGCAGGTTGAGATGCCAGATGTCGCGCGGCGGGGTAACGTTCCTGGTCTCGTTCCAGGCGGCGCTCTCCCAGTCCGGATGCGAGGGGTGCCTGGCCTTAACGGCTTGCAGGCCGCTTACCACGGCCTCATGCAGCGTGGCAGGGGCGCCGGGCGGCAGCGGCAGGCGCTTTATGAAAGGCTTGTCCTTTATCAGGCTTTCCGGCAGCACGGCCAGGTAGGTCTCCGAGTCGTTGACGGGCAGCCCGGCTACCCGGCCCGTCTCGTCCAGGCCCGAAACGGCGAAATACTCAGCTTCCGCATAGTCAGCCGGCGCCTCTCCTTCTCTGGGCCCCGCGGGGACCGCCTTCCGGATGAAGTTCTTCAGGAAGAAGCCGGGGGCGGAGACCAGGGCCAGCGGCTCGTCGGGCCCCAGCCAGCTGCGCACCATGGCCGACGGCGTGTCCCCGGCGACATTGCTGCCGAAAGGCGTTACCTTCAGCACCGCCAGCTCGGTGGAGAAAGACTTGCGCGTGATATTGGCCGCCAGGTTGAAGAAGTTGCGGACGCCAAAAAAAAGCCCGTGCCCAAGGGCGCTGATGTCCGGCAGCAGGGCGTCACCGGAGCCGATGAAATAGCGCACGATGCGCTCCTTCATGTAGATGTTCTCCCGGTACAGCAGCGGCTCCCTGCCGTCGTCGGGCGGCGGCAGCGCTTCCAGCGCCGTAAGGGCCCCGCGCGCCCCGAATTCGGCCCGCAACTCGCCGGAGCCCCGCGAATCGGGGAAGACCATGATCCCCGGCCCCGTGTGGGCTTCCTTGTCCCATTTGCGCAGGTCTACGCGGGTCCGCTTGCCCGATTCATTGTCCCAGGTCTTGGGCCCTATCAGCGCGTCTATGCCGCCTATCCCCATGAGGCGGCCGAGGTCGCTATGCCCCAGGGAGGAGATCAGCACTACAAGCCTGGCTTTTTTGTTTCCCCGCAGTTCGGTTATGAGCGCCTGCAGCGCGCGCGGGTCAGCCGGGTCGGTGACCTCGAAGGGGGCCCCGCGCAGTTCAGCGCGCACCGCTTCGTTGTTCGGGACCAGCGAGAGAAAGGCGGCCACCTCCCCGCCGAGGTTGCGCAGGGCGTAAGGTTTTATTATCCTGGCCAGCTCGGGGTCGGAAACCTTGAGGTTGGTGCAGATGAATTCCACCGGGACGGAGGAGGCCTTCAGGCCGCCTTCGCGGGACCAGCGCCAGAGGTTCTTCAGGTCCGCCATTTCCAGAGAAGCTATGTCCGCGCCGGTATCCGAAAGGTACTTAAACGTCCTGGCCGGGCCGGCGCTGAGCACGCTGCCGGCCAGCGCCCCGCCCGCCCCGAGGCTAAGCATCACCGCCGAGCGCTTGTCCGCGGCCAGCTCCGCCATCTTCCGGCTGATGCCGTTCATGCCGAGCGGTATGGGGATGCTGCTGAAAACCTCCTCCCTGCCGTCCGCGGAAACAAAGTGCCTCAGCACCAGCGTCGGCTCCCAGAGAGGCTTGGCGGCCAGGTGGGGGAGGCTGACGGCCGTGAACTTTATCCCGGAAGGGCTGGTGCCGGTCAACCGGCGGCCCGGGCGGAGTTCCACGCTGAAATAGGCGCGCGCCTTGTCTTCCAGCGCAGGGGTCAGCCGCGCCAGCAGGCCCTGAGGCGCTACCAGTACCGAGTGTCCTCCCGCCAGTATATCCACAGGTCCCGAGTCGGCGTAGTCCGTGGTGCTGTTCAGTTCTTCCGCGGTCAGGTCCTCAGGCCGCTCAATCACGAAGCGCGCCCCGTCGGTAAAAGTTATCTCCGTGGCGGCCCTGTTCAGCTTTATGGCGGAGGAGGACCTGATAACCTCGTCGAGCGCCCCGGCCAGGTCGCTGATGAGGTTGTATTCGTGGTCGAAATAGTAGACCGACGCGGAGCGGGTTTCGGCCAGGGCCGGAAGGGCCTGCAGCAGGGCGGCCAGGATGAGCGCGGCGGTCTTCATTCACAGTAAAGATAGCATTTTTTATTTTTCCGGCCGAGCGGGACCCCGGCGCCGCGGGGCCGTGGCCTTCGCTTTTATATATAATCTTTTTGACGGATCTTCAGGAGGAACGCATGAAAGCCCTTGTAAAAGCTAAAGCGGAAAAAGGCCTGTGGCTGGAGGACGTGCCCAAGCCGGAAGTCGGGGACAACGAGGTCCTGATCAAGATAAAAAAGACCGCCATCTGCGGCACCGACATACACATTTACCAGTGGGACGACTGGGCCCAGAAGACCATCCCCGTGCCTATGCACGTGGGCCACGAGTTCGTGGGCGAGATAGCGCAGCTCGGCAAGTCGGTGCAGGGGCACTTCGTCGGCGAGCGCGTCTCCGGCGAGGGCCACATAGTCTGCGGCCACTGCCGCAACTGCAAGGCCGGCCACCGGCACCTCTGCATCAATACCAAGGGCGTGGGCGTCAACCGCCCGGGCTGCTTCGCCGAGTACCTGGCCATCCCGGCCGAGAACGTCTTCTCCATACCGGAGGGCGTTTCCGACGACGAGGCCGCGATACTCGACCCGCTCGGCAATGCGGTGCACACGGCTCTTTCCTTCGATCTCATCGGCGAGGACGTGCTGATAACCGGCGCGGGCCCGATAGGCATCATGGCGGGCGCCATCGCCAACCACGTGGGCGCGCGCCACACGGTGATCACCGACGTCAACGATTACCGCATGGACCTGGCCCGCAAGCTGGGCATAAAGAACGTGGTGGATTCCCGCCACGAGAAGCTGCCCGACGTGATGCGCAAGCTCGGCATGACCGAGGGCTTCGACGTGGGCCTGGAGATGAGCGGCAACGCGCAGGCCTTCAACGACATGATCGCCAACGTCAAGATGGGCGCCAAGCTGGCGCTGCTGGGCATCCTGCCGCCCAATACCACCATCCCGTGGGGCAACGCTATCTTCAAGGCGCTGACGCTCAAGTGCATCTACGGCCGCGAGATCTTCGAGACCTGGTACAAGATGTGCGCCATGCTGACGAGCGGGCTCGACATCAAGCCCATCATCACGCACCAGTTCCCGGCGAAGGATTTCAAGGAAGGCTTCGAGGTGATGTCCTCCGGCCGCTCCGGCAAGATCATCCTGGACTGGACGAATATCTAGCGCCGGCCCCCGCCGGAAAACGAAAGAGCCCCGGGCAGCCGGGGCTCTTTTATTTTCCGCCCGGGCGCGGGCTAGTTGCAGCCGTAGCTGACGCCGTCGCAGGCCCTGGGGTTCATGACGTCGAAGCCGTTGGGGGAGATAAACTTGAACGCGGCGTCGATCTCAACGAAGTTTACCCCGGCGTTCACGCCGGGGAAGCCGTACCCGGGCAGCTTGACGTCTATCTCGGGCAAGCTGAGCCCGTCCACCCTGGCCAGGAGGTCCGCTATGGAAGCCTCGAAGGCGTCAATAGGCGCCAGGGAGGGCAGCTCCACGTTCAGGTCGAAAGGCACCGCCTCCATCAGCTTGTTCACGGCGCTCCTGGCCTTGGCCTCCAGCTCCCTCACGTATTTAGCCACGCCCAGCTCTTTCAGCACTCCCCACAGGAAGCCGCTGATCTTTTTCTCTATCGCGCTCTCTATGGCGTTGGCGCTATCGATGATGGTCTTGAAGCCTATGGAAACCTCGTAGTCCGAGGTCCGCAGCGGGTTGTCCAGCGTGGGGTTCGGGTAAGGGAAGGAGAAAGAGAAACTGGCGTCCAGCACCCTCGCGAGCGCTCCCAGCTTGTCGGTCAGCTTCGCGGTCTCGCGCATGAGTTTCTCTATCTCCAGGCGCAGGGCGTCCAGGTCGCCCAGCTCGGCGCCGAACGGGTCGAAGAAATGCATGGAAGGCAGCCAGGGCTCCGGCTTGTAGAGCAGGGCGCGCACCACCCTGTCGTATTCCAGCACCACGGCGTCGGCCTTGCCGGCGGCGTCGTCCACCTTGGGATAGGCGCAGGCGCGCCTGTCGGCCGGCATCTTTTTAAGGCAGCCGCTGGCTATGGCTATGGGGAAACGCATATTGCCTATAGCCCCCGAGTTGACGGCGTACAGCGCCAGGCGCAGTTTGCCGGCCTTGTCGGCCGCGGCCGCGAGCTTGATCCTTATGGGTTCCGTTTTGGCCACTATGGCGTCCATGCGCTTCCGGGCGGCCGTAACGTTCTCCAGAGAGGCGGCGACGCCGGCGCGCACTTTTTTAGCCTTCTCCCTGGCCTGCGGCACGGCCTCGGCCGCTGCGGCGGCTGAGTCCGCGGCCCTGAGCGAAGCTTCCAGTTTCTTAAGGTCGGCGTCTATGGTGGAGAGCAGCCCCAGGCGGCTGGCGGAGGTGTCCAGGAATTCTTCGATATTGCGGACGCGGGTTATCAGGTTGTCCTGGTGGGCGTAAAGTTCCCGGGAATCCTTGTCGAGCTTGCGCAGCGCGGCGCTGGCGTCTTCGAGGTCCCTGATATACTGCGGCGTAGTGGTGCCGGGGCCGCCTAGGCGCGGGTTCAGGCCGCCGATAGGGCTCTTGGCCGGGGAGACGGCGGGCAGCAGCGCCAGCGCGGCCAGCAGAATAGAAACGGCGTATTTTTTCATTTTTTCCTTTGTTGACTTAGCTTTGATGCTCGCTAAAACCGCCCGCCGGCGGGCTAAGGCGCGCGAAACCAGGAAAACTGATCCGCTTAGATTATTATAGCGGAAAGGGCGAACTCTTTGCGAAAAAGCGCGCCGCCGGGAGGGGGAAGCCGGATGAAAAACCCGCCTGCAACCGTCCTCATGTTTCTTACAGTTTTGTATACTCAAATATAATTGCTCTGAGAGGACGCTGGCCATGAAATACTGCGACAACTTTGACAGGCTGTGCGAGGCCCTGGAAGGCGCCGGGGCTTTCCTGGTGGTAGAGGACGGGAAGGGTCGGGTCAACGCCATGACCATAGGCTGGGCGCAGCTCGGCGTCATCTGGGGCGAGCCCGTGATGACGGTGCTGGTGCGCCCGTCGCGCCACACTCACGCCATGCTTGAAAAGGCCGCGGGGTTCACCGTCTGCGTGCCCAGGCGCGGGGAAATGAAGAAGGAGCTCGCCTTCTGCGGCTCGAAGTCGGGCCGCGAGTATGACAAGATACGCGCCTGCGCGCTGGCGCTGAAGGACGGGGCGGCCCCCGGCCTGAAGTACATAGACGGCTGCGCGCTGGTTTACCACTGCGCGATGCATGGCGGGACGCAACTGGCGCCCGAAACCCTTGCGCCGGAGGCGCTGGGCAAATATTACGGCCCGGCCGAGGCGCCGCACAAGCTTTACTTCGGGAAAATACTGAAAGCGGAGAGCTTCCGATGAAAAAGACCCGCCTCGCAACCCTGGCCCTGTCCGTCCTGCTTCTTTCCGGCTGCGGCCTGTTCAAGCAGAAAGCCGCCGATTATTACCTGGGCAAGGCGCGCAAGACGGCCGAGGCCCAGAACCCGCCCGAGGCGGAGGTGAAGGCCGCCTTCGCCGCCATAGAGAAAGCCCTGACCTATTCGCCTGGCTCGGCGTCCGCCGTGGAACTGCTGGGCCGGCTGGCCGACTCGGCCTCGAAGAACGGTTTTACCGGGGCGCAGGAACTGGAAGCCGCGGCCCTTAAAAAGGCCATAGCCGGCAGCCCGCTGAACTGGGCCGCCCGCGAGGCGCTGACCAGCTTCTTCGCCGCGCGCGGCGATACCGGCGGGCTGGAGTTCATGGCCGCGCAGGCGCAGGAGCTGTACGCCTCGGCCGAGCCCGGGACCAGGTATTGCGCGCTGCTGGCCGGGCTGGCCGCGCGCGCCTCCGCCCTGCCCTGGATAGAGTCCGAAGCTTATATAAGCCTCAACAGGGCGCCGGAGCCGCTGTTTGAGAAAGCGGCCGCCTACGACGCCTCCGCCGCCAAGGTGCAGGCCATGAAGGCCGAGCTGGACAAGGTGAACGCCTCCGACCCCGGCATGAAAAAATCCGCCCCGGCGGAGCTGATCTCGGCCGCCGAGGTGGCCGCCGCCGACGCGCTGCGGGACCCCGAGGCCCGCGCCGCGATAGCCGCCTTCAATTCCAGGGCCGGCTCCGACCCGGCCTTCCGCAAGGCCGTGGAGTCGGCCGTGCAGGGCAACGCCGCGCTGGCGCGCAGGGAATATTCGCAGGCGCGCGCCTTCTACCAGGGCGCGCTCAACCATTACCCGGCGCTGCTCGATGCCAGCCGCCAGCTGGCCGAGGCTGATTTCCAGGAGGGCGCCGCCCTGGCCGCCGCGGGCCAGGACCGCAAGGCCGCCTCGCAGCTGCTCTACAAAGCCTACGTGGAAATTAACGCCGTAATAGCCGGGGCGCCGAAGAGCGGCAACCTTATCCCTTTCATAAAGCCCCGGCGCTTCCTCGGCGAAGCCTGGTCCCTGAAGGCCGCGAACCTGGCGGCCCTGCGTGCCGTAGAGGGCCCCCGCCTGAAGAAGACGGCCAAACTGGAGGGGGAGTTCAAGCAGGCGCTGGACGAAGCGCTGAAGCTGTACCCGGAGGGTAGGCTGGCCAGGGAGCTGCTGGAGCGCTATACCAGGGAAGGGTTCTAGCGGCGGGAGCCGGGAATGCTTGTAAAAACACTTTTAACCTGCGCCGCGCTGCTGCCGGCCGCTGTTTTAACCCCGCCCGCCGCGGCGCAGGACACTCAGGTCTCCACCGCCGCCCCGGCGCGGGTGCAGAGCCCTCTCTTTCTGACCCTCTCCAAGGATTCATATTCCTCGCGCGTGGGCCTGGACTACGCTATCAGGTGGGATTTCTCCGACCTGGCCTCTTTCCGGCCCAGCCTGGGCTTTCTCTACTCGGGCATAAAGGCCGTTTCAAACTGGGACATAACCCAGAACACCCGGCTGGAATATTACGGTTTAAAGACCAACCCCTGGCGGCTGATCCTCAGCGACAGGAAGCCCGCCCCGCCGGCCGCGGCCGCGGGGAGCGGTCCCGGGGCCGGGGGGTCGGCCGTGGTGCAGCGGCCGCCGCAGACGCGGCGGCGCGTCAGGTTCTCGCTTTCGCCGCTGGTGGAGGACCTCAAGAATAATTTCGACGAAGGCCTGCGCGATTACCTGCTGAAGAGCTCCATGCAGGACCTTACCCCGGAATGGGGCCGGGCGGGGGAGGCGGGGCGCAAGGCTTTCGTCAAAGACGTGCTGTCTCTTGGCATCTGGGACCTGGGCGTGCCGGGGGTGAAGCAGGCCGGCGAAGGGCTTGAGTATATCAGCAGCGAGAAAAACGGGAACGGCCGCAAATAAAGGACCCGGGCGCAAAAAAAGAGCCGCACTGCGCGGCTCTCTTTTTTGCCGGACGTCGTTCCTCAGACAGCCACGGCGGCGCGGCCCTCGGAGCCGTCGATCCTGATGTCCAGCGGCCCGGCGAACCTCAGGTGGCGGATATACTTCAGCTCGGCCAGTGGCTTCTCGGCCAGCAGCTTTTCCCAATTAATGAAAGCGTCGGGCCCCGTTTCATTTATGGTGAAGTAGCCTATGCCCAGCGAGGTCACGTTGTGGAAGAAATGCGTGCCGTAGGACGGGTCCACCACGAAATCCCCGTAGGCGGCCTCGATGATGATGCGCGAGCCCGAGATGTGGTGCCATTTCACCGGGATGCCGAGCGACGGGTCGCTCGAGCCCCAGCGGCCCGGGCCTATCACCAGGTACGGGCGCCCTTCCTCGCGCAGGCGCGCGTTGATCTCGCCGATCTCCTCGGCGATCTCGCGCGTCTTCAGCGCGTCGAACTTTTCAGGTATGACGTAGACCAGGTCCGCGATGTCGCGCTGGGCGCCGTTGCCCAGCGCCTTGGCGCTGAGGCAGAGCAGCCTGTCGGGGCTGATATCTTTGAGCGAGACTTTCTTGATGGGGCTGCGCGAGACCATGGGGCGCATCTGCACTATGTTGAAGAGCGCGGCGCCCGAGACGTGGTCGTAGTCGCAGACGAATTCCATCTCTATATTGCAGCCCATCGCCTCCTTGCCGAGCGCTGAGATCTCCCGCATTATTTCAGCCAGCGGCAGCACTTCGTTCTTGAGCAGCGGCGCGAAGGTCACCAGCCGGCGGCCGGGCTCTGAAATGCCGTCGTAGATCCTGTCGTTCTCGGCCGAGTACGTTGAGCCGACCAGTTCCAGGGATCCGTCGGCTTCGGCCTCCTCTATCCCGGCGGTGTGCAGCGCCGGCTCTTCTTCGTAGTGCAGGGTGGCGTCCTGCTGGCCGGTCCGGAGAGCCACGAACTGTTTCTGCGAGTTGCCCAGGAAGTCGCCCAGCGTGGAGAACTGGTGCAGGTTCTGCGGGTGGGCCGGGGAGAAACGCAGCGCGGTGTAGCCTTCCACTATCGTCTTGCCGAGCCCCAGCGCGATGTGGGCTATCGGGTCCTCGGCCTCCAGCGGCGGCACCGGGTAATAGTTGTATGACTGCATGACCCCGGCGAAGGCCGGGTAATAGCGCCCGCTCCCGTAGTCGCGGCCAACCACGCGCTGTATCATCACGGCCATCTTTTCCTCGTCGATTATCAGCGGGTTCAGCCGGCGGTAGGCCCGGGCCTCGCGGGAGAACACCGAGGCGTAGATGAACTTGACCGCCCGCGCCAACTCGTCCAGGCGCCGCGCGCGGTCCGGGTGGTTGTTGGCGAGCATGTAGGTCTTGTAGACGCCGGCGAAGGGCTGGGTCTTGGAGTCCTCCAGCAGCGAACTTGAGCGCACGGCCAGCGGGCCGTCGAGCTTGTCGACGATGGCGGCCAGGTCGCGCAGCACGTAGTCGGGCAGGCGCGCCCGCTCGAACAGGGCGGCGTTCTCCTCGTTCGTGCGGTTCTCGTTCATCATGGTGTCCAGGCCGTTCTGCTCCATGAAGAAATCGAATACGTCGGAGGCTATCACCACGGTGTTGGGCACGGTCACGGTCACATCCGGCCAGCGGTGCTCCAGGTCGGTCTTGGAGAGCAGGAAATCCACGAAGGCCAGGCCCCGGGCCTTGCCGCCTATGGAGCCCGCGCCTATCTTGCTGAACGGCGCCGAGTCGTCGAACATGCGGCGGTCGAACTTGAGCACCGTGCCCAGCTGCGTCTTGTAGATGAACTGGTGCAGCGTCTCTATGAGGTATTTCCTGAGCTGTTCAGGGTTGCCGAACTCGGAGATCTTCTTTGGCAGGATGTGGTAGGCCATCTCGAACTCGGTGCGGGCGAACAGCCACTTGGAGAAGTGGTTGCGGCTCGCGTGGTAGATGATGGATTCGATCGGCACAACCTTCAGCAGCTTCAGCATGGTGTGCAGGTCCGCGGCGCGGGCCATCTCCATGCCATGAGTGTCGGAGAAGACGAAGTCGCCGAAGCCGAAGTAGCGCATGATGAAGGCGCGCAGCTGCTTGGACAGGTCCGGCGCCGCCTTGTGCATGAACGAGGCCTCCAGCTGCCCCGCGTTCTGCGCGAATTTGGCGTTGGAGGACTGCAGCAGCACGGGCATGTCGGGGTTGTCGGCCTTAATCTTGCGCGCCAGCTCCAGGCCGGCCTCGGAATGGCAGGCGCCGCCCATAGGGTATTCTATGTCGGTGATCACGCCGAGCAGATTGCCTTTGTATTTCTCATAGAGGGCCCAGGCCTCCTCGTAGGTGCTGCAGAAAAGGATCTTGGGGCGCGCGCGCAGGCGCAGGTTCTTCTTTACCGGGTTGAGCTCTTCGGCCATAACCACCTGCGTCTGTTTGAGCAGCTCGGTGTAGATGATGGGCAGGTAGGAGGAGTAGAACTTGATGTTGTCCTCCACCAGCAGCACTGCCTGCACGCCCACCTTGGAGTCGGGCTCTATGTTGCGGGCGTCCTCGATGATATTGATGATGGCCGAGAAGATGCGGGTGTCGCCGCTCCACAGGCAGATGCCGTCGGCCAGGGCCTTGGCCTCGTCGAGCATGTTCTTGATGTCCTGCACGTTGAAGGAGAGCAGCACCACCGGCAGGTTCGGGCGGCCAGCCTTCAGGCCGCGGAAGAAGTCGGCCATGTCGGTCTCGCCCACCTGTATCATGGCTATCACCAGGTCGTAGGAGCCGCGCTTGAGCTTCTCCAGGGCCTGCTCGGCCGTGGCCACGCGGGTGATCTTGGGCGTGCCCCTGCCGGACTCGGGCAGGTCGCCGAAGAGCGCCTCGTTGAGGCGGTCGTCGTCGGCCAGCAGGAAAGAGTCGTAGAGGGAGGCCACCAGCAGGACGTTCTTTATCCTGTGCGGCATCAGTTTCTCGAAGCCGCCGAATTCTATCTCGTAGTCGCCGGGTTTCATGGTCGTGGGCATGGAGATATTTTACTAATTACGGCGGGCCGGGGGCGGGGTTGTCAAAGGAATTTTATTATGTTTATATATATTCAACGGTTTTTATAATAATAACAGGAGAGTCTTTTACCATGGAAAAACCTGCTCTGAAACCCAACTGTCCCAACTTCTCTTCCGGCCCCTGCGCCAAGCGCCCCGGCTGGACCGTGGACGCCCTGAAGAACGCCCTGGTGGGCCGCTCCCACCGCTCCAAGGAAGGCAAGGCCCGCCTGCAGGAAGTCTCCGACCGCATGAAGGCCGTGCTGAAACTGCCCGCCGACTACCGCATAGGCGTGGTCGCCGGCTCCGACACCGGCGCGGTGGAGCTGGCCATGTGGACCCTGCTCGGGCCCCGGTCCGTAGACATCTTCGGTTGGGAAGCCTTCAGCAAGGGCTGGATCACCGACGCGGTGAAATACCTCAAGCTCAAGGGAGTCAACGAGTACAAGGCCGACTTCGGCAAACTGCCGGACCTCTCCAAAGCCAACGGGGCCAACGACATCATCTTCACCTGGAACGGCACCACCTCCGGCGTGAAGGTCCCGGACCTGAACTGGCTGCCGAAGAACCCCGAGGGCCTCGTGATCTGCGACGCCACTTCCGGCGTGTTCGCGATGGACATAGACTTCACCAAGCTCGACGTGGTCACGTTCAGCTGGCAGAAGGTGCTGGGCGGCGAGGCCGCTCACGGCGTCATCATCCTCTCTCCCAAGGCCGTCAAGCGCATGGAAGAGCAGAATTCAAAGATCACCTGGCCCGTGCCCAAGATCTTCCGCCTCGTCGACGAGAAGAAGCTGCTGCCCGGCGAGCTGGAGTACAGCACCATAAATACCCCGTCCATGCTCTGCGTCGAGGACGCCATAGACGCCCTGAAATGGGCCGAGACCGTGGGCGGCCTGCCCGGCCTCGTGAAGCGCTCCACCGCCAACCTGGCCGCCTTCGAGCGCTGGGTGGAGAAATCTTCCTGGATAGACTTCCTGGCCGAGACGAAGGATACCCGGTCCAGCACCTCGGTCTGTTTCAAGATCAAGGCCGACTGGTTCGGGAAACTGTCCGACGAGGACAAGGTGAAGGCCGCCAAGAAGATCACCTCGATGCTCGACAAGGAAGGCGTGGCCAAGGACATCAACTCCTACGGCAAGGCCCCGGCCGGCATCCGCGTCTGGTGCGGCGCCACCGTAGAGACTTCCGACATAGAAGCCCTGATCCCGTGGCTCGACTGGGCCTACGAAGCCGTTGCCAAAGAATACTCCAAGGAGGCAGTGAAATGAGCAAAGTTCTTATAGCCGACAAGGCCGACGCCCTCTGCGAGAAAACCCTGAAAGACAGGGGCCTCGAAGCCATCGTTAAGACCGGCATGAAGCCGGAAGAGCTGAAGGCCTGCGCGCACGAGTTCGACGCCATCATAGTGCGCTCCGCCAGCAAGCTGACCCGCGAGATCATAGAGGCCGCCACGAACCTCAAGGCCGTGGCCCGCGCCGGCGCCGGCGTGGACAACATAGACGTCGCCGCCGCCAGCGAAAAGAAAGTGCTGGTGATGAACACGCCTTTCGGCAACACCGTGAGCACCGGGGAGCACGCCATCGCCATGATGTTCGCCCTGGCGCGCCACATCCCCCAGGCCAACGCGTCCACGCACGCCGGCAAGTGGGAGAAGAGCAAATTCGAAGGCGTCGAGATCACCGGCAAGACGCTCGGCGTCGTAGGCTGCGGCAACATAGGCGCCGTGGTGGCCGACCGCGCCAAGGGCCTCAAGATGGACGTGATCGTGTTCGACCCGGTGATGACCACCGAGCGCGCCCGCGAGCTGGGCGTGAAGATGGTGACCCTCGACGAGCTGTACGCCAAGGCGGACTTCATCACTTATCACGTGACCATCAACCCGGCCACGAAGGGCATGCTCAACAAGGATTCCATCGCCAAGATGAAGAAAGGCGTGCGCCTGATCAACTGCGCCCGCGGCGGCATCATGGTGGAGGCCGACATCAAGG
>MGUI01000072.1 GCA_001799895.1 Elusimicrobia bacterium GWD2_63_28
GGTCGCCGAAGCCGGGGGCCTTCACGGCGCAGCCCTTAAGGGTGCCGCGCAGCTTGTTGACCACCAGGGTGGCCAGGGCTTCGCCTTCCAGGTCCTCGGCGAGGATGAGGAACTGCTTGCCGGTCTGCACGATCTTCTCGAGCACGGGCAGCAGGTCGTTCATGGCCGATATTTTCTTGTCGGTGATCAGGACGACGGCGTCCTCGAGCACGCACTCCATGCGCTCCGGGTCGGTGACGAAGTAAGGGGACACGTAGCCGCGGTCGAACTGCATGCCTTCGACGACGTCCAGCTCGGTCTTGGAGGATTTGCCTTCCTCGACGGTGATTACGCCCTCGTGGCCCACTTTCTCCATCGCGTTGGCGATGAGTTCGCCGACCTCGCGGTCGTTGGCGGAGATGGTGGCGATCTGGGTCTTCTCTTCCTTGGTCTTCACGGGCTTGGCCATCTTCTTGAGCTCTTCGACCAGGGCGGTTACGGCCTTGTCGATGCCTTTCTTAAGATAGGTGGAGTTGGCGCCGGCGGTCACGTTCTTGAGGCCCTCGGTGTAGATGGCCTGCGTGAGCACGGTGGCGGTGGTGGTGCCGTCGCCCGCGACGTCGTTGGTCTTGGAGGCGGCTTCGCGCACGAGCTGCGCGCCCATATCCTCGAAATGATCTTCGAGCTCGATCTCTTTGGCGATGGTCACGCCGTCGTCGATGATGGTCGGGGAGCCGAACTTCTTGGAGAGGATGACGGCCTTGCCCTTCGGGCCGAGGGTCACCTTCACCGCGTTGGCCAGCTTGTCCACGCCGGCCTTCAGGCGCATCCTGCCTTCTTCCGCATAAATTATCTGTTTAGCCATTGTATTTCTCCTTCCTTATATATTAGCGTACGATGCCGAGGACGTCTTCCTCGCGCATGATGAGGTATTCCTCATCGTTGATCTTTATCTCGGTGCCGGAGTACTTGCCGTAGAGCACGATGTCGCCGGTCTTGATTTCCATGGTGATGACCTTGCCGTCCTCGGTGGTCTTGCCCCTGCCCACGGCCACGACTTCGCCTTCCTGCGGTTTCTCTTTGGCGGTCTCGGGGATGATGATGCCGCTCTTCTTTATTTCCTTGGGCTCGGCTGCTTTCACTATGAGCCTGTCGCCCAGCGGCTGTATCTTTATCTTGGTGGTTGTGTCTGCCATGTTACTGCCTCCTGTTTTTCGTTTAATCTTTCCCCGCCTTGCGCGGGCTTTCAAATTTAGCACTTCAACTCTGTTACTGCTAGTTTAGCAAAAGCCGTTTTGGGTGTCAATAGCAGTCTTTGCGCGCGATTGCTAAAAAAGAAAAAGCCGCCGGCTGGCGGCGGCTTCTCTTCGGGCGGGAGACCCTACTTCTTGATGAAGAAGCGGAACCGGGTGGCCCCCACCTCTATCACGTCGTCGTCCTTCAGGATCACTTTTTCGTTGAGGGCGTTGCCGTTGTACTTGGAGTAGCCTTCCTTTATGGGGTTGAGGTAGTAGCCGTCCGGGCGCAGCGTGATTACCACGGCCAGCTCCGGCCCGCCGCCGAAAAGCCCCCCCGCCTTGTAGGGGATGGCCGCCTGCGCGGACTTGCCTATGTAGGTCGAAGCCGCGGTCAGCTCGAAATCCTTCCTGTCGTCGGCGGGGTTCTCCAGCACTTCCAGCGCGCCGGCCGGGGGCCTGCCGCGCTGCGGCGGCAGGGTCTGTTCCGCGGGCGCGTGCGCCACCGCGGCGGCCTCGTCGGCGAAGACCAGCGAGTATTTTACCAGGGTGACGATGTCGCCGGGCTTCAGGCCGCATTTAAGGGTCTTCTTGCCGTTGACGAAGGTGCCGTTGGTGGAATTCAGGTCCTCGACGAACCAGGTGCCGCCGGACTCGTACATCTTGGCGTGGTGCCCGGAGACGGCCGCGTTGTCGAGCACGATGTCGTTGTCCGGCTTCCTGCCCAGCGTGAACGCCGGCTTGTCCAGCTTTATCTCGCGGATAAAGGCCGCTTCAAATTTCAGCATTAATTTATGCATATGATTTCTTGAACATATCCTTTATGTTTTCTTTGAACGACTTCTTGCGCACCGTGCCGAGTATCACCGTCACGTTGTCCGGGCCGCCGTTGGCGTTGGCCGCGGCCACCAGGTCGGCGCAGGCTTTGGCGTCGTCCTTTTCTATCTTGAGCATCTCCAGCAGCTTGTCTTCCTTAACCGCCTTGAAAAGGCCGTCGGTGCAGAACAGCAGCCGGTCGCCCTCTTCCAGCACGGTCTCTACCAGGTCCACCGCCGGGGCTTTCTGGGTGCCCAGGGCGCGCGTCAGGATGTTCTGCAGGGGCGAGACATCGGCCTGCTCTTTGGTCAGCAGGCCCTTCTTCACGTGCTCCATCACCAGGGAGTGGTCCTCGGTCAGCTGCTGCATCGCGCCGCTCCTGAGCAGGTAGATGCGGGAGTCGCCGATATGGGCTATGCAAAGTTTGTCTTTGTTCAGCAGCGCGGAGCTGAGCGTGGTGCCCATCCCCTTATTGTCGGGGCCGGCCGTGCCCGCTTCGTAGATGACGGAGTTGGCCAGCTGTACCGCGAAGCCCAGCTGGTTGGACTCCAGGGAGAACTTGTCGTTGTAGGGCGAGGGCTTCATCCCCGTGCGCTTCATCGACTCGAACTTGTCGCGGGTGACCTTCACGGCCAGCGAACTGGCCACCTCTCCGGAGTTGTGGCCGCCCATGCCGTCCGCGACGATGGCCAGTTCCAGTTCCGGGGCCAGCAGGAAGCTGTCCTCGTTATTCTTGCGGACCTTGCCCATGTCGGAGGCGGCCGCGAATTCTATTTTGAAGCTCATTTTTTACCTTCTTCAGGGAAGATGACCGGGATGCTGCTGTCGAAACCTGTCGGCGCCGGTTTGGGGGCTGGCTTGGGCGCCGCCGCGGGGGCGGGTTTGGCTTCGGCCGGCTTGGGGGCCGGCGCCTGGGCCATGGAGCCCGCCTTGGGCGCCAGCTCCAGCCCCGCCGGGGGCTTGGCTGCCGGCGCCGCGGCTGGCTTGGGCGCCTGCGTCTGGGCAGCGGGCTTGGCCGCCGCCGGGGCCTGTGCTGCCGCCGGCCTGGGCGCCTGTGTTTGGGCTGCCGGCTTTGCTGCCGCCGGGGCCGGTGCCGCGGCCGGCTTCGCCGCCGGAGCCTGCGCGGGCGCCGGGGCCGGGGTATTGTTTATCTGCGGGGTTTTTCCGGCCAGCACGGCCCGGAGGGCTTCGGCCATTTCCGTGCCGTTCTGGAACCGCTCTTCCGGCTTCTTCTTGAGGGCCTTGTCGATCACGGCCAGTATCGCCGGCGGCAGGTCCTTGCGTACCAGCATGGGGTCCGGGAAAGGGTCGCTGGTGATCTGGAACAGCAGGGTGCCGATGGATTCCCCGCCCTTCCACGGGCGCTCGCCGGTGAGCATTTCGTAGAGCGTCACGCCCAGCGAGAAGAGGTCGGCGCGGCCGTCCACCTTCTTGCCGGCGATCTGCTCGGGGCTCATGTAGTACGGCGTGCCGAGCACCGTGCCGGTGGCCGTCTTGGAGGATTCCGTCAGGCGGGCTATGCCGAAGTCGCAGACGCGCAGCGAGCCGTCCTCGAGCAGCATGATGTTGGCCGGCTTGATGTCGCGGTGCACGATACCGTTCTTGTGCGCGTAGGCCAGGGCGTCGGCCGACAGGGCGATGTATTCCAGCACCTTCGGCACCGGCAGCAGCGTGGCCTTTGTCGCCCACTTCTTCAGGTCGTCGCCCTTGAGCAGTTCCATGGCGATGTAGGCTATGTCCTGCTCCTCGCCGGCGTCGAAGATCTTTACGATGTTGGGGTGCTGCAGGTTGCCGGCGGCCTGCGCCTCACGGAAGAAGCGGTCCTTCAGCTCCTTCATCTGGCCCTCCTCGAGGCCTTCCTCGAAGCGCATGGTCTTGATGGCCACGGAGCGGTTGATCTTCGGGTCCACGCCGAGGTAGACGATGCCCATCGCGCCCTTGCCCAGCTCCTTCTTGATCTCGTAGCGGCCCAGCATCGGGGTGGCCGACGAGCCGGCCATCATCATGGTGGCCTCGGCGCCGCCGCCCTTGCCCCCCACGCCGCCGAACACCGCGCCGTCGGCGGCCTTCTTCAGCACGTCGATCTTGCCCTTGATGTCCTTGAATTCCGGGTCCTTGTTGGAAATATGTTCGTAGACCGCCACGGCCTTGTTGTACTGCCGCTTGCGCTCGAAGTCCAGCGCCAGGTTGTAGAGCGTGTCCTTCATATTGTCGTCGAGCGGGCACAGGCGGAACTTCTCGAAGGCGAGGTCCAGCATGCCCTGTCCCTGGAAGGACAGGCCCAGCATCTTGTTGGTCTCTATCTGGGAGACCTCTATCAGCTCTTTGCCTTTCTCCGTGGTGAAGAAGCGCTTGCTGATGACGAAGATGTAGCCCGCCGTCAGCACCATGGCCGGGTACATGATCTTGAGCCACATGCCCTTGGAGGTGAACAGGAACACCCCGGCCGCCACGAGCGCGGCGAACATGCCGCCCGCCAGGACGGCGCCCATGCCGGCTTTCAGGCGCGGCAGCAGGAAGGCCGTGAACAGGCCGGCGATCACTATCAGCCCCATCTCCACGGGGAACGCCCAGTCGGGGCGGGCGACGAAGCGGCCTGAGAGGATATTGTCCACGGCGTTGGCGGTGAAGTCCACCGCGGACATCACGCTGTCCGTGGGCGTCACGTAAAGGCTGCCCACGCCCTGGGCGGTCAGGCCGATGAGGACGATCTTGTCCTTGAAGGCCTCCGGCACGATCTTGCCGTTCATCACGTCGTAGAAGGAATAATACTTGAAGGCCTTCTGCTTGTTGAAGGCCAGCAGGGCGGAGGAGGCGCTGTCGAGCGGCATCCGGCTTTTGCCGAAGACGGCCTCGGCGCCCGGCGAGAGGATCACCTTGTCGGGGGCCAGCCCGAGGCGCACCCGCACGATCTCGGCCGCGAACGACGGGTAGAAATTCTGGCCGTAGGGGATGAACGGGTATTCCCTGCGCACCGTCCCGTCCATCTCGCTGAACACGTTGACGTGGCCGGCCCCGGCGGCGGAGGAGGCGAGCACCTCTATCGGCACGGTCATCCCCGAGGCTTCCATGCCGCCCTCGGGCGCGTCCTTGAGGGCTATGGCCGGCGCAAGCTTCTTCAGCCATTCCGGCTCCGGCTTGAGCTTGGCGACGGGGTCGCCGGTATCGAAGAACAGCGGCAGCACCACGTTGCCCGCCGCGGCGGCGGCCTCGGCCAGTTTCGCGTCGTTGTCCATGGCCTTCCGGGTCTGTTCCAGGGCCTTCAGGAACTCCGATTCTTTCCCCGTCTCTTTGATCTTCTTCTCGGCCACCAGCGCGGTGTACTTGGCCTTCATGATCTCGGCCATCTGGGCGTCGGCGTTCTTTTCCGGCTCCGAGAAAAGTATGTTGAGGCCTATCACCGAAGGCCGGGCCGGTTCGGAGGAGAGCCAGACCAGCATGTCGGCTATCCTGGAGCGGGACCAGGGCCAGCGGCCTATCTTGGAGATGCTGCCGTCGTCGATCTCTATGATCGCGATGTCGCCTTTGGCCGGGACGCCGGCGCTCATGCGGGCGCGGAAGTCGTAGAACTTCAGCTCGGCGCTCTCGAGGCCGGTGCCGGTGAAATAAAAGAAAAGGGCGGCCAGCATAAGAGCCGTTCCCCAGAGAATGTCGGACAGGATGAATTTGCGCACTGTTCCTCCGCTACGTTAGAAAAGTTCCCGCTCCCTGAAAGACTGGAGCAGTTCCTCGATGAAAAAGACATTGGCCATCAGCGCCAGGAAAAAAGCTATGAAGATGATGCCGGCCGAGCCCGCCAGCGCGCCGCTGATGCGCGCGCCCAGGAACTTGTAGTATTCCAGCCTGGCCTGGCTCTGCAGTTTGCCCCGCTCCGGCGGCTTGACCTCCGCGGGCCTGTCGGGCATCTTCGCCTCCAGCGGGCGGCCCTCGCTGTCGTAGGCCACTTCCGACTGCGCCGCCAGCAGGGCCTGCTGGTAATTCTGCCTGTTGATCCGGTTCGTCTGGGCGGCGATCTCTGCCTCGGCTTTTTCCTTCTGCGCCGTCAGGGTTTCCACCTGGGGGTTGGTGAACATCGCGAACATGGCCAGATTGGCCGCCAGGAAGAAGAGTTGCGGGTTGAAGAAGAGCGAGAAGGATTTTTGCGTGAGCGCGGCCGCCAGTCCCAGCAGGGCCAGCACCCCGCCCGCGGCGAGCCAGGCCTGCTCCGGGCTGATATCCGCGCCTGCCTTGAAATACAGATAGGTCAGGCCGAGGCCGGCCAGGTAGGCCGCTACCGCCAGGGCCTTGAAGCCCCAGCCCTTGAAAACCGCCTTGGAGGCCGCCAGGTAGAGGAAGAGCGCGTAAACGATGAGGTTGGCCGCGGAGAACATATTCTCCAGGCCTATCTTCATAGCCAGGAATCCCTTGGAGACGGCGTCCGCGCCGGGAGGGGCCGGTATGTAGGCGCCGCCGGAATAGGCGGCCGCCGCGGCGGCCAGCAGGAAGAACGCGTAGCCCGGGGTGAACTTGTAGGGCTTCTGCCAGAGGGCCCAGACGTAAAGCGCCGTTCCCGCCGCGGCCAGCGCCCCGGCCGTCACCGGGTTGGAGAGGAAGGGTGAGGCGAGGGAGCCTGAAACCTGCCCGGCCGCTCCGGAAAGGATAAAGCAGCCGGTGCCGGCCAGCGTCAGCGCCAGATGCACGGCCATCTTCAGGCCGTTATGCAGCCCGGCCAGCTGCAGCGCCGGCTTGGCGCCGGGCTCGGGCCGCTGCTCGCCAGGAGCGCCTCCTGGCGCGGGAAGCGGGGTTTCCCACTCCGCCTTGGCGCGCACGGTTTCGGCGGCGGGCGCGGCGCTTTCCGGCTCGGCCTGGGCCGCTTGGGAGGCGGTAATGCGCGCCGTTACCTGGGGCAGGTCGAAAGTCGTTTCCCTCGGGGCTTCGGGGACGTTGCCCTCCTCGCCGGCGTGCTTGGCGAATTCCTCTATCACCTCGCCCGCGGTCTGGTAGCGCTCTTCCGGCTTCTTGCGCATCAGGCGCTCTATCACGCGCGAGGCCCAGAGCGGGACGTCGGGATTGATGAGGATGATGTTGGGCACCGGGTCCCCGATGTGCTTATGGATGACCTCGATGGAGCTCTTGCCGTCGAAAGGGTACTTGCCGGTCAGGATGTAGAAGTAGGTGGCGCCGGCGGCGTAGAGGTCGGCGCGGCTGTCCACCTTGCCCGCCAGGCCCTGCTCGGGGGACATGAAATACGCCGTGCCAACCATTTCGCCGGCCATCGTAAGCTGCTTTTCCTCGGAGATGCTGCGCGCGAGGCCGAAGTCCACTATGCGCGGGGTCCCGTCGGTCCCGACCAAAATGTTGGCCGGCTTTATGTCGCGGTGCATGACGGATTTTGAATGGGCGTGGGCGAGGCCCTGCAGCACGCCGGTCATGATCTCGGTGGCTTCCTTCACCGGCAGCAGGCCCTTTTCGGCCAGCAGGTCCTGCAGGCTCTTGCCTTCCACGTAGGACATGATGATGAAATAGGCGCCGTTCTCCTGGCCGAAGTTGTAGACGTGGACGATGTTCGGGTGGTCGAGCTTGGCGGCGGAGCGCGCCTCGCGCAGGAAGAAGTCTATGTTGCGCTGCTCGCGCGCCAGGTCAGGGGAGAGCAGTTTGACGCAGACGAACTTGTCGAGCGCCTCCTGGTGGGCCTTGTAGACCGAGCCCATGCCGCCCTGCCCCAGCTTGTTTATAATTTTGCAGCCGGCGAAAACCGTCCCTGCGATATTGGGTTCTGTTTCCATCGTTATGAAGCCTTAAATGCGCCTGTCCCTTACGAAGATGCTGCCGCGCCGGTTAGAGAGTTCCTTGGCGTAGCGCTTGAGCTCCGCCGCGCTCTCCACTATCTTGGCGTAGTGGTGCTGCTTGCGCGGCGCCACTATGGCCACCGTCAGCGACATCAGCGGAAAATCCCTGGTCTTGTTCTTCCGGTCCATCGTGGTGATGAAGCCGCGGGCGCGGTCCGCCTCGCTGTAGTATTCGGGGATGAGCCTGTCGAACTCCTCGGTGATGGCCTTGGAGGCCGGCTCGGCGGCGTCCTGCCCCGTGATCAGCACGAAGTCGTCCCCCCCGACGTGCCCGACGAAGTAGTCGTGGCCCGCCACGGCCTTGGCCTTTTCCACCAGCAGCGCGGCTATGCGCTTGATGACCTCGTCGCCCTTGGCGTAGCCGTAGACGTCGTTATAGGCCTTGAAATTGTCAGCGTCGACGTAGCAGAAGGCGAAGGGCTTGTCTTCGTCGAGGCGGCGCAGCACCTCTTCCTCTATCGCCGGGCTGCCGGGCAGGCGGGTGAGGGGATTCAGGGCGGTGTCCGCGCTCTTGCGCTTGAGTATGCGGTTTATGCGGGCGCGCAGTTCGCGCACGTCGAAGGGCTTGGTTATGAAATCGTCGGCGCCCAGCTCTATGGTGTTGACCCTGGCGTCCACCTCGGCGACGCCGCTGAGTATTATCACGGGGATGTCGCGCGTGTCCGGGGCCTCCCGGATGCGCCTGCAGAGCGAGTAGCCGTCTATGCCCGGCATGCGCAGGTCCAGCAGGATCAGGTCCGGCTTGTTCTCCTTGAGGAAGGGCAGCACCTCGTCGCCGTGGTTCAGGGTGGCGACGGTGTAATTGTATTTCTTCAGCACGGCGGAAACGAGGAGCCCCACGTTAGGGTCGTCGTCCACCACCAGCACTTTTTTACCCAGCAAGATTTCCCCCGGCATTCCCTGGACTTTTAACTCGCCCTTTAATTATAAACAATAATATATACAAATTCAAATCCTAAAAACCCGCCGCGGAGCTGAACCCGGAAAGTCCCGGGGTGTATCCATTGTTTCACTTTCGGGGTCTTGATAAAAGCGGGTTTTATGGTATAATATGAAAACGCTAAAAATCACAAATATCGCAACATTGGGAGAAACTTCTATGAGACAAAAGATTTTCAGCACGTTCGAAGTGGCTAAGATGCTGGAGCTGTCCCCGGGCACCGTGGCCAACTGGGTGGATGCGGGAAAGCTTAAGGCCTTCACCACCCTCGGCGGGCACCGGCGGATAAAGGCGGAAGACTTGAAGACCTTCCTGGAAGAAAACAATATCCCCGTTCCCCAGGAACTTTCCGACCGCATGCATACCGCGAAGAAAGTCCTGATAGTCGAGGACGACCAGAAATTCCTGAAGCTGATGGAGCGGTACTTCCGCACGTTCAGGAAAAACTGGGAGATCTTTTCCGCGGCCGACGGCTTTCAGGCCGGCTCCCTGGTGGGCAGCGAGAAGCCGGACGTGGTGCTGCTCGACATCATGCTGCCCGACATCAACGGCTTCAAGGTCTGCGAGATCATAAAAGCCAGCAACAAGCATACCCTGGTCATCGCCGTGACCGGTTACGATTCCGAGGATATAAAGACCAAGATCCTGGCCGCCGGCGCCGACGATTATTACGTCAAGCCGTTCAAATTCGAGAAACTGCTGGAGCGCATCGAAGCCTGGGGCGATGGCAGGCAGGGCATCTCGGGAGATTAGGGGTAAGGGTTAGGGAGGCGTGCTCCCGGAACCCCGGGGCCGAAAGGTCCCGGGGTTCTTTCTTTCCTGCGAATGTAACTTTGGTTACATGCCTCACTTGACAAAAGTCAGTCTGGGTGCTAGAATTAAAGCAACAGGGCTGCCTCCCTCACCCTACCCCCCAAAAGGCAGCCCTGCCTTTTTTTATTCAGAACCGCGCGCCATGAGCCAGCCCTGTCCCGACGACAGGGCTGGCTCATGGCTGGCTTTTGCGGGCAGCCCCACCCCCGGTTTGGAGTATAATATCAGCAGAACCATGAGCAGGACCTTTAAGCTGATCTGCGCCTTTCTCTCGGCGGCCGCGCTGCTGGGGCTGGCCGTCTTCTCGGCGCTGGACAGGGCGGAAACAGCCCGCGCCGAGCGCCTGGATTGGAGCGACCTCAGGGCCATCGGTTCGGCGCGCGGGTACGGGGCGGCCGCCGAGGCGCTGGAGAAAAAACTTTCCGGGCATCCCAACGACGCGCTGCTTCATTATTACCGGGCGAGGCTTTATTTCGAGGCCGGGCAGGGCAAAGAGGCTCTCGCGGAGGCGGACAAGGCCATAGCGTTGGGCTACGCGCAGGAGATCTCCCACCTGCTCAAGGCGCTGATCTACGGCCGGCTGCTAGGCGACAGCCGGCAGCAGCTGGAGCTGGCCTCCAAGGCGCTCGCCTACGACCCCACTTACGACGACGGGTACCTGGTGCGGGCGGAGGCGAACTTCGCCCTGCGCCGGTATTCCGAGTGCTCCGCCGACGCGGCTTCCTTCACCCGCATGCAGCCTAAAGAGACGGACGGGCTGGAGCTGGAATTCCTTTGCCGCGAGGCCATCGGCGATCATGCCGGGGCGGAAGCCGCCGGCCTCAGGCTGCTCAAGCTCAAGCCGGACAGCCACGCCGCGCTGTGGCGGCTGGGGCGCCTCAGCGCGGCGCGCGGGCTGCAGGCGCTCGCGCATAAAAGATTCTCGGAGGCCATACGTCTCAGCGGCGGCCTGCCCCGGTATTTCCTGGACCGCGCCGCCGCCTGCGAGGCCCTCGGCGATTTCTCCTGCTCCGCCTGGGATTACGCCGCCGCGCTCGAGTGGCCGGAGCTCTCCGGCTATGCCAGCTACTACCACCTGCTGGGTTGCGCCATGCACCGCGCCGGGGAGCTGGAGGAGGGCCTGGAAGCGGCCGAGGCCGCGGTCTCCAAAGCCCCCGCCTGGGGCGAGGGCTACGAACTGCGCGCCCGCCTCAAGGCGGAAGCCGGCGACCTGGCCGGGGCGCGCCGGGATCTGCGGGCCGCGGAGGCGCTGTCTCCCGGCCTGGGCCGGGAACTTTCGCTGCTGATCCCCTCCGCCGAGCCGGCGGGGCAGAGAAAATAATATAAAATAGATACCTGCATGGAAGATCTCGCGCGGCCGCCCGGGTACCGCTTCAGCCCGGAACTTATCTCAGGTGCGCTGCTGGCGCTGGTGCTGGTCCCTCTTTACCTCTGCTGCCTGCCCCCCGCGCTGCCGCCCTACCGCGACGCCGGAGAAATGGCCAGCGTAGCCTGGACGCTGGGCGTGGCGCACCAGCCGGGCTACCCGCTCTACATTCTTTCCGCCAAGCTCTTCTCCCTGCTGCCGCTCGGCAACCCGGCCTGGCGGCTCAACCTCTTCTCGGCGGCCGCGGGCCTGGCCGGGGTCTTCCTTTTTCTGCGCCTGGCCTCCGCCTGGTTCTCGCCCGCCGCCGCTTTTTTCGCCGCGCTGCTGCTGGGTTTTAATTTTACGCTGCGCACCGTTTCAAGCGTGCCGGAGATGTATGCCCTCAACTTCTTTTTCGCGGCGCTCGCGCTCTTCGCCGCCTCCGCCGGCGGCGTCCGCGCCGTGTTCCTTTCGGCTTTCCTGCTGGGCCTGGGCATGGCCAACCGCATGGACCTCCTGCTGGCGGCCCCGGCGGTGCTGGTGCTGCTTTGGCCCGACCTGAAGGCGGGCGGCTTCGCGCTTTTTTTAAAGGCCGTGGGCTTCGCGCTGCTGGGCTTCTCGCTCTATCTTTACCTCCCGCTGCGCTCGTCGGGCTGGCCGCTCTTCGACTGGAGCCATCCCGCCGACCCGGGGACGTTCCTGGCCGTCATCACCCGCAAGAGCTACGGCTCCACGCTCGACCTGATCTCCCTGAATTACGCCCGCGGCGAACTCTTCCTGCCCTCCCTTAAATACTACGCGCTGCACCTGTGGCAGAACTTCAGCTTCGGGCTGGCCTTCGCCGCCGCCGGGATCTTCTGGGAATGGCGGAAAAACCGCCGCCGCCTGCTGGCCCTGGGCGCGCTGTTTATCTTCTCCGGGCCGGTATTCCTTTTCATGGCGAATATGCCGCCCAACCCGCACGCGCTGGCCATAGTCGAGCCGTATTACCTGCTGCCGGATTTGGCCGCCGCTTTCTGGGCGGCGGCCGGCTTCTATTACCTGGCAAGCCTGCTGCCCCGAGCCTTTCCCGTCCTGGTACTGGCGGCGGCCGCCGCGGCGCTGCTGGTCTTCCAGGCCGGCGCCTACGGCTCCAACCGGCGCTGGCTTTTTGCCGCCGAGGATTACGCCGCCGACGTGCTGCGCTCCGTGCCCCCCGCGGCCGCCGTGGTGGCCAAGAAGGACGTGCAGCTTTTCTCGCTCTGGTACCTGCAGGCGGTCAAAGGGCGGCGGCCCGACGTGGAACTGGTGGCGCAGGGCCTGAGCGGCTCGCCGTGGTACCGGGCTTCGAAGAGGCGCTACAGCCCGGCGCTCTCCCTTTTCAACCTCAACGGCGGCGGAGAGGCAGAGTGGGCGGCCTTCGCTTCCGCCAACCCGGGCGGCGTCTACGCCACCATGGACGCCGAGGTGCCCCGCGGCGTCCCCGCCGTGCCGCACGGGGTCGTGAACCGGATCTCCCCGGCCGGCGCGGCCGCCGGGCGCCCCTGGCCGCTTTACTCCTTCCCGCGCCTGGACAGGAATTACCGCGATTTCTTCGACCGTGACCTCGGCACCTCTTACGCCCAGGCGCTGCTCGCGGGCGCGGCCCGGCGCAGCGCCGCGGGCGCCCTGGACTCCGAGGCGCTGGCGGACCTGCGCCTGGCCTCCCTGTTCGACGGCAACCTGCCCGACGCCCCGCTCTATGAGGGCTTCTTTTATTCCTCGCGCAACGACTGGGCTCCGGCCCGGGCCTGCTTCAGGGCCTCGGCCGAGACCTACGAGCGCCTGCTGCAGCTCAGCGTTAAATATTATTCCCTTCCCGCCCTCAGGGACGGCCTGCTTACCTCCAGCGCCTACGCCTGGCTCAACTACGGCGTGGCCTCCGAGAAGGGCGGCGACAAGGGGGCCGCGGAGGAGGCTTACGTCCTGGCGGCCAGGCGCAACCCCGGCCTGGCCGACGCCCACTACAATCTCGCCATCCTGTATTGGAACCGCGACTGGGGCCGGGTGCGCGCCGAGCTCGCCGAGACCCTCCGCCTGGACCCCTCCCATCCCCAGGCCGCTAAATACCTGCAGCAGTTGAAATCAAAATAACAGGCGGGCTATATAAATAAAAAAACCGCTCATCGCGGTTTTCTTATTTCCAGCCTCTCGCTTTCCGGCGCTGCTTGCGTGCGCCGCTACTTGGGCAGATAATTATAGCGGAACTGGAACATGCCCATCAGGTCCCAGCCGCCTTTGAAGGTCAGGTAGGAAAGTTCAAAATTAAGCTTGAGCAGCGTGCCCAGGTGCAGGTTGAACAGTTTCGGGGACTGGGGCGCGCCCTGCGGGATCATCACTTCCAGGCCTATGGGGGAATTGGTCCTCGGCAGCCAGATCAGCCCGGCGAAAAGCATGCCGCTCGGGATCTGCAGCGCGTCGGAGGTGTTGCGGTTATTGCTCAGGTTGATGGCTTCCTTCGACAGGAATTCGGAGAGGCCGTAGATCACTTTCGGCATGTCGCCGTCGGAGTAGCCGGCGTTCAGCAGGAATTTAGGGTGCAGCCTCTTGGTCAGGGTTACGTAGGCGTTGGCGTAGGAGTCGGTGTTCTTGGAGTCTATCTTGGTGGAAACCGAGGGCTGGTTGAGGGTGGGCTGGGCCGCGTCGCGGAACTTCAGTATGCCCTGCACGCCGGCGGCCATGGCCGGGCGCCACCGGCCTTCGGTCTGCACCTGCATCTTGGAATCGGCCGAGAGCAGCCACAGGCCGACGCGGTCGAGGTAGTTCTTTTTTTCCACGGTCCAGTCGTAGGAATTCTTGCCGTAGAGGCGGCCTATGTAATAGGCGGCGTTGAAATCCAGCCCCAGGCCTATGGCGTTGCGGCCGCGGCCGCGGTAGGCGGTGGGCATCAGCACTATGCCGCTGAGCGGCACCCTGCCCTCGTCGTAGCGGGCGGGCTGCGAGGGGCCGGGCTTGGCCGGAGGCGCGGACATGCCGGGCAGCGCGGCGGCCGCGGGCTGTTCAGCGGCGGCCGGCACGACGATAGGCTTGTTTTCCGCCGGCAGGACCACGTTCTGCTGCGCCAGGGCGCCCGCGGGAGCGGCCAGGAAAAAAGTCAGGAGCAGGAGGGCGTGTCTCATAAGAATATCAGCGCGGCCAGCCTCGCGAGCAGGTTCGCCTCGGCGCCGGCCAGCACGTCGTCTATAATTATACCAAAACCCCCGCGGACGGAGGTTTCGAGTTTCTTGATGGGCCAGGGCTTGAGCGTGTCCAGCGCGCGGAAGAAAATAAAGGCCGCGGCCAGGTTGAAAGGCGTCCGCTCCAGGAAAAGGATGGCTATCCAGTAGCCTATGATCTCGTCGATGACTATGCGCGGGTCGTCGTGGGTGGCGAAGCTCAGCGAGGCCCGGTCCGCCACCCAGACGGAGAAGGGCAGGAAGGCCAGGCAGAACAGGGCGAAGGCCGTTTCGCCTTCCGGCAGGAACGGGACCAGCGCCAGGGCCAGCAGCGTGCCGGCCATGCCCGAGCCGGTGAATTTTTTGAAGCCTGTTATTTTGGCCGGGATGTAGCTGACGAAGCCGCCGCTCGCCAGGAAGCGGAAGAGGAAGTCCGCGCCGGGCCGGTTACTGGCCGTGGCCACGCTGGCTCCACGACTTATAGAGGAGTAAACGGTGGTTGTAGAGGTAGATGCCGCCGCTGATGATGGTGAAGAAGGCCGTGATGACCGTCAGCCACCAGGAGATGGGTTTGGCCAGGGCCACGACGTCGGCCAGCAGCTCGGGCAGGCCGTGCTTCTTGCCCCAGACGAGCAGCACGACCAGCACCATGATCGTGAAGGCCGCGATAAGCTGTATAGTCGTCTTTATCTTGCCGGCCGCTTCCGCCTTCATCACGTCCCCCTGCAGCGCGGCCAGCACGCGAAGCGTTGAAATGGTGAGTTCGCGCAGCAGGATGAGGAAGACGGCCCAGAGCGGCACGGACAGCTCGCGGAAGGACGCGAAAGCGAGGAATACCGCCATCACCAGGAGCTTGTCCGCGAACGGGTCGGCGATGGCCCCGAACGAGGTGGTCGTCTGGGTCCGGCGCGCGATCGCGCCGTCGATGCCGTCGGAGATGCTCGCCACCGTGAGCAGGACCAGGGCCGCTATCTCCGACCAGAAGGTCTTGGAGATGATCAGCGCGAAGATCACCAGGCTCAGGGCCATGCGGCCCATGGTTATGCGGTTAGCGAGCGTCATAGGTTTGTACGGGTCAGTTCTTGAACTCCAGCGTCTCGGTGCCCTTGGGCGGAGAGAATTTGAAGATCTCTTTGTCGATCGCGGCGTTTTTCTCCACGGAGGTAAGGCGCGTCTTTATGACGGTGCTCTCCACGGCGAGCTCGGCCTCCACCGGAAAAAAATCTTCGGCGGAAAGGGTGAGCGTCAGCGAGTAATCCTTGCCGGAGCGCGGGATGAAGGTGACCGTCAGCGGGGCCCCGTCCGCCCCCCCGCTCACGCGGGTCTCGTTGCGGGCGGCCAGCGCGGAGTAGTTGCCGAAGTCCAGTATGCCGGAGAAATTCTGGTCCTGCGTGCGGCGCCAGGCTTCCCAGCCGGTGCGCACGGCCTGCTTGTCGGCGGGCTTGTAGATCCAGATGTCGGTCTTGTCGGTGACCACCAGCTGCTGCGCGGGCTTCAGGTGCTCGATGCGCAGGAGGTTCGGCTTTACGTAGCGGAGGGTGCCCTGTATGGACTGCTTGAGGCCGGCTTCCTTGAAATTAATTTCCTGGGTGAAATCCGCCTTGAGCGTTTCCAGCTTGGCGTCCCAGGCCTTCAGCTTTTCAATGACTTCGGCCGCCGGGTCGGCGACCGGTTTCTCAGCCGGAGCGGCAGGCTTGGCCGCCGCGGGCTTGGCGGGCGCGGCGGCGGGAGCCGCCTTCTTCTTTGCCGGCGGCGTCGCGGGTTTCTGCTGGGCGGAAGCGCCCGCGGCTAAAGCGAGAACCAGTGCGGCTGTCAGTAATTTATTCATTTCTGGTGAACTCCTCTCCGGCGGGCTCTTCCGCCTGCGGCTGCGCCGCGGCGGCGGCCGCGGCCTGGGAATTGAGGTGGCCCTCTATTTTTTCAAAGTAGATCTCCCAGCGGTTGGAGCCTTCCGGCTTATGTATGAAGCCCTTCATTTCAAGCAGGCTCAGGATGTTGGTGGCCCTGGCCGACGAGCCGAAATGCGCCTTCAGCAGGTCCTGGGAAACGCGCCGGCGCTCCGTCACCAGCCTGAGGGCGGCTATCAGCTCTTCGGAGGAGCTGCCCTTGCCGGTGCTGGCCGTCTCTTCGTCTTCCGAAAGGGGCTGGTAATTCGGCCTGGCCTGGGCCTTCACGAAGTCCGCCACTTTGCGGATCTCGTCCTCGCTGACGTAGGCGCCCTGGATACGGGACGGCTTCTGCGCGTCGATGGCGAGGTAGAGCAGGTCGCCCTTGCCTATCAGCGCCTCGGCGCCGGGGCAGTCCAGGATGACGCGGGAATCGGTCTTGGAGGTCACCTGCAGCGCCACGCGCGAAGGCAGGTTGGCCTTGATGACGCCGGTGATGACGTCCACCGAGGGCCGCTGCGTGGCCAGCACCAGGTGGATTCCCACGGCGCGGGCCATCTGGGCCAGGCGCTGGATGGCGTCTTCCACTACGTTGCGGGTCTGCAGCATCAGGTCGGCCAGCTCGTCGATCACGACGATGATATAGTATTCCTGGGGCTCGCCGTTCTCGAGCGCCCACTTGTTGTAGGAGGCGATGTTCTTGACGCGGGCCCGCTCGAATTTCTCGTAGCGCTTCTCCATCACGCGCGTCAGCGCTATCAGCGACTTGGCCGCTTCCTTCGGGTTGGTGATGACGGAGACGCGGTCCGGGGTCTCCTTGGGGTCGTATAAATAAGGAATGTCCTCGTAGAAAGTCAGCTCCAGCCGCTTCGGGTCGATGAAGAGGAACTTGACCTCGTCGGGCTTGTTGCGGAAAATGAGCGAAAGTATCAGTGACTGCATGAACACGCTCTTGCCGCTGGCGGTGGCGCCGGCCACCAGCAGGTGGGGCATGGTTTCGAGGTTGGCCACGGCCACCTGGCCCTCGGCGTAGCGCCCCAGCGCGAAAGTGAGCGGCGCGCGGGCCCCGTTGAAGGCCGAGTTCTCCAGCAGCTCGCGCAGGCAGACCTTGGCGCGGGTATTGTTGGGGATCTCGAAGCCGATGGCGGACTTGCCGGGGATGGGGGCTATCACGCGGATCGCGCCGGCGGATTTCATGGCCAGCGCCACGTCGTTGGAAAGCGAGACGATGGAACTAATCTTGACGCCGGGTGCCGGCGTGACCTCGTAGCGGGTAATGACCGGACCGGGATACACGCCGGAGACGTGCACGTCCACGTTGAAACTCTTGAAGGTGGTCTCGAGCTGCAGGCGGGCGCTGTTGATCTCGGCGTCGCCGGGGCCCACGGCCACCTGCTTGGACGGCGGCTCCAGGAGGTCGGTGCCGGGCAGCTTGAAATCCTTGTAATACGGGTCGGCCAGTTTTTCCTTGCCGTCGGCCGCCGTCTTTTTGGCGGCGGCGTCCTGCGCGGGGGCCGGTTTGGCCGCCCTGGCAGGGGCTTCGGCCTGGACGCGCACCACCTGGGGCTCGGGGCGCTCGGCCGGGAGTTCGGGCTTTTCCTCGGCCCGGATCACGGGCGGGGGCTCGGGGATAGGCTTTACGTCGTACGGCTGGGCTTCCGACTTCTCTTTCTCCGAGATGATCTTCAGCTTGGCGTTGAGCTCCCGCCTGGCGGAGATCCAGTTGCGGTAATCGTCGACGGCCGCGGAGGAGACGGCCTTCAGCACCTTGCGCCAGGAGATCTTGAACAGCAGCTGCAGCCCGGCGAAGAAGATCACGGCCGCGAACAGGGCCGCGCCGACCTCCCCGAACATCCTGGCCAGCGCCTGGTCCATGAAGTAGCCCAGCCAGCCGCCGGCGGACTGCCAGGGCCCGAAATGGGCGCTGAGCAGCTGCAGCATCGCCGACAGGGAGCCGAGTATCATCAGTATGCCGGCGGTGAGAGTGAGCACTCCCTTGTGGGGCTTGTTGAGGTTGAGCAGCAGGGCCACCAGGCCGTAAAGGAAAATAAAAGGGAACAGGTAGGAAGTGTGGCCGAGAAAGTCCGTCAGGGCCTTGGCGACGGTGTCCCCCACCACGCCCCTCGGCCCGGAGCTGAGCAGCACCCAGATAAGCCAAAGGTTGAAGGCGAAGGCCCCCAGCCAGTAGAGTGCGTAAGAAAGCGCCGAGGGCTTCTTTTTGCCCTGGGCCTGTGCTCTGTGTTTCGTTAAGTCGCGCATGTTCTGTGCGCGCGCCGGGAGGCGTGCGCTATTTATCGGTCAGCACTACCCTGAAGTTGAGTTCCTTGGGATAAAGCGAGATCTTGCCCTGCGCCGCCAGCCAGCCGAGGGCCAGGTAGAGGGAGGAGCTGGAAAGATGCAGTTTCAGCTTCAGGTCCCAGGAAGACGCGTCCCCGCCGGCCGCCTTGAGCGTCTCAAGGAGGTTCCCGGCGGTCTGCGCCAGCGTGTCGGTGAATTTAGCGGCGTCCTGCATATTACTTCTTCACCAGGAACAGGTCGCCGTTGGGCTCCACGGGCTTGCCGTTCTCCTGCACCACCTTCTCGATGACGCAGTTGAACTCGGCCTTGATCTCGTTAAAGACCTTCATGGCCTCTATCACGCAGATGACCTGGCCTTCCTTAATAGTATCCCCCTCCCTGACGTAGGGCGGGCTGGACGGGCTGGGGGCGCGGTAGAAAATCCCGGACATCGGGGCCTTGATGGTCTCGCCGCCGTGAGCCGGGGCCTGCGCTTTGGAGGCCGCGCCGGGCTTGCCGGCGGACTGCTGTATCGCGCCGGGCGCGAAAACCGGGATCTGGTGCACGGCGTTGTTATGTTTGCGCACCAGTTTTATATAGGTGCTGTCTTTGGAAAATTCGATGACCTCCAACTTGTTGGAGTTCATAAACTGGTAGAACTTCTGTACCTGGTCGAAAGCGGTTTCCTGGGGTTTAGCTGTTTTTTTCATGTTGAACCTCCGGAGATATCCCGGCCCCCGCGCGAGGCGCGGGGGCCGGATACATTCTTACTTACTTCTTTACCGGTGCGGGTGCGCCCTGCAGCAGGACGCGCCGGGAGAGGCGGTACTTACCGTTGTTCTCCTCTATGCACTTTACTTCTATGACCTGGCCCATCTTCAGGACGTCCTCGACGCGGTTGATGCGCTTCGTGTCGATCTCGGAGATGTGCAGGAGGCCTTCCTTGCCGGGCAGGACTTCCACGAAGGCGCCGAAGTCCACGATGGACACGACCGTGCCTTTGTAGGTTTTGCCCACTTCCACTTCCATGCTGAACTGCTCGACGAAGGTCTTGGCGGCTTCCAGGCTGGCTTTGTCGCAGCTGGAAATAAACACTGAACCATCGTCCTCGACGGCGATCTCGGCGCCCGTGCGCTCCTGGATGCCGCGGATGTTCTTGCCGCCGGGCCCGATGAAGGCGCCGATCTTGTCGCGGGGGATCATCAGC
>MGUI01000073.1 GCA_001799895.1 Elusimicrobia bacterium GWD2_63_28
AGCGCCATGAACACGTCCTTCTTGGTGGGCTCCAGGGTGGCGATGGCCGCCTTGGAGTTCTCTATCATGTTGTGGTGCGTCAGCAGCACGCCCTTGGGGTGGCCGGTGGTGCCGGAGGTGTAGAGGATGGTGGCGAGGTCGTGCTCGTCGGAGGCGGCCTTCTGGGTCTGGGGGTGGTAATGGGCGTGCTTGAGATAGTGCCAGAAGTCGGTGACGCCGTCGAGCCCGCAGAAGTCGGCCGAGAGTATGAACTTGAGGCCCGGCAGATTCTTCTTCACCGCCAGGTAGTTCTTGACGAACTCTTTCTCCGTCACCACGCCCTTGCAGGCCGAGTTCTCGAGGATATAGGAGATTTCCTCGCCCTTGGAGACCAGGTAATTTATCGGGACGGCTATCGCGCCTATCTTGGCCATCGCGAAGTAGGAAATGATGAATTCCGGGGAGTTGCGCAGCACCACGGCCGCGCGGTCGCCCTTGCGCAGCCCGAGCTGCCAGAACATGTCGGCGGCCCGGTCCACGGAGTAGAGGACCTCGTGCCAGGACAGGGTCTTGTCGCCCGTGACATAGGCGGTCTCTTCCGGATGGCGCTCGGCCGTCTTGGCCAGGCAGGAGTACAGGTCTTTGGGTTCGGTCATACCCAAATTGTAGATAATAATAGAGGGTTTTTAAAGGGTATGTGACAAAAATAACGCGGCCGGGGTGTCCCGGCCGCGCTTTGGCTTTCAGGCCCGGTCTTTACTCCCGGCCGGCCTCATGTACCTGTATGTAGCGCCTGGCCAGCAGCAGGCCGATAGGGGTTACCAGGGCCATGCCCCCCACCCAGATCCAGATCATCTGCGAGTTGCGCGGGCCCTCGGCCGGGCAGTAGGCCGCCAGCAGGATGCCGGAGAGAGGCCCCACCAGGAACTTCGCGAAGAAATACGGCAGCATGGACAGGGCCATGTAGGAGCCTTCCTGCCCCTTGGGCGCTATGGCGGCCGGGTACTCGTAGAGCCGCGGCGAGTAGAAGGCCTCGCCGATGGAATAGATGAACACGGCCAGGACTATGGACGGGAACAGCGGGTTGAGCGGCTTGCCGGCCAGGTCCAGGTTCAGCCACCAGGCGATGAGGGACCCGAAAGGACCGTCCGCCAGCGGCTGGAACATGACCGGCGGCACGGCCATCAGGAACACCGAGAGCGCCGCGATGGTGGTGCCGATGATCACCGATTTATACGCGGTGACCTTCTGCGTCAGCGCGCCCACGATAGGCGCCAGGATGATGACCACTACCGCGTTCAGGGTGCCGAAGAGCTGGCCTATGGGCGCGCCGTCGCCCAGCTCGCGGATGCCGAACTTGGGGAAGGTGTAGTAGAAGTGGTAGAGGATGAACCTGACGAACACTACGAAACCGAAGAAGGCCAGGAAGCGGTAGAAGGCGGGCTGCGCCCAGAGCGAGCTGAAGATACGCCACCAGTCCGCCATCGCGTCGCGGCTGGAGAACAGGAAGGCGTTCCCGAAGGACTCGCCCTGGTACTTGGAGACGGCCGGGGTGATCTTCACTCCCTCGTCGGTGACCTCCACGCCCTCGCGCATGGCGAACCAGGTGAGGATGAGGTTGGGCAGGGTGCACAGCATGCCCAGCAGGATGATGGTCTGGTAGGTGCTGATCTGGATGCCGAGGTAGGGGACGGTGAAGTGGCCGTATTCGCCCAGGCCGCCGCGCACCTTGTCCACCACGTAGCCGGCTATGGCGAAGCCTACGTTCATCATGGAGTAATAGACGGAGAAGGCGATGGAGCGCTGCTTGGTGGTGGTGAAGCGCCGGACCGCGGCCACCATGACGGGCGTCTGCAGCGCCTCGCCGAGGGCCAGCGGGAACAGGCCGAACGGTACCGCTATGTATTGGATGGCGGCGAAGGCCATCACGAAGCGAGCGAGCGCCGCCAGGCCGAAGCCGACGATGAGCGAGCGGCGGATGCCGACGGCGTCCACGAGCGAGCCGACCATCACGGTGAAGGTGGTGAGGATAATGGACCAGCTGGCTATCACGAAGCCGGCGCTCGTGTCGCTGAACTTCAGGTCCGAGGAGAGCCACAGCACCAGCACCGAGTTGACCAGGGCGTAGGCCAGGATGGTCATGATCTTCGTGGCGAAGATTATCCACAGCTCCCTGACGGAGCCTTTCAGCACCAGGAACCTGCCTATAAAGGATTCTTCTTTCGTGTCGGTCATTGTTCGGCCTTCTCCTTGGGGTCGAGCATCTTCTTATAGAGTTCGTCGAACTGAGGCGCCAGCTTCTTGAAAGCCGTCATCACCGCCGGGTCGAAATGCTCCGGCTTCATGCGGTCGTCGCCAACCGTGATGATGCGGCAGGCGCCCTCGTGGTCGTAATTGGGCTTGTAGACGCGGGAGTTGCGCAGCGCGTCGTAGCAGTCGCAGATGGCGGTGATGCGCGCCTCGAGCGGGATCTCCTCCCCCTTCAGGCCCTTCGGGTAGCCGCTGCCGTCCCAGCGCTCGTGGTGGCACAGCGCTATGCGCTTGCCGAACTCCAGGTGCGGGTGGTCGCCGATGATCATGGCGCCGAAGGTGGTATGGTGCTTCATCTCCTCCATCTCCTCCGGCGTCAGGCGTCCCGGCTTCTTGAGGATATGGCTGGGGATGTGCACCTTGCCCACGTCGTGCAGCGTGGCCTGGCTATGGATCAGTTCTACGAATTTTTCCGACTGGCCCAGCTCGCGGGCCATCAGCGCGGCGTACTCAGCCACGCGCAGGATGTGGTTGCCGGTGTCCACGTCGTTGGCTTCTGCCGCCCTGGCCAGGGCGAGTATGAGGTAATCGAAGGCGTTCTCGTATTCAGCGGAGCGCAGGATATTGCCGATGCGCAGCAGCAGCTCGGCCTGGTCATAGGGCTTGGAGAGGAATTCCTCGGCGCCGGACTCCATGCCCTTCATCTTGTTCTCTTTGTTGTCCATCGAGGTGATCATGATGACCGGGATATGGGAGAGCTGCGGGTCCGACTTGAGCTTCTTGCAGACCTCGTGGCCGTTCATCAGCGGCATGTTGATGTCGAGCAGCACCAGGTCGACCGGCTTTTCGGCGAGCACGGCCAGGGCCTCGCGGCCGTTGAGGGCCGTCATGGTCTCGTAGCCGTGCGGCTTCAGCAGGGCCTCCAGGAGGTCCAGGTTGAAGTCTTCGTCGTCGACGCAGAGGATGCGGCGGGCCCTGTTATTCATCGTTTTGATTGTATCAAATTATATTTTTCAAAGAGCAGGAGGCCGGCCGCCGCCAGCGTGAAGAGCAGCGCCAGCGGGCCGAGCAGCCAGCCGTACCGGGTGTAGAAAGTGCCGCCGGGGGCCAGGCGCGCCTGCGCGACAAGGGTGCCCTCCGCGCCGCCGGCCAGCGCCGCGCGCGTGAAGCCCAGCGGGTCAATGACCTGCGATTCGCCCGAAGAAGCCGCGCGCAGCAGCCAGAGCCCGGACTCTACGGCGCGGGCCGCGGACATGTCCGAGTGCTGGCGGTGCTGCAGCAAAGTCCACTCCAGCGGGTCCAGCGTCGGGGTTATGAGTATTTCCGCGCCCTTCTCCGCCATGGCCCGCGTCCCGTCCTCGAAGGCCAGGTCGTAGCAGATCTGCGGGCCCAGTTTCCCGAGGGGCGTCGCGACCGGTTCGGGCTCTTTGTTCTTCGGCAGGCCGGCCTCGACGAACTGCACCGGGTGCATTTTATGGTAGAGGCCGATCACCTGCTTGTCCCGGCCGAGGTGCAGCGTGAAGTTCCCGCGCTTTATCCCCCTCGCCGGGTCCTCGTTGACGCAGACGCCGATGACGGCCTCGGCCGCGGAGGGCTTCAGCTTTTTCGCTATGTAGGAAATATAGGAAGGGCTGTCGGCGGAAGGAAAAGTCACGGAACATTCCGGCCAGACCAGCAGGTCGGCGCCGGCTGCGCCCGGCGCCAGGCTCAGCCGCACCAGCTTGTTTATGTCGGAGCGCTCGGCCTGCACCAGGGCCGCCTTGAGCGGCCTGCCGGCGTCGGGAGTCAAGGCCTCCAGGCGGTGGCGGCCCCAGGCGTAAGACGAGGCGAGGACGGCCGCGAAGACGGCGGCCGCCAGCCAGGGGAAGCGGCGCCTCGGGAGCAGGGCCCAGGCCGCGTTGGCCGAAGCTATCAGGGCGGAAAGGCCGTAAACGCCCCAAAGCGACAGGGACTGGAAAACGGGCGCGTTATAGGTCTGGCTGTAGCCGAGGCCCAGCCAGGGGCATTCCAGGGCCCAGAGCTCGGAGCGGAAATACTCCAGGCCCGCCCAGGACAGCCCGGCCGCGGCGGCCCACAGCAGGGCCTTCGCCTCGGTCAGGCCGGATTTTTCGGCGAGCGCCCAGAGGCCGCGCAGGAGTCCCGCGTGCAGCGCCAGCCACAGCGCGAACACGGCCCAGAAGACCAGGGCCAGGTAATGCACTACCGCGGCCATCCAGATGAGGGAGATAATGTAGAAGACCAGCCCGGCGGCGCCGCCCAGCAGGAAGGCGCTCTTCACGCCGGAGCTGCGGGTTACGGCGTAAAAAAGCGGAGCCAGCGCGATCCAGGCCAGCCAGCCGTAATTAAGCGGCGCGTAGCAGGCCGACAGCAGCAGGCCGGAAAGGGCGGCGAGAGAGCAGTTCGTTGCGGTGTCCCGGCCCATTACGCCGCTTTCTTGGTACAGGTGTAGAGGACATGCGCCGCTCCCAGCGGGGCGGAGGCGGGCTCGGTGAAGCCGGCCTTTTTAAGCAGCACCTGCATTTCGTCCTCGGAGATCCGCTCTTTCAGCGGGGGGCCCTTGGGCGTCTCCTTCTTGTCCCACTCGATGACCGAGAGGCGCGCGCCGGGCCTGAGCGCGGCGGCCACGGCGGAGAGGAAGGCCGGCTTGTCGTCCACCTCGTGCAGGGCGTCGGAGAGCAGCGCCAGCGTGTACGGGGCCTCCGGGACGCTGAGCTTGGAATGCGCCACCTGGTGGGTGTGGATATTGAAGACGCCCGAGGAAGCCGCCCTGGAGCGCAGCTCGGCCAGCATCACGCCGGAGATGTCCAGGGCGTAGATCATGCCCTTGGGCCCGACCATGCGCGCGGCCGGGAAGGTGAAATAGCCCATGCCGCAGCCGATGTCCAGGATGACGTCGCCGGGCTTTATGCCGGCCTTCACCAGGGTTTCCTCCGGCGGCATTTCCGCGCGCCGCTCCGGGCTGTCCAGTTTGTCCCTTTCTTCGGGGTTGAATACGTGTGCCATGTTGTTCCCTTAATTCTTAATGTTCCCCAGCTTGGTCCAGGCTTCTAAAACTTTGAGGGTGATGCGGGCGCAGGCGAAGAAGTCCTTGAGGTCCAGGTATTCGTGGGTGGTGTGGACGTCGCGCATGCCGGTGGAGAGCACCGGGGCCTTGATGCCGTGGCCGTAGAGGATATTGCTGTCGGTGCCGCCGCCGGAGGCGGAGGGTTTCATCTTTATGCCCTCCTCTTTCATGGCGGCCGCTATGAGCGGGAGCACGGGGTTGGTTTTGTCTATGTGCAGGTTCGGGAATTTCCGCTCGATCAGGAATTCGTAGCGCGGGGTGATGAGCTTGCCGCCGTCGCGCACTTTTATTTTCCTGACGGCCCGCCTGAGGCAGTCTTCCATGTGGCGGGTCTGCTTGTCCAGCTTGGCGGGGTTATGGGAGCGGGCCTCGCCGGAGAGCTCCACGAGGGGCGGCACGATGTTGATGGCGCTGCCGCCGGAGATGAAGCCGATATTGGCGGTGGTCTCACGGTCGATGCGGCCGAGCTTCATCTGCGAGAGGGCGCCGGCTACCACTTTGATGGCGGAGATGCCCTTTTCGGGGGCCACGCCGGAGTGGGCGGCGGCGCCGTAGACTTTTATGTCCATCTTGTCGGCGGCGGGGGCGCTGGTGATGACGTTCTCAATGCCCTGTTCGTTGTCGAAGATGAGGCCGTAGCGGGCGCGCAGGGAGGGATAGTCCAGGTACTTGGCGCCCATCAGGGCCATCTCCTCGCTGATGGTGAAGACGGCCTCGATGGGCGGCCGGGGCAGGCGGTTGTCGTCGAGGGTCTTGATGACTTCCAGGATGACGGCTATGCCGGCCTTGCAGTCGGCGCCGAGGATGGTGGTGCCGTCGGAGGTGATGCGGTCCTTGTGCACCTGCGGGCGGACGTTGGCCGCGGGGCCCACGGTGTCCATGTGGGCGGAGAGCAGGAAGGGCTCGGCGGGGGCGGTGCCGGGGAAGCGGGCCACCAAATTGCCGGTCTCGCCGTTTATCTTGCGGCCGGCCTCGTCTATGGTAACCTCGGCGCCCATGAACTTGAGCAGTATGGAGAGGCGGCGCGCTATGGCGCCTTCTTTGCCCGAGAGCGACGTGATCTTGGCCAGGTCGCAGAACAGCTGCACCATCCGCTTCTCGTTGATCGCAGGGGTCATACGGATATTATTTAAATTTTAAAGCGCGTTTACAATGAACATCTGGGGCCGGGCGCGCCCCCCTGCTTAGCGGGCGGCGGGGCAGTCGCGCAGGAAAGCGGACTCGCTTTTAATGTAGTCCTCGAGCCGCTCCGTTTCCGGCGCGGTCAGGGCGACGGGCTCTTCCCGCCCGTAATACTCGTTGAGCAGGGCGTAGAATTCCTGGCGGAACCTGTAATCCCTGATCTCGCTGCCGGGCAGCCTCTCCTCTCCTGAGCCGGAATAGCCCGGGTCGCGCAGCCGGGCGGCCCAGCGCCTGGCTTTCAGGTCTACGGCGGCCCGCCCCTCCGAGCGCAGCCGCTCGGCGGCTTTAAGGCAGGCGGCGGTTGCGGGATCGGCCGGCGCGTCGCGGAAATCTTTCGGGGCCGGCGGATCTTTGGTTTCGGGCACGTTCATCTGCACCGTCGTGATCGGGCGGCCGGAGCGCAGGTGCACCGTTTTCAGCACCAGCACCAGCCCTTCACCGGTCCTGAAGAGGCGCCCCTTCACCAGCATTTGCGCCCAGAGCCGCCCCCGCTCGCCGAGCTTCTCCAGCATTTCCGCGTCCATCACGCCCGCGCCCCGCAGCTTGAACAGCTCTTCGGATAGCAGCAGCTGCGCCTGCCGCGCCTCCTCCTCCGAGGCTCCGCCCAGGGCCGTGAAACTGCTTACGGCCAGCCGCTCCAGCCCGTGCAGCCTGGCTGTCCCCGCCAGCCTGCCCGCCAGCAGCTCATATTCCCCGCCGAAAAGAGGGGCCAGCCCCCAAAGCAGGAGAAGGCCCGCGGCCAGCGCCGCCGCAAATCCGGTAAGCCTGCTAAAGCCGCTCCTCATAATACCACCTCCGGCCTCACTAATGGTATATGAGAAAAGACTAAAATCCCGCTCAAGCCGGGTTCAAATCCGGCTCAAATCGGGAGGCGCCGCGTTTATTATTCGAACTTGTAGCCGTGGCCCATGACGCTCACTATATGCGAGGCCAGGGCCGGGCCCAGTTTTTTCCTGAGGGAGTAGACGTGGACTTCCACGGTATGCGGGTCGTTGTAGTTGGCGGTGTCGTAGCCCCAGACGGTTTCCAGGATGTAGGGCACGCTCAGCGCCCGGTTCTCTTTTTCCAGCAGCAGGGCGAGCAGGTCGAATTCCTTGCGGGTGAGGGGCGCCGGCTTTCCGTCCACCAGCACGGTCCTGGCGGCGGGGTCGAACACCATGCCGAGGCGGCTGACGCGCTCCGGGGAAGCCCCGGGACACGCGCTATAGCGCCTGAGCACCGCGTTGATCTTGGCCGCGAGCACCGGGAAGGAAAAGGGCTTTACGATATAGTCGTCGGCGCCCTCGCTGTAGCCGGAGATGATGTCTTCCTCCCCGGTGTCTTTTCCTGAAATTATTATCACCGGCACGGGAGGCCGGTCCGTAAGGCCTTTTACAGCCCTGCAGAGCCCGAACCCGTCGAGGCCGGGCATTTCAGCGTCGGTCAGCACCAGGTCCGGCCGCGACTCGCGCGCCAGCACCACGGCCTCGGAGCTATTGTCGGTATAGACCACGGAAAAGCCGTGGTTTTCGAGGTAGCAGGCGAGCACTTCCACCACCTGCTTGTCGTCGTCTACGAGTAAGATCTTTTTCGCCATGTATTGCCGCCCCTCCCGCCCAAGCGTATTTTGTAGCAAATACTCCCGCGGTTGGCAATGCGCCCCGCCTCCCCTCGCGGGAAGATTTTGTACAATCAGTATCATGAAACCAGTAAAACTGCGGTTGATCCTGGCGGCGGCCGCGCTGGCGCTCGGCGCCTGCGGCAATAAAAATCTGCAAACCCTCGAGCACCCCGACCAGGTCGCGCCGAAGGTTTATTATGTCAGCCCGGCGCCCTTCCGGTCCATGCGGTTCGCGCCGCCCCCGGAACCCGGCTCCATGGAACAGCAGGCCGACATCGCCGGGGTGCTGGCCTGGCAGAACAAGCGCACCGAGGCGGACTGCGCCAAGTCCTCGCGCACCGCCGAGGAAACCTACGACTCTTTCTGGGGAGCGCAGAGCCCCTTCCCCTCTCCTGTCCCGCCCGGAGTGCACGAGTTCTTCGTGCGCCTGGCCGCGGACCTGGAGGCCTCCCTGGAGACCATGAAGGAGCGCTACCAGCGCCCCCGCCCCTACATGGCCTACGCCGAGGCGCAGCCCTGCATCAAGAGGAGCAAGAGCTTCTCCTACCCCAGCGGGCATACCACCTTCGCGCGCGTTTTCGGCAACGTGCTTGCCGACCTGCTGCCCGCCAGGCGGGACGAATTCCTGGCCAAGGCCGACGAGATAGCGCAGGACCGCGTGATCGGCGGGGTGCACTATCCCGGCGACATCGCGGCCGGGAAAGTTTTCGGCGACCTGTACCACGCCGAGCTGCTGAAGTCCCCGGCTTACCAGGCAGACCTGGAAAAGCTGAGGGCGCTGCTGTCCAAATAGCCGCCCGGTTTCAGGGCCGGCGGCAAAAAAGATAGAATACCCCTATATATGGAAAAAGACGCTTCATTGGAGAAACCCGCCGTAAAAACGGAAGGCGCGGCCGGCTACCTGCCCCGCGAGACCGAGCCCGCCTGGTGCGCCAAATGGGACGAATCCCGGGTCTACCATTACGACCCCGCCGCGCCGCGCGCCAACACCTTCGTGGTGGACACCCCCCCGCCCACCGTTTCCGGCTCGCTGCACGTCGGGCACGCTTTCAGCTACACGCAGACCGACATCCTGGTGCGCTTCCAGCGCATGCTGGGCAAGAACATCTTCTACCCCATGGGCTGGGACGACAACGGCCTGCCTACCGAGCGCCGCGTGCAGAACCTCTTCGGCGTGCGCTGCGAGCCCTCGGTGCCCTACAACCCGGACTACAAGCCTTCCGGCCCCAAAAAGGAACTGAAGGATTACGAGCATATCTCCCGCCGCAACTTCCTGGAGCTCTGCGAACAGCAGACCGCCGAAGACGAGAAGAACTACGAGGCGCTGTGCCGCCGGCTCGGCCTGTCCATAGACTGGCGCCAGACCTATTCCACCGTCGGAGAGCATTGCCGCAGAACTTCCCAGCTGTCCTTCATAGACCTGCACAAGAAGGGCCACGCCTACAGCGCCGAAACCCCCACGCTTTGGGATACCACTTTCAGGACGGCGGTGGCCCAGGCCGAGACCGAGGACCGCGAGGCGTCCGGCTTCTTCCACGACCTGAAGTTCGGCGTGGAGGGCGGCGGCGAGTTCACCATCGCCACCACCCGGCCGGAGCTGCTGGCGGCCTGCATCGCCGTGGTGGCCCACCCCGACGACGAGCGCTACCAGCCGCTGTTCGGCAAGAAAGCGGTCACCCCTGTTTTCAGGGCGCGCGTGCCGATCATGCCCTCCTACCACGCCGACCCGGAGAAGGGCACCGGCATCATGATGATCTGTACCTTCGGCGACATCGCCGACGTGCAGTTCTGGCGCGAGCACAAGCTGCCCATGCGCCAGCTCATAGGCCGCGACGGCAGGCTGCTCCCGGTGGAATTCGGGGGGCCTCTCTTCGACAGCGCCGACCCCGCCGCCGCCAACGCCGCCTACGCCCAGCTGGCCGGCCTCTACGCCAAGCAGGCCCGTACGAAAGTGGTGGCCCTGCTGAAGGAAGCCGGCGCCGCGCCGGGAGAGCCCCGGCCCACCAAGCAGGCCGTGAAATATTATGAGAAGGGCGACATGCCGCTCGAGTTCGTGCCGGCGCGCCAGTGGTACATCCGCATCCTCGACAAGAAGGCCGGGCTGCTGGAGCAGGGCCGCAAGGTGGCCTGGCACCCGGAATTCATGCTCAAGCGCTACGAGCAGTGGGTCGAGGGCCTGAACCAGGACTGGTGCGTCAGCCGCCAGCGCTATTTCGGGGTGCCTTTTCCCGTCTGGTATCCCGTGCTGCAGGACGGCGCCCTGGATTTCGACAACCCCATCCTGGCCGCGCCGGAGTCGCTGCCGGTGGACCCCCAGACCGACTGCCCCCCCGGCTATAAGCCCGAACAGCGCGGCGTGCCCGGCGGCTTCGCCGGGGATCCCGACGTGATGGACACCTGGGCCACCTCCTCGCTGACGCCGATGATCTCCAGCGGCTGGGCGACGGACAAGGAAAAGCACGCGCGCCTCTACCCCGCGGACATGCGGCCGCAGGCGCACGAGATCATCCGCACCTGGGCTTTCTACACCATCACCAAGTCCTGGCTGCACGAGAACTCCGTGCCGTGGCACAATGCCGCCATCAGCGGCTGGGTGGTCAGCCCGGACAAGGGCAAGATGAGCAAGTCCAAGGGCAAGGCCGTCACGCCCGAAGACCTGCTGCAGACCTATTCGGCCGACGCGCTGCGCTATTGGGCGGGCAAGGCCAAGCTGGGCCAGGACACGGTTTACGACGAGAGCGTGTTCAAGGTGGGCATGCGCCTGGCCACCAAGCTCTACAACGCCTCCAGGTTCGCCATGCTGCAGATGCGCAATCCGGCGCTGGCCGGCGGCGGCCCGCTGTGCGCCGCCGACGTCACCGAGCCGCTCGACAAGGCGTGGGTGGACCACGTCAAGAAGCTGGCGGACGCCTCGCGCGAGGACTTCGCCAATTACGAGTACTCCGCGGTGCTGCTCTACGTGGAGACGGCCTTCTGGGACTTCTGCGACAATTACCTGGAGCTGGTGAAGAACCGGGCCTACTCCGGCTCCCCCGCCGCCGCGCGCTCCGCTTGCGCCGCGCTGGACTGGACGCTGGGCGTGTTCCTGCGCCTGCTCGCGCCCTTCATGCCCTTCATCACCGAAGAGGTCTGGGGCTGGTCTTACGCCGCCGCCCTGAAGCTGCCGTCGGTGCACAAGGCCCCGTGGCCTTCCTCCGCCGAGCTGGCCTCGCCCGCGGGCGAGCCGAGAGTGCTGGAGACCGTCCGCAAGGTGCTGGAGGCCGTGCGCACGCGCAAGGCCGCCGAGAAGCGCAGCGTAAAATGGCCGGTGGCCAAGCTGGCCGTGGAATGCGGGCCCGCACAGGCCGCCGCGCTGAAGCTGGCGCTGGAAGACCTGCTGGCCGCGGGTGCCGTCGCCCCCGCCGGCTTCACTCTGGCCGAAACCGGCTCCGACGACAAGGACCCTGCCGTGACGGTGGAGCTCGGCGTCGTTTAAGAGCGCCGCCCGCCAATAAAAAAACCGGAGGCTGCCCTCCGGTTTTTTATTGCGCCGCCTGGCTAGCGCCCGCCGCGTCCACGGCCCCTGCCGCGTCCCCTGCCGCCGGAACCTCCGCGGCCTTTGTCGTTCTTCTTCCAGCCCGAGACCTTCCAGCGGTCGCGGCCCGGCTGCTGCGGGGCCTGGCCGCCGCCGGCGGTTCCCGCCGGAGGCTGCCCGGGGCGGGCTTCCAGCGACAGGTCTATCTTGCCCTCCATGGTGTCCACGGAAGCGATCATCACCTTCACCTTGGTTCCCGGTTTCAGCCCGTTGACGCGCAGCAGGCCTTCGGCGCCGGTGTCGCCCAGCATCACGAAGGCGCCGCTGTCGATGATGGTGGTGACGGCGCCGTCCATCACAGTGCCGACCAGTTCCTTGATCATCTCGGCGCGCATGATGTCCACCGACTTGTGCTCGGCGTCGGAGGCCGCCCGCTCCCGCTCGGAGCAGTGCGCGCCCGCCTTGTCGAGCGGCAGGGCGGCGTGGTTCTCTTTTTTGCCGCGCAGCAGGGCCTTGATGGCGCGGTGCGTCATCAGGTCCGGGTAGCGGCGTATCGGCGAGGTGAAGTGCGAATAGAAGCGCGTGGCGATGCCGAAATGCCCCTCGGATTCCGGCGAGTAGACCGCCTGGCGCATGCTGCGCACCATCAGCGAGTTGATCAGCGTGGTGAGCGGGTGCGCTTCCGCCTGGCGCAGCACGTCCTGCAGCCCCTTGGGCGCGTTGCGGCCCTCGATGTGCCCCGCGGTCAGCCCCAGCTCGCCCAGCGCGACGGACAGGGCCTTCAGTTTCAGCGGGTCCGGCGCGTCGTGGCGGCGGTGCAGGAACGGCATCTTGGCGTTATAGAGCTCGGTGGCCACGGCCTCGTTGGCCAGCAGCATGAACTCCTCGATCAGGCGGTGGCTCTTGAGCCGCGGCCGCAGGGAAACGCCCAGCGGCCGGCCGTGCGGGTCCGCGTTCACCTTATATTCCGGCAGGTTGAAGTCGAGCGCGCCGCGGGCCACGCGCCGGCGGTAGAGCACTTCCATGAGGGCGCCCATGCGGGCGACCGCCTCGCCGATGCTCTTGTGCACGTCCGGCACCTTGCCGCCGTCGAGCAGGGACTGCACTTCCTCGTAGGTGAAGCGGCGCCAGGAGCGGATGACCGTTTCGGCCAGGCGGCGCTTGATCACCTTGCCGGAACTGTCGATATCCATGAAGGCGGACATGGTGAGCCGCTCCTGGCGGGGCACCAGGCTGCAGAGGTTGTCCGAGAGCGCCGGGGGCAGCATCGGCACCACGCGGTCGGGCAGGTAGACGGAGGTGGCGCGGGCGTAGGCTTCCTTGTCCAGCTCCGTGCCGGATTTGACGTAGTTGGCCACGTCGGCGATGTGCACGCCGAGCCGCAGCTTGCCGCCGCCCAAATCCTCCAGCGAGACGGCGTCGTCGAAGTCCTTGGCGTCGGCGCCGTCTATGGTGCAGACCGGCAGGTCGAAGAGTATCTCGCGCCCTTTCCAGGAGTCGGGCTCGAGGCGCGATCCGAAGGCCGCGGCCTGGTCCAGCACCTCTTTGGGAAAGGCTTCGTTGATGCTGCGGGCGCGCAGGATGGAGTCGATGCGGGCGCGGATGTCGCCGGGATCGCCCAGGATCTCGGTCACTATGCCCGAAGCCCCGCCGGCGCCCGCCTCGGGCCAGCGCTTTACCTCGAGCACGGCCAGGGCGCCCTCCGCCGGCTTGACCCCGGGGGCGTAGCCGCTGACTACCGCCGGCGGCGCGTTGCCCTTTTCCGGGAACAGCGCCCAGACGTTCTTTATCTGCCTGAGCACGCCCACCATGGAGGTATGCGCGCGCTTGACGACTTTTATGATCTCTCCGGCCAGGCGGCCGCTTTTTTCGGGGCGCACCTTGGCCTGCACGCGGTCGCCGTCCATGGCCAGGTCGAGGCCGCGGCCGCGGATGAAGACGTCGCCGACGCCTTCCTTCTCCGAAAGCAGGAAGGCGAAAGAGCCCTTGTGCTGTATGACCCCTTCCACTATGGCTTCATGCCCGCCGGGCGCGGGGCGCCGCTCTTGTCTTTGCCAATGTTTTCTCATTTTATATCCTTGTGTGTCAGCGCAGGACTTCCCGGCCGTTTATCTTGAGACTCTTGAACCTGGCGTAGGCCCCCGCGGGGTCGCCCCCGGAGAAGCCGCCCAGGAAAAACTTCTGCGACGGCACGTCGGCCGCCGCCGCGGCGTCCACGCGCAGCGCCGCGGTGAAATTCTTGCGGTCGAGCGCGTAGGAAACCGTGAAATAATTGCCGTCCCTCTCGAAGCGCAGCACCTTCAGCTTTGCGGGCAGCGGCACCGGCTTGCCGCCGGGCAGGCAGATCAGCGTCAGGCTATCGTCCTGCGGGCGGGGGCCGTTCTGCCTCTGCACCAGCAGCTTCATGGAGGCCGAGGCGCTGCCTACGGAAGGCCGCGCGGAATCCCCGCCTATCCAGACGCCGTAGGAGAACCGCTTCATCTGCCCGGGCGGGATCTTGAACTCCGCCTCCAGGTCGGCCCGCCAGCGCGGGCCCAGCAGTTCGCGCGAAAGGATAAGCCCGGGGACGTAGCCGTCGGAGGGCTCGTCGCGGGTGTCGTCCTGCCTGGCCGTCAGGTAATAATAGAGCCCGTTGCTCTTCACCTCGCTGGAGCCGTGGACGTCGTTCCAGCCGGTCCAGGAATCCCAGTCGTCCGTGGCGAAGGCGCCCTTTTTGAACATCGCGGGGTTCAGGCAGCCGGAGGCCAGCAGGGCCGCGGCGAGCGCGGCGCAGGCCAGGTTTACTTTTGTCAGGCGGGCGGGGATCATTGTTTTTTAGTGTCGAGCCAGATGGTGACGGGGCCGTCGTTGATGATTTCCACTTCCATGTCGGCGGCGAAGACGCCGGTCTTCACCGGGACGCCTTTTTCTTTCAGGCGCGCGGCGAAATGCTCGTAGAGGCGGCTGGCCTCGGCCGGCTTGGCCGCGGCGGTGAAGTCCGGGCGGCGGCCCTTGGAGGCGTCGCCGTAAAGCGTGAACTGGGAGACTACCAGGGCCTCGCCCTTTACGTCGAGCAGCGAGAGGTCGAACTTGCCTTCGGCGTTGGAGAAGACGCGCAAATTGGCGGTCTTCTCCGCCAGGAAGTCCGCGTCGGCCTCCGTGTCGCCGCCGCCCACGCCGAGCAGCACCACCAGCCCGCCGCCTATGGTGTTATGGACCCCGGCTGTTTTAACGCCGCCGCGCTTTACGCGCTGTATCAGTGCCCTCATCCACATCATTATAAATAATTTCTCCTTAACCCTCCTATTTAAAATGCTATATAATACCTACATAAAGGGCGCGGGGCGCGGTAAAGCCCGGCGCAAAGGTGACGCGATATGGTAACGGGACTTGTGCTGGTTAAATTAATGCCCGGCAAAGAGAAGCAGACCCTCTCCAAGCTGAAGGGCCTCACGAACGTGGTGCACATGTCGGCCGTGTTCGGCCGCTGGGACCTGGTGCTCGACATGGAGACCGACGACCTTCCGACGCTTTCCAACATAGTGGTGCAGGAAATACGCTGCATACCGGGCGTGCTCTCCACCGAGACGCTGGTTACGACTTCCCTTTAACGGGCAGCCAGGCTCACGGTCATATGCGCACGGGACTCTTCCTGCTGCTGTTGGCTCTTTCGGCCCCGCCGTGCCGCGCCCAGGTTTTCCTGGGCGCGGAGGTGGGGCCGGACGCTTTTGTCAAAGCGGAGCCGGCGCAACTCGACAACTCCTCGGAGGACGCCTTCGCCTGGGCCCTGAGCTCCGAGGTCAGCAGCAGCACCCTTTACGCCGTCCTGGAGTCCACCACGCCGGAGCGGGAGCTGCTGCGGTACCTGGGCCTCGGCATCTACAGGCAGGAGCTGGCGGCGCTGCTGCTGCTGTCCGAAAAAAGTTCGGTGCCCGTTAAAAAGCTGGCGGAGGAGCTGCCCAAGGCTGGCGGTTTCAGGGGGCTGGCGAAAAAGCATAAAGCCGACGCGATGGCCATTTTCAGCGAGGCGGGGCGCCTGAAGGCCGCGGCCGACCTGCGCCTGCCGCTTTTTCTGCCCGTATCCCCTCCCCCAGCCGCGGTAGAAACCTCCACGGCCGCGCCCCCTTCCCCCGATGAGAAAAAATAGCCTGGTCCTGGCCGCCCTGCTGGCCCTGCTGCCCTGCGCCCCCGCGCGGGCGCTGCGCGTGCCGCCCGGCGCAAACCGGGCCGTGATAGCCCTGCCCGACGGCTTTAAAGTCACGGCTGAACTGGCGCTGACCCCCGACGCCCAGGCCAGGGGCCTGATGTTCCGGGACACCCTGGCGCCCGGCGCCGGCATGCTTTTCGTGTTCGGCGAGGCGGGCCCGAAATCTTTCTGGATGAAGAACACCTTCGTTGACCTGGACATGGTCTTCCTGGACGGAAACCTGAAGGTGCTGAAGGTTTTTCACAGGGTGCCGCGCTCGGCGCCCGGCCAGCCGGAGAGCGAGCTGGCCCGGGCCTCGGCCCCGGCCGCCTGCGTGCTGGAGCTGCCCGCCGGCACGGCGCGCGCCCACCGCGTGAAGCCCGGCGCCCGTCTGAAGGTATCTTTTCCCCCCGCAAAATAAGAACGGCGGGCCCGGCCCGCCGTCCTTCCTGAAACCGGCTCCCTTACCTGAAGCTGTAGTAGTAGTGCACGCGCTGCAGGTCCTTCAGCGGGAAGGGCCCGCTGCTCTTGCCCTTTACCGGCACCTCCAGCACCGTGCGGCCGGTCCTGAAGATCATGTTATAGTTCGCGAGCACCTTCAGCTTGCCCGACGGAGAAGCCTCGACCGGCAGGTCCACCACCAGCGGTGAAACGGGGCGCGGGTGCACCAGTTTCGCGCCGTTCTCAAGGTTGATGGCGTGGTACTGCCCGTAGGTGGCCGGGGCGAATTTCCTGTTTACGGCCGCCGACGGCGCGAAGGTCAGCGTGGCCGCGCAGGACTGGTGCGGGCCGAGGTTGGCGCCCTTGCAGCCGTTGGAGGTGAGCTTGAAGCAGGACGGCAGCCCGGAAACGTCGAGGCTGATGTTCTTCCAGACGGAGGCGGTGTTGTTGGTTATGCGCAGCACCTCGTCCATGGAGTAGCCCTCCGGGACCAGGCCGAAGTCCGCGCGGTTGTGGAAGCCGGACGGGCCCGACCAGTGCTGGCGCCACCACCAGGTGGAGTAGGAGTACTTGGCGCTGCCTTTTATCTCGATGTAGCTCGGGTAAACCTCGTTGGAGGGGATCTCGAAGCCGGTCAGGTATTCGCGCACGGCGCCGGGCGAGAAGCGCACCCTGAAGGTGCAGCTCTTGCCCGGGGCCAGCGTCGCGGAGCTGCATTTGTCCTGCTCCGCCGAGAAGGGCATCCCGGGGTCGAGGTTGGAGATCTTGCCCAGCCGCAGGTCGGCGTCGCCTACGTTCATGACGATCACCTGCCTGGCGGCGGTCTCGTACATGTACATGGCGCCGAAATCGAAGCCGCGCGGCCAGACCATGGCCGCCGGGGCGGGCTTCGGCTTCTCTTCCTGCTGAGCGCCGCCGCCGGCTTTTTTTTCTCCGGCGGAAGCCCCCCCGCCGCCCTGGGACTGCTGGGAGGCTCCGCCGCCCCGGGCGAAAGAGTCGCTCCAGCCGCCGCTCCACGCGCCTCCTGAAGCGCCGCCGTAGACTTCGGAATAACCTCCGCTCCCGCCGCCTGAAACCGAGCTTTCGTAGCCGCGGCCGCTTACCCCGTGCGTCCGTCCCGTTCCCCCGCCGCTGCCCGGCAGCGCCGCGCCCGAGAGCCGCCCGGTCGAAAAGGCGCCTTTCCTGCTTTTGAGCGAGCCCGAGAGGGCCGGGCCGGGACTGCCGCCGCCCGGCCTGGAATATACCGCGGCCGCGCCGGCCTCGCTCCCGGTTTCGCCGTCCTTCGCCGCGGTCCCTCCGGCGGCCCTGCCCCCGCCGCCCGGAGCTCCGGAGTTGCCCGCGGCCTGGGCCGACTGTGCCTCCACCTCATGCCGGGACTGGCGCGCGAACTCCTCGAGGTCTTTCCTGGTACCGGGGGCCGCGGCGGCTTTAACCTTTACCGCGGCCGCTTCAGAAGAATAGCCCTCGTTGGCCTTGCGGAACATGTCGATGGAGGAGCCCGGCTGCCCGGGGGCCTTGGCCGGCAGCGAGCCTGGGGCGTATTGAGGTCGCGAATCGAACTGGAACCGGGCCGAGGCGCCCCGCGGGTCCGCCTGGTCGTCGGAGCCCCCGGCGAAATAGGCCGTTCCTACGGCCAGCGCCGCGGTTAAAGCGGCCAGCGGCAAAGCCGCGGCTTTCCAGGTTAAAGGGTTCCTGCCGTCCATAATGTCGCCTCCGTAAATTTCCTCTGACGCCCCACTTTATGAGTATACCCCAAACTTTTGCCATTTTCAATGGCAGTTTTGAAGGGCCGGCCCGGCTCTCTAGGATATCTATTTAATTTTATGTAGAATAAAAAAGATGGGTATTTGGGACAACGCTTTCAAGATCCCGGAACCGCCGGAACCGACTCCGGAGGAGAAGGCGCTCCTTGACGGCCTGGCTGAAAAATTCAGGAAGCGCAGCATGGGCGACATCGCCGCCTTCATGGTGGAAAGCACCAGCCCGCTGCACGACCTGGGCGCCCAGGCCGTAACCTTCATAGAGCCGGCGCTGTCGGCCTTCCTCAAGAAAGAAGAGGTGGCGAAGTACAAGGCCCTGTTGGAGAACCGCAAGGCCATAGCTTATTTAGTCAGCCGGCTCAGCGCCGAGAAGACAGAAGCCGAAAAAAAAGAAAAGGACGACCCTAATGTCAAAAAAAGACCTTGAAGTCATCATAGCGACCGACTGCGGCAGCACCACCACCAAGGCCATCCTGATAGAGAAGAAGGGCGACACCTACCGCCAGACCTTCCGCGGCGAGGCCCCGACCACGGTGGAGGCCCCGTTCGAGGACGTCACGAAGGGCGTGCTCAACTCCATCACCGAGGTGGAGGAGCTCTCCGGGCGCAAGCTGCTCGACGGCGAAAAGATCATAACCCCCAATAACGGCAACACCGGCGCGGACATCTACGTGTCCACCTCCTCGGCCGGCGGCGGCCTGCAGATGATGGTGGCCGGCGCCGTGAAAGCCATGACCGGAGAGTCCGCGCAGCGCTGCGCGCTGGGCGCGGGCGCCATCGTGATGGACGTGCTGGCCTCCAACGACGGCCGCGCCGACCACGAAAAGATAGAGCGCATCCGCCAGCTGCGCCCCGACATGATGCT
>MGUI01000074.1 GCA_001799895.1 Elusimicrobia bacterium GWD2_63_28
AAGGCGAGGAAGTGGACCAGCACAAGGTCTCCGAGACCATGACCAAGAACATCCACAATATCCGCCGCCTGCTCGTGAAGATCATCCCGATGGTCGCGGCGGCCGGCTGCCGCGGCAACTGCCCGGAGTTCATAAAGAACTCCCTGCTGACGCACAAGGAAAACTTCCCGGCCGCGACTTACAAGAAACTCAAGCTGATCCTGGGGTAAAAACATGGCCAAGAAACCAGTTCAGAAGCAGAGCGGCTGGAAGAACCGGCTGATAGAGGCGGCGAAAGAAGCCCAGAAGAACGCCTACTGCCCGTACTCCCATTACCCCGTAGGGGCCGCCGTGCTGACCGAGTCCGGCGCCATCTACACCGGCTGCAACGTGGAGAACGCCTCCTACGGCCTGGCCATCTGTGCCGAGCGCGTGGCCGTATTCAAGGCCGTCAGCGCCGGCGAGAAGAAGGTCATGGCCCTCGCCGTGTCCGCCAAGTCGGCCAAGCCCTGCGGCGCCTGCCGGCAGGTCATCATAGAATTCGCCCCCAAGGAAGCGCCCATCTTCTACGTGGACTGGCATCCCAAGGCGAAAACAGCCAAAGTCACCGGCACGCGCGCCGGCCGCCTGCTGCCGCAGGCTTTCGACCCGAAAGAAGCCGGACTTTAAAATTTACGGAGGTACTATGGACGTGAAAACACTGACTAAGCTTACTAAGTGGATGGAAACTACCGACCTCGAGGAGATAACCTGGAGAAGCGGCGACGACAAGATAAGCCTCAAGCTCAACAATAACCCCGAACACAGCGCTACCATCGCCTCTTCGATGGAACCGGTGCTCGCCCCCTCCATCGGCATCTTCCGCTTCGCCCGCCCGGGCAAGACCAACCACCTGAAAGAAGGTTCTTCCGTCAAGGCCGGCCAGGAGCTCGGCGTGGTGGAAGTGGGCAAAGATTTCAAGAGCGTCACGGCCCCCTCCAACGGCCTGCTCAAGATAATTTCCATAGAGGATGGCAAGCCGGTGGAATACGGCCAGCCCCTCTTCTTCTTCGAACCCAAGTAAACGATGACGGCAAAGCCAGCTGTAATAAAGTGCCCCAAGTGCGGCTACCAGCCGAACATGCTGGGGGACACCTGCCTAAAATGCAATACCCGCCTGGACAAGCTCTGCGGGGAATGCGGCTTTGCCAACCAGGTGGAGAAGAACTATTGCGACCAGTGCGGCGCCGTGCTGGCGCTGCAGCCGCCGCCCAGGCAGGAGGCGCCGCCGCCCCCGCCGCCCGGCCACCCGGCGGAGCAGCCCCCGCCTGAGCAGAAGCCTTCCTTCAAGATAGAGATGGAGTCCATACAGGACACCGTCTCGGAGCGGGCCACCTCCTTCCGGAGCAAGGCCGTGCCTCCGCCCGCGCCTGCCGAGGCCCCCAAAGCGCCCCCGCCGGCTCCCGGAAAAGCGCCCGCCCCGGCGGATCCCTCCAAAGCCACCAGCGCCTTCACTCCCGATTCGGCCAGGCTGCCGGCCCAGGGGCCGCTGCCCAAACCGGTGCGCGCGGGCATGGTGCGGAGGCTGGCCGGCCCGGTGCTAACGGTGCTGCTTTCGGCCATACTCCTTGGCATACTCTACATGATAGTCGCGCCTTCCCTGCCGAAGCTGCGCCTCATGATGACCGCCAGGTCCTACCTTTCCTATATCTCCGAGCACAAATTCGAGAAGGCCTACGAGCTGCTCTCCACCAATTCCAAGTCCGCCTGCACGCTTGAGGAATATGTAAACAACAGCAAGGAGCACTATTCCAAGGCGCCGGCCTGGGAATTCAAGGACGTGCAGGTGATGGCGATAACCGGCGAGGCCGCCATGATCCGGTACCAGCTCAAAGAAGCCGGCGGGGAGTGGAAGAGCGACTACATCTCCTTCGTGCGCGAGCATAACCGCTGGACCAGGCCCTACATCTGGATACTTTTCAACCCGATAGACGACGCGGTGCGGCGCCAGGATTTCCCGCAGGCGCTTTTCCTGGCGCAGAAGTTATATTTGACCGACCCTATCGACCCCCGCTCCTCCGCCTACCTCTGCGCGGCCGAGTTCTTCATGGGCCTGCACGAGAAGGCCGCCGAATCCTGCAAGCGCACCATCGATACCGCCGCCGCCTACCCGGCGGGCTATGTCAGCGACAACATGTTCCAGTACCATTCCCATTACGCGGACTGCCTGCGCTACCTGCAGCGCGACCGCGTGGCCCTGCAGGAATACGAGAAATTGCTCAAGTGGCCCGGGCTGACCCCGGCCGAACTCTGCCCCCTGCACCTCAACCGCGCCGACTCTTTCGTCTACCTGAAGGAATATGACAAGGCGCTGCAGGAAGTCATGGCGGCCTCCGGGATCTGCACGCAGAACCCGGGCAAGGACGAGACGGCCAAGCGCCTGGCCTACCTGAGCGGCTCGGCCGGCGCGGATGCGGTGGCTTTCGCCCAGAAATCCCGGTTCCAGCAGGACATGCCGCCCATAGCCGAGGCCCGCAAGCTGAATTACGACGCGCTTAAGGCCAGGCTGGGGCCCAAGAATTACAAGCTGCTGCCCAAAGACCAGTGGCTGGCCGTGCACGTGGCCGGCCCGGAGTACCGCGTCTTCCTGCGCGAAGAGGCCTACATCCCGCAGCTGCGGAAGTCTGAAACGCGCGAGATCTTCATTTTCCTGATAAACCTCTGGACCAACAAGGCCAAGGTGGAAAAAGCGCCGCCGCCCCAGGGCGCGCCGAAAGGCAAGTAAAAGGAACCAGTCTATTTTCCCGCTCACAATACGGAGGAGCTATGTTTAAAAAAGTTCTGATCGCCAACCGCGGCGAAATCGCGGTACGCGTGATACGGACCCTGCGCGAGCTGGGCGTCCCCTCGGTGGCCGTCTACTCCGAGGCCGACCGGTCCTCGCTGCACGTGCGCCTGGCCGACGAAGCCGTCTGCATCGGGCCCGCCATGGCCAAGGAAAGCTACCTGGTCATCCCCGCCATCATCGCCGCCGCCAAGGTCACCGGCGCGGACGCCATCCACCCCGGCTACGGCTTCCTCTCCGAGAACGCCGACTTCTCCGCCGCCTGCCGCGACAACGACATCGCTTTCATCGGCCCCTCTCCCAAGTCCATCCAGCAGCTCGGCCACAAGTCCGAGGCCCGAAAGATGGCGGTAAAGGCCGGCGTGCCCGTGACGCCCGGCACCAAGGACTGCGTCTCCGTGAAGGAAGCGGCCGCCGCGGCGGCCAAGATCGGCTTTCCTATAATGATAAAAGCGGCCGCCGGCGGCGGCGGCAAGGGCATCCGCATCGTGCGCGAGGCCGGCCAGCTGGCCAACGAAATGAACATGGCCTCCAGCGAGGCCAAGGCCGCCTTCGGCAACGGCGAGGTTTACTTCGAGAAATACATAGAACTGCCGCGCCACATAGAGGTGCAGTTCGCCCGCGACATGCACGGCAACGTGATAGCTTTCCCCGAGCGCGACTGTTCCATTCAGCGCCGCCACCAGAAGCTGGTAGAGGAAACGCCGAGCCCGGCCGTGGACAAGAAACTGCGCGCCAAGCTGGAGAAAGCGGCTGTGGACCTGGCCGAGGCGGCCAACTACGTGGGCGTGGGCACGGTGGAATTCCTGCTGACCCAGGAGGGCGAGTTCTATTTCATGGAAGTCAACACCCGCCTGCAGGTGGAGCACCCGGTCACCGAGTGCGTGACCGGCTTCGACCTGGTGCGCGAGCAGCTGCTCGCGGCCTCCGGCGAGAAGCTCACCTACACCGGCGGCCACACCGTGCCGCTGCTGGGTCACTCCATCGAGCACCGCATCAACGCCGAAGATTTCAGCCGCAACTTCGCGCCCTCCGTGGGCCGCATAGAGGAATGGCTGGTACCCGGCGGCCCCGGGATACGCGTGGACACCCACGTCTACGCCGGCTACAATTTGCCCGTTTACTACGACAGCATGCTGGCCAAGCTGATAATCTGGGCCCCCACCCGCGAGCAGGCGGTAGAGCGCTCGCGCCGCGCGCTGGCCGAGTTTGTAGTGACGGGGGTAAAGACCACCATAGACGCGCACCAGCTGATAGTGGGCAGCGACGCCTTCAGGGCCGGCAAGACAGACACCGGCTTCATGGAGCGCCTGCTGGCCCCTGCCGAACCCGTAAAGGCCGCCTGATGCGGACCTCCGGCAAGATAATAAGCCTTAAAAAAGCCCTGGCCCTGCGCGCCTCCCTTCAGAAATCCGGCAGGAAGGCAGTTTTCACCAACGGCTGCTTCGACCTGCTGCACGCGGGGCATGTCTATTCGCTGGAGAAGGCCCGCTCCCTGGGCGATTTCCTCTTCCTGGGCCTCAACTCGGACGCCTCCGTGCGCCGCCTCAAAGGCCCTTCCCGCCCCATTAATAAGGCCGGGGACAGGGCCACAGTGCTGGCGGCCCTGGCCGCTGTGGACGCCGTGGTGGTTTTCAGCGAAGACACCCCCTTAAAGCTCATAAAGGCCCTTAAGCCGGATGTCCTGGTAAAGGGAGCGGACTACCGCAATGGCGTGGTGGTCGGGGCTGAATTCGCCGGCCGCGTGGCCCTGGTGCCGCTGCTCAAAGGCCGCTCCACCACCGCCCTTGCCAAAAAGCTTAAGTTTTGAGCATTATTTTAGCCTAAACCGCCCCCCAATTTAATAGAATATCCAAATAATATGACCGACATTTTCGACAAGTGCCGCAGTTTCAACATTGTTAAGCAGCTCATAGCCAACGGCATCTACCCTTATTTCAAGGAACTGGAGTCCGACAGGCCCCCGAGATCACCATAAAGGGCAAGAAGTTTATCATGTTCGGCTCCAATAACTACCTGGGCCTCGCCAACGACCCCCGGATGAAGAAGGCCTCCATAGAGGCGGTGGAAAAGTTCGGCACCGGCGTGGCCGGCTCGCGCTTCCTCAACGGCAACACCGTGCTGCATACGGAGCTCGAGCGCAAGCTCGCCGCCTTCAAGGGCCGCGAAGCCGCCCTCATTTACGCCACCGGCTACCAGATGAACCTCGGCGTCGTCTCCTCGCTGGTCGGCAAGGGCGATTTCGCCATAGTCGACAAGCTCAACCATGCCAGCATCCTCGACGGCTGCCGCCTCTCCCACGGCGAACTGCGCCGCTTCCGCCACAACGATCCCGAAAACCTCGACAAAGTCCTCAAGGAGATCGGCCCCCGCCACGGCAAGCTGGTCATCGTGGACGGCGTGTTCTCCATGGAAGGCGACATCGCCCCCATCCCCGAAATTTCCAAGGTCTGCCGCAAGCACGGCGCCCGCCTGATGGTGGACGACGCGCACGCCACCGGCGTGCTGGGCAAGCACGGCCGCGGCACCTGCGAGCATTTCAACCTTTCACACAAAGACGTGGACCTGGTGGTAGGCACCTGTTCCAAGTCCCTGGCCGCCGTGGGCGGCTTCGTGGTGGGCGACGCGGACATCCTGCACTACGTCCAGCACATCTCCCGCTCCATGATCTTCTCCGCGGCCCTGCCGCCGGCCTCGGTGGCAGCCATCTCCAAGGCGCTCGATATCATAGAGGCCGAGCCCCAGCGCATCAAGAAGCTCTGGGACAACGCCGCCTACCTGATGAAGCGCTTCAAGGCCATGGGCCTCAACACCGGCGAGACGCAGACCCCCATCATCCCGGTCATCATCGGCGACAACGAAAAGACTTTCATGCTCTGGCGCATGCTTTACGACCACGGCCTGTTCACCAACCCGGTGGTCAGCCCGGCGGTGCCGCCCAAGCGCGCCATGCTGCGCGTCGTGGCCACCGCCACCCACACCAGGGAACAGCTGGACCGCGCGCTGAACATTTTCGAGGGCTGCGTGAAGAAAGTCCTCCATAAAAAACCGTCCCTGGTGAAATAACCCCCGTTCTTATGTCCATAGAAATCCGCGCACTCGCCGAGGCGGAACTCGGCGCTTTCATAGACTATCCCTACGACCTGTTCAGGGGCCATCCCTACTGGGCGGGCGAGCTGAAGAAAGACGTGCGGCACCTGCTGGATACCGGCCACCCGTTCTGGCGGCACGGCGAGCGCAGGCTTTTCATGGCCTTCAAAGCCGGCCGCCCGGCGGGGCGCGTGGCCGCCATCGTCAACAGCGCCCACAATAATTTCCATAACGACAAGGCGGGCTTCTTCGGCTTCTTCGACTGCGAGAACGACAAGGAGACCGCGGCGGCCCTGCTGTCGGCCGCCTGCGCGTGGCTCAAGACCCGCGGCATGGACTCCGCCATCGGCCCGGTGAACCCCTCCACCAACGAGACCTGCGGCATGCTGGCCGAGGGCTTCGACGGCCCGCCGATGGTGATGATGCCCTACACCCCTCCCTATTACCTGGAGCTCGCCGAGGCGGCCGGGTTCGCCAAGGCCAAGGACCTGCTTGCTTTCCGCGTGGACGTGGCCCACGGCTTCGGCGAGCGCTTCGAGAAGATAGTGCAGCGCCTCACCCGCGGCAAGGACATCAAGGTGCGCCACGTGGACGCCGGCGGCCTGGACAAGGCCATCGCCGAAGTCAAAGAGATCTACAACTCCGCGTGGGAGAAGAACTGGGGTTTCGTGCCCATGTCCGACGCAGAGTTCAACGACATGGCCGCGGCCATGAAGCCGGTGCTCAAGCCCGAATACCTCTATTTCGCCGACGTGGACGGCAAGCCGGCCGCCTTCGGGGGCGCGTGGCCGCCATCGTCAACAGCGCCCACAATAATTTCCATAACGACAAGGCGGGCTTCTTCGGCTTCTTCGACTGCGAGAACGACAAGGAGACCGCGGCGGCCCTGCTGTCGGCCGCCTGCGCGTGGCTCAAGACCCGCGGCATGGACTCCGCCATCGGCCCGGTGAACCCCTCCACCAACGAGACCTGCGGCATGCTGGCCGAGGGCTTCGACGGCCCGCCGATGGTGATGATGCCCTACACCCCTCCCTATTACCTGGAGCTCGCCGAGGCGGCCGGGTTCGCCAAGGCCAAGGACCTGCTTGCTTTCCGCGTGGACGTGGCCCACGGCTTCGGCGAGCGCTTCGAGAAGATAGTGCAGCGCCTCACCCGCGGCAAGGACATCAAGGTGCGCCACGTGGACGCCGGCGGCCTGGACAAGGCCATCGCCGAAGTCAAAGAGATCTACAACTCCGCGTGGGAGAAGAACTGGGGTTTCGTGCCCATGTCCGACGCAGAGTTCAACGACATGGCCGCGGCCATGAAGCCGGTGCTCAAGCCCGAATACCTCTATTTCGCCGACGTGGACGGCAAGCCGGCCGCCTTCGTGCTGCTGCTGCCGGACCTCAACATCCCCCTGAAGGCGGCCCACGGCAGTCTTACCCCCCTGACCCTGCTGCCCTTCCTGTACCGCCTGTACTTCAAGATGCGGGCGGGCCGCATGCTGACGCTGGGCGTCAAGAAAGAATTCCGCGGACGCGGCCTGGAAATGCTGCTGATAAAGAAGGGCTTCGAGGCCGGGCAGAAGATGAAGTGGGTTTACGGCGAGATGTCCTGGACGCTGGAAGACAATACCCAGATAAACGGCGTCATAGAGGCCATAGGCGGGCGCGTCTACCGCAAGTACCGCGTTTACGAGAAAAAGATCTGAGCCTCCCGCCCGCGGTTTTAATCATTCTGTAACCTTTATTTAACCCTTCCCGGGTATAATTCTAATATGCGTTTCTCGGACCTTAAGAAACTTAAAGAGGAGCTCCCGCGCCGCAGGCCCGCGCCCGCCGCCCCCGCCCCCCAGGCTGAGGCCCCCGCGCCCCAGCCACCGACTCCGCCAATCTCCGCGCCGGAACCGGCGGCCGCCCTTCCGGCGGCGCCTGCCGCCGCGGATAAAGCGGAAAGCCGCAGGCGCGCCCCCGGCCCCAGGCTGATGAACAGCCAGGAACCGGCGGCAGCCGGGGAGTCCCGGTCCGCCTCCTTCGAAGAACAGACTTCGCGCGCCAGGGAAGTATACGCCCGCCTCCTGACCCAGGCCGGGGCCTTTCTTAAAAGCGTGGACGAGCCCTACACCGAAAAGTACGAATCCGTCTCCGCGTCCTGCGCCCTCGCCGCCGAAACGCTGAAGGTCAACTCGGCACTTTTATATTTCACCTCCTATTCCACAGCCGACGACTACCTGCGCGGGCACACGGCCAACACCACGCTGCTGGCGCTGGCCATGGGCCTGGAGGCCAACCTGGACCCCGCCGAACTCCGCCTGCTGGGCTTCTGCGCCATGGCTCACGACATAGGCATGACTGAATATTCTTCCCTCTACAACAGGGAGGACCGGCTGCGCGACGAAGATTTTTCGGAGATGACGCTGCACGCCGAGGCCGGCGCGGCCAAGCTGGACCGCATCGTGGACCTGGATTACAAGATCAAGGAGCGCGCCCGCCGGATCATACTGCAGACGCACGAGCGCGCGGACGGCTCCGGCTACCCGGACCACGCTTCCGACGAGGAGCTGGACCCGCTGGCGCAGCTTATCAGCATCGCCGACGCCTACGAGGCCATGACGCACCCGAGGGCCTGGCGCGGCGCCATGGAGCCCCCGGACGCGATCAAGGACCTGATAGCCAGGGAGGGACGCGGCTTCAACGCCGGGGCGGTCAAGCTGCTGATCTCCGTGGTCTCGCTGTTCCCCCCCGGCTCCGTGGTGGAACTTTCCACGGGCGAGATAGCCCGGGTGCTCAAGGTGAACCGCGGCTCGCTTACCCGCCCGCTGGTCCAGATAGAACTGGACCCGGACTTCAACGCGGCGCCCCCCCGGCCGCTGGACCTGGCCAGGCATCAGCTGACCGCCATCGAGCGCTCCGTCGCCGCCGCGGAGCTGGAAGAGCGCAACCCCAAGTACGCGGCCAGGCTGGACCTCGCCCGCTGGTGGGTGGACTGGCAATGACCAAGAAACAGCTCCTGTTCATAGAGGAGGAGGGCTACGTGGTCGCCAGGGTCGAAGAGATCCTGTCCGGCTTCCCTTTGTTCGAGGTGACGCGCGTGGACGACGCCGAGAGCGCGAGGGCCCTGCTGGAGGAGAAAGCTTTCGACGTGGTAATTACGGATATCTACCTGCGCGGGGCCAGCGGCCTGGAGTTTTCCTTCAAGGCGCGGGAGAAGAACAAGGACGCCTGCGTCGTCATTATAACCGGCATAGACAATTCGTACATGGCCGCCAAGGCCGTCAAGGAAGGGGCTTTCGATTACGTGGTAAAGCCGCCCGGGCTGGAGCGGCTGGCCAATATACTGAAGATCGTTTCCCTGGTGCGCGGCCTAGGCGCGCCCGAAGAGGGAGCGCCGCAGCCTTAAACATTAGGGGACGTTGTTGAGTTGTTGAGTTTTTCCCAATCCCCGAAATACCCCCGCCCACGCAAAATCAACCTCGAAACTCCGCTCCGGCTTATACGCAGTTCTTCCGCCAGCTCCTCGCCACTCACACCAGAGCTCTCTTTGCGAAGGTAGCAGTATATCGCCCGCGCATATGAAACCGCCCGCGCGCGTGTGAGACCGAATATGTTTCCCCGCTCCACACCAGAAATGCGCTCAGCCAATGCCAGTACTGTATCCCTGCTCTGGGCCTGTAATATGGCTTTATCGACAGGAACCGGCGCAGATACAAGCCAGCCGTCCTGAGTTTCTTGATCTGGAGAAGTCTGTTCGGGCGCTTCAGGCAACTCCTCTCGCTCAAGTCGCCCCGCTGCCTCCCTCGCGGCTATCTCGCGCAGGTAGTTCCTCACGGCGCCCTGCTCAGTTTCGCCAAAATGCTTAAGCAATTCGCGCCTGTCCAAGATATCTTTCCCGCACAGCCCCAGCGCAGCGGCATGTCCGCACCACCGGTAATCCTTCAGTCCGGACAATTCTTTGACAAGCCCGGCCCTAAGCGGGTTCAGATGGATGTACGGGACCAGCTCCCGTAAATATTTTTCAGACAGGCAGATTATGGATTTGTACCTGTTCTGGAACAAGTGCCCCGCGCGTTCGTGTTTGAGGTTATAGGTAGTCGCGTACCCGGTTAGAACGTGGCTCATCAATTCAGACAGCGGCCTGTCCCCGCGCATTAGGAACACGTGAAAGTGGTTAGGCATCAGGCACCAAGCAAGGCATTTGCCGCCGGAGCGGCGGAGCCATTCCGCCAGGCGCCCGTAAAAATCTTCATAGTCGGATTCACCGACGAATATCGCGCGCCTCTCTATCCCGCGCGACATCACGTGGTAGTACTGTCCCTCTATGTCTATCCTGGCTTGTCTCGGCATACCCCACCCCCGCTAATAGGATAGCAGAAGACCCCGACAACGGCTTGTCGGGGTCTTTTTGCAGATGAGGGCGAATTCTCCGGCCAATAACTCAACAACTCAACAACGTCCCCTACCTGCCTAGGCGCGCCTGAAGAGGGAGCGCAGCAGCCTTAGGGGGCGCAGGGCGTAGGCGGCCGCCGTGGCCGAGCCGTAGCGCCGCACCATGAAGCGTTTTTCCGGCGCGGCGTATTTCAGCAGCAGGCCGGGCCGGTGCAGCACCGGCAGCAGGTACTCGAGCGGGACGGAATGTTTGCGGGCGGCTTTCTCAAAGAAGGCCGCCTTTATTTTTTCCAGACCGCGCGGCTCAAGTTCCGCCAGCGCGCCCTCCGGGACGACGAAAGGCCCCGCGGCCAGCCGCCGCACCAGCGGCCAGAGCACCGGCCGCAGGCCGTAGAGGCCGGTCTTGCGCGCCACCAGCGCCCAGAATTTTTCCCAGTCTCCGGGCGCGTGCCCGGCTATGCGGGCGCAGTCCTCCAGGGCCCGGGGCGTAAGTTCGCCGTGATGCAGGAGCGGGTGCGCCGCGGCGTGTATGAACAGGTCGGCCAGGTTCAGCACCGGGCCGCGCCGGCCGGGCTCCAGGCCCCAGTCAAAGAGCTCGTCGGTGTGCTTTATATGCCAGAGGCCGGTATGCAGGTCCAGGATCACCGGCGGGGCGCTGCCGGCGGAAGGCCTGAGCCAGGCGTCGGAGCTGTTCTCCATGGGCCTGTAGCCCAGGCTTTGCAGCAGCCCTTCGAAAACCGCCAGATCCCCGGGCCGCAGCAGCAGGTCCGCGTCGCTCATGCCGCGCTCGCCGATCTGGTAAATGCCGGCCTCCAGCAGCGCCGCGCCCTTCAGCGGCACCACCTCGATACCCGCGCCGGCGGCGGCGGCCCGCGCCTCTTCCAGCGCGCCCAGCAGCATGATCTCCCTGCCCGCTATAGCTTTATCCATATCGCTTACACCTAAACAAACGCGGGGACCGGCGCTCCCGCCATCCCCGCGTTTCCGAAGTTCTCCGGGCTCAGCGCTTGCCGCCGGAGCCGGGCCGGTCCGCCTTCGCGGGCCTGGAGGGCTTTTCAGCCTTGCCGCCTTTCTCGGCTTTGCCGCCCTTCATGGCCTTCTCCTTCTTCATGGCCTTCTCTTTCTTTACTTTTTCTTCCTTGATTTTTTTGCGGGCGCCGTCGGCGGCCTTCCTGGCCTTGCTGACGGCCGGGCCCAGCTTCAGGCCCAGTTCTTTGGCGACCTTGCCCCAGCCCATCACGGGCGGGCCCTGCCGCAGGGCGACGACCTTCTGCACGTTCTCTTCGGTAATGCCCCCGGGCAGGCCCTGGGCCAGAGAAAGGGCCGCGGCCATGCCGCCGTAGCTGAGGTTCTTCTCAACCAGGCCGGCGATGCGGGCGTCATCCACTTTGAAGTCGGCTTTTATTTTCTCGACCACGGCCTTTTGCCCTTCGGGTTCCGCGGCGTCCTTGTTCAGGTCGGCTTCCACCTTGTCCATCTTCTTCTCTTCTACGGCCTGTTCCTGGGCGAAGGCCGGGACGGCCGCCGCCAGCAGGAAAAGACCGGCGAATATCAACTGGTTTTTTTTCATGTTCATTACTCCCCCCTTTTTATTTGCTAAAACTTGCGGCTCAGGCCGGCGCTGAGCCCGAAATCGGGGCTGCCCTCGGAGAGCCCGAGCGTCAGGCCGCCCGTAAACTGGAGCCCGCCGGCCGCGCTCTTTGAAAGCGTGCCGCTCAGCGCGCGCGGGTCGGCGCTGTCGTCGGTCATGGCGCTGCTGGTTTCGTACATGACGGTAAGGCCGAGCCCCTTCTCCAGGGGTTTATAAAAGCCGACCGAAAGCGCGACCTGGTTATTGAAGTCAGCTCCTTCGGGGTCCCCTATTATGGTGTAGTAGGCGTCGGCCAGCAGGGTCCAGCGCGGGTTCAGCTCTTTCGAAAAATCAAAGCCGGCGCCCTGGTCCATCTCCCCGGTGCCCAGCCCCTTCTCCTCGTTGGCCGTGGGCAGCTTCAGCTTGCCGCCTATTGAAAAATCGAAGGAGCCGGGGCCGTCGCGCTTGATTACATAGGCACCGCGCACCAGGATATCCCCGAGCCCGCCCTCTGAAGTTTCTACCGCGGAGGAGCTCGCGCCGGCCACGCGCAGCGGCTTGCCGCCCACGCGGGTAACCTGCCCGGTAGAGCTCTGGCGCAGGTAAGGCACGGTGACAGACAGGTCGGCGCTGCGGTAATAGCGCTTCAGCGTGAGCGGGACATAAAGCGAGTCCATCCGCGTGGTGCCCCCGTACTTGCCGGTGTCGTAATTGACCGAGGAACTGAATTTCCAGTCCTGCGCTGCCGCCGGGGCGGCCAGCGCCGCGGCGAGCAGGAAAAAGAGAGAGATGTTTTTATAGTTCATAATTTTCAGCCGCCTAGCGCCCGCCCTTGAGTTCCCCGGTCGGGTGCACCTTCTTCACCGAGTCGAACCTTACGCCGTAGAGGGCGCGGCCGTTCTCCCTGCGCGCCCAGACCACTTGTCCGGCCACGTCCAGCACGCCCTTGTCCAGCAGGCGCAGGCGGGCGCTGACCTTGTCTCCCTTGGCAAATTCCTCAGAGGAGGTAAAAGAGATCCCGCTGGCCGAATAGTCGGCTAGGCGGCCGGAGGCCCGGAGCTTTCCCGACAGGTCGAAGATCTCTATCACCGAGTCATGCCTGTCGCGTTTCGCGCGGCGCTTGTCGTTTGGACGAATCATTTTACCCCCCGGAACCCTTAGAGTTATTTTATAATATCACGGGGCCTGTATTGATGAAAAAAGAGATAGAAGCCGAAATCCTGACCCTGGGCAAGATGCTGGGCATCTATTGCGGCGCCAGGCACGGCGCAGCGCTTTGCCCGGCCTGCCTGGAGCTGCTGGCCGGCGCCAGCGAGCGCCTGCGGCGCTGCCCGCGCGAGCCCAAGCCTCCCTGCAGGAAGTGCCCGGCCAATTGCTGGCCGCCGGACCAGCGGCAGCGCCTGCGGGAAGTCATGCGCTTCGCCGGCCCGCGCATGCCGCTGCGCCACCCGCTGCTGGCGCTGAAGCATTATCTGAAATATTTTTAGTAAGATAGTCAGGTTGCCGGGGGGGCAATATTTCCAGCGCGAAAACGGAGAGTTTTATGAAGATACTTATTGTGGACGACAACCTCCTCACCAGGGCCATGATAAAGGACCTGCTGACCGAAATGGGCCACCAGGTCATCGGAGACGCCGAGAACGGCGACGAGGCTATAAAATTTTTCACCGAGCAGAAACCCGAACTGGTGCTGCTGGACCTGATAATGCCCGGCAAGACGGGCCTGGAGACGCTGAAGGAGCTCAAGGCGCTGGACCCCTCCTCCAGGGTGGTCATGGTCACCGCAGTGCAGCAGGAGAGCATGACGCAGCAGCTCCTGGAGGCCGGCGCCGCCGCGGTGCTGCACAAGCCCTTCATGTACGGCGAGCTGGAAGAGGTCCTGAAGAAATTTCAATGACGCCCGGTAACAAGCTGGAAATACTGGCCCTGCTGAGCCTGGAGAGATGCCTGCTGAGGATCTCGCGCATCTCCACGGGCTCCTGGCGCGTGGCGGGGGTAAAGGTTGGCCCGGGTTCAGCCGCCGGAGAGCTGGCCGGCTACGCCGGGACAGAAGCCGCCGCCGTCTACATGGTAATGGATTCGCTGCCGATGACCGCCGTGATGGCGGCCTCCCCCGCGGACATAGAGTGCCTCTCGAAGGGCTACACCGGCCACGGCTTTCCCAGGGGCGCCCGCGTAACCCCGGCCGAGGAGATAATGCTGACGGAACTGGGCAATATCCTGCTCAACGCGCTGATCAACGGCCTGCTGAACGAGCTGAAGATAACCCTGCTGCCCGCGCTGCCGCGCTTCGCGGCCGGCGACGCCGCCTCGCTGACGGCGGCCCTCGGCCCCGCCCCGGAGGCCGCGCGAGTGATAGCGGCAAAACTGGCGCTGGATTGCGGCGGTTCTTCCGCCGAGTGGGATCTGTTCGTGCTGCTGCCGGAAGACCTGGCGCGGCGCCTGGACTGAACCCGGCTCAGGCCTGTTCGTTCGCCCGCGGTTCCTCGGCGGCCGCCAGCGAGAAATAGAAGCAGGAGCTCTTGCCGGGTTCGCTGCTGATCTCCAGCTCGCTGCCGTGCAGCAGCAGCATCTCGTTGCAGATCCTCAGGCCCAGCCCGAAACCGGAGGCGGCGGCCTTGCCGTCCTCGGTCCTGTAAAATTCTTCCTTTATCTTCCTGATCTCTTCGGGGCTTATCCCCCGGCCGCTGTTTTCGGCGTAAAAAGTTATGCGGCCTGCCTTTGGCGCGTCGGCCGCCATCCGCACGGAGACCCGGCCGCCCGCAGGCGTATACTTCACGGCGTTGCCCAGCAGGTTGGAGATCACCAGCGAGAGCGCCTCTTTGTCGGCCGCCACCAGCACCCGCTTCTCCGGCAGTTCCAGCGCGAACGTGATCTTCTTCTGGCGCAGCAGGCCTTCCATCGAATACACTATCCCGGCCACCAGGTCGCGCAGCGCCAGCGTCTTTTTCTCCAGCTTGAAGCGCCCCGCCTCCATGCGCGCTTCGTTGAGGATGTTCTTGACGTAGCGGCCCAGGGACTTACGCTCGAACTCCAGCGTGCGGAACAGCTCGGTCCGCGCCGGGGTGGTCTTCTTCGGCTCAGTCTCCTCCAGCATGAAGACCGCGGCGTCTATCACGGTCAGCGCGTTGTTGAACTCGTGGCTGACGGTATGCACCATGGCGGACTTAAGCGCCGCCGACCGGCGCTCCTCGCGCATAAAGGCGCGCAGCTGCCAGAGCAGCAGCATGGCCGCCACGGCGGCCAGGAAGATTATCACCAGCTTCTGCCTGGTGGAGGCCAGGCTCTCGCCCAGGGTCTCGCTGTTCATCGCCAGCGCCACCGTGCCCAGCCTTTTTTTGCCGATCAGCACCGGGCTGGAAAAATAATAGTAGCCCAGGCCGTCCGCGCCTTTGAACTCCTGCGCCAGCGGCGTTTTGGAGTTCCTGGCCGTAACCCCCTCCCGGCTTCCATCCGTATCGCCTATGCATTCAGGGTTGGAATGGGACAGAACCCTCCCGGCCTGGTCGGAAACCAGCGAGTACTTTATGATCTTTTCGAGCGCCAGCGTGTTTACCAGGAAATGCAGGGAGAAAATGTCCGTCCTCGGGAACAGGGCCGGGGCGGCCCTCTTCGCGAAGATCTCGGCGCGCATCCGGGTATAATCCAGAGCGGAATCCCTCTCAGCTTCCAGGATGAAGCCGGAGGCGGCGGCTATGACCAGCAGCACGCACAGGGAGATGAGGAAAAACACATTGACCGACATGTCCCTGAATTTTTTTATCTGCATGGGTCTCTCGAGGAGGGGCGCTATTTGTACCCGGACAGGCGTATCTTATCGCGCAGTTCCAGAGCCGGCTTGTGGGCGGGGTTTATGGAGAAGATCTCTTTGAGGTGGGCGGACGCGGCCGGCATGTCGTTATTGCTGAAGGACCCCACCGCCTTGTAATAAAGCTGGTCCACTTTCTTGAGTTGCTCGGGGGAAAGTTTCACGGCCGCGGCCGCCCGCTGCGGGGCGGCGGCGGGCTGGACCGCTTTTTTGGGCGGCAAGCAGGCGCAGGCAAGGATACAGGCCAGGACCGGGATAAAAAACTTAATAGTAATCATAACCCCTGTAAGAGTTTACAATATAGACGCCGCGGCCTCAAAATCCGGCCGCAGCCGGCGGCGCGGCCTTTACCATTCGCGGCCATTAATAATATTATCTTGAATATGCAAAAAATGTATTACCCTGAAGACAAGCTCCCCCTCCAGCGGCTTATACCTATGGGCATGCAGCACGTGGTAGCCATGTTCGGTGCCACGGTGCTGGCCCCGATCCTGATGGGCTTCAACCCGCAGACCGCCATCTTCTTCTCCGGCGTCGGCACCCTGATCTTCATCGCCGTCACCCGGGCCAAGGTGCCCAGCTACCTCGGCTCTTCCTTCGCCTTCATCGGCCCGGTGCTGGCCGTGACCGGCGGGGCGGCAGAAAACATACCGCACGCCCTCTGCGGCATAGCCGGGGCCGCCCTGCTGTACGCCCTGGCTGGCGCCGCCACCATGAAGTACGGCTCCAAGTGGATAGACCGCCTGATGCCGCCGGTGGTGACCGGCGCCGTGGTCGCCATCATCGGCCTGAACCTTTCCTCGTCGGCGGTCTCCAATTTCCTCAACGCCGATTTCCGCCTGGCCACCGCCGAAGACGCCCGGCTGCTGCTGGTGGCGGCCGTCACCTTCGTGACCGCGGCCTCCGTCTCCATCTACCTGAAGGGGTTCCTGCGCCTGCTGCCGATACTCACCGGGGTCGTGGCGGGCTACGCGCTGTCGCTCGCGCTCGGCATTATAGGCCCGGAACAGCTCGCGGCTATCCGGAGCGCGCCCTGGGCGGGCCTGCCCCCCTTTACCGCGCCCGTCTTCAGCTGGCAGGCCATTTTAGTGATCGCGCCGGTCTTCGTGGTGCTGGTGGCCGAGAACAAGGGCCACATAGAGGCGATCAGCGGCTACATGAAGCGCGACCTCAACCCGCACCTGGGCCGCGCCTACCTGGGCGACGCGATAGCGTCCTTCGTCTCGGCCCTGGGCGGCGGCACGCCGCAGACCACCTACGCCGAGAACATGGGCGTGATGGCCATCACCCGCGTGTTCAGCGTCTACAACTTCATAGCGGCGGCCTGCATAGCGCTGCTGCTCGGCCTCTGCCCCAAGTTCGGCGCGGTCGTCCAGTCCATACCGAACCCGGTGCTGGGCGGCGTGACGGTCATCCTCTACGGCCTCATCGCCGTCATGGGCATCAAGATCTGGCTCGACGCCAAGGTGGATTTCTGCTCGCACAAGAACCTGATCATCGCGGGCTCGTCGATAATAATCTCCACCGGCCTCGGCGTGAAGGGCTTTACCGCCGGCGGCGTCAACATCGCGGGCATAGCCTTCGGCACGGTGCTGGCGGTGGTAATGAACCTGGTACTCTCTTTCGGCGGCGGCGACGAACAGCAGGACCGCGCCGAGTGCTCATAAAAGGACATAATGCTTGATAAACTCCTGGCCCTCTACAGGCCGGCCGCCCACATAGAGCGGCTCCCGAAGCAGCTGCAGGACGCCCGCTATAAGGCGCTGCGAGTACAGATGATGCTCTCCATCTTCTTCGGTTACGCCGGGTTCTACCTGGTGCGCAAGAACTTCTCGCTCGCCAAGCCCTACCTGATCAACGAGTACGGCTTCTCCAAGGGCGACGTGGGCCTGATCGCCACCGGCCTGGCCGTCTCCTACGGCCTGAGCAAGTTCGTGATGGGCAATGTCTCGGACCGTTCCAACCCGCGCTATTTCATGGCGACCGGACTGATCCTCTCCGGCGCGGTCTGCCTGCTGTTCCCGTCGCTGGCGGGCTCGCTGTGGGCCATGGTCGCGCTGTGGTTCGTCAACGGCTGGGCGCAGGGCATGGGCTGGGCGCCCTGCGCGCGCACGCTGACCCACTGGTTCTCCGACGACGAGCGCGGCACCAAATTCGCCGTCTGGAACCTGGCGCATAACGTGGGCGGCGGCGTGGTGGGCCCCATCATCAACGGCGCGCTGGCCCTGGCGGCGGTGCTGGGCCTGACGGCCGTCCTGGGCGACGGCAAGCTGCCTTTCTACCTGATCTTCTACGTGCCGGCCCTGATGGCCATAGGCATGGGGCTGCTGATAGCGACTTTCCTGCGCGACACGCCGCAGAGCTGCGGCCTGCCGTCCATCGAGGAGCACACCGGCGACAACCCCGACACCGGCGTCGCGGACCCGGAGCGGGAGATGAGCGCTAAAGAGATCCTCTTCGAGCACGTGCTCAACAACAGGCCGCTGTGGATCATCGCCATCGCGAATATTTTCGTCTACGTCATCCGCTACGGCGTGCTGGACTGGGCGCCCACCTACCTGACGGCGGTGAAAGGCTGCCCGCAGGACATAGCGCGCTGGCAGTACTTCGTCTACGAGTGGGCGGGCATCCCGGGCACGCTGCTGGCGGGCTGGGCTTCGGACAGGTTCTTCCACGGCCGCCGCGGGCCGGTGTCGGTGATCTACATGCTGTTCGTCACGATCGCGGTGTATGTCTACTGGCAGAACCCGGCGGGGCGCTTCTGGGTGGACTCGGCGTCGCTGTTCGTGATCGGCTTTTTGATCTACGGGCCGGTGATGCTCATCGGGGTGAGCGCGGTGGACATGGTGCCCAAGAAGGCGGCGGGGACGGCGGCGGGCTTTACGGGTTTCTTCGGGTATATGTTCGGGGCGGTGATAGCGGAGGTGGGGATCGGGCGGGTGGTGGACCGCTGGGGCTGGGACGGCGGCTTCAAGCTGCTGCTGGTCTCCTGCGTGCTGGCCATCGCGCTGCTGGCGCTGACCTGGAAGAAGCACCACGAGAAAGATTAGCGGTCTTGTAACCTCGCAGCGCCGGTCTGCCGGCCGGAACGCAAAACGCGCTCGCGCACACCGTGCGCTCGCTCATCATTCGGGTTCGGCGCTATGCAAGCCTCACCCTCATGAAGGTTTTGCTAACCCGGCCGCCAGCCCTGCGCTGAACGCAGCACCCCATCAAGGATATTCAATGCGGGCTTTTCTTACATACATTTTGTTATTTATTTCATCTGTCGCCATGGCAGGGCAGGAGACGGTTAATTTCACTACTAAGGACGGGTGCAGGATTGAGGCATATTACTCGGCGGCGTCGTCCGGGGCTTTAGTATTTATAAATACGCACGGGCTGGGGTCGGACAAGAATGAGTGGGGAAGTTTTCAGAAGGCGCTGGGGGAGCGCGGGTACGGCTGGCTGTCGCTGGACCTGCGCGGGCACGGAGGCAGCGGGACCTGCGGAGGGAAGAAGGCGGATTACCGGAATTTTTCAAAGGCTGATTGGGCTAACGCCTCGCGCGACCTCGAAGCCGCGGCGGCGTGGCTAAAGAAGAAAGGGGTGCCGGCTAAAAGGCTGGTGTTCTGCGGCGCCAGCATAGGCGCCAATCTTTCGGTCAAGGCCGCGCGCGCCGCGGGACCCGCGGCCGTCATTTTGCTCTCGCCCGGCCTGGACTACGCCGGGCTAAAGCCGGAGAAATATTTTCCGGGAGGCGCCTACAGGGTGCTGATAGCCGCGGCGCAGGACGATCCTTACGCCTGGCAGAGCGCCCTGCCGCTGTTCAAGGCGGCCAGGGCCGGCCACGCCGCGGCCACCCTAGACGGTATCAGCGGGCACGGCGTGAACATGTTTAAAGCGCCTAAGGTAATACCGGCGGTGCTGGACTGGGCGGCGGGAAAATAAGCGGGCAACGATGAAAAAGATAATTCTGGGCCTGTCGGTTCTGGCGGCCGCGCTGCTGGCAGTTTCGGCGGCCTGGACTGGCGCCACCAGGGGGCGCTGGGGCAACTTCGAAGATTATATGTGCCGCGAGACGGCCAAACCTTTTTTCCTGTCAGTCCACGCTGACGGCGGCGCGCTGGTCACCCAGGGCAGGAAGGGCGCGCGGCCCTTTTCTTTTTCCATGCCCAAGCCGGCCGGCGTCAAACGGGTATTCGTGATAGGAGAATCAGCGGCGGAGCTGCTCGCACGCGGCGGCAGGGATTCCTTCGAAGAGACTTTCAGGTCCGCCGCCGGCACGCCCGTAGAGATAATAAACTGCGGCATGGGCGCCTACGACAGCTCCCGCATCTACGGAGTTTTCACCGAGGCGCTGGCTTACGCCCCCGACCTGATAATACTCCTGAGCGGCAATAACGAAATAGGGCCGGAGATGGAGGCCTGCCCCGGCCCTTCCGGCTTCTTCCGGGCCGTTCCGCGCTGGCTGCGGGCCCTGTTCTTCTCGGCAGGGAGGAGCTGGCGGGAAGGACTGCGGCGAGAAGCGGACCGCGCGCACGCCGCCAGGCTGGAGAAGATGGCGGCCCTGGCCGGCCGTCGCGGGGTTGGCTTCATGCTTTGCACGCTGCCCTACAACCCGGCCTTCCCTCCCTACGGGCCCATGCCGCTGGAGGACGAAGATTTTGCCGCCGCCTTAGCCCTGCTGGAGCGGGGAGAAATGTCCGGGGCGCAGGCGCGCCTCCTGGCTTTCGTCTCTAAAAAGCCCGGAAATACTTTCGGTCTCTATTACCTCGGCCTGGCCGCGGCCAAGGCCGGCGACGCCGGGCAGGCCGGGGATTTTTACGAGCGGGCGCTGGCTTCTGACCACCGCTCGGACCGCGCCGGGGCCGCGAGAAATTCCTACATCCGAGGCTCGGCCGCCCGCACGGGTTCCTGCCTGGGAGACCTGGAAGCGGCCCTGGGCGGGCGGTTGCCCGCGCCCCTGGCCGACGGCGTGCACTGGCATAAACGCTATGACCGGGAAGCGGCCCTGGAGATACTCAGGGGCCTGGCGGCCTGCCCCGCGGCGCAAGACCTGCGGCTGCGCGGAACTCCTCCGCCGCCGGAGGAGCGGAGCCCCGCCGAGCGCCGGGAGGCCCTGCGCGAAGAGTCCCGGGCCATGCTCAACTACGCAGCGGCCTACCTGCTTTTTCCGGCCGGCGAGCCGCCCTATTTGAATTCGCGCGCGCTCTACCAGCTGGAAGGCGCCTGCGCCCGGGACAAGGAATTCATAGGGGCCGCGCTGGCGTCCGAAAGCAGCCTGGCGGAAGCGCTGACCGACAATATGTGGGTGGGCGAGCTGCGGGCCGGGGCAAAGACGCTGCTGCCGCTGCTGCGGCGGCACGCGGAGGGCCCTTGCGCCCGGGGGGCACGTCTCTACGCCGGAGGAACGGACCGTTCTTAGGGGACATTATGCCATGGAAAAGACGTAGCATCAGCGGCGGCAACAGGCGGCTGCTGCTTTGGGTACTGGCGGCGGCGCTGGGGAGCGGGGCGCTGGCCTGCCTGGCCGGCTCGCTGCTGGATGAGAAATGCTCGGCGCTCATATCTAAATATTCCGCCTACAAGTCCATCACCGGGAATTATTCGCAGGACGAAATAAAAGCAGCGCTTAAGAAGCGCGGCATTGTCCCTCGCTGAACCGCGCCGTTTTTATTTATCCGCCGACAGCAGCTGTATGGCCGCGTTGGCGATGGTAACGGTCAGCGTGGGCAGGCTGCCCATCGCGGCCCGTTTTGTTTATAATGTTAAGAACCGCCTGGTTTTTCGTGAATTCAGACAGGCATTTCCTTCCGCGCGGCGCCGTGGGTCAGTCTTCAGGCGGGGGCAGGTCTATTACGCTTCTTGTCTTTAATATGTAATGTCAGTCTGTTGTATTCCAAAGGAGCTCCCATGTACGCCTTCTTAACAGCGCTCGCGGCATTCTTTGTTCTTATGAATGTATCCGGAGTTTACGCCAACGGGGTGACGAGCCACGCCGTCGCCGGCGAACGCGTCATCGACACGCTCGAATCCAGGGACCTGGCCAAGATACTGCGCGACAACGAGATCGAGTTCCATAATGGTATCTTCTGGCCGGACGCCTCTAATGAAGAGTTTGAGGAGCAGGGTGACAGAAACAGCCACGGGTGGACCGAGAAGACCAAAACGAAGGAGCAGATCGGCTACAACTCAACTATGCAGGACGCCATCCGCAGGCACTGCGGCAAAGCCGGCGACCCCTTCATTAAAGTATGCCAGGAAGCCATCGCCTTCTATATGGGGACGCTGACCCATATGGTCGTGGACGGCCCCTGGCATAAGCAGTTCATCGACAACACCACCAAGGACGAGTGCAAAGCCGCTGAGCTTACAGGCGCGGACAACACGGACCGCCGCCATGATATAGCCGACGAGAATATCGACTTGTGCCTGGAGCGCCGCCTGCGCGGCGTCCCCGGCAACATCGCCCAGCCGGTTTACGCCAAGGCCTCTTATCACAAAAAGATCGGCTGCGTGGACGAGGGGACTTTCGACGGACTGGACGGGATCTGCTACAAGTGCGACGAGGATTACAAGCATTACGGCGGGTACGGCGTCAACGACGAGCGGGTCTGCCAGAAGCCGCGCACCTACGGCGGCAAAGCGGAGCAGAGCTGCGCAAAGACGGGAGGCTTCGGCCCCTGCCTTACGAACGGAAAGTGCTACAAATGTGAAAGCGGCTGGACGCATGATCCGGGGCAGACCGCCTGCTCCAAGGAGGTCTGCTACAAACAGCACCGAAAAAAAGCCGAAAAAGCGAACCGGCATGGCTGCGAGGACGGTCAATTCTCGCACCTCCGAAATGGCGTCCAGGAATGCTGGTCCTGCCCTAAAGATTACAATCGCACCGGCCACGACATCAAGGATGCTAAAGCCTGCGCGCTGCCCATGCAGCTTCCCTGCGACAAGCTCGAGCTCCCGTCATGGGCCAAACGCCCCAAGGTCGGAGCAGGGCCCTCCGATACCGCCGTGGACTTCCTTGTGCTGGCCTATTCGACAGCCGCAGTCAAGGATGGCCAAAGCAAGCCGCGCAAGGAGTGGATCAAAAACAACCTGGACAAATTCCGCGTGAAGTACAGGGACGAGGGTTTTGGCGCGGCGGCCAGCGGGGTTAAAGCTTTCGGCGACAAGTGCGACTGGATCTACGAGCACGCCTTCTCCGGCAAAGGCGGCATCAGCGACGGGATCGGCGAAGCCAAAAAACTTCTGGACGCTATCTGGCCCAGGGTCAAGGCGCGCAAAGAGATCACGGTCCTGAGGGTCAGCACCTACCGGTACGCGGCCTACGAGGACGGGGTCCTGATCTACGAGACCAAGGACCGCTTCTAGGTTTCCGGCCTCTCCCGGCGACCGAGGCGCCAGCGCACCGTCGCAGCCAGGCTCAAACAAGCTCGCCGGGAAGGGAGTTTTTCCAGCGGCCAGCTTCTCGTCCTGCTTCCAGACGCCGTGGTGTCGGCAATCTTTCAATTCAGCGGATTATCAATATAAATTGCAGGAAATATAAGCGCGGTTATCGTCACTTCTCCACGCTTTTTTTTTCTTCTCCGGAGAGCAGTTGAATGGCCGCGTTGGCGATGGTAAGGCCGAATATGCCGGTCAGCGTGGGCAGGCTGCCCAGCGCGGCGCGCCGGCGGCCCTGCTCGAAATGCTCGGTCTCCGGGTCCACCTGCCTCTTTTTCTTCAACTCCCCCACCGGCTCGGTGGAATAGACGCAGGTAAAATCCAGGTGGGTGCCGCTCTTCCTGAGCAAATTGCGCACCTTGGCGGCCAGCGGGCAGCCTACCACTTCTTTTATAGGGCCGACGCGCACCGCGGAGGGGTCCGTGCGCAGCGCGGCGCCCATGGAGGCGATCAGCGGCAGGCCGCGCTTCACTGTGGCGGCTATCAGCCCCGCCTTGGGCCCGAGCGAGTCTATGGCGTCTATCACCAGGTCGGGATGCCCGCCCAGTATGGTTTCGAAAGTGTCCTCGTTGGCGAACACATTCATTTTCTCGGCGGCGCAGTGCGGGTTTATGTCCAGCACCCGCTCGGCGGCCACGTCGGCTTTGTGCCGGCCCAGCGTAGAGCCCAGCGCGTAGAGCTGGCGGTTTATGTTGCTGGCGCGCAGCACGTCGAAATCCACCAGCCGCAGCCGCCCCACGCCGGAGCGCGCGAGGCCTTCTACGGCGTAGCTGCCGACGGCGCCCATGCCCACCACCACCACGAAGGACTTCTTCAGCCTTTCCAGTTTTTCCTCGCCCAGCATCAGGCGTATGCGCGCCAATCTGTCTTCGCTCATTTAAAACCCTCTATGAAGTTCAAGCCGTTGGAGTAGGAGATGCCGGCCAGTTCTTCCTCCGGGCAGCCCAGCAGGCCGGAGGCCGCGGCCACCACTTCCGCCACGCCGGCCGGGCCGGCGCGCCAGAGCGGCCCTCCCGGCTCCGGAGCTTCGGTTTCGAACAGCAGCCTGTCCACGGGGACGGCGGCCAGCGCCTCGCGCAGCTTCTCCCTGGCAGGGTCCGCTATTTCCCCTCCGAAGGAGAAATAACCGCCGAGCGCCGCGAAGTCTTTAACCAGCTCGGGGGCGCCGCCGTAGCCGTGCAGCATGAAGGAGCGCAGCCTGGCCGCCTTCAGCAGCTCCAGCATGCGCCCCCAGCTCCGGACGCAGTGTATCACCGCGGGCTTGTCGAAGCGGCCGGCGATCTCTAGCTGCAGTAAAAAATTCTTTTCCTGGTCTCCGGAATCCCGCGTGCCGTCGAGACCGATCTCCCCCACACAGCAGGGCGTCCGCCGGACAAATTCCTCCAGCTTCTGCCGCCAGCCTTCCTCCGGCGTATACCAGGGGTGCAGGCCGAAGCAGGGCGTTATCTGCGGATACCTGCCGGCCAGCTCCAGCACGCGTCCCCAGTCGTCGGGGCCCGTGCCGCAGCAGAGCATGCCTTCCACCCCGGCGGCGGAGGCGGCGGCCAGGGCATCAGCCAACTCTCCCTCTGAGGCGAAATCCTGCAAATGGTTATGAGCGTCGAAGAACTTCACCTGGAAAGTTTACACCATAACGACTCGCCCAGGCAACGCGCCGCCGGCCTTATATATGTTTTGACACGGCTTCGGGATTAGGTTTACAATAACTTTAATGCGAGACAAAATGAATTCCGCCGCCGGGCGGGCGGCGCGCGCGCTCGAACGCGGCCGGAGGGTTGCGGCGCGCCTGGCCGGGCCCGCCTTCTGGCTGGCGGCGGCAGCCCTGGCCTGGGCCGCCCTGCGGCTGGCCGCGCCGCGCGCGGGCTATAACCCGTTCAGCTTCCTCACCTACGCCGACAGGGGCGAGGCCATCTTCCACGGTGTGCTCGACGGCGGCATCGCCTTCAGCATGCCGCTGCTGAGCGCGCTGGTCTCGCTGTCCTCCTACCACGGCCTGGCGGGGATGGAGCTGATCTCAAAGGCCCTGCTGCCCGCCATCTACCTGCTGGCCTACGCGCTGGGCGCCGCCGGCGGGAGCCGCTGGCGGGGGCTGGCCTTCGCCCTGCCGCTAGTGGCGATGGACGCCGCCGGCGCAGGGATTGAAACGGAGCAGAGCGTCTATACCCTCCTTCTCTTCCTCTACCTGAACTTCGCGCGCGCGCATTTGCTCAGCCCCGGCGGCGCGGCCGGCGCGCTCTCCGGTCTGGCGCTCGGCCTGACCCTGCTGGTGCGGCCGTCCCTCTTTCTCTGGCCCCCGCTGGCCGCGGCGTGGGACTTCGCAGGCAAGGCGCCGCTCAGGAAGAAACTCCTCGCCGCGGGCCTGCTGCTCGCGGCCTCCTTCGTGCTCCTGCTGCCGTGGATCCGGGTTAACGGCCGCCTCTTCGGCAAGTTCGTGCCTTTCGAGTACGAGCGCGGCTCCTGCAATATCATCACCGCGGTGAAAGGCACCGTCTACACCATGGAGGGCGACTGCCGCGCCCTGGCCGGGCTTTCCAAAACGGACTCGGTGCCGGCCTGGGCGGTGCGGACCGTGCTGGCCGACCCGCTGTTCTACGCCGGCAATGTCGCCAAACGCCTCTGGCACGTGCTGCTGATGTTCCCGCTGCTGCTGCCGCTGGCGCTGATAGCGGTGATACTGAGGCCGCGCAGGGAGCACCTCTTCCTTGGGGCGCTGGCGGCCTGCTTCATCCTGACGCATTGCCTGCTCTCCATCGAGCACCGCTATTTTTACCCCCTTCGCTATCTGCTCGGGATCATCGCCGCCGGCGGGCTGTTCGACGCGCTGTTCCGCCCCGAGCGGGGGCGCGCCGGCGTCGGCGCGCTGGTTTACGCCTTGGCCGCGGCCCCCGCGCTGCTGGCCGCCGTCACGGAATACTCTCTGCTGGCCTATCCGGGCCGCGCGGGCAACCCGCTGCTCTCCGTGGAGCGCGAATTGAAGCAATACCCGGAAGACCCGTGGCTGCTAAAGCGCCGCGGCTTTTTGCTGCTGGGCCTCAACCGCACCGCGGACGGCCTGGCCGACCTGGCGAGGGCGGCCGACCTGGCCGGCGGCGTAGAGGAGCATTTGCGCTACAGCGCAGAAATCGTCGCTTCGGAGGCGCTCCCGCGCCGGGCGCTGCCGTCGGAAGAGGGTACGCTCAACGAGCACGACGTCTTGAAACTCCTGAAGGAACTGGAACTGGGGCGCCTGGGCGAAGCGGGCGTCACTTTCGCCAGGGCGCGCCATTTCTGGGCCAGCGAAAAAGGCTCGCTCAAAGGCCTGCCCTATGCGACAGACAGCCGCGTCCTGGCCGAGATACAGGCCTCCACGCGCTCCTACGCCAACGACGATGTTTACAGGGGCCTGTTCTTCTGGCCGCCGGAGAAGCGGGAGCGGATAATCGCAAATTTCAGCCGCCTCTCACCCCTCACGCCCAATCTGCGCTACCTGCTGGAGGAATCCCGCCTTGCGCAAGGCAAAAGCCCGTCGGCGGGAGTCCCGGCCTGGCTGCCCGGCACCGGCCTGGACTACGCCAGGACAAAGTTGGATTTGACAGTTGAGATCCTTAAGGAGACGCCCCGCGTCGACGGAGCCGGGCTGCCCTACCCGCTGCCGGAAATCCTGGAAGCGGCAAACCTTTACCTCCCGGGCAGGCCGGGCGAGTTCCTGAAAGCTCTGGGCGGCGGCCGGCCTGGCTATCGCCAGCTCTGGCCGCTGCTGGACCTGGTAAAAGCGAAGCCCGGCACCAGGGCGTTCAAGGCGGCGGCCGCCGATCTGCTGGAAGTCAGCCCCGGCGAGCTGCCTGCCCTGGTCATCCGCCTTTCAGAAGGGCTCGGCGATAAAGAAGTTCAGGCCGCGCTGCGCGCCCTTCAGAAAAATCCTGAGGGAGCGGTGAAGGCCGCGGGCACCCTGGCTGACACAGGCAGGAAGGAAAAGGCCCTGGGCCTCTGCGCCTGGGCATTGAAGCAGCCCGGCGCCGCGGCCGCTGCCCTGCCCGCGGCGCTGCTCTACCAGCGCCTGGGAGAACATCACCTGGCCCTGGTAGCGCTGGACGCCGGCCTGAGCCGTAATAAGAACAGCGCCGAGCTGCACAACGGCCGCGGCGTGGCGCTGCGCTTCCTCGGCCGCAACGCCGAGGCCGGGCCCGCTTTCGCCAGGGCCCTCGAACTGGCTCCCGCCCTGCCCGAGGCCGCCTTCAACCTGGCCTCGCTGCGCCTGCTCGGCGGCGACAAGGCCGGGGCCCGGGACCTCTTTGAAAAAGTCCTCAAACAGCCCGGCCTGGACGCCGGCCTGGCGCAGCGGGCGGAACTGGAGCTTACCGCTTTGCGCCGGTAGCGGCAATATCCTATTATTCTTAACGGAGGGAACATGAAAAAAATAATTTTGATCATACTGGCCGTCTGCGCCGCGCCGCTCTGCGCGCAGGACCTGAAGACCATAGCCGTGCACGGCCACCGCGGCAGCCGCGGCACCGTGCCGGAGAATACCATCCCGGCCTTCGAGGCGGCCCTGATGGGCGGGGCCGACGTGCTGGAGCTGGACCTGGGCGTAACCAGGGACAAGGTGGTGATAGTCTCGCACGAGCCCAAGGTCACGCCCGAGCGCTGCCTGGACGCCGAGGGTAAAAAACTGGAGAAGGCCATACCGATCAATTCCCTGACGCTGGCCGAGCTGAAGACATACGACTGCGGCACCCTTCTGAATTCCAAGTTCCCGCAGCAGATCGAGGTGCCCGGCACGCCGATGCCCACGCTGGAAGAAGTTTTCGAAATGGTAAAGAAATCCGGCTACGAGGCCGCGCCCAAGGCTGAGTTCAACATCGAGACCAAGATCTACCCCTACGAGCCGGAGCTGAGCCCCGCCCCCGCGGAGTTCGCCAGGCTCGTGGCCGAAGTGGTGAAGAAGCACGGCATGCAGAAGCGCACGATGGTGCAGTCCTTCGACGTGCGCACGCTCAGGGAGATAAAGAAAATAGCCCCCGAGATACGCACCTCCCAGCTGACCTACGAATCGCTGGTGGACATAGTCCCGGCGCTCAAGAGCTCCAAAACCGATATCTGGAGCCCCAACTACAAGTGGATCACGCCCGAGGCGGTGAAGGAAGCTCAGGCCGCAGGCATAAAGGTGGCCCCCTGGACCATCAACACAAAAAAAGAATGGGACCTGGCCATAGCCGCCGGCGTTGACGCCATCATAACCGATTATCCCGCCGCCCTGGTTGAGCATCTGCAGGCGAAAAAGCTGCGTCCTTGAGGCGCGGGTGCATTAGCGCAAAAAAGCCCGGCGAACAGCCGGGCTTTTTACTTTTTAAATATATTTTTTAAGCCGGCGCGGTTTCTTCTCCGCCGGGGACTACCGCCGCTATTTCTTCTTCCGGCCAGCCTTTGGCCCGGAGCGCGGCCGCGATATCGCCAGCTATTTGGCCGGACTTCAGGGCGTCTTCCACATAATAGACCAGCGCCAGCCTGTCCAGGTTTCCCTGCGTCTTTAATACGGCGATCCTTTCTTCCTGGACGCGCACTTTTGCCGCGACCGCCGCCGCGGCCCGGACCGCTTCGGTTTCAGCCCTGGCGGCCTCTGTCTCGGCGCGGGAGCGGGCCAAAGCCGCGGCCAGATCCTCGGCGGGGGCGGCGCTCACCTCTGCCTTTTTCTCCCCCTGTATAAGCCGCCAGATCCACCGTCCCAGCCGGTAGAGCACAAAGACCGGCAGCACGACGTTGATCAGGAACATCGCTATAAGGAAAAGCAAACAGAAAAAAAATGGCCCCATCGGTAAACTCCTTTCTTATGCGCTTAAACCTTTCCCCGGCAGCGGATATTTGGCCAGCATTTCCTTATAGGCGCTGAAAGCACCTGTCACCAGCTCTTCAGGCCAGCCTTTATCCAGCAGGGCGGATCTTACGGCTCCTTCTTCCCCGCCGTCGCGCAGCGCGTCGTTTATATACTGCAGCAGAGCGGCCGTATTGGCGTCACACTTCTTTTTAAGTCTCCCCATCTCTTTGCGCACGCTCCGCGCCGGCGCGCGCTCCCCGCGCTCAGCCGGCTCCGGCGCTTTTCCGAACCACTTCACGAATTTAAATATAGCGTAGAAAAAACCAACGATAGCCGCCACGCCGCCCGAAATCAAGGCCAGGCAGAAGCCTCCGAACCCGTCGCCGCTGTTCATGGCAATACCGAGAAAGACTATGTACCCGGCCAGCGCGCAGCTCCAGAATATCTGTTTCCCAGTCATAACTTCCTTATTCGCTGCATCCGTTACTTATTGTCCAATATGATTTCCCAGTATTTTACGAAAGACAGGATCAGCGCGAAGTAGAGCGGGATGCCGAAGGCCACTTCCATCGGCAGGTTGGTGAACGGGATATGGAAACCGGTAAACGCGGCCACCGTGCTGGGGCCGTAAACGCGGTAGCCTGAAGCTATCAGCCACAGCTCGGCGGGCAGCACCCCGACGAACACTATCCCCAGGTAGGCCAAAAACTTGCCGCGCAGGCTGAAGTGGATGAGAAACTTGTCCACCAAATTTATCGCCAGCCAGGTCAGCAATACCCAGGCGCCGGTCAGCACCAGCGTGATGTCGTGGAAGAGGTAGGCCCAGGCCGGGAAACCGACGTTCTGCACCATCGGCTCCACGGTGATCTCGAATAGCAGCACCGAAACCAGGGTTATGGAGAAACTGCGCAGCCACGGCCTGCTCCGCAGCGGTATCACAGGCTTGCCCAGGATATAGAAGCTCCAGTATTTAGTAAAGCTCACCACCAGCGCCATGAACACCGGCACATAGACGAAGGTCTCCACCGGCGTGCCCAGCAGCGTATAGCCGCTGATGGACTGCTGCACCTCGGGCGAGTAGCCGCTGACGCCGAGCTTGAGCAGGATGGCCTCGTAGACCAGCGCGGCGGGCGCGAGAAAAGCCAGGTACAGCGGGAAGCGCTTCCAGTCGGGCAGCGTCTCGAAGAAGCGGTCCACCAGGACTATGGCCCACATTATCATGGAGGCCCAGGCGAAGGTGGAGATCCAGCTGATGTCCTGGTAGAGGTAGGACCACCAGCCCAGCTTGTAGTTATGCCACATCGGAGAGGTAAAGAACTGGTGCAGGAACAGCCCGCCGGCGGCGAGCAGGAACTGCTGCACCCCTTTCTTCTGGTTCTTCCACAGCCAGAACAGGGTGAAGGCGGAGAAGGCCAGCAGCAGCAGCTCAAAGGCTATTATGGGTCCCGTCGGCGTTCTGTCGAAGGCGTGCGCCTTGTACATGGCGTCCGCGGCGGCGTAGAGTCTGCGGTAGAATTCAATCATACTTTTTAAACTCCCTTGAGATAGTCTTAGCGTCCGCGAATTTCGGGTCCTTCATGCGGCAGTAGCCCCACTTGGCGCAGGCGAAGTCGGGCAGCGAGGTCATCTTATCCCAGATCTCGTAGAGCGGCCGCTCGAGGGCGTTGCCGTAGATCATGTGGTTGAAGTCGCAGGGGCAGACGTCGCCCCAGGGGCTGAGGTAAAAATAGTTCACGCCGGAGGAGCAGCCCACGCTGCGGTGGGAGGTGGTGTAGGCGTACACCAGCACGCCGGGGTAGGAGTCGTCCTCGTTGTATTTCTTCACCGACTCTATCATTTCCTCCAGCCAGGCGCGGCTGCCCAGGTCGCAGCGCTCCGCGTAGCGGCCCGTCGGGGCGGCGTCGTAGACTATCACCTCGTGCACGCCCAGGTCCTTGGCCCGCTCTATCACGCGGCCCAGCTCGCCCGCCTTGAAAGACTCGGGCGTCACGCAGCAGGAGAGACCGACGGAGAAACCGGCCTCGAGCGCTTTCGCTATGCCCCTCTCGGAGCGCGCCGAGAGGCCTTCCAGGCCGCGCGCCTTGTCGTGCGCGGCCGGGTCGGACGAGTCCACGCTGACATACAGGCTGTCGAGCCCGGCCCACTTCAGTTCGGCGCAGCGCTCTTCCAGGTGCCAGCCATTGGTGAACAGCGCCACGGTGGAGAGGTCTTTGTCTATGCTTTTGATGATCTCCGGCAGGTCGGGCCGCATCAGCGGCTCGCCGCCGGTAAAATTGATGACGGATACGCCGAGGTCCTGCGCGGATTTGAGCAGGCAGATCGCCTGCTCGCTGGTGACTGGCGGGCGCGTTTCCTTCTTGTCCTTGGCGTAGAAACTGCAGTGGGCGCAGGTGGCGTTGCATTCGTCCGTGATGGCGAAGCTCAGGAGGTTAGGGGTATTCTTGCCGTGTATGCTCTTGTAGAGCTGCCGCGCGAAGAAGTTGGCCGACGGCTTGGTGAACAGCGCCGGGCTGGAGAGAGAATACACCGGGTGCCCGTCCCGGTAATGTATCACCTTGTTGTGGTTGAGGTAGATGCGGTACATCATCTCCGTGGCGTCGGCGGAATAATCCAGGGTTTTGGTGGCCATCAGCCACTTCAGCCGCAGTCTGTCCAGCATCTTCATTTTAAGTCTCCTAAACCGGTTACCGGCCGGGCCTGCAGCAGGTACAGTTTCCCGCCTTTCAGGGCCCACTCTATGTCGGCGGGCTTATCCAGCAAAGTTTCGGCGCGTATGGCGGCCGCCGCCACCAGCGCCAGCTCTTCAGCTCCCAGTTTCTGCCGGGAGCGCAGCTCTTCCGGCACGGGGCGCAGCGCGGTGCCGCCGGCGGGGCTGACGGCCAGGCATTCGCCCTGCGTAGCGACGACCGCTTCTTTCGCCTGAAAGCCTTCCCTGGTTACGGCGTAATGGTCCGGAGTCATTGCCCCGTTCACCAGCGGTTCGCAGAGCCCATAAACCGCTTCTATGATCACCGTCCCCCGGGCGCCGCTTACCGGGTCGCAGGAGAAAGCCACGCCGGAGATTTCGGCGTCCACCATCTCCTGCACTATCACCGACATGCGGCAGCCCGCGCCGCCGCCATAAGCCGCGGCGCGCTCACCGGAGGCCGAGGCCAGGCAGGCCAGCACGGCAGCTTCCAGCCCGGCGGCATTGACGCCGAGAAAAGTATCGAACTGGCCCGCGAAAGATTTCGCCGTGCCGTCCTCGGCCGCGGCCGAACTGCGCACGGCCACCGCTCCCGCCCCCAGCGCCGCGAAATCCGACGACAGGTTGCCGTCCAGGCTGGCCACCGGAGTTCCCGCGGGTATCACAAAGCCGCGCGGCACCTTGAAGCCGGACCTGGCCAGCAGCGCCAGGTTAAAAGCCTTGCGGCCGTAAGCGCCGGGGTCCGAGGCCAGGTAGAGCGGAATAAAATGTTTCAATTCAGTGTTCATTTGAGCAGCAGCAGCACTCCGCCGGCGGCCAGCGGCACGCCTAAATTGTCCCAGCCCTTGCCCAGGGCGCTCTCCACGGCGGTGACGGCCAGCGCCCCGGCGGCGGCAGCCGCTGCAGCAGCGGGCGTAAGAGAGCCCTGTCTGAAATACATAAAAGCTCCGAGCAGCGCCAGCGACACAACGAAGAAGAGCAGGCTGCCTTCTATTGTTTTATGCCCGGTAATGCTGTATTTCCTCCTGCCCCAGAGCCCGCCGCCGGCCCCGGCGGCCGCGTCCGCAAGCCCTAGCAGCAGCGCGGACCACTGGAAGATCACGGCGTCTTCCCCCCAGAAAAGCAGCACGCTCAGCGCCAGGCCGGCCGGAAACAAAACCGCGCCGGTAAGGCCCCCCTCGCGCACGCTGCGCAGCGCGCCGCGGCGGGCGGCGGCCAGCACGAACAACGAGACGCCGGCGCCTATAGAGACGGCGGCGGCCTTGGTGACGAAGATCGGCAGCGCGCAGGACACCAGCCCGCCGGCGGCGTGGGCCGACTTGCGGGTCAGCAGCGGCGGCCAGCCGCGCCGCAGCAGGTATTCCGCCCCGGCGAAGACCGCGGCGTAGGCGGCCAGCATTATCAGCACGCCGCTCAGCATAGTTCCTTCTTAAAAGTCAGGTATTCGCGGTAGGGGGCCGAGCCGCCCGCGGCCAGCGCTTCTATCCCGGCATTGCCGGCGCGCATGGTGGACAGCAAATAGCGCCGCGCGCCCCACGCTTTGGCTTGCGCGTCCATCATGGAGAACAGGGCGCGCCCGAGCCCCTTGCCCCGGTGTTCCGGCAGCACGGCGATGGTCTTGAAGATGAAATTCTTGCCGCCGGAACAGGCGTCGGGCAGCCCCCACAGGAAAGCCGCCGGCTTGCCCTGAGGGTCGCCGGCCAGGATCACCGTACCGCCGGCGGCGCGGCCCGCCTGGCTGCCGGCTGAATACAGGAATTCATCGAGCCCGGAGGGCACGAACAGCGGCGAAGCGGAAAAGACGGCTGAAGCCACGGCGTGCAGGTCGGCCGCGCGGGCGGGCAAATCCTGCGGCCCGAGTTCAGTGAAGGAGAACCCCTGCGCCGCCAGCGCGGCCAACCTGTCCGCGTAGGCGGCGAACCCGGCGTCGTCGGCGTAGACGGCGGCGGTGAGCCTGAGGTCGGCCGGCTCGAATCCCCCCTCCCTGAAATAGTCGGCGTAGGCGGGAGGCGTGTAGGGCTCGCCGCCGTAAGCCGGGGCGTCGCCGGAGGCGCAGGCGCCGTAGCGCTGCCAGACGGTGTCGTTCACCGGGCCGTAAACCGTTTTAACTCCGCGCGCGGCGAGCGCCTCACAGGCGGCCCCCAGCACCGCCGCTGCGGCGTCGCCTTCGGCCGCTTCGAAGTAGCCTATAAGGCCGGTCCCGGCCGGCAGCCTGTTATCGGTAATGGCGCAGGCGTGCGCCACGGCCCGGTTCCGCTCCAGGGCCAGGAAGTTCTCCCGGACGCCGTGGGCCAGGAAAGGGTTCTCCGGCCCCAGCTGCTGCACCAGCTCGGCGGACAGCGCGGCTGCGTAGGCCTGCTGGTCGGCGTAGACGCGGCCCACCAGCCGCTCCAGCGCGCCGTCGGGCAGTTCGCCCGTCTTATAGCTGGTGATTTCCATAAAATTCCATGAAACCGAATAAAATAGCTATACCCAGCAGCAGCGCGGCGAAGGCCGGCACCGACACCGGCTTGGGCACCTTCACCGTGGAGACCATCAGGGCGGCCGCGGCCAGCAGCGCCCCCCCGGCAAGAAAATCGAAATAAGGAACGCCGTAGAGCTTAAGCGCCACCAGCGCCAGCAGCAGCAGGTGGTTATAGTAAACAGGCATGCCGCTGTAGGCGCGCGCGCCGTCGGCGGTGGCGGCGAAGCCCTGCAGGGTGAAGCGCACCAGCCTGAAGATACCGGCGCAGAGAAAGACAGAGATGGCGATGACCGGGAAAACATCCCGCATGGCCAGCGGCAGGTAGCAGGCCAGCGCCGGGTAGAGCAGATAGATGAAAACGTCCACGTGGCTGTCGAGCTGGCGGCCGAACTCGGACTCCTGGCGCAGTTTCCTGGCCAGCATCCCGTCGAAGGCGTCCAGCACCAGCGCCGCGAGCGCCAGCGAGAAGGACAGGTAGAAGAACCCGCGCAGCAGCAGCAGGATGGCGCCCCACGCCGTCAGCAGCGCGGCGAAGGACAGGGCATTGGGCCAGTTCAACCAGCCGGGGCGGTCAATTGAGTACATGCACCTCCCCCGTCTCCATGTGCATTTCTATATTAGCGCCGCGGGGCACTCCGGCCACGGCCCTCTCTACGCCCACTATGCAAGGTATGCGCAGCTCGCGCGCCACTATGGCCGCGTGCGACAGCATGCCGCCGCGCTCTACTATTATGCCCTTGAGCAACGGAAAAACTATGGTCCAGCCAGGGTCGGTCTGGCGCGTCACCAGGATCTTGCCGGCGAAATCCGCCGACGGGTCGAAGTCCGGCAGCACCAGCGCCTCTCCGGAAACCTTGGAGCGCGGGGTGCGCGCCGCCGTAAAGCCCTTCAGCACGCCCGTCCCGGCGGCGGGAGCGGCCCCGGCGCGCAGGCCGGCCTCTATGGCCGCCAGCGGCAGTTCCGACTCTATCCGGCGCGGGGTCTCGCGGCCCTTCCAGTATTCGTAATCGGCTTTCCTGGCGGCTATGGCCTTGTTAAGGTCAGCCGCCGCGCGGCCCGAATCTATGATTTCAAAGATCTCTTCCATCGACAGGTAAAAGATATCCTCGCGGTTGTTTATAAAACCGCGCGCGGTGAATTTATCGGCAATGGCCAGGAAAAGCTTGCGCGAGAAACCGAAGATCAGCGAGCGGCGGAAGCGCGTTTCCTCCCGGCGGAAAACGCTGTTCACCGCCCAGTTGCCCACAACGGCGAGGACCAGCCTGCGCCAGAACGGCAGGCCGGCGGCCGCGTCGGCGGCCTGCGGCGCCTCGGGCGCGGCTTCTTTGCCGGAGGAGAGCGAGGCCTGCAGTATGGAGATGAAAAATTCCGGCTGTTCGTTTATGCTTTTGGATTCCAGCTTCAGCTCATTGGGCACGCGGCTGCCGAAGCGCTCCATGTAAGCGCGTATCTCGGCGGCGGCGGCAGAGGCGGCGAACCTGCCGCGCAGTTGGGCCAGGATCTCTCCGGGCTGGCCGCCGGCGAAAGCGGCCAGCAGCTTTGGCTCTTTCTTTATCAGCGAGACTATCTCTATTATCCGGTAGCCCGGGTCCAGCGTGACCAGGGGCCGGCGCGAGCGGGAGAACAGCTGCACATAGCCGTCTTTGTCCAGCCAGGCCCGGTAAAGCTTGTCGGCCGCGCCGGCGGCCACCATCACGGCGAAATCGTTGGCTATGGGCACCTGCCAGCGCGCCACGAACTCGTCGTAGACCTGGTAATAAAGTTTCTTGCAGGCCGGCAGGTCCAGGGCGGCCAGGTCCAGCGCCGAAAGCTCGCCGTAGGCCTGGTCGAAGCGCCGGTTGAAGCCGCGCACCAGCGCGCCCATGCGGGCGAAGGTGAGCGCTATCTTGAGCGTCTGGTAAACCAGCCGCGGCAGCACTATGAAGTAACGCTCGAGCGCCCCTGCCGGCGGGGGCGGGTTATAGTCGTAGCGCTTCTGCAGCCCCAGCATTTTCTCGAAGAAGCCGCGGTTAAAGGAATAGCCGGGCAGGAAAGAGACCAACTTGTACCAGTTGATCAGGTCGTAGTACATCCGGCCGCCAAGGAACTCCACCATCTTGGCGAACATCGGGCGGTTGGCGTTTATGGCGGAACTCCCCACGCCCATCATGCCGCAGAAATAGACGTAGACCTCCTGGTAGACGGCCCGCGCGAAGGAATAGGTCAGCGGCGTGGTGACGCCGGAGTAGCTCTCGGCGATGTTGGAGTTATCGTAGATCTTCATGCCAGCGCCGCCCAGATGGCCGCGGCGTTGAGCAGCGTGAAATAAGCCACCGCCGTGTTGAAGACCGCCTTGGAGGATCTGGCGTCCCGGCGCCGTGAGAAGATCAAAATGGAATAGCCGAAATAAACGAAGGCCGGCAGCGCAGCCAGGTAGCGGTTGTCGTCCCCGGAGGCGAACCAGCCCAGTTTGAGCGCCGCCGCGGCGGCCAGGACCAGCAGGATGGAGGCGCCGCGCACGCCGTACTGCGCGGTATAAGTGTCGCGCGCCGCGTTCTCCAGCTCCGGCGGACGCATCTTGCGGGCTATCTCCAGGAAGAAAAGCTGGAAGCCCAGGAACAGCACCAGCGCCCAGGCCAGGGGATCGGCGTATAAACGGCCGGAGGGGGCCTGCATGGAGGCGGCGTAGAAGAACAGCGGTATGGCCAGCAGTTCATGCAGGAAGATGTAAAGCGTGAACCGGGACCGCAGCCAGGCCGGGGCGAAGAACTCTTTGAACATCAGCAGGGAATAAGCGAGGCTGGCCGCGAAGTACGCGAAAGGTATAGCCCCGGCCCAAACCGCCACTGCTATTTCCCCGGCGAGGGTTATGAAGATCAGCAGTTTTATGTCGCGGGTGCTTACCAGGCCGCGCTGCAGCGGGCGCTGGGGATAGAACCGCCGGTCGTGGGCGTAATCCTTCAGCTCGTCGAAGAGCCGCAGCCGGAAAAGGAAAAAGAGCAGGGCCAGCGCGGCGGCCAGCACCGCCGGCCACGAGTTTATCCCGCCGAAAGCGGCCCCCTGCACGCAGGCCCCCGTTACGGCGGCCAGCAGCCCCGCCAGCAGCAGGAATTGCTGCGGCGGAAACCTTTCAGACAGGTAAGTTAAATACTTCAACCCGCGCCCTCCGTTAAATACTTTTAATTATAATACTAAATAAAAAAACCGCGCTTCCGGCGCGGTTTTTTAGTTTTAGCGGCGGCCGGTTAAGGCAGGCCCTTAAAGCTTTTGGCTATTTTCTCGAAGGTGCCTAGGTTGGCGAGGAAAGAATCCTTGGGGGCGCTGAAATGCAGCACGTAGAAGCCGGCCTTGGCGGGCAGGACGTACAGTTTTTCTTTCAGCTGCACGCTCTCGTCGGACTTGGTGGTGGGGTGCAGGAAAACCATGCGCTCGCGGGACAGCAGCAGGGCCTTGCGCCCGGCGAGGGTTATATCTTTTACCGGCTCGTAATTTTCCCTGGCGCTCTTGGTTTCACCCAGGACATTCTTGGAATTGCTGTTTACATAGTCCTGGTACCCGTTAAAATCAGCGTTATCCTTCGCGTAATAAGAAACGAAAACAGAGGTGGGCGCTTTGCCGGATACCGGGGCCAGCAATTGTATCTCGTAGATCTTGTATTCCTCGTCCTTCTCCTGGTCGCGTTCCATGGACCAGGCCGCGGGCACGCTGCAGGAAAAATAATTATTCTCCATGGCGAAATTCTTGAATTGCGCGGCCTTGCCCTTAGCCTGCGCGCCGGCGCAGGCGGCGGCCAGAAGGGAGAGCATGGAAACGGTCAGTAAAATATTTTTCATACGGGCACCGGGGGCGCATTGGTCTTCTGCGGCGCCGTGCCGGCCTCCAGGGCTTTTAAAGCGCCGCTGTTCTGCCTGTCCGAGGCATTATAGCGGCTCCGGTAAACGCCCAGCCTGGACAGGTCTCCCTGTATTTTAGCAAGAACAGGAGTCTGTATCTCTCCCACCGAGCCGGCCAGTTCGTCCGGGGACATTTCCAGCGCTTCGGCCAGGTTAAGGCCGGAGGCGTCCAGCGAGGCCTTCTCTGCGGCCGGCATGGTCTCGCGGCGCTCCAGTTCGCCGGTGACGGCGCCCAGCACCTGCGAGGCGGCCGCGTCCAGGGAAGGCAGGCCCGAGAAATAGCGCTGGCGCACGGTGGTGGCGAAACCCTTTGAACGGCCCGCTTTAAATTCTGTGGCTATTTCGACGCTCTTCGCGGCATATTGAGAGAATCCGCGACTATCGCTCATTATCGTATTAAACGTGGCGTCCTTCTGGAGCTTCTCCGTGGTGAACAGCCCCTGCAGCGCCATCGCCTCTATTTCGTTCTCCTGGGTGCGCGGCAGGTAGACGCCGCGCGACTGCGCCCAGTCGGCCTGCGACTTATGAGCGGCCTCGTAAACCACGGCCGGGGACATGTACTTGGCTATCTCGGCCAGCTGCGCCGGGTTGGACATCACCGAGGTGGCGGTATAGCCTTTAATGCGCATGTACTGCTGTATGGTCTCGGAATCCAGCACCACCGAGCCGGTGGCCGGGTCGTAGCGGGAATAGCCGCCGGAAACGGGGGCCACGGTTATCCTGAGACCGCCGGGGAAAGCGGCCAGGGCCCGGTCGCCGGCCTGCGTGCCGCGCAGCTCGGCGGCCACGGAAGTATTGAGCATGGTGCCCAGCACCTGCCGCTGCCCGGAGGGCAGCACTTCCTGCGGCAGGGAGGAGCGGGCGGAATTTATCCGCGCCCGCAGGTCCGGGGCGGCGGTTATAGAGCTGTTGTCGAACATGTTGCCCAGCAGGTAAAGCTGGTCTTCGAACGACTTGCCCGACAGCTGCGACTGCACCCCGGGCGGCAGGGTGCCCACGAAGGCGCGCACGTCGCGGTCCAGCGTAGCCTCCTGCCTGGCGGCGGCCAGCCGCTGGTCGTTATAAACGAGGAAGCGCGGGTCATTGGTTATGAGCCGCTCTATTACGGCGTTGCGCTCGCGCAGCACCATCCGCTCCCAGGCGGCCTTGGTAACCTGCACGCCCTGGCCGGAGCCCAGGTCGGCCTGCGCCCAGCTCATGGCGCGGGTGTCGGTCATGGTGCCGAAGATAACTTCCCACTGGCGTATGGCCTTGGTCACCACGGTTTTCTTGGCCGCGGGATAGGTAGGGGCGAAGCGGCCCAGCCAGGTCAGCAGCTTCTCCGGCTCTGGTCCTACGCCCAGCCCGGACAGCGGCTTGTCAGCGTCTATCCGTATGGTGAGGGACTGGTTCAGCTGATTGATCCGGGCTTCGTCCCAGGGCAGGGCCAGCAGGTCTTTCAAATCCTTTAGCGCCTCGGCCTTGCCCAGCAGGGCGGCCCCGCGGGGGCCGGCTTCGGCCAGCTCTCGCGCTTCGCCGTCGCGCAGGAAAGCCGCGGCCAGAATAGGATTGCCGCTGGCTATGCCCACTTCGTATTCGGCCAGGCGGTCGGCGGCGTCAGCCTCTTCCTGGGCCAGGGCCGGCAGGCCGCAAAACAGCAGCCCCGCCGCTAAGGCGGCCAGGCGCAGGGTTTTGGCGGCTGTTCCGTTCATATTATTTCAGCCTCTCGCTCATCATGTCCAGCAGGAAATCGTCCCAGAGAGAATCGCCGGCGAAGGTCAGGCTCTCGTAATTGGCGGAATCGTAGGTCAGGGCGGGAATGTAGATAGCGAGGCCGTTGGCCGCCGAATACCTGCTGTAGCGGGCGGGCCGCGCCACATTGCGCGCCAGCAGCACGCCCCGCACCTGCGCCTTCAGCGCCTCGCCTGCGGCCTTGGCGGCACTGCCCTCGGGCAGTCGGGCCGCGACCTTGTCCACGTAATCTATAAGATCTTTTGAATCCTCATAATGGAACCGCGAGACGGTCCGGAGCAGGGCCAGGTCGGTGGCCACGGCGAAAGCCCGGGGGTCGGAGCGCACCGCGCTCACCCAGCCGTCTAGCGCCTGCCGGAAAGCGGGCAGCGCCGAAGTGCGCAGCGCCGAAAGCGTGGCGTCATCGGGATAGCTGGCGCCGAAAGAGTCCACTATCACCCGGCCCAGTTCTTCTGCGCCCATGCCGGGATTGGCGGCCAGGCGGTTAAGGATGGGGGTGTAGGGATAGCCGGGGCCGGAGATCACTTCTTCGGAAGCTACTATCACGTCCGCCGCGTTCCTGAATTCGTAGGCCACGCTGGCCATCTGCATCAGGCAGGCGTCCATGGCGAACACGTCCAGCTTCCGGCCCAGCGTCTTGGCCGCCTGGTTCAGCGCGAAGCCGAGGCGGTCTATAGACATCTCGTTGCCGGTGACGTCATCGGAAGCTATGCCGAGGCGGCCGGCCCCGTGGTTCCACAGCACTACGGCCACCTTGCGGGCGGGGTACTGGCGCAGTCCGCGCTTTATGAAGCGCAGCAAATGGGCCTCGCTGCCCATGTCGGCGGTATTGGAATTGTAGATGACGGGAGAGGTTATCGTGTTGGCGTCGGCGTCCCTGGTGACATAGATGGTTTTGGAGCCGCGCTGGAACTGCAGGTTGCGGTCCGTATTATTGTCTATGCCCAGTATGCCGAACTCTACTACCACGGCCACGCGGTCGGTGGAGCCCGCGGCCTCCATCTCGTTGATGTCGTCTTTGGCGAAGCCCAGTATGCCCAGGTCGTTCACGCCGTTCACGAAGACCAGCACCAGCCACTCGCGCTCTACGGCGGCGGGCGCGTCCTGCGGAACCGCGGCGGGGGCGGGCACCGCGGGGGCCGCTACGGGGCTGGGCAGCTCCGACATCGCCCTGTCAAAAGAAAGTTCTTGGGCTTTGAGGCCCATGGCCAGGGCGGCTATTGCCGCGAAAGTTAATGCCAGCGCGCGTTTCATGTTAATATTTTCGGTTATTGCTTGACTTTTATCAAAGGTCCTAAGTCCCACAACGCAATAGGCCTTTAGACCTAAGCCGCGCAGTTGATCACAAGGTGTATCGACGGCGCCCACCTATAGTATATAGATATATCTTGACTTGTCAATAGCGGGCTCTTTCGGGTAGCGGCAAAATAGCGCCCGCAGAGCGCGGGCGCAGGGCCGAAGGTTTTGCCGCCTATAGAGAGACTTGCGCCGCTAAAGCAGCGCGCTCAGCCCCGGACAGCCGACGCGGCAGGGGTAGTGACATTTATACACGTACAGGTCTTATGAATGAGGCAGTCGCAGTATGCCTTGCCGGAGCACATACTGGTGGCCTTGTCGATCGCCAGGGCGGTAAAAGACAACCGCCTGTCCAGCTCTGCCACCAGCAGGTCTCCCTCAGCCAGGAATTCCACGGACTCTAATATATTATCCAGCTTAGCCATGACATTCAACTCCTTGAATTAGAACTTCTGCCCTATAGTGCCGTGCGGAACAATTTTAATGCCAATAGTTTTATGAAACTTTTCACCGTTTCCCGCATCTCATTAGCGCAGGCAAGGAGAAACACATGAAGCGGATACTAACTTTTACCCTTATTTCCATACTCCCGGGCATGGCGGCGGCGCAAACCGCGCTCAGCCTGTCCGAGGCCGTAGAGCGGGGGCTGCAGAACGACAATCTGATCAAAACCGAAGCCGCCAGGGTGAGCGGGGCCAGGTCGGGCCTGAGGCAGGCCGAAATGAGCCGTTTCGGCGGACTTAAACTTAAAGGAATGTATACTGACGGCACTGACCCGGTTTACGCCTTCGCCACCGCCATGAAGCAGGGCAGTTTCAGCATGGCCTCCATGGCCACCATCAATGACCCCGCCCCCGCCCGCAACTATATGGCCGGCATAGAGGCCGGCATCCCCCTGTTCACCGGCTTCGCGGTCTCGAATGCCGTGAAAATGGGGAATTTAGGGGTGGAAGCCGCCGCCAGCGGCTATGAAAGGGCCAGGTCCGGCATTACATTCAAGCTCACCTACCAGTGGCTGACCGTGCTGCTGCGCGCCCGCCTGGCCGCCCTGGCCGGGGAAAGCGTGGCGGCCGCCGAAGCCGAACTGAAGACCGCCCAGATGCTTAAGGACAAGGGCATGGTGCTGGGCTCCGACTATTACGGCGCCGAGGCCATACTTTCCACCCTGAAGGGCTACAGGCTCAGTTGGGACAGGGCGCTGGCGCTGGAGCAGGAAAAGCTCGGCATAGCCGTGGGCCTGCCTGGCGGCGCAGGGGCCGCCGGGGCCCTGGCCGCCCCCTCCTACCCTGAGAAAACCCGCGGCGCGCTGGCGCAGGCCGCGGCCGGGCGGCGCGACCTGAAGGCGCTGGAGAAAATGGCCAAGATCTCGGAAACCTCACTGGAGATGCAGGAAAACTCGGTGCTGCCCGTGGTGGAAGCCTTCGGCTCCTGGGAAACCAATTCCGAAAGCCTGTCCGAGTTCCGCGGCAACAGACTGCTGGGCATACGGCTCACCCTGCCCATAGGCGACCCCGCCTATTTCGCCAGGAAGGAAACCGCCAAGGCCGAAACCGCCATGGCGCGCGGCCGCCTGGACGAAGCCCGCCGCAACGCCGGCATAGAGGTGGCCGAAGCCCTCAGCAACTACAACGCGGCCGTAGACGGCCTGCCGGTGGCCAAAGAAACGGTTGAGAAGGCCAAGCAGTCGCTGGAGCTGTTCCGGCCCCTCTACCGCCAGGGCCGCCAGAGCGTGCTGGAAGTGCTGCGCGCACAGGCCTCCGTGCTGCAGGCCGAAGCCGCCTACTACGAAACTCTTTATAAGCTCAACCTCTACCACGCGCAGGCCCTGCTGGCCTCCGAAACCCTGGACGCCGCCGCGGTGAAAGAGATATCGGACAAACTCGCCGCGAAGTAACGGAGAACAAAATGCAGAACATAGAAAAAAAATACGGGATGGCGGGGCGGATGGCGGAGACCTTCATCGGCTCGCGCCTTACGCCCATACTGATAATCACCTTCATACTCCTGGGCGTCTTCTCCACCTTCAAGCTGCCGCGCGAGGAAGAGCCGCAGATCAACGTGCCCATGTTCGACATCATGGTGCCGTTCTACGGCGCCGCGCCCAACGAGATAGAGAAGCACCTCGTGGAGGTGGGCGAACGCAAGCTGTGGGAGATCCCCGGCGTGGAATACATTTATTCCATAGCGCAGCCCAATTTCGCCATGTTCACCGTGCGCTTCAAGGTGGGCACCGCGCCGGAGACGGCGGCCAACCTCATCTACACCAAGACCCTCGACAACAAGGACATCTTCCCCCGCGGCTCGGGCGAGCCGCTGATCAAGTTCCGCGCCATCGACGACGTGCCCGTGCTGGCCCTGACCCTGTGGGGCGAAGGCAAGAACGGCTACGACCTGCGCCGCGCCGCGGCCCGCATCCAGACCGAACTGAACTCCGTCGCCAACGTTTCAGAGACCCGCATCATAGGCGGCCACAAGCGCCAGTTCATAGTGCATTTCGACCCCGCCGCCCTGGCGCGCCACCGCCTCACCCCCCCGATGCTGGCCGGCACGATCAAAATGTCCAACGCCAGCCTGCCCGCCGGCCATTACAACCAGGGAGACAAAGTGCTGCTGGCCGAAACCGACGCCTTCATACGCAGCGCCGACGACCTGAGGAATATCATAATCGGGGTTTACGACGGGCGTCCCGTGAAGCTTTCAGAAGTGGCCGACGTCAAGGACGGCCCCGACGAGGATGAGCGCTCCGTAACCATGCTGCAGGGCCCGGCCTCCTCCCTCAAGGCGGCGGCCTCGCCGGCCGTCACGCTCTCCGTGGCCAAGCGCCGCGGCGCCAACGCCACCGAGGTTTCCCGCGCCATACTGGCCAAGGTGGAGGCCATGAAAGGCCGCGAGATCCCAGACGGGATAAACCTGACCGTCACCCGCAATTACGGCGAGACCGCCAAGGCCAAGTCCGACGAGCTGATCTACCACATGCTGCTGGCCACCCTGTCGGTGACCCTCCTGATAGCCCTTACGCTGGGGCTGCGCGAGGCGGCCGTGGTGCTGGTGGCCATCCCCGTCACGCTGGCGCTCACGCTGCTGGTGTATTACCTCTACGGCTACACCCTCAACCGCATCACGCTGTTCGCGCTCATCTTCTCCATCGGCATCCTCGTAGACGACGCCATCGTGGTGGTGGAAAACATAAACCGCCACTGCATGCTAAACCGGAAGAACTCGCTGTACCGCAACATCCTCAACGCCGTGGACGAGGTGGGCAACCCGACGATACTGGCCACCTGGACCGTCATCGCCTCTATCCTGCCCATGGCCTTCGTCAGCGGCATGATGGGCCCCTACATGCGCCCCATCCCCATAGGCGCGTCGGTGGCCATGCTGTTCTCTCTCGGCGTGGCGTTCGCTTTCGCCCCGTGGCTCTACACCAAGGTGGTGGAGCGCTGGCCGCTGAAGCACTGCGACCACACCCGGGAAGGGCTGCTGGACCGGATGTACCGGAGCCTGATGAAGAAGCTGATCTACAACCCGGCCAACGGCAAAAAGTTCCTGTGGTTCACCGCCGGGCTGCTGGCGGTGGTGCTGGCCATGGTGGGGTTCAGGCTGGTCATCTTCAAGACGCTGCCCTTCGACAACAAGAACGAGTTCCAGGTCGTCATCAACATGCCCGAGAGCTCGTCGCTGGCGCGCACGGAAAAAGCCGCCGGGGAAATGGCCGCCTACCTGGCCTCCGCGCCGGAGGTGCGCGACCTGCAGATCTACGCCGGCGCCTCCGCTCCGTACAACTTCAACGGCCTGGTGCGCCATTACTTCCTGCGCCGCGAGCCCTACCAGGCCGACATCCAGGTGAACCTCTCCGACAAGCACGACCGCAAGCGCCAGAGCCACGACATAGCCGTGGCCGTGCGCCCCGGGCTGAAGGAAATAGCCGACAAGTACGGCGCTCGGCTGCAGGTGGCGGAAGTACCGCCCGGCCCCCCGGTCATGGCCACCCTGCTCATAGAGGTCTTTGACCCCAACCCCGTAAACCAGCGCGCGCTGGCCGAAGAAATTAAGAATGTCCTCAGGGCGACCGAGGGCATAGTGGATGTCGACTCTTATATCCCCGAGGACCAGCCCATCACCCGGCTGGTGGTGGACAGGCAGAAGGCCACGCTCAACGGCGTGGCGGCGGCGGACATTGTGCAGACCGCGGCCCTGTCGCTGTCCGGCGCCGACATAGACTCGGCCCACGTCGAGGAAGAGAACGAGGCGGTGGACATCCGCCTGCGCCTGTCGCCGGAGAAGCGACGGGCGCTCTCCACGCTCAAGGAGATCAAGTTCTTCTCTCCCAACGGCACGGCCATCCCCATGGCCAGCTTCGTCAGGGCCCAGGACGGGCTGGAGAACAAGCCGATCTACCGCAAGAACCTGCAGCGGGTGGCCTATGTCACGGCCGACATAGCCGGCGGCACCGAAAGCCCCGTCTACGCGGTGCTGGACCTCAGGAAGAAGATCGAAGGGCTCTCGAAGACCCGCGGCGCGAAGATCAACCAGTACTTCACCCGGCAGCCCGCCAGCACTTCGGAGACCGCCATAAAGTGGGACGGCGAATGGCACATCACCTACGAGGTGTTCCGGGACCTGGGCCTGGCCTTCGCCATGGTGCTGGTGCTCATCTACATCCTCGTGGTGGCCTGGTTCGAGGATTTCGTCACGCCGTTCATCATCATGGCCGCCATCCCGATGGCGCTCATCGGCATCATCCCCGCGCACTGGGGCATGAACGCCTTCTTCACAGCCACGTCGATGATAGGCTTCATAGCCTCGGCCGGAATCGTGGTGCGCAACTCCATCATTTTGGTGGACTTTATTAACCTGAAGGTGCGCGAGGGCATGGAACTCAAGGAGGCCGTGATAGAAGCCGGCGTGGTGCGCTTCCGCCCCATGCTGCTGACGGCGCTGGCCGTCATCGTCGGCGCGGGCGTCATCCTGTTCGACCCCATCTTCCAGGGGCTGGCCATCTCGCTGATAGCCGGACAGATAGCGGCCACTCTGCTGAGCCGCGTAGCCGTGCCGGTGCTGTACTACCTGGCCTTCAAGGACAAGGAATACAAGCTGAAGCCCGCGCCCAGGGAACTGGAGCAGCGCGAAGAATTAATGGGAGCAACCGGGGAATAAATAGGGACAGACCCCTATATTTTCCGCAGAATGTGCTTATAAATCAAACTAAATATTCCGGTTAAATAGGGGTCTGTCCCTATTTTTCGGTGGGAGCGATATGAGAATGAATGATGCGTTGAGACTGCTGGCGGGTTTTATGGTGTTGCTGAGCCTCGGCCTGACCGTTTATGTGGACGGCCGCTTTATCTGGCTGACCGCCTTCGTCGGGGCCAATTTGCTGCAGTCGGCCTTCACCAAGTGGTGCCCGGCCATCTGGCTCTTCAGGAAACTGGGCCTTCAGGAATAGGAATAGGGGACGTTGATTCCTAATTCCTAATTTCTGGGGCATCAAAGCACATTTCGCGCCACGCCAATTCGCCCATACAGTTAGGAATTATGAATCAACGTCCCCTATGTATTTGCGGCCGGGCTGGGCCTCGGTTTTAGCCAGGCTGGAAAACAGCGCGTCCAGCCCCTGGCTTTCCGGCAGCTGGCGGCGCAGACGGGACAGGAAGCCCCGGTCGGAGGCGGCCTGGCGGGCGGGGGTATAATTGAGGTCCTTGAACCAGCCAGCCACCATCACCATGATATCCGCCAGCGTGTGAAGATCTTTCAGGGCCAGGGTTTCCCCGCGCGCCGCGGCCTCCAGCACCCCGGGGGACAGTTCGCGGCTCAGCGCTATGTCCGGGACCATGACCTGCAGCCCCTTAAAACCGTCCGTTTCCACCGAACCTATCAACCCGTTCATAATGTCCAGCTTGTCGGCGTCGCGCACCAGCAGCAGCAGGCTGTTGTCGGCCGGCGGCAGGCCTGAAGGCAGGTCCTCGGCCTTGCGGTTATGGTACTGCACCGCGCACAATAGCCGGCCGAAGGCGGCGCCGCAGGAGAACAGGGGGCGCGCCTTCTCTTCCAGCACCCGGCGGCCTTCCAGGCCGTGGTCCAGGCTGCGGGCGTCTATGAAAGAGCCGTGGCCGGCGTACTGCGTGAAGCGCCCGGCGTCGTGCAGCAGGCCTGCGGCGCGGGCCAGGGCGGCCTCGCCTCCCGGCAGGCCTAACCCCGCGGCTATCAGCGAAGAGTTTTCGGCCACGCGGGCGCTGTGCGCGAGTTTAAACTCCAGCGGACCCGGCAGGGCCCCGTCGGCGCCCCGGAATTCGTCGACATACGACCTGAACCAGGCCTCAATAGGGGCGTAAGCCCCGTCCCTGCCGTTTTCACTCATATCTTATGACAAGTTTACAATATTCAGCCTGTGCCGGGCCCGCCCGGCTGGCGATATGAGAATATTTATTTTCAAATGAAAACATTGGGGTCAAAAACGGGCAAATAACGCCATAAAACCGGGGTTAAGCGCCCAATAAGGGGAAAAATACGGGGCAAAGCGCTTGGCATAAAAATTGTTCCGTGTTTGGCATACAGCAAGCGCCCTTGTGGGGCTAGTCTTTAAAAGTTAAAATATAGAAATTAGGGGAAAACACAATGAAAAAAGAGTTTCTTATCAAGTCGCTGAACCTGAACGCCGCGGAGGCGCTCACGCTGGAGAAAGCCGAAGACAGGATGGAGTTCCAGGTCATGTTGGGCATGGACAACTTTTTCGCGACCACCTGCGATGACAAGTGCCGGGTAGTCTGCAACCCCTTCGGCCAGGGCACTCCCTGCAACCCCATGACGCCGCCGACCGTCCCGGATGTTCCGCCGCCCACCCAGGTCCCCTGCCCCCAGCTGAAGTAAGCAGGGTTTGAATCCAGAACCCCGGAGCGCTCAAGCTCCGGGGTTCTACTTTATCCCGAGAGGTTAAAATGAAAATAGAGAATTACAGGACCAGCCGCTACCTTAACGTGGCCGATCTCGGAGACGGAGACTTCAGCCTGCTTTTTAACGGCATTAACGGCTGCCTGGACGAGGTGCCCAAAGAACTCGCGGCGCTGCTCGCTTCCGGGGACGCGGACCGCCTCAACCAACTGGCGCCGGCCAATCTCGAGTTTCTCAACAAACGCGGCCACATCACCAGGCTAACGCCCGAAAAAGAGCTGGAGCGCTTCCGCGAGTTGGCCACCGCCATCCATGAAAAAAGATGCGCCGCCAAGCAGCCCGGCGGGCTGCTGCTGCTGCTCAGCTACAACTGCAACCTGGCCTGCCCGTACTGCTACCAGCAGAAGCACCGGCCGCACAAATCCAAAGCCGTAATGACCCCGGAGATGGTGGACCTGCTGCTTGACCGGCATTTTTCCTCCATCCTGCCGGACACGAATAAGCAGGTCCTCTATTTCTACGGCGGGGAACCCTTCCTCCCTGCCCATGAGCCGGCCATAAGGCGGGCCCTGGAGCACGCAAAAAAGCTCGGGCTGCACTGCGAGGCGATCAGCAATACCACGATGCTGGAGTCCATGATCGACATTTTCGGCGAAGGCGCCGGCAAGGTTAACCAGGTGCAGGTATCCCTGGACGGCTACAAAGAAGAACATGACCAGTCCCGTGTAGCCGTTTCCGGCGTTCCCACTTTCGACAAGATCATAGCCAACATAAAGCTCCTGCTCTCGCGCGGGACCGGAGTCTCGGTAAGGCTGAACCTGGACAGGAAAAAGCTGGACACTACGCCCCGGCTGCTGGAATTCCTCAAGACGGAGGGCATAGCCGGCCACAAGAAAGTCAGGGTTTACGCCACCCCCATCCACGACAATTTGTGCAAGGTGGACGATTCGGACTTCATGGACATTAAGGCGCTCTCGGAAAAGGTTTTAAACATGGGCATAGACCTGGAGCACCCGGTCAGCCTCCGGGGCAACGAGTTCCAGTACCTTTTCAGCCTGCAGAAGGGAACGGGGCTCACCCGGACCACCTACTGCATGCAGACCACTCAGACCACTCTGGTCGCGGACGCCTTCGGCGACCTTTACGCCTGCTTTGAAGAAGCCGGCTACGATAAGTGGCGCGTCGGCCACGTCGGCGAGGCCGGCGTGGAATTCTTCCCGCAGCGGGAGATCTACCAGAAAAGGCATATCGCCAACATGCCCGACTGCCTGGCCTGCTCCGTCGCCCTGGCCTGCGGCGGCCAGTGCGGCGTCATGTGCAGGGCCAAGACCGGGGACCTTCTCAAGCCCAAGTGCAACGATATGAAAGAGACGCTGCTGGCCGGGCTGGCCCACGCCTACAACAAGTATAAGGCCGCCGGTAAACCAGCGCCCGCCAAAGCGGAAGAACCCCTGTCAGGTTCCGCCCACGACTGAGGCCGCCGCTTTCCTCATGTCCGAAACTCTTTACGAGAACTTCCTGAAAGGCGAATACGCCGTCGAGAACGGCGACGCTTCGCTGATCATAACCAAGTCCTCCTGCTACAGGGTGAAAGAGGAAACCATAGCACTGGTTGAGAACCTGCCCGCGCGGGGAGATAAGCAACACTTCATAAAGGCCATGGAAGGGCTCGGCATAGCGAAGGCCGCTCCCATCTTCGACAGGCTGCTGGCTATCGGGGCGCTCAGGCTCAAAGAGAAGAAAAAACTCAGCGGCGCGCTGAGCGCAATCGTAAGGCCTGATTTCCGGCTTATCCCCGCGGCCTGGCAGGAGAAGGCTTTCAGGGCCCTGGGCCTCGCCCCTTCCCCGGAATGGCTGGGCCGCAACTTCGGCAAGGTCTTCGCCCTGGCCGCGGCGGGCCTGCTGCTGAGCCTCGCCGTTTCATACACCGGCCTCTACCCGGCGCTGGCCAAGCTGTCCCACGGCGCCCCGGCCACCCTCACCATGTTCGCCCTGGTCTTCCTGGGCAGCGTCATACACGAGCTGGGCCATTCTTACGCCGCGGCCGCGGCCGGCATAGCTTTCCGGCCCATAGGTTTTTCCATCTATCTTTTCCTGCCGGTTTTCTACGCTAATGTTTCCGGCATGGAACGGCTGCCCCTAAAGGAAAAAGCCGCCATTGATCTGGGCGGATTTTTTACCGAGTCGGCCTACCTGCTGCTCCTGCTTGCCCTCTGGTTTTTCACCAAAGACCTGCTTTTCCTGGCGGCCGTAAAATGGATGTCCCTTATCATCGTGTTCAACATGAACCCCCTGCTGCGCACCGACGCCTACTGGCTGTACAAGGACTTCAGGAAAAGTTTCCCCGGCCACAGGCTGGCGGACTGGTTCCATTACCTGTACCTGGCGGCTTTCCTCGGCTTCTCGCTGTACCTGTTCAAATACATCTATCTGCAGGCGGGCACGATCCTCGCCCTGCTCTCTTCGATCTGGGCCAGCCCGGCCCTGCTGCTGAGCGAAGGCTACAAGATCATACTGGGCTTTTACCTGATCATCATCTTCTTCACCGGCGGGGCGAAACGGCTGGAGGAAACGCGGCAGGAATGGCTGGAAATGAAAGGCGGCAAGGCTCCGGCGCGCGCCTAGGGAATCAAAACGGGGCAAGAAAAAAGGCCGGCTCATTGAGCCGGCCTCTTCTTTTACAGCCGCGGCTTACAGCCCGAAGGGCGTAGGCTCGGCGGTGGGATAGCAGGGCGTATGTATCGGGCCCACCCACTGGTTGGGGGCGGGGATCACCGGGAACGGGTTGGGCCGGCTGATGAAGTTGCCCTCGGGGCAGCGGTAGATGCAGGTATTGCCGGCGTCCATGGCCAGCGTGCAGGTGCCGCTGATGGCCTTGGGCTGCTCGATGAGGCCCTTCGGGGTCAGGTAGATACCGTCGAAGGTTGTCTTGGTCTTATACTTGTACACGGCGGAGACGGGGCGCAGGTTCAGGAAGCGGCCCCACAGGCACACTTCGAAAACTTCTTTCTGCCCGGGCTTCAGCTCGCGCGGCGCGGTTACTATCACGCGGGTGGTTTCGCGGAAGTACTCGGTGCGCGGGAAGCAGATCTGGCCGGCCGGGTAGCCCATGTTCTGGCAGTCCTGGTAGGTTTCCATCGCGCTCAGGCTGATGTCGGCCGAGGTCAGCGGGCTCTCGGCGGTGAATTCCACTGTCTTGCAGTCCCGGCTGCTATAGGTCGGTATGCCGAACTTGGTCTCGGGAACATCTATCTTGACGGCGGAGGCCTGCTGCTTGAAAGATTTTATGTCCAAGGCCTGTTCGAAGCTCACCTGGGCCTGCGCCATAGAGGCGGCGGCCAGCAGGGATACAACGGCTATCATAATTTTCATCTGTTTCTCCTGAATATATGGTTTTGGGAACTTTCCCCTTAATACTATTGTAGGAGAAAGCAGGGCACGGAGTAAGAGGCCTTGGACCTACGCGAAAAGTATTTGGACCCACGAAGGGATATGGACCTAAAGGCCGGTTTTAGTGCCCTTTGAGGGCGCTATCAAAAATCCCTGATCTTCACGGCCTTCGCTTCCACTACAAAAAGCGCCGACTTGGGGGTTTTTTCCTGCACTGTATAGGCGGTGACGGAAGAGAGGTTCACAGACATCAGCTGGAAGAAGTCGCGCAGCGTGTCGGCGTCGGCCCGCACTATGCCGCGGCGGAACCAGGTCCGCTTGCCGGAGGCTATCAGCTCGTCGTGCCGCTTGGAGAGCCGGTCGAAGAGTTCCTGCGAAGCCGCCTTCTGCGGAGATTCCACCTGCGCCCCGGCCAACGGGCACTTGTAGCCTTTGCCGACTTTGCGCAGCAGCTTCACGGCGAAGAATTTTTTTATTATGGCGGCTGCGGCGGTTTTAGACAGCCCGGCCGCTTCCGCCAGTTTTTCCGGGGTCCAGATCCCGCTGTCGTTGGAGAGCAGCTGGTAGCAGAGATGGGCCTCGGGCGTGGCTGAAATAACGTCCAGGTGTTCCAGCGTCATGTAGAACTTGCGCCCGGCTATGGCCTGCCGCAGGGCTTTCTGCGCAGGGGACAGGGCCAGCACCGCCGGCTTGTCGGCCAGCATGGGCTCCAGGATCTCGCCGAACAACTCGTCGCCTGACATGGTCCGCAGCCAGGCCCGCGTCAGTTCCTGGGCGGGCGCGCTGTTGCGCACCAGCCGCAGGCCGAAGATGAAGCCGCGCATATGCTTGAACAGCGGCAGTATGCGGCCCTGCTCCATCAGCAGGTACTTGCGGTAGCACATCCCCAGCACCTTGTCCCCCCCGTTATCATGGAAGAACCGGTAGGCGGTGGGAAAACCCGCCTCCTGCCGCAATTTTACCAGCGTGTCGGAGAAGATAGTGCCCATGAGTGAAATTCTACTTTAAACCCCCGCCGTCTTCAACGGCTCTCCCCCTGTAACGCAGTTTGTCGGCGCAAAAAGCGGCCAGGGCCAGCGCCCCGAAGGCGCAAACGATTGCGGGCCCGGTGGGCAGGTCGAACCTGGCGGAGGCGTAGATCCCGGCGAGGCTGGTGCCCACGCCCAGCCCCCAGCCCAGCCAGAGGCGCCCTTTCAGAGTGGAGGAAAAGCGCATGGCCGACACCGCGGGTATTATCAGGAAAGTAAAAACCAGCAGCACGCCGGCCAGTTCCACCGAGCTGGTGACCACGAAACCGAACAGCGCGTAGAAGAAGAAATCCCACAGCCGCGCGCCGGCGCCGCAGTCCGCCGCGGAGGCCGGGCAGAAAGAGATGGCGGCGAAGCGCGCCCTGAACGCGTAATGCGCCAGGCCTACGGCGGCGTAGAGCGCCGCGGTCCTGGCCACCTGCGGCCAGGTCACGAACAGGATATTGCCGACCAGCATGCCTTTGAGATGCTCCGCTTCGCCGGGCAACCGGTCCAGCACCATCACGGCCAGCGCCGCCGACACCACGTACACTATGCCGATGGCCGCCTCCTGCATGGCACCGGTGGTCTTCCTGCCGCGCGACAGCGCGAACACCCCCGCCCCGACAAAGGTGGCGGCGAGCGAGGCGAAGTAGGAGCCGGCCGTATGCAGCTCCAGGCCGAACAGCACCCCGGTGATGGCGCCCAGCGCCGCTATCTGCGCCAGCGCCAGGTCCACAAAGATCACGCCCCGCGCCAGTATATGTATTCCCAGGTAGGCGTGTATGCCCACCATTATCACGGCCGCGGCCATGGCCGGCAGCATTATTTCCAGCATAAAAGTTCCCCTTAAGCCGCCGGGGCGGATCCGCCGCCCCCGGCGCTGCGTTTATTTTTTCCCCGCGGCTGCTTCCAGCCCGGCTATCACACGGTCGAAGACGTCGAAGTAGGTCTTCACCCCTGCGGCGCCACCGGCGCTGACCGGGGCCGTCACCACAACGGCTCCGATTTTAGCGGCCAGGAAATCCGGGCCTTTGCGCGGGTAGTAGCTCTCCGTAAGTATCACCTTTACGTTCTCCGCCGTCATCTTCTTCACCAAGCCGTCCAGGTGCGAGGCGGAGGGCGGAATGCCGGGCTTGGGCTCCACGTGGCCGGCCACCTCCAACCCGAAGCGCCGCGCGAAGTACGGCCAGGAGCCGTGGTAGGTGACCACCTTCAGCCCCTTGAACCTGGCCGCGCGCGCGCCCCAGGCGGCCAGCCGCTCGTCGGTCTCTGCCGCGAAGTATTCGTAATTAGCGTCGAACAGCGCGGCCTTCTCCGGGGCCAGCCGCTTGAGCCCGGCCAGGATATTCTTAGCCATCACCTTCGCGTTGGCCGGGTCCAGCCAGTAATGCGGGTTGCCGTAGATGTGTATGTCCCCCATCGAGGCGTCCACCTTGCCCTCCGGCCGCTCCAGCAGTTCTACGCCAGCCGAGGCGTCCACGTAACCTGGCTGGCCATAGAACAGCGCCTTGTTCCTGGCGGCGTTTACAAGGCTGTCGAGCCACATATCCAGGTCCAGCCCGACGCGCACCACCATATCCGCCTTCTTCAATTTGAACACCATGCTCGGCCGGGGTTCCACCATATGCAGGTCCTGCCCGCCCGAAGCCAGGCTTTCCACCTTAACCTCCGCGCCCCCTATTCTTTCGCAGATATACTTCAGGTCGGTGGAGGCCGTCATTATTTTTAATTCAGCGCGCGCAGGGCAGGCCCAGAGCGCCAGCGCCGCCGCCGTCAATAATATTTTCTTCATGGCTTTCTCCTTATTCCAGCTCGTGGCTATGCGGGCCCAGGCCGAAGATCAGCTGGAACCAGGCTTCGTCAGTTTTTTCGCCGCTCAGATTTATATGCTTATACTGCGCCCGCAGCGTGGTGGTCTCGGTCAGGTGCCGGGTGGCTATCAGCGAGTAATCGCGCTCATAGGTTATCTCCGGGAAGGCGTTCTCGGCGTAGTCGAAGCGCGCGCCGAAATCCCAGTATTTGCTCTGCCTGTAATTGGCCAGGAAATACAGGCCGTCGCGCTTAAGTTCGCCTACCGGGATATCGCGCTTCAGGCGCAGGTACTCGCCCTGCAGCGTGAACCGCTTATAAGTTGAGGGCCAGAACTTCAGCGTGAAGTCAGCGCCGGCTATATTTATATTGTCCCGGTGATGCTCCCAATGGCTGCCTTTGCCCTTCAGCCAGCTGGTTCCCAGTTCCAGTTCTGCGCCGTCCGAAAGCGGGAAGGACATGTTCATGCGCCCGGTATAGATCTTGCCGGCCGGCGAGAACTCCTCGCTTTCAGCCGGCGCCAGCACCACAGTGACGGTGCTCTGGTCCACGTCCAGCACGTCGGCCGTCAGGTCCCCGTCCACGTGGTGGGCGTGGGCATTGCCCTGCCAGGCGCCGGCCTGTACCTGCGCGTAGAAAGGCAGCGGCAGCAGGTATTTCAGCACCGCGCCCTGCGGGTTCAGCGCGTGTTCGCCAAGGAACTTCGTCAGCGCGGCGGGCTGGTCGGCCATGGCCCTGGTATGGCTGTGAGCCTTATTCAGCTTACCGAACTCGGCGTTGACCTTCCCCACCTCCGCCGAAAGCCCTCCGGCCAGGCTCAGGAAGGAGACCTTGGCCTCGCAGATCTCGCTGGCGTATTCTTCGCCGTGCTTGTGCAGGGCCAGGAACACGTCGGCCTTCATCTCGGGATAAATGTAGCCCTGGAAGGCTGTCTCCACCTCGCTGAACTGCAGCATGTTGCGCGTCTCGTCCGACTTATTTGAGCTGGTATGCCCGTCGATAACGCCTATCAGGCTGATGTCCGGCAAATTGGCCGGCGTACCGCGCATACCCTGCGGCGGCGTGCCGGTTTCCTGGGCGGCGGACGCGCAGCAAAGTCCGAAATACAAAGACAAAGCAATAATTTTTTTCATAGATCTCCTTCAAACTGTATCGTACGCCCCAAAAGGCAACAGCCCTTCGAAGCGGGTATGTGGGAATTATTAAAAGGCAGGCGCCTTCTAGCGGGGAGGGGCGCGGCCGCAGAAAGCCGATAAGACATGGCGCAAAACCGGCCGCCCGGGGAGGGCGGCCGTGTTCACTACAAAATTATCGGGGCGCACCAGCAGCCTGGTGCCGCAGTCGGCGTTGAGTTCCGGGGCACCGGCCACCGAGCAGACCTGGCAACTCTCCCCCGCCTCGTGGGCGGGGCCGAGCATGTGCAGGTCCCACGCCCCCGCGGCTACGGCCGCGAAAGCGAGGCACAGAAATGTTTTTACAGCCCGGAACTTCATGTGGATATTTTAACTTTTTCGAATTTACCCGCGGGCGGCAGCTGGCGCCGGCCGGCCGAGAACGAGACGGCCCCGGCGGGGCAGGCCGCCAGGCAGTCGCCGCACGCGAAACAGTCCGGAATGGCGCGGTCCCGCCTGAGTATGGCGCCCATCACCGTAGAAGGGCAGGCCCGCTCGCAGGCGCCGCAGGCCACGCACTTGGCGTAATCCACCCTTACCTTGTACACGCTGATCTTTTCTGCGAGCCAGCCGACGAGCCCGAAAGGGCAGAACAGGTGGCACCAGGGCCGGTACAGGAACAGCGACGCGGCCAGCAGCAGGGTGATGAACCCCGCGCCCCAAACGCCGAGCGCCAGCGGGCTGTAGATCTTGAAAGGATCCACCGGTGCGACGATATCGAGGCCCAGCATGGCCCCCAGCACCAGCGCTATAAAGAAAAGTATGCGCACCGTGTTGGTGAGAGCGAACGGCAGTCGCCAGCGCTTCAGGTCCCCGGCGCGGCCCAGCCGGAAGAGCAGGTCCTGCAGCACGCCGAGCTGGCAGCCCCAGGAGCAGATGAACTTATTGGCCAGCACCACCAGGAGCAGGAACACGGCGAGCGCCTTCAGGCGCGGCAGGAAGACAACCCCGCTTTCCCCATAGAGCACAATGGCGTCCTTTACCGTGCCCATGGGGCTGGGATCCGCGCCCAGGGCCACGCCGAAGATTAGCACGGCGGCGAAGTAGAACCAGTTGCGCAAAGCGCCTTTCATGAGGCCGCGCCGCAGCAGCGGGAAAACCGCCAGCAGGAAGGCCGCCCACATTATGAATTTAAGGGCTATCTTTAGCCAGTTCTTGGAGGCGGCCTCGTTGTGCAGCGCCAGCTCGCGCTCCACCGTGGCCCTCAGGCCGTCCTCGGGCAGTTCGCCGTAATAGATGGGCGCGGACATGCGGGAACCGTAGGCCGCGCTGGCCACTTCCTCCGGCAGGTTATTGGCGGCGGCGAATTCCGCCGCGGTCATCCCCGCTGAATACACCAGCGGCCCGGCCAGCCCGGCTTTTTCCTCTTTGTCTTTCCACATAGAAGAGGAAAAGTAGGAACCTGTCAGAACGAAGAGCAGCAGCAGGACGGAGCTGACGGCGGTTTTAAGATATGGGCGCATATTTAGCGGGCGCTTAAACAGGGCAGAGTGGACAAAAAAGCCCGGGGCTTGTCTATTACAGGAGTTTCTCCGCGCCCGAGTAAATTTCCTCCACCTTCAGCACGGCCGCGGCCACGCGCGGGAATTTATCCGGGATAGAGGCCTTCAGGTCCTCATAGACCGGGCCCGAGGCCAGGTACTCTATACTGCCCTTCGCCTGATACGGTTTGCGCGGCCTGGCCAGGAACAGGAAAGAACCTTTGCTGCCGTTCTTTATATTCTCGCGCGTCTTATGGAAGTAATTGTCCATGACGGCTATGCGGCCGTCTTCCAGCAGTTTCATGCCCAGGACATATACGGAGTTGGGCAGGCCGTTCTTATCGACGGTAGTGAAAACAGCGGGCCCTTCGCGCAAAGGCCAGGCCTCCTTTAATATCTCTTTAGCTCCCATATATTTCCCTCCGGCCGCAGCCACGGAACGCAAGACTACTTCAATGATATCCAATTTATCAGCGTCGCGCGTCAACAATAACCCTGCCCGGATCGCCCCGCCCAAAAGCCGCAGCCGCTGAATTTAGCGGCTGCGGCGTTCCCCCTCTCAACCACCTCCGCGCCGGCGCCTTCCTTTCCCTCCGTCCCGCGCGCCTTTTCCACCGCCTCTGCGGCCGGCGCACGGCGCGTCCTTCGCTTTTCCCGCCCCGCCGGCGCAGGGGCCGCGCCCCCGCCCTGTTTTCGGGCCTTTCCCGCCGGGACCTGTTCCGTTTCTTGCTGGCATACGATTACCTCCCAACCCTCTGTTTTTTAACTGACCCCGATTTTCCGATCGTTTTCCCGGCGCCTGACCGCGCCAGCACCTGGGCCCCAAGCGGCACTCCGGCGCGCGCAGCTATTACCGGGCATTTGGCCTTAAAAAGAAAATAGACCGGGCGGGGAGCTTCGCTGAGCGTTTCAAAATTACCCTGACCCTTGGCCAACACCAGGTCCGCCGCCATAAAAGTTTTTTTAAACCGGGGTGATACCTCCTCCAGCACCGTGCCGGCCACGTCCGAACCGTTGTCAATCACCTCGACAATCCTGTGCAAACCGGCGGCGCGGGCGTCGGATAAAAGCGCGTCGTTCAATACTGGCGCGCCGCGCACGGCCACGGTAACGCGCCCGGGGCCAAGCTGCTCTATAAGCAGGCGGTCGAAAACTATTTCACCCGCATTGTCGGCCAGGTAAAGTATGCTGCCGGCCTTTTTTACCGCGCGGCTGAACGCGTCATGGTTCCCGTCGAGAGGCTCGGTCAGGGCATGGCGAATGGCCCTGCGCACCCCAGCCAGGCTCACATCCCCGGAGGCTCCCATGTCTATTATGTTGCCGGCGATGGCGAATTTTACGGCGAGTTCCAGCGGGTCCGCAGTTTTTTTCAGGGCGGTCCTTAACTCCGGCAGCAGGCGCAGGGCCAGGCGGTTCTGGGCGGTCTTGGCCCGCCGGTAAGGGTCTTTTACTCCGGTAAGGGTGCGCAGGCGGCGGTAGATGCGCCGGCCCATAACGGGGGCCGGCTGGGCCATGTTCATGCCCCGGCTCCAGGCCAGCACGTCCCGCAGTATTTTTTCATGAACTCCGGGATCGCGCGAAAACATACGCGCGGCGTCCAGCGCTTGCCGGAGCAGGCAGGGAACACAGTCGAGTGAAGTCTTCATCCTTTCCTTAACGAAGCCACTCTTTTTTAAGCCGGGCCAGCCTGGGTTTCAGCCGCAGCCGGGCTAGCAAGGAGAGCCGCTGAGTGAAGACCTTTCCGTCGAGGTGGTCTATCTCGTGCTGAAGCGCGCGGGCCAGGAAACCGTCGGCGTTTATTTCTACCGGTAGTCCTCGCTCGTTAAAAGAGCGCACCTTCACTTTATTGAAACGTTTTATTTTCAGGAACAGCCCGGGAAAGGACAGGCAGCCCTCTTCCCCGGTCTGAGAACCCTCTCCGGAGATTATCTCGGGGTTGACCAGGACCAGCTGCACCCCCGGCCCCTCCTTGGGAGGTATGCGTATCACCGCCACGCGCAGCGGCACTCCGGCCTGGTTGGCGGCTAGTCCCACCCCGCCAAAGGCCTCCATGGCAGCAAAAAGGTTCCTGACCAGTTCCCCCACCAGCTCGCGTTCCGAAGGGAGCAACACCGGCCGCGTTTTGCGGGTCAGCACCGGGTCTCCATAAAGCCTTATGCCGAGAACGGCCATATCAGGGGCAGACCTCAAAGAACTTTTCCGCTATGGCCATGGCCGCGTCGCGGGTCTTGCCGGATTCCATTTCAAAAAGAGTGCGCCCGGAATCGGCGAACATGACCGCCTTGGGGTCCAGCGGCAGCCGGCCCAGAAAAGCCGCGCCCAGTTCGGCGGCCAGTTTCTCCCCGCCGCCGCTGCTGAACACATGCGTCTCAAGTCCGCAGCCGGGGCAGACGAAGCCGCTCATATTTTCCACCACGCCGAGTATCTTAACCTTGAGGCTGCCGGCGAAAGAGGCGCTGCGGCGCGCGTCGTCGAGCGCCACTTCCTGCGGGGTGGTCACCAGCACGGCGCCGGTAAGCCCGGGCAAAGACTGCGCCACGGTCAACGTCTCGTCGCCGGTGCCGGGCGGGGAATCGATGAACAGATAATCCAGTTCTCCCCAGTTCACCCCGCCGAGCAGTTCCTTGATGGCGGAGGTTTTGCGGGGCCCGCGCCAGATAATGGCGGTGGAGGGATCAGCGCCCAGCAGGGCCATGCTGCAAACCACCAGATTGGGCGCCGCGGCGTAAGGCTGGATGCTGTCCCCGTCGGACTCCAGGCGCATGCCGGCAATGCCCAACATCCGGGCCACGTTCGGGCCGTGCAGGTCCACGTCGAGCAGGCCGGTCTTCTTGCCCGCGGCGGCCATGGCGGCGGCCAGGTTGACGGCCACCGTGCTCTTGCCCACCCCGCCCTTGCCGCTCATTACCAGCACCTTGTTGCGCACCTGGCGCATCCTGCCGGCTATCTCCCGTTCCTGCTCCTTGATGGTTTCTTCCATTGATGTCATATTAAATCTCCTTTAGCGAGCGGCAGAGTTTTACGGATGCGTCCTGCGCCGCCGCGGTCAGCGGGTACACCGTGGGCGCTGCCGTAAGCCACGGGTGCGTGGCCACCTGCAGGGTCTCCAGTTCCGACACCGACATCCCGGTCTGCACGGCCAGGCCGACCACGTTTATCAGTTCGCCGCAGGAAACTCCGCCTGAGGCCTGCCCGCCCATCAGCAGGCCGGAATGCCTGGAAAAGACGAGCTTCAATTTGACTTTGGAAGCCCCTGGCATGGACGCCGGGTGCTTATCGAAGCCTTCGGAAAGGCCTGTGACTATCTCAAACCCCTCTTTCAGCGCCGCCGCCTCGGTCAGGCCCGCCGAGGCCAGCACCAGGCCGTCCACGGAGGTGGAATAGGCCGCTATGGTACCCTTATTCTCGCGCACCACCTTCAGGCCAAAAAGGTTCGAGCCGGCCACGCGCGCCTCCGCGGTGGCGGTGGAGGCCAGCATCACGGAAACCGGGCGGCGGGTAAAGAAATCCTTCTTCTCGGCGCAGTCTCCCACGGCGAAAATATCAGGATCGGAAGTGCGCATGTACTCGTCCACGCCTACGGCCCCGCTCTTTGAAACGTCCAGGCCGGCGTCCGCGGCCAGGCCGGCGTTGGGCACCGCGCCGATGGCCAGCACCGCCGCGCCGCAGGGCAGCGAGGCGCCGCCGGCGAGCAGCACCCGCTCCACCCGGCCGGCACCTTCGAAAGCCTCTACCTTCACCCCGGTCATTATCTTAACGCCGGCGGCCTCCAGTTTTTCCCGGGCCAGGGAACCGAACTCCGGGTCGAAGGAGTTGGAGAGCAGCGCGTCCTGCATCTCGATAAGCGTCACGCGCCTGCCCGACTTGGCCAGTTCGTCGGCCATTTCCACGCCGATGAAGCCGCCGCCCAGCACCGCTATATTTTCCGTTCCGGCCAGCGCCGAGAACATTTCCTTCAACAGGTCCAGGTCCTTGTAGATGCGGAAAACGTTCTTCAGCCCGGCCCCCGGTATCTTGGGCATGAAAGGCGTGGAACCGCAGGCCAGCACCAGCTTGCCGTATTTTTTCAGCGTGCCCCCCGAAAACTCCACCGTCTTCGCGGCGCGGTCAATGCGCAGGGCGGCGGCGTTGAGCACCTCTATGCCGCTTTTTGCCAGCGGCGCCGACGGCGAGGAATTCTCGTCTGGGCTCTTGAGGCTGGCCGCCATATAGGGAATGCCGCAGGGCACCACGCCCCTGGCCACATCCAGCGCCAGCAGCACGCTCTTCTGCGGGTAATACTTGCGGGCGGTAAGGGCGGCTATGCGGCCGGCGGGGCCTCCGCCGATAACTATGATGTCGTAGGTTTCCTGGTCAGTCATTTTTCATTCCTTGGCTTTTGTCTTTATACGGCCGCCTTAAGCCTGGCCTGTATTTCCGCGCCGGGAGGCAGGTAAACCGCCACCTGCGAGCGGCAAAAAGCCCTGACTCATATTTTACCCCTTCTCCTGAGCGTTTCCGGGGCGCTCACGGGGGTTACCTTCGGATGCCCAGCCCGGTAAACGTCTACCACCTTTATCTTGCCGGCACCCAGCCGGGCCAGTTCCGCCGAAACCTCGGCGCTTATGGCCTCCAGTTCCGGCTGCGGCAGCGGTTTCTCGGCGCAGGGCCGCAGCGGGGTGTTCAGCTCCACCTCGTCGGGGCCTATTTCGGCGTAGAGGCGCGCCAGGTCCCTGGCTCGGCCCTTGTTGGCGCCTATCAGCATGGTTTGTATAGCCAGCCGGCCCCGGCAACCTTTGGAGAACAAAACCAGCCCGCTGACCACTTCCCTGAAATACACCCCCGGGCCCGGCCGGTTTATCGCGTCGAACAGCGCGCCGTCGGGAGCGTCCAGCTTGGCCACGACAAAGTCAAAAGAGGCGAGCTGCTCGCGGACCTTGGCCGAATACATCAGCCCGGAGTTGGTGATGACGGCGATCTTTTCGGGCCGGCGCCGGGAGCATTCCAGCCGCAGTTCCGTCAGGTTAGCGGCCATGGTGGGCTCTCCTCGCCCGGAGAAAGTAAGGTAATCGGCCGGCGCCTTTATGCGCTCCAGCTCTTCGCCCAGGTCTTCCGGCATCACGTAAACCGACCGGCCCGGCTGGCAGGGGAGGCGGTGGCCGAGCTGGCAGTAGACGCAGTCGAAGTTGCAGACCTTCTCAGGCTGCGAGACCGGGTCAATGCCAAGCGAAACGCCCAGCCGCCAGGACCCCACCGGTCCGTAGCAATACTTGAAGCCGCTCATTTTTTAGACAGGTATTCCTCAACAGCCTGGCGCACGGTTATGCTCCCGGAAACCCCGGTGACGCCTTTTATACCGGCGACCGCTATAGCTGTTTTAGCGTTGGGCCCGAGCTCGCCGGTAAGTACCACCTGCGCCCCTTGGGCCGCCACCTGGCGCACGGCCTCGGGACCGGCGCCGCCCTGCATACTTTCGGCGGCGTTAAGCGCCGGGACAAAGCTCATGTCGTCGCTTTCGACGATCACGAAATAAGGCGCCCGGCCGAAACGCTCGCTCACCTTGGCGTCCAGGGAACCGCTCATCGCGGATACGCAGATTTTCATTTTAAGCTCCTTTAACTTCAATGACCAAGTACAAAAAAAGCGATGGTACCGACACCGGCCAGCCCAAGCAGGAACTGCCCCCAGGGGTTGCCGATTCCCGGCCGGCGGTGCAGGGCCGGTATGAGGTCCGCGAGAGCTATATAGATAAAACTGGCCGCCGATACCGCCATAACATAGGGCAGCGCCGGCTTGAAATAGGCCAGTCCGTAATAGGCGCCGAAGGCGCCTGGCACCGTGGCCAGCGAAGAAAGCACATTTCCCCAGATCGCTTTTTTTCGGGACCAGCCGGAAGAGAGCATAATGGCGAAATCCCCGGTTTCCTGCGGTATTTCATGCGCCACCACGGCCAGGGCAGAGGTATACGCCAGCGCAGGAGAGACCAGCAGGGCGGACCCTATCAGAACACCGTCCATGAAATTATGCAGCGCGTCGCCTATTACTATAAGCGTGCCGGCCGAAGAATGCACTTCGCAGTCTTCCTTATGGCAATGCCTCCAGAGCAGCGTTTTCTCAAGCCCGAGGAAAACAAAGATACCGCCCAGCGCCGCGCCCAGCACTGTCACCGGGGCTCCGCCCATGTTCAGAGCCTTGGGCAGCAACCCCAGGAAAGCCGCCCCTAGCAGCGTACCGGTGGCGTAGCTGATAAGGCAGGGCAGCAACTGACCGCGCGTCCTTTCCGGAAAGAGCAAAAAGAGCCCGGCGGCCGCGACGCTTAAGACGCTGCCGGCGAGGCTTAAGAAAGAGAGTAACGCAAGTTCCATCAGGGTTTAAGCAAATAGTCGGCCAGCGCCCGGTAGAAGGCCGTGGCCGCCAGTATGGGGCAATGCTTGTGATCCTCCGGAACCGGCCCCAGGGTTTTTAGGATCAGCCCCGGCGAAACAAAAAAAGCCTCGGCGAGCGGGCGCTGGTCGGCGTAGAAAGCCACAATCGCGCCGCAGGCCTGGGTTACAGTGCAGCCGTCGGCGTGGTAGCGGATCTCCGCGACCTTGCCGTCCTTTATATTTAAATAGAATTCCATGGTGTCGCCGCAGGGGCCGGTGACCGAGGCGGAAGCGTCGGGGTCGTTCAGCCGCCCCTCATAATGTTTTACTGCCTCGTCGAGCGCCATCTTGCGGTCTTCCATCTTAATTCTCCAAGGCTTTTTCCAGGGTCCGCCAGGCTTTTTCCACGGCGTCCGCTGCGGGGGCGGCGCCGTCTTCGCCCAGGGTTTTCCTGGCCAGCAGGGTCTTAATGACGCCTGTATCGAAGGGCATGCGGCCCAGCAGTCCAAAACCAAAATTCGCAGCGGCCGCTTCAAGGGCCGCCGTTTCCTCTTCGTTCAGATCCCATTTATTTACCAGCAGAAACCCTTTCAGTTTCTGCTGTTTGAGCAGCTCCGCCAGGCGCATGAAATCGTGCCGGCCCGACACCGTGGGCTCGGCCACCAGCACCACCGCGTCCACCCCGCCCAGCGCGGCCAGCACCGGGCAGCCTATGCCCGGCGAGCCGTCCAGTATAAGGTATTTAGCGCCTGAACTTTCGGCGGCCTTGACCGCCTCGCCCTTGAGCAGGGCTACCAGCTTGCCGGAATTCTCCTCCGCGGGTTCCAGCCTGGCCCCGGCGAAGGTTCCGAAGCGGCAGGGCGAAACCGCCCAGGTGCCGCTTAAGACTTCTTTGGAGGTTATGGCGCCGGCCCGGCAATTCCACACACAGACGCCGCAGCCTTCACAGGCGGTCTGATTGATCTTAAAGGGCCCGGCGGTAACGGCGTCGAAACGGCAGACCTCGAGGCAGCGGCCGCAGGAAGTGCATTTCTCCGGGTCTATATCGGCCTTTTTTCCGCCGAAATAATCGTTGCGCGGCGCTGCCTCGGGCGACAGGATTATATGCAGGTCGGCCGCGTCCACGTCGCAGTCCGCGGCCACGCAGGGCGCGGCCAGGCGCGCGAAAGTCCCGGCCACCGTGGTCTTGCCGGTGCCGCCTTTGCCGCTTAAAATAAGTACTTGTTTCATGTTGTCAACCGGACTTTCAAGGCGGCGAACATAGAGCGCAGCGCCGGTCTGTACTCGGGCCGGGCTTCCAGCAGGGTTTTTCCCCGGGAATAAGCGGCGGCTATTTCCCTGTCGAAGGGGATCTTCAGCAGGACCTTGATGCCTTTCTCTGTGCACCAGGCCTCCATCTCCCCGTCGCCCAGGTCGGCGCGGTTTATCACCAGGGCGTGCGGTATCTTTATTTTTTCGAGGGTTTCCACGGCCAGCTTCAGGTCGCAAAGGCCGAAGGGGGTGGGCTCGCTGACCAGCAGGCATAAATCGCTGCCGGTCACGGCGTTGATCATGGGGCAGGTGGTGCCCGGCGGGCAGTCTATTATGACGTCGGCCCCTGGCGGAGCCAGTTTCTTCACCGCCTTTATCAGCCGCACCGGGCTGGCCTCGCCTATGTTCATTATCCCGTCCGCGAAGAAAAGTCCCCCCGCTCTGCCGGACCTTATTTTTCCGGAGGGGTGCGGGCTTTCCGCTATAGCTTTTTCAGGACAGGCCAGCGCGCAGCCGCCGCAGCTGTGGCACATATGCTCGAACAGGAAGGGCTTGCCGTTAAAGAGCTTGATGGCGTTGTAGGCGCACACTTCCTGGCAGCGCCCGTGCCCCTTGCACTTGCCCGCGTCTATCACCGGCACGGGCACGCTGAATTCCTTTTCCGTCTCTATTTCCGGACGGAGGAACAGCGCGCAGTCCGGCTCTTCCACGTCGCAATCCAGCAGGGCGGCTCCGGGCCCCAGCGCCTGCGCCAGCGCGCAGGCCAAACTGGTCTTCCCGGTACCGCCTTTTCCGCTGGCTATCGCGAGTTTCACTTTACTTTCAATTCCTTATGACAGAGCCACCAGTCCAGGCACTCGAACTTGCCGGCCTTGGCGTCCTTGAGGCGCGCCTTGGCCGTGGCCACGTCCCTGGCGGGCGGGATAATTACATGGTCCTTGCCCACCACCTCGCTGTCCGGCCACTGCGCGGGCATCGCCACGCCGTGCTTGTCGGAGACCTGCATGGCCTTCACAGCGCGCAGGATCTCGTCGATATTGCGGCCCAGTTCCTGCGGGTAGTAGAAGATGATGCGGATGGCGCCCTCGGCGTCCACGATGAACACCGCGCGCACGGTATTGGTGCCCTTGCCAGGGTGTATCAGCCCCAGCGCGGAGGCTACCGCGCCATTATCGGCGATAATGGGGAACTCTATCTCCACGCCGATCTTCTCTTTTATCCACTCCTCCCACTTTATGTGGGAGAACACCTGGTCCACGCTCATGCCGATGAGCTCGCAGCCCAGAGCCTTGAACTTGGGATAGCGCTTCTGGAAAGCCACGAACTCCGTGGTGCACACCGGCGTGAAATCGGCCGGGTGGCTGAACAGCACGAACCACTTGCCCTTATAATCGCCGGGCAGTTTTTTAACGCCGCGCGTGGTGACCACGGTCATCTCCGGGAACTTGTCGCCCAGCAGGGGCATTCCCCTTTTTTCATTGTTTTCCATTTTTCCTCCCTCACCTTCGGATCAATGTCCGCATTCCCCGTCGTGGCCGTGGTCTTTGCAGGGGTCTATGCCGCCCAGTTTGCTCTGGAGCAGGGCCTTCACGGCGTCTTCCGCCTTGCCGCAGTAGCCGAAGATCGGCACATTGGCCGCGGCGAACTTATTCTGCGCGCCCATGCCCATGCCGCCGGCTATCACGTGGGTGATGCCGTATTTAAGGATCTCGGTCACGGCCGTGCAGCCGCCCCCGCCGTGCACCGCCGCGTTAACTACCACCTTGGAATTCTTTATCTTGTCACCCTCGGCCTCGACTATGAGGAAATGGGAGCACTGCCCGAAGTGGGCGCAAACTTCGCTTTTTAAACCCTGGTCGTCGTTTAGCGTTATACCTATTTTCATTTATTTCTCCTTGGATGCGGGAAAGGCCCGGCGGGTTTTGACCCGCCGGGCGCCCCGCTGTTTATTTCTGTCCGCCGGTTTTGTCGTTAAGCCGTTTTTCAAGCTCCTCTACCCGCGCCTTCAGCGCCTCGGCCTCGTCCTGGGCCGCCGGGGACGCCTGGAAGATACCGCGTCTGCCCATGCCCGCCCCGCGGCCGTAACCGCCGCCGCGCATACCGCGCCCGCAGGGACCCATGCCCCGCCCGGGCTGCCCGCCGCCCATAGGGCCTGTTCCGTCTTTGTATGGCATAATTACCTCCTGAAAACTTTAATTCTTGGCGCAGGCTTCGGCCGCCGCGCAGAAGACGGCCAGGATCTTATGCTCGTCCGCTGAAACCTGTCCGCCCATTACTTTCTTTACGTTCCCTCCGAAGATCGGAGCTATCAGGCCGGTATTCATCTTGGAATAGCGCACCTTGCCGTCGTCTCCCTCCCAGATGGCCACCGAGCAGGGCATCATGGCCGACAAGTAGCGGTCGCTCTTGAGCACGCTGAGCGCGTATTCGGGGTGGCACAGCTTCACCACCGCCACCCGGCGCCCCAACACATACCCTTTCTTTTCTATGGACTCGCTCAGGCGCGAAGTGCCGGCGTGCTCCCAGCCGTTATCCTTTATGCTCTTCTCCAGCCGCGCCACGCTCTCGTCGAAAGTCATGCCGGTTTCCCCGGTAATTATCATCATGGAGGGCGCGGCCCTGTAGGCCGCGAAGGCGGCCAGCGCCCCGCCCAAAATGGTGAAAAGCACGGCCCAGGCCACTTTTTTGAGGTTTGTCATAGATGTTCTCCTTGGTTCTGCTTTGTTATTTACTGAGACTAATTCTCAATAAAATCTAAAAAAAATCAACGCGCGCACTTCGGGCACAGGCCATAGAACTGGATCACGTGGCTGTCTATGCGGAAACCGTATTTTTTCTTCAGGCCCTCTTCCGCCCTGCGCAGCAACTCGGTTTCTTCGTTTATGAAATCCTTGTAATCCACTATCTTGCCGCAGGCGCGGCAGACCAGATGGTGGTGATGCCCCTTGGCGCCGGTGGGATCGGCGAACTCGTAGCGGGCTTTGTCGTCACCGGTGTCGAACTTACTGACCATGCCCAGCTCGGTCAGCAGCTCCAGCGTGCGGTAGACTGTGGCCAGGCCGATATTGGGGCAATGCCTGGCGGCCTTTTTAAAGACTTCCTCGGCGGTAAGATGCTCCCCCCTCTCGCTGAGGGCGTCCAGCACGGCGTGGCGCGGCGGCGTCATGCGGCGGCCGTGGCCGCGTATGCGGCGGCAGCAGCAGTTAGGGTCGTGGTCTTTGCGGGTGTGCATGTGCTATTGAGAATTATTCTCAATTATACAAGTGTGTGCTCGCGCCTGTCAAGCGCGGCGGGCCCAAGCAATCAGAAATAAAAGCGCAGCCAGAGGTCCAGCTTGGCGGAGGCCTGGCGCCCCCCGAATTCGGTGTCGCGCCCCCCGCCGGAGAAGACGGGCCAGGCTATGAATTCAAAATTAGTGACCGGCTTGCAGGAGAGCGGCGCACCGGCCAGCCAACTGCCGTCGGCGGCGTTGATCATCACATAAGCCGAAGGTGTGAAATAAACCCAGTTGAAAGGCTCCGGCAGGGAGAATTTAAGATAAATGTAGTCCTTCATCAGGTTGGAGCCGCCGAAATTACCCCGCGCCTGGGCCAGCGCCGAAGCCGCCGTGACCGAACTGCCCGAAACCGCCGCGCCGTCGAGGAACCCCGCGTAGTCCCGGTACTCCCCGCGTGTCAAGCCGCCCCCGCTGCGGTAATACTCGGCTATGGCCGTCATATTCCAGTTATTCAACCAGCGCAACCCCACCAGCCAGTCCTCGCCGTCCCGCTTGGAGGCCGAAACCGCCCCGCCGGCTATGGTATAGCGCTCCTTGTTGGAGAAGCGGCTGTATTCGCCGTGCACCTCCAGGCTGGGCCCCAAATTGCGCGAAACGGCGGCGCCGGCCCGCTCTGGGCTGACGCGGCTGGCGTAGCCCATGAAGTCTATGTCCGTATCCCAGGCCAGCATGGAGAGTTTCGCCGCAAGGTCGGTATCGCGGGCTTCGGAATTCTGTGCGTTCAGCGGCTCAGCCGAGGGCACGGCGATAAGGCTGAAGGCGGCGTTATTGATCGCACCGCCTGAAAAACTGCGGATGTATTCGCAGCCGAAGGACATCAGCCCGGCCTGCGCCAGCTCCGGGTTCTCGGGGTCTTTAACCGGGTTCACGTAACCGACGGGGTTGAAGGCGTAGCCTTTGCCCCAACTGTACATCCGTTTGCCCGCCGTGAGCGCGGCGCGCTCGCCCAGCGCCAGCGTGCCGTAAAGCTCGTGCAGGGACAGGTCGCTTTCGGCCTCGCTGTAATACTGCGCGTAGGTCCGGGCGTGGAAAGCCGTGGCCCCTGAGCGGTAATCGCCGTTGAGGTAGAGGTCCAGCCTGTATTGCGAAAGGGTATCGACCGGGGCCTGGCCGTAATACTGCAGCGCGTATAGCGGGGAGTTCTGCCGGGTATTCACCAGAACATAACGGGCGTCCAGGTTGCCGCCCAGCTCCAGCTTCGGCGCAGCGCCACCCTCGGCGCCTGGTATATCGAAAGAATAATCCTCTCCGGCGGCGGGTGCCGCCGCCAGGGCCAGGATAAGTGCGGCTATAAGTTTCACTTGCGGAGAGTCTCCAGCTTGGACATATAGCCAGTGGTAAAGACCTCGTCCTTGAACTGGCGGGCTTTCACCTGGGAATAGATCATCAGCGACTTGTAGCCCTTGTAGAGCGGGCTGTGCGTCTCTATCACCGACGGACGGCTGAAACCGCCGCCGAAATCCTTCACTTCCTTGAACTCCAGCGTCTTTATCAGCATGCCGCTGGCCGAATAGCACTCTATCTTCTCCAGCGTCTCGTCGGGCTTGGCCCACATCTTCAGGCTGTCGTAGGCCACGGCCTTGGTCTTGGCCTTGAGCCCGAGCAGGTAGCCGCCGGCCGACTGCGAGGCCGACTTCACGGCATATTCGGCCGCGTAATCCACCTGCATGATGTCGGCGTTGTTGAACACGCCGCCGGTGACAGACTGCAGGCTGGTAATGCGCATTGGCCGGCCCACGTTGGGGATGTAGAGCCACATATTGTCGCCCAGGCGCAGGGTGCTGCGGCCTTTCTCGCTGGCCGGCGCCAGGTAGAGCATGGCCATGGAATCCCGGCCCTTCTTGGCCGTGTAGAAGACGAACTCCTTCTTCTTGCCGTCGGGCTCTATGTTGACCAGTTTGCGGTAGGCCTCGTAGCTGGGCGGCATCAGGCTGGCGTCTATGCGCTTGAGCAGGGCCTCGCCGTCGAGGGCTGCGGCCGGCAGGGCGGCGGCCAGCAGGGCCAGGGCCAGAACGGGTTTAAGAATTTTCATGGTTTTTCCCTTATACGTGCCGCAAAGCTTCCACTGGCTCCATGCGCGAGGCCTTGAGCGCCGGCTGCAGGCTGGCCAGCCCGGAGATGACCAGCACCACTCCGATCGCCAGGGCTATCTCGCCCAACGCCACCGCCGGCGAAAGCACCAGGTCCATGTTGCCGAAGGTGAATTTAATTTTCAGGGCCTTGATCAGCAGCAGGAGGCCGGCGCCCGCGGCGCCGCCGATAAGGCCGCTGAGCAGCCCCAGCGACAGGCCTTCGGCCAGGAACAGCGCCAGTATTTTATTCGGCGGCGTGCCGATGGAGGCCATGGTGCCTATTTCCCCTATGCGCTCATAGACCGACATCATCATGACATTCAGCACGCTGACCAGCACTATGAAGACCAGCACCAGCCGCACTACCATGATGAGCAGTGTCACCATTTTGGCTATGCTCGAGAAAGGCGAGAGGTCCTCCCAGGTATGCACCTCCAGCCCCGCCTTGGCGCCGCGCCCCGGCTGAGCGCCGGGCTTCGGCTCCGCTCCCGCCGCCTGGCCCGCGCCCGCCAGGGCGGCCAGCTCTTTCTTTATGGAAGCTGCCGCGCCGGGCAGCCGGTCGAAATCCTTCAACCGCACGGCCACCTCGGTCACCTCTTCGCCCTCTATGCGCAGGAGCGTCCGGGCGTCGTCTATGTGTATGTAGCCGTCCTTGCCCTGCGGGCCCATGATATTCTCGGAAATGCCCGAGAGGCGAAAGCTCAGGCCGTTCACCGAACCGTCCTTGTTGTTGGCCACCAGCACCACCTCGTCGCCCACCTTGAAGCCGAGGCCGGCGGCTATGTTCTGCGGCAGCACTATGGCGCCGGGCTTCACGAAGGCGGCGGGTCCGGCTTCGCCTTCTTTAATGCGGCCCGGCAGATCGGGGCAGACGGCGCTCTCGCGCTCCGGCTTCACCGCCGTCAGGCGCATATTGGTGGTGCTCGCGAAATTGCTGATCATGGCGCCGAAGCGGATGCGCTCGGAGTAGGACCCGACTTCGGGATGGGAGTCCAGGGTCTTACGCAGCCCCTCCAACCCCTTGTCGCCGATGACGAGGTCCAGCGGCAGGTTGTCCATGGAACCGATATAGCCTTTCTTATGGACCTGCAGGTGGCCGAGGTTGGAATTGGTGATGATGCCAATGACCTCGCTCCGGAAGGAATTACCCACGCCGCCGAAGACTATCACCAGCGTCACGCCCAGCGCGATGAGCGAGGAGGTGAGCAGGGTGCGGCGCGTGTAGCGCAGCAGGTTGCGGAAAGCGATCTTGAAAATATTCTTCATTATTTGATCCCCGCGCTCAACAACCCGTCTTCGATGGTATATATCTGCTCGGCCTCGCCCACCACCTTCTGGTCGTGCGTGGCGAAGATGAAGGTGGTGTCGAGTTCCTTCTTCATCGCGTGCATGAGGCCTATCACTTTGTAGGCGGTGTCGTGGTCCAGGTTGGCGGTGGGTTCGTCGGCCAGCACCAGCTTGGGGCGCGCGGCCAAGGCGCGGGCCACGGCCACGCGCTGCTTCTGCCCTCCGGAGATCTGACCGGGATACTTGCGGGCCTGGTCGGCCATGCCCACTTTCTCGAGCATCTCCTCCACGCGGCGGCGGCGCTCGGCCGGCGGCAGTTCCTGCACCATCAGCAGCGGGAACTCCACGTTCTCGTAGACGGTGAGCACCGGGATAAGGTTGAAATTCTGGAAGATGAAACCGATATTCTCCCCGCGGAACTTCGCCGAGGCGCGGCGGTCCAGCGAGCTGATCTCGGTGCCGGCCACGGTGACACGGCCGGAGGTGGGGCGGTCCAGCCCGCCCAAAAGGTTGAGCAGCGTGGTCTTGCCCGAGCCAGACGGGCCGATGAAGGAAATGAATTTCCCCGGCTCTATGGCCAGGCTTATGCCTTTCAGGGCCGGGGTGGCTATTTCGCCGGTGATATAGTCTTTCTTTATGTTCTCCAGCGTAACAAGGGACATGGGCGCTCCTTTTTATCCGCATCTATTGGATGCGGCGCCGGCGCGAAAGTTTCAGGCCGGATGGGCTCCTGCGGCATTCTGTCAGTCTTTAAGGAAGATATTTTTGAGAAATTTGGCTTCGGCCTGCACCTTCACCTGACCGTCCTGCAGCAGTTCCGCCTTCATGACGTACAGGGGCGACATATCCTTTTCCAGCCTGGCCGTCACCTCGGCCGCGCGGCCTATCAGCACCGGCGCCTTATACTTAAGGTTGAACTCGGCGGTGAGGGCCGCTATGCCCCTGGTAAACAGGCAGTTGGTCATGGCGCTGTCTATCATCAGCGCGGCAATGCCGCCGTGCAGGAAACCGTCGTACCCCGATATCTCCTTACGGCAGAACACCGCCGCCCGCACCGAACCGTCGGGCTGCGCGATGAATTTAAGTTTTAATCCAACCGGGTTATCCGGACCGCAAGCCACGCAGCCGGCATGCGACCTGTGCCCCGACGGCTTTTTTTTATTTTCCATATTTCTTTCCGCCTACTATTTTAAGAGCCTTGCCGTTCACTACGGCGTCGGCCAGTTTTCGCCTGGCGGCCGCCAGTATCAAACCGAAGGTCTGCCTGGAAACCTTCATCGCCGCCGCCCCGGAGGCCTGGTCGCGCGCGTCCAGGTCGCTGTGCTTGACCGCCTGGAACTCGTCCAGCCGCAGTGTTACGGTTTCCAGTTCGCAAAGAGGCACCGCCCGGGGTTTAAAATAGCTGACAGCGGGCTCCGCGGAGAGTTTTCTGCTCTTGAAAGGTCTGGACATGGTTATTGGCATATGCCAATAACCACATAGTAACAACATCTGACCGGCAAGTCAAAGAGCCGGGGTAGAGGCGGTCAGGGCCTCCAGCGCGGCGGCCGGAGCTATCTTTCCGGTCTTCCAGACCGCGGAGGGCCTGAGGCGCCAGCGGGCCATGACTTTTTCCAACAGGTAGTCGCGCACCGCCAGCACCGCCGGCGGCCCGCCGGCGCCCAGCACTTCCGAGAGCTGCGGGGCCCAACCGCCGCCCTCCAGCTCCAGGAAGCCGACCTCGTCGATGAAAACAGCGTCGGCCCCGGCCAGCGCCCCGGCGGAAAGCGCAGCGCGGCCCGCGGCCAGCCCGTCATCGTAAAATCTGAACTCCCCGGCGCGCACTGTCCCGCCGGGTTCGCGGCGGCAGAGCGGCTGCCTGGCGCCGTCGGCCAGGTTCACAAGATCAAAGCCGGAGCGCACGCCGTTCTCCCAAAGCCCCGCCGCGCAGATCCCGCCCGGTTTTTTTCCTGCCGCGCGCAGCAGCCGGGCCAGTTCCGCCACTAGTTCGCTTTTGCCCGACCCGTGGCCGCCGGTTATCAGGAAGACTTGCCGCCGGGTCCGCTCCAGCAGGTGCGGGGCAAGAGCCACGGCCGCGCCCAGGGCGGCCAGTGGGCGCCTGAAGAATTCCTTGCCGCGGGGCAGGCCGGCCAGCACGCCCGGCAGGGACGCAAAAGCGTATTCCAGGGTATCAAAGAAGATTTTACCGAAGACGCGCTCGACCAGGCGCCGGATAACCGGGTTCAGCAGTTCTTCGCCAATAGCCGCGAAGCCCATTGTAAGCAGGAAAGCGCGCAGCGCCATATACAGGCCCGCCCCGGCGCTGCCCAGCACCAGGCCGGCGGTCACGGAAGCCGCCAGCACCCCGGTCCAGAGGCCGGCCCTCTTTATCAGCCCGGCGGCACGCGGATATAACGTAACGCAGATACAGGCGTAGATGCCGGCCAGGCCTGCCAGCGACCACGGGTCCAGCCGGCGCCCGGCAGCCATCACGGCCGCTACGAAGATCGCATGAGCCGCCAGCGCCCAGGGAGAATATGAGCGGCATTCCCCTGCCGCCGCGGGAGGCCGCTTCACCGAATGCCTGCCCGCTTCACTGGCCGGCGCCAGTTTTGTTGCTCCCGCCGCCAGCCCGGCCAGCGCGGCCGCGCCGCCGGCCAGGAAATACAAGCCCGCGGCGGCCGCCAGCGGGGTCCAGTCCCCGGCGCCGGAAAACCCGATACCCCGCAGCCACTCCACCCCGCGCAGGTAAACTCCTACCGTATCGGGACCGTAAACCATGAAAAGCCGCAGCAACTTATAGCCCAGCGTGCCGCACATGGCCAAGCCGCCGGCCAGGACATAGCCAGCCGGGTTCGCCCCCAGCAGTCGTACCCCGGCCTCCGCCAGGAAACCCTCGGCGGAGATGGCGAACATGGGGCCGAAGATGACGGCGCTGGGAGAAACGGACTTCATGGCGGCGCAGACCAGCCCGGCGCGCCAGAGCAGGCCCCTCTCCGGCCAGAGCCGGTGCCCGGCTATCATTATGGCTATGCCCACGGCTGTCAGGAATTCGCCAGAGAAGGGAATATGCGCGTTATGCAAAAAACTGCCCAGCAGTATTTCCGAGGCCGCCCAGAGGCTGCCCAGCACGGCCGCTTTCCGCCAGACGAGGGCGCTGTCTTTCCCGCCGTTATTTTTCACGCTAAAACCTCGCCTCCAGGGCGGCCGTCACGGTACGGCCGGGAGCCAGTTCATCGGATTTTTCCTGGTAGCGCTTGTCGAAAACATTATCCACGGAGAGCCTGACCAGCACGCTCTTCGCAAGGGCGCGCGCGACGGAGGCGGAGAGGTTGTGGTAACCCCGCACCCAGGCGCTGTGGTTATCCTGGGTGTACTGCCTGGATTTATACAGCCAGGCGAGGGTTATATCCGCCAACACCGTCTTAAGACCGATATTGGCCGAAGCCGTATGGCGCGGGGCGTAGGCGAGCGACTTGCCTTCCAGCGCCGCGGCGGCGGCGTACTCTTCTATTTCGCTTTCGGACCAGGCGTAGGCCGCGCTGGCCGAGAAGGCTCCGGAATAATATTTTAACGGCAGCTCGGCCCCGTATATCCGCACTTCTCCGACGTTGCGGATCTGGGATTCGGTCGCGCTCAGGCTGGCGGAATACATGAAGCGCCTGCCTACTGTATAGTAAGCGGCGGGTTCCAGGTAAAGCCCGGCCGCCGGATGCAGCTTAAAACCGGTCTCGGCGGTGTCCACGGTCTCCGGCTTCAGGCCGGGGTTGGCTATGGCGAGTATGGCCCCCTTTTTCAGGGTCAGGCACATATCCTCCAACGACGGCGGCCGGAAACCCCTGCCATAAGAAAGATACTGTTCCGCAAGGTCCGAATATTCCCAGGAGACCGCTAATTTAGGGGAAAGATTATCCCAGTAATGGCCGCTTTGCGGACCGTTGACCAGGCTATAGGCGGCGTTAGAAGGATTATTGAAGTAGCCGCCGAAATAGGAGGCATTGTCGTAGCGCAGCGCGGCCAGAAATTTCAACCTGTCGCCCGCCAGTTTTTTTTCAGCCTGCGCGTATGGCGCGTACTGGCTGCTGCGGCCGCGGTTTTTGGCGTCATATACTGTCGGGGCCGTGTAATGGTCCGTGGCGTCCACCGAGCCGAGCTTATAGTCCGCGCCCAGGGTAAGCGTAAAGCCGCCCGGCGCAAGAGAAACAGCGGCCTGCCCCCCGGTGTCCTCGCGCAGGGCGGCGGTGTCGACGCGGGTATAGCCGCTTTTAGTGGATTCGCCGAGGCGCTCGTAATCCTCAAGCTGGTAATAGGCCTGCGCCTGCCAGGCAAGGCCGCCGCGGGCGCCGCTCCAGGCGGCGCGCGCCGAATCCGTGGTATAGCGCCGGTGGCTCCCGGCGTTGGCGCGTATGCGGTAGCCTTCGCCGCGCAAGCCCTCGGTGCGCGAGTATTCGGCGTCCAGGACGCCGGCTTCCTTAAGGTCCAGAGAGCCCTTGGCCGCCGCGCTTTTTTCGCGGAGGTAATTTTTTACGGAGTAAGCGGTGCGCAGGGCCGCGGGGGTGGAGTTGTACCCGTCGCTGCTGAGGTAGTTCCCGTCGGCCGAGAGCGAGATATCTTTTATTTTTGCGCCGGCGCCGGCATTGGTCCTGAAGGTATTGTATGTCCCGTACGAGGCGCCCAGCCGGCAGCCGGAGGGAGTCTTCCTGGTAACGATATTCACTACGCCGGCCGCCGCGTTGGAGCCGTACAGGGAGGAAGCCGGGCCCTTCACAATTTCAACGCGGTCTATGCTCTCCAGCGCCAGCCGGTTCCAGTTGACGGAGCCCGTCGCGCTGGTGTTCACCGGCGCCCCGTCGAGCAGGATCAGCGTGCGGGCCTGCTCGCCGGAGGGCAGGCCGCGCAGCGTCAGCGCCGAGGTGTGGGAATAAATGCCGTAAGCCCTGCTGGTAACCGCGCCCGGCACCAGGCCGGCGAGTTTGTCATTGAGCGCGGCTCCGTGAGCGGTTTCCAGCTGTTCTTTGGTTATTACTTCCACAGAGCCCGGAGCATCCCCTATCGACCGCATGGTCCGGGCCGGGGTGACGACGGTTATTCCAATTTCTACGGCCATAACGGAGGTGGAAAGAGAAAGCAGCAACCCCGCCGAAGCGAACATTCGCCCCGCGCGGTTCATAAAGGGGATATTATGGAGAAGGAGCCGTGCGTGACGCCCTTCAGGGCGCGCAGGGCGTCGGCCAGGCGCTGCAGTTCGGCCGGGCGGCCGGTGACCGTTGCGGTGCACAGCGTCTTGCCGCCGCGCAGCGGGTGAGACTGCACCGAGAGCACGCTTTTGGCGTGCGCGCCCACCAGTTTTTCCACGCCGCGGCCGGGGCGGCTGTCGGCCGGGTCGTAGACTATGGAAATGGTGCCGGCGCAGTCGCGGCCGCCCTTCCATTCTTTTTTCACCAGGGCCCGGCGGATAAAGTCGGCCATGGCCTGCGAGCGGCTGGGGTAGCCGCGCTCGGCGGAGATCTCGTCCAGGCGGGCGAGCAGGCCTTGCTCCAGGCAGACGGTGAAGCGGTCGAGGGGGGCGTTTTTCATATTCATACTATTTTACATAATAATATGAATAAGACAATTAAAAAGGGGCGGCCGGAGCCGCCCCTCTTATTCCCACCGGGTTCTTTAGAACTTGAAGGTGAGGCCCATGTCGTAGGCGGTTTCGGAAAGCTCGGACTTGATGGTGCCGTCCGAAGAGGTTTCCTTTATCGTCTTGGCAAAGGCCTTCTTGTAGCCCAGGTTCAGGGCGAACTTGGACGAGAACTCGTAGCCAGCCCCGAGCGTCAGGTGATGCTCGGATACGCCCGGGAAGCCGATAACACGGAAATACTCGTAGCCCATGTTGTTCATGGAGGTGCCCTGTATGTCAGTATTCCCCATCGGGTTGAAGTTGTTGTGGATTTTCACCGGGTTCTTGCCGTAATTCCAGCCGGCGCGCAGCGTCAGATTGTCGGTGGTCTTGTTCTGTACACCCAGGCCGAAGACGGTCTGGCCCTCCCAGTCGAAATCACTGTAGCCGTCGGCATTGGCCCAATCCAGGTATTTCACATCGGCAGACAGAACCCAGCCGTCCAAACCCTTGTAAGCCGCGCCCGCGCCATACTGGGCCGGGTTTTCCAGCTTAAGGGTATCGAACACGCCGTTGCCGTCAAAGTCGTAGACGCGCTTGTGTTCTACGTTCTGAGGGGTCACGTAAGTGAGGCCGAAAGCCCATTTTTCATACTCATAAGCCGCGCCGAGGCGGAGGCCGACGGCGTAGTTATGGGACAGGCCGGAACCGAAGTCGGCGGCCTGGTAGTCTATGTCCAGACCGGCGCCGTAGGAGAATGCGCCGTTCTTGTACGCGAAAGCCGGGACGAACTTCATGACGGACACCTTGGTGTTCATGTCATTGTTAATATCCATGTCGCGGTAATCCACACCCATGCCGGACACGCCGTAGGCGGCGATGCCGAAGGTCATGTTGTCGCCGGCCGGGGTGGCCAGGCCGATAGCGGGGATAGCGTAACCTTCATCCTGGCTCTTGCCGGACCAGTTGCCCATCATGCCGGAAACGACGTTCGCCTTAACTTCGGGGGCAAAGAAGGTGCCGGCAAAGTTGAACTGCGAACCCTGTATCTGCGAGAGCGTCGCAGGGTTGGAGAAGATGGCGCTGATGGCGTCCTGGGGGGCCGCCATGCCCGTGCCGCCCATGGCGCGGGACGCGGGACCTACGCCGATAAGGTTGTCGCCATTGGTGGCGAAAACATTCAGCGAAAGCCCGGTTATTACGAAAGCCGCTGCTAACAAGTTAACCGATTTTTTCATTTTTCCTCCGTTTAATTTTCCGAAATTAGATAAACAGCGAAGACTTGCTGGTGCCGGCCTCGGCCAGGAACTTGCCCACACCGGCGCTCTTGAGATTCGGGTAATCTATCATCTCTTCCATCTTGTAGCCCATCAGGTCCATGCTCATCTGGCAGACATAGATCTGCACGCCGGAGTCGGCCGCGGTCTTCATCAGCTGCGCGAGCGTCATCACGTTGTGCTTCTTCATGATGGACTTTATCATGGCCTTGCCCATGCCGCCCATGTTCATCTGGGACAGCTTGGTGCCGTCGGCGCCGTTCGGGAGCATGATCTCGAACATCTTCGAGACCGTGTCCTTGGAGACGGTCTTCTTCGGGTCCTTCAGGGCCGGGATGGACCAGAAGGTGAAGAACATCACTACCTTCTCGAACATCGCCGCGGCGCCGGTGGCTATGATGAAAGAGGCCAGCAGCTTGTCCATGTCGCCGCTCATCACCACCATGGACAGCTTGTCCTCGGGCGCGTTAGCCTTCAGTGTCTCCACGTCGGCCTTCAGTGCCGCCACCTGCGCTTCCAGTTCTTTTATATCAGCCATATTTCTCCTTAGTGAGTGTAATCCAGAAATTTAACTTTATCACCGACTTTCCTTAAGATCGCGCCCTTCATGACCTCGGCGTACGGGCAGGGAAAACCGATAGGGTTGCCGTTCCGGATGCAGGAAGCGAGCGCTATTACTTCCACGCCGCGCGCGACCATTTCCTCCGCCCGCGCCACGGCCCGCTTGCCGGGGCAGCCGCCGCAGGAAACAAAGGCCGTTATTTCTACCGGGCCGGTCTCGGCGAAAGCGCCCTTGCCCAGCTGGGCGAACTTGAAGTCCGTGGTTCCGGGACACAAGTCTTCAGTCTGCTGGCAGCGTATTATGCCGGCCTTCTTCATTTCGCGGCCCCGATATTAAGGGTGAAAGCCGTGCCGGCCTCAGCCTCCTTTTTAACGTGCTGAAAATAGACCGCGAGCGGCCTGAAGAAGATGTGTATCCACTTGGTGAACGGCACTATCAGCAGTATCCACACCGTCTCTATGGCGATGTTCAGGCGGTACACCTTGGCGAGCAGCGGGTCCTGCGGGCCGTAGGCCACGTTGAGGTAATGGGTGAACAGCAGGCTCGCGCCTATCAGGAACATGGTCACTACGAACAGCCAGTCGCTCGGGTGCGAGAACTTGGAAGACTCCGCGCTCTTGAACATTCGCCGCAGCGACATGATGCCGCCGCCGACGAGGATGGCGAGACCGGCGTACCAAACCAGCAGGCTGACCGGGCCGAAGGCGCCGTAATGTTTATCCAGCGGCGACAGCAGATGCAGGTTGGAGATCAGCAGCGTCAGCACATAGCCGCTCATGACGAGCAGGTGAGCTATCCAGCGGGTCCAGTCCGTTTCCTCGCAGCCGTTGAAGTTCTTCTGCGTGAAGCCGTGCACGAGGGTCTCGTAAATGTGCGCTGGTTTGAGCGAGGCCTTTATGCCGCCCAGCGGCTTTACTATCGCGTAGCGGTACATGTTCAGCACATAGCCGCCCAGCGCTATGGTGACATAGACGGGGAAGGCCAGCTCTATTTTCCCGGCAAGCGCGCCGAAGTCTCCGGTGTAAGAACTGTAGAGCCAATAGAAAGCCGCCAGCATACCCAGGGCCAGCCAGGTCTGCAGCCAGCCGTTCTTGTAGAAGATCTTGGACAGGCCGGTGATATCGTACTTGGCGATGAGGTAGCGGCGCAGGGCCATCATGTACTCGCCGGGCTGGGCCTCGCGCGGACAGGTGGCCGAGCACTCGCCGCAATAGTAGCAGTGCCACGGCTCAATGGCGGAAGATATCTTATCTTCCATCCCGACGTGCCCGGCGCGTATCAGTTTGCGCGGAAAAGAGGAGTCTTCCTTGGAAAGCGGGCAGACGGCGGTGCAGTTGCCGCAGTTAAAGCAGGCGGAGATATCGAAGGCGCCATACTTCTTTATCTCGTCTATGAGTTCCGGGTTGACCTTCATTATTTCGCCTCCCCGGCCTTCAGTTCGTATTTGGGGTAATCCCCGCGGCCGGCCACGTCGGCTATCTTGCCGTACTTGCGCAGACCCACCAGGTACCAGAGCGCCCTGTCCTCCGGCAGGCCGGCGGCGGCGGCCAGCTCCGGCGCCGTCTTGGGGCCCTCTTTCAGCGCGTCGAGGATAGCTTTCTGCGCCTTGTTCTGCGCGGCCACCCGGTCGCGCAATTCCTGCGGCACCGGGCCGCGGAGCTCGTTAAGTTTCTTCAGTTGTTCGGCGAGTTTTTTAGCGTCGGCCATATTATTCCTTGGCGATGGCTTCCACCATCGCGTCGAACTGGTCCAGCGTCCAGCCGGCCACGTTGATGGCGCGGACCGGGCAGACCGCCACGCAGGCGCCGCAGCCCTTGCAGAGCGCGGGGTTAACCACGGCCACCTTCTTGCCGTTCTTTTCGGCCATCATCAGCGCGCCGTCATAGGAGCACTCGGCGGGACACAGGCCGCAGCCGGTGCACTTATGCTCGTCCACCACGGCCACGAAAGGTTCCAGCGGTATATCCGGCTCCGCCAGCAGTATGGCGGCCTTGGCGGCGGCGGTGCCTGCGGCGGCCATGACCTCGGGCACGTCCATCGGGTACTGGGCCGTGCCGGCTATGAAAATACCGGAGTTAGCCATTTCCACGGGGCGCAGCTTCAAATGCACTTCCTGCAGGAAGCGGTCAGCGCCGATCGGCATTTTCATCTGGGACCTGATGAGGGAGATGTCGGCCGGCATCATGCCGGTCACCAGCACTACCAGGTCGGCTTTCACTTCCAGCTCTTCACCCCAGGTCAGCACGTCCTTTACCTTCACCGTGTGACCGGTGCGGTCGGAAGTGACCACGGGCTGGTCGGTCTCGTTGTGGCGCAGGAACAGCACGCCGTCCTTGGAGGCCTTATCGTAATATTCCTCGTGCTGCATGCCGTAGGTGCGGATGTCGCGGTACACGTCGTAGATCCGCACGCCGGGATATTTGTCCTTCACCTGGTTGGCGGCGTAGAGCGCGGAAGAGCAGCAGGTCCGGGAGCAGTAATCGTTGATCTTGCCGTCGGCCTGGGGCTTGTGCACGCCCTCAACCTGGCGCGAGCCCACACAGTGGATCAGCGCCAGGCTCTTTATTTCCTTGCCGGAATATTCCAGCCGGCCGGCCGGGGAATTCTTCATAAGGGAGATAAATTCCGGCAGCGTGACCACGTTGGCGTCCTCGCCGTAGCCGAACTCGCCCTGGGCCGGCTTATAATGCTGGTAGCCGGTGGCCATTATGATGGCGCCCGCTTTCACCTGGGCGGAGGTGCCGTCGGCGTTCTTGAAATTTATCTTAAAGTTTCCCACGAAGCCGCCTACGAAGTCTATGTCGGCACCGGTGTGCACGGTTATCTTCTTGTCCGCGCGCACCAGGGCTTCGAGTTTACCGGCGATAGCCGGGCCCTCTTCGCCGGACGGGTACATCTTGCCGAGCCCCAGCAGTTTGCCGCCCAGCCCCGGGCCCTTTTCTATAATAACGGCCTCGAGCCCTTTGCCTGCGGCCGAGAGCGCGGCGCGCATACCGGCCACGCCGCCACCGATAACGGCCACCCTCGGTTCGGCCGCCACACGTATGGCGTTAAGGGGGTCCTTGCGCTTCACCTTCTCCACGCCGGCCTGCGCCAGCCTTATGGCTTTGGCCGTGGCGCCGGCATGGTCGAGTTTGTGCACCCAGCTGGCCTGCTCGCGGATATTGATATGCTCGTGCAGGTAGGGGTTCACGCCGGCGCGCTGCAGCACGTTGCGGAAGGTGAGCTCGTGCAGGCTCGGGGAACAGGCGGCCACCACCGTGCGGTTGATACCCAGGTTCTTTATGTCCTCGGCTATCAGGTCCTGCCCGTTGGACGAGCACATAAAGGCGTACTCGCGGGCCACGGTCACGCCGGGATACTTGGCCAGCGCCGCGGCCACCGCTTTAACGTCGATGATGTCGGAGATGTTGCCGCCGCAGTGGCAGACGTAAACCCCGACCTTCGGCTCCTGCCGGTAATTATCTTTAGACGAAGCTTCTGTTATTTTCTCGTCCATCACAGTTTCCTTATATAGTTGGCGGCTTCCATGGCGGCCGAGCCGGCGTCCACCACCGAGTCCGGGATGTCGCGCGGGCCCTTTACCACGCCGGCGGCGAACACGCCCGCCCCGGTCGTGACGGCGGAAGAAACGGTCTCGTCGGAAAGCTTCACAAAGCCGAATTCATTATTCTCCGTATCGAGGCGAAGCCTCGATACGTCGTAGCCGGGGACCAGGCCCTGGGACAGCACCACCAGCTCATGCTTCAACTCGGCGGGCGCGGAATCCCCCTCCTGCCGCTCTATGCGCAGAATGGGGTTATGCTTCCCGTCCTCGGTGATTCGGGCGACCTTGGCTTTCACGAAGTTGATGCCCATGGCCCGGGCGTTATTGTAGAACTGCTCGTAACCCTTGCCGAAGGCGCGGATGTCCATATAATAGATGGTGATGTCGGCTATGGGCAGCGAGCCGGACAACAAAATGGCCTGCTTGATGGCGTACATACAGCAGACGCGGCTGCAGTACGGCACGCCGATGCTCTTGTCGCGAGAACCCGCGCACTGCACGTAAGCGATAGAGCCGGGCACCATGCCGTCGGAAGGGCGCAGCACGCGGCCGTAAGGGCCGTGCGGCGCCAGCAGGCGCTCGGCGGCCATGGGGGAAATGACGTTGGGGAGTTTGCCCAGGCCGTACTGCTTCTTGGCGGTCATCGGCGTGGTTTCGTAGCCGGTGGCGAGTATTACCGCCTTGGCTTTTATCTCCACCGGGGCAGGCTCCTGCAGGAACTCTATGCAGTCCTTGGGGCAGGCGCGGGCGCAGGCGCCGCAGCGTATACAATGCTCAGGGTGCATGACCGGCAGCTGCGGGATAGCGTTGGTAAAAGGTATGGAGATGGTCTTCTTGGCGCCCAGGCCCTGCTCGTACTCGTCGGGCAGGTAGACCGGGCAGACTTCCTCGCAGCGCTTGCACGAGATGCATTCCTTCTCGTCGATATAGCGCGGCTTGCGGGTGACGGAGGCGGTGAAGGTTTTGCCCTCGCGCTTGATGGCGTCCACGGTGCTGTAGGTGAGGGTCTTTATGCGCGGGTGATGGGAAACGGAAGCCATGCGGGGAGTGGTAATGCAACTGGCGCAGTCCAGGGTAGGGAACACTTTACTCAGCGAGATCATCTTGCCGCCGATGCTCGGCGCTTTCTCGACTATCGCCACGGAAAAGCCCTGGTCGGCCAGGTCCAGGGCGCTCTGCAGGCCGGCTATGCCGGAGCCGACTACCAGCGTGTCTACCTCTATTTTTTCCAGTTCTCTCATACGGCGGCCACCGCCTTTTCCATTTCGGAGATTTCTTTAAGGAAGGCGGCGCGGCAGACGGTGCAGATGGTGGTGAGTTTGAGCCGGTTGGCGGCTATGTTTTTGGCCCGCATCTGCTCATAGACGCGGGCGACGCGCTTGGAAAGCCGCTCATAGGCGCCTTCGTAGGGGCAGTCGGAGCCGGAGGACATGATGATGATGCCCCCTATCCCCTTGTCAAAAGCCCTGAGGTAAAAATCCTCGGGGAACATGACCGGGTCCGGCACGCGTATTATATAGGTATTGGCGCTGTACCCCATCCGGGCCTGCCCCACCGCGTCCGCCCCCGGATAAGAACTGTGATTAGTCGTTATAATTAATATTTTTCGATGAGTCATACGTTAAAAGTATTCCTGCGCTAGCCGCAGCCCTGGCGGGGGGTATGGGTTCGGCGGGCCCTCGCGCAGGCCGAGGCTTGCGTAGCGCCGAGGCCGAGCGGGAGCGCGGCCACGGTGTGGCCGATAGCGTGCCCGACGGGCACGCAAGCTAATTACTTTTTGCGAGTGACGAAGAGGCTGTCGTAGCCGTCGTGCTCGAGCACGCCCATATACTCATGGCCGGACTTGCCGCACCAGGCGGGAATGTCCTCGCGGCTGCCCTTGTCGCCGGACTGGATCTCCAGCACGCCGCCCACCGGCACGCCGGCGATGCCCTTCTTGGCTTCCAGCAGGGGGCCGGGGCAGGCCATCGAGCGGGCGTCTACGGTTTTATCAGCTTTTATCTGGCTAAGGTCCATGTTAGTTTCCTCCTGCTCAAATATCTAAATTCGGGCAATACAATTTTTTTATCCTGGCTATCAGGTCGGCCAGTTTAGGGTCTTTAATGCTATAGAAGATGCGGTTGCCGTCGCGGCGCTTCTGGATGAGGCCGCGGTCGGCAAGGACGCGCAGGTGCTGCGAGATGTTCCCCTTGGTCGTGCCGAGTTTTTCAATAACCTCGTGCACGAACATTTCCCTCTTCAACAGCATACATATTATCATGAGGCGGGAGGGATGGGCAATGCACGACAGCATGCCTGCTATCCCTTCGGCTTTGGCGAGCGCGGCTTTGTTCATGTATAGTAGTTTAGAGTATTCTAAACTAGTTGTCAAGGGCCAGGCGGCCCCGGGGGGGCGCGGCGTGTTTTTATCTGAGGACTTCGGCGGCGAAGGCTTTGGCTTCTTCTATAAAGCCCTGCCAGGCGTTGACGGGCAGCTGGCCGTCGCGCTTGAAGAAGACCACGTGCCCGGGCGCGCCCTGCACGCGCAGACCGGGCGTGCGCTCGAACCAGGCGGCGCGGTTCGGGGTGAAGAACATGTGCACGGCAGCCTCGTCGGGACCGGTCAGGCGGTATTTGTCGGAAAATTCTGGAAAGGCGGGCAGGTCTATGTCTTTGAACCCAATGGCCTCGCCGATCTTGTAGATAAAGGACTCGGGCTTCAGCTCGAACTGCGGCACCTGCGGGCGCACGCCCTCTATCAGGGCCAGCGTGAAAGTATGGCTGTGGCTGTTCTTGCCGCTGCCGGTGGTATAGCGGTAATCAAAAACGCTTATATTTCCGCCGGAAGCGCTGAACTTTATCAGGTTAGTGGCCTTGCGGGAGCGGCCCATCCTGAAGAGCTCCAGGCCGGTGGCCTCAAGCTCGTGGGGCCAGGGGCCCTCGGGAGAGAACAGCAGCCCCATCGATACAGCCAGCTGCTCCAGGTCTTTCTTCCGCCGCCATTTAAAATACAAAGCCAGCGCGATTATTACGGCGGCCGAACCCAGAAATATCGCTATCGGGTGCGCCTGAAAGAATTCCATCTCCCCTCCTTCATATAAACACAAAACAGCGCCGGAAGCGCGCCTCAGTTCCCCCCGGTATCGTCCATGTCCAGGCTGCCCATACTCTTCTTGGCGGCCTCTTCGTAAAGGGCCTTTGCGTCCTTGGCCTCCTGTACGCGGCCGACGGTGGTTTTAAGATAGTTGCCGGGGGCGGCAAGAGGGTTCTGGCTGAAGACCGGCGCGGTAGACACGGCGGCGGCCTGGGCGGCAGCTTCGGCCTTGGGCTGCGGCACGCTCTCAGGCTGCTTTTTGCCGCAGCCGGCGCAAAGGCCGGTCAGCGCCAGGGCCGCGGTCAGGAACTGCAGTTTCATCTTTCCCCCTTAAAGCTTCGCTATCTTCTCCGCTATCTGCACCGAGTTCAGGGCGGCGCCCTTGTAAAGGTTGTCAGAGACTATCCAGAGCTGGTATTCGTTGGCCGCTGTCCTGGCCCGTCGCAGCCGGCCGGCGTAAACTATCTCCGTGCGGTTTCCGTTCTCCAGGGGCGTCGGGTACTCGTCGGGCCGCGGGAAGAATTTAAGACCGGGGGTGCGCTGCAGCTCTTTGCGCAGCGCGGCCGGGGAGCAGGGGCGCGCCGTCTTGAACCAGACGGCCAGCGAATGGCCGCGCAGCACCGGCACCCGCACCGAGGTGGTGCTGATCTTTATCTTCCTGTCGCCCCAGATCTTCTTCAGTTCGGCCTCCACCTTGTTTTCCTCGCCGGAATGGCCGTCCCCGTCGAAACTCCCGACCTGCGGGAATAAATTGAAGGCGATAGGGCGCGGGAACTTCCCGTCGGAGGAGCGCGGCACGGAGCCGCTCTTAAAATAGGCTTTCAGCTCTTCTTCCAGCCGGGCCATCGCGGCCTTGCCCGCGCCCGAGACCGCCTGGTAAGTGGCCAGGCGCAGCTCGGTGACGCGGAACCTGCGGTGGATGAGCGCCAGCGCCACGGCGGCGCCGGTAAGCGTGCAGTTGGGCCCGGCGATAAGTTTGCGGGACGGCTTCAGCTCCTCCCCGTTCACTTCGGGGATTACCAGCGGCACGCCGGCGGTAAGGCGGAAGCGGGCGGAATCGTCCACGCACCAGACCCCGGCGGCGGCCAGGCGGGGCGCGAATTTTTCAGCCACCTCGTCGGTAGAGACGAAAAAGACGATGTCGGCTTTTTTGAGGGCCTCGAAAGAGGGGGCGCTGCACGCGTGCTTTTTGCCCCTGAAGGTCACCGAGGCCGCCGCGCGGCCGGAATTGAAAGCGTACAGTTCGCCGACCGGGAAACGCCGGCTCTCCAGCAGGCCCAGGAGTTCCCCGCCTACCATGCCGGAAGCTCCGACCACCGCGATATTGAATTTTTTATTAGTCTTCATCATTTTCATTAAGCTGCTGCTCTCCGGCGCCGGCCGCCGGCTCCGCCGGAGCGGCTTGGGGAATTGGCGCGGCGGGAGCGGCCGGGACCGTGATCGGCATGGAATAGCCGACGTTTTCGAGGCTGTCCGTGGCCGCCGCGCGCAGGTAAAACATGTCGGTGGAAAGGGCGGTGCGCCCGAAGGACCAGAAATAAGGGGCCCGGAAGAAATACCGCGTCACCCGCTGCCAGTCGAACTTGTCGTAGGAGATCTCGAGCCAGGCGGCGCGGATATCCTCGCCGATGGCGGTAAAAGAAACGTTTATTTCCTCCGGCGACAGCTCGGCGGCGAAGCCCTTGATCAAAACCCTGTATTCGTTTACCGGCACCAGCTTGACGGCCATGGCGGGCTTGATGCCGGAGATGGGGGTCTCCAGCACGCCCTCGCCCGACGGGGCGTTGCCTTTTATGGAGCGGTTCAGCCAGACGTCCTCCGCCTCCCCGCCGCCCATGGCCGCGGCTATGATGGGAGAGCTGGAGGCGTACAGGAAATAGCGGGAGGAGGACCAGAGGGCGAGGTAATTGTCCTTTTCCGAAGAAACGCGGGAGAGCGGCACTTCCGCCCAGACCCAGCGCGAAGAGTCTACCCCGTCGAGGGAATCGTTGGGCAGCGGCTCGCGCGGCAGATCCTCAGCGTCGGTCAGGAAATAGGTGTGGTCGGAGTTGAAGGTGGGCGCCTGGTTCAGCGCCATGTAGATCTTGCCCGGTATCGGCTCGGTGTCCCAGGAGTTGGGCCACGACTTGATCTTGGTGCGGCCCATCTTGGCGCCGATGTAGGCCTTGGAGTAGCCGCCCGTGGGCACGGGCGGCAGCTTTATGATCCAGCAGTTGTTGTAGCCGACATACCAGTCGGCGTCAAAGCCGCCGTCGGCGTAGAGATAATAGCGGCCCAGGTTCTTCACCGGGGCAAAGTAGGCCGGCACCGGGGACTTGGCCGCAAAAGCCGGCTTCCCCCCGTCGGAAGGAGTGCCCTGCGCCGCGGCGGCCGCGGCAGTGGCGGCCAGCAGGGCCGCCGCGAGTAGTTGGCGCATTTTACAGCCTCGTGTTACTTTTTTAAAATCTGTGTCACTCTATCCAAATCGTCCAGCGAGAAATAATGTATGACTATTTTACCATTCTGCGGGCCGGGCCCGGGGCAGACCTCCACCTTGGTGCCCAGCGTTTTTTCCAACGCGCTCTCCAGCTCGGCGACCTCCGGAGTGCGGCGCGAGCCCGCGCGCGGGGTTTTAGGCGCGCGCGGCTTGTCGGCGTGGAAGCCCTGCGCAAAATTCTCCACGTCGCGCACGGAAAGCTTCTCGGCCATGATGCGCTGGTAGAATTCGCGGCGCTTGGCCGAGTCGGGGATGGAGATCAGGGCGCGGGCGTGCCCCTCGCTGATAGCCCCGGACTGTATGCCCTGGCGGATCTCGGCGTCCAGCTCCAGCAGGCGCAGGGTGTTGGAGACGGCGGCGCGGGATTTGCCCACCCGCTTGGCGATCTCGGCCTGGGAGGCGCCGAAGGCGTCCATCAACTGCTTGTAGGCCTGGGCGGTGTCCACCGCGTTAAGATCCTCGCGCTGTATATTCTCGATCAGGGAAAGACCCAGCTTCTGTTCGTCATCCAGGTCTTTTTTTACTATGGCGTCTATTTCCGCCAGGCCGGCCAGCTTGGAGGCCCGCAGGCGGCGCTCGCCGGCTATCAATTCGTAATGGTCGTTATTCTTGTCCTTCCAGACCGAGATAGGCTGCAGCAGGCCCCTCTCCCGGATTGATTCGGCCAGTTCCGCAAGGGTGGCCTCGTCAAAATTGCGCCGGGGCTGAAAGCGGTTAGGCTGTATCTTGCCTACCGGGATCTTCTGCACCAGGTCTCCGGAAATATCGTTGTTCTGAACCTTCGTGATGAGGGCGTCTATACCCCTGCCCATTGCCTTTCTCATAGTTTCTCCTTCCTTATATATAGCGATTTAACGAACCCGGCCGGGACTTCAGCCGCCCAGGTCGTATTCCAGTTCGGCATCTTCGTTGACATAGAGGTCCGACTTGCGATGGGTGGAAACATCCACGCCGCGGCGGGCTAAAAACTCCAGCGCCAGTTCTTTGTAAGCCAGCGCGCCGCGGGAGCTGGGGTCGTACACAAAAATAGGCTGTCCGTAGCTGGGGGCTTCAGCAAGGCGCACATTCCGGGGTATAACGGTCTTGTAGAGGCGCTCACCGTAGTACTTGCTTATCTCTTCCTTAACCTGGTTGGCCAGGTTAATGCGGGAATCGAACATGGTAACCACCCCGCCGTCTATGTTTAGGCCGGGGTTAAGGGCCTGCTTTATCTTCTCTACCGTGTTCATGAAGTAGGCCAGGCCCTCCATGGCGTAGTATTCGCACTGCACCGGGGTAAGGACCGAATTGGAAGCGTTAAGGGCGTTCACAGTCAGCAGCCCCAGGGAGGGCGGGCAGTCTATGATGATGAACTTGTACATGTCCTTTATTTTGTCCAGCGCCCGCTTAAGGACGGTTTCCCTTGAGAATTCGCTGACCAGTTCTATCTCGGCGCCGGCCAAATTGTGGCTGGTGGGCACCATGTCCAGCCAATCCACTGAGGTCTGGTGTATGGCGGACTCCACGGGAGCGCGCCCGCAGAGCACGTCGTAAATGTTCTTATTGTTCTTTGTAATGTCCACGCCCAGGCCGGAGGTGGAATTGCTTTGCGGATCGAAGTCTATAAGGAGGGTCTCATAGTCGAAGGCGGCAAGGGCCACCGCCAGGTTAATGGCCGTGGTGGTTTTCCCCACCCCGCCCTTCTGATTAGCTATCGCCACTATTTCAGCCATATTAACTCCTGTTAAAACTATTGTTAATTGTTTTCACGTGAAAACATTCCCCCGCCATTCCAAAGGACATACTAATTCTATAGTTTTGTGTCCCCCCTGTCAACCACTACGGCGCCAGGACCGCGGATGTTTCACGTGAAAACAAAAGGAACTGCCCTCAAAAGGAAGCTTTTGAGGGCAGAAACCGCTTCATGGTATTTTCAGAGGGTATTGTTTTCACGTGAAAACAATCGCGACTACTCTATGTATATCTCAACCTTATCCCCCCCGTCCTGCACGTCCACGATCTTCATGGGCTCCTGGCACTCTATGGCTTCCTGTATTTTACCCAGGTCCACAACATAGCCCTTGTCGGCAAGTTTGGCCTTTATCTTTCCCTCTATGAACGGGGCCATGAACTTTGCCCAGCCCAGGGGAACGCTTATGTTTACCTTTGCCTCAGGAGTTCCTTCCTCGTAGACCCTGATCTTAAGGACACGGCCCTTCCCCTCGCCAGCAACGGAGGCAGGCTTTCCAAGAGCCTCGAGCAGCTCCATGGCCTCCGCCGAGGTGATCTTTTTCCTCTCCAGCAGCTTAAGTATGCGCAATTTCTCTTCGTTCATATTTCCCCCTCAGGCCTCCAGGCCTTTCAACAGGGCCACGGCCTCCTGGGCCGTTATCTCCCCCCGCTCCAACTGCTCCACTATCTCAAGTCGCCGCGCCTTGGCCTCGGCCTGCAGGCTGCCCAAGCCCAGTTTGTTCAATATGGCTTCCAACCTGCTCTTTACAGTTGGGTACGAAATGCCAAGCTGCCTCTCTACTTCTTTAATGCTCCCGCGGGCCGCCAGGAAAACACGCAAAAAAACCTCCTCTTCGTGAGAAAGAGATGCAAAGACCGGGAGTTCAAAATTACCATTCACGGTAGTTTTGCAGTCCACGCAGCAAAGTTCGGTTACAGTAACCTTGCCGGAGCAAGAAGGACATTTATTAGGAATATTCATATTGTTAATTTAATAGTTGATTTTATTAATACTATACTATACTTATATAATTTATAGCACACATTATTAAATAAGTCAAGAGATAAGCAAAAGCATAAATTTTCAGCCCGGTTTCAACAGGCACAGGGCCGCCTCGCACCAGGCAAAAGAAAAGGCCCGGCAAGCCGGGCCTCTTCACCTTGCAAGGGCGGATTAGAAATCCGTGCCGCCGCCGGAACCGTCCGGATCGGCGCCGCCGCCGGAATCAGAACCGCCGCCGCTGCCGCAGCCGCCATCGTCATTGGTATCGTCGGGGCCGCCGTTGCCGCCGGAATCGGTGCCGGAACCGTCATCCACATCATCCGGGCCGCTATTGCCGGGCTTCGGCTTGGACGCGGCGTAGGCCGTATCGCAAAGCAGGTCAACGCCGGTCATGGCGCCGTAAGCGAGAGCCATGAACATCAACAAGAACGCGGTAAAAAGTTTTTTCATCTGTCCTCCCTAAGTATCAAGACTATTTTAGCAAAATCCCCCGCGGGTGCGGGGGACTTTGGTCCCGGCTAAAGACGGTTTTACGCCCTATTGCGCCGGGGGACTTTGGACACTTGGCCTGTCAATACTATTTGCCCTTCTCGATGGAGATAAAAGGCACGCCCGCCCCGACGTAGCCGGGCAGGACGCCGTTCCATTTTTCTATAGCCTTAAGCTGGGCGTCCACCTTGCGCAGCTCTATCAGCGCCGGGGTGACCTGCTCGCGCTGCATGCGCAGGGCCTCGGCCTCACCCTTGGACTTGGCGATCTGGGATTCCGCGTCGCGCTTGGCTTTCTCGACGAGCTTTTCGGACATCTTGGCCTGCTGCTCGGCCACCTGCTTGTCTTCCACGGCCTTCAGGAACTGGTCGGTGAAGTCCAGGTCGGTCACGGAGATGTCGGTCACCACGATCTCTTTCTTGCTGAGCCGCTCCTTGACCTCGGCGTTGATCTCCTCCACCAGCTGGTTGCGTTCGGAGATGATGCGCTCGGCGGAATAGCGGGCGGAGATGGCTTTGAAGACCTCCTGCACGGCGGGATCCACGATATTGTCCACATAGTTGGGCCCGAGGTTGCGGAAGATGCTGACGACCGTCTCTTTCTGTATGCGGTGGTTGACCACCAGGTGGGAGTTCATAGTCTGCAGGTCCTTGGAAAAGGCCTGCGTCTTGATGTCGGCGCGCTGTATCTGTATCGAGAACTTGGTGATATTCTCGACGAGCGGAATCTTAAAATGCATGCCCTCGCTGTAGGAGTCCACTATGCCGCCGAGGCGGGTCTTAACGGCCACTTCGCCCGGGGCTATGATAAAGAACGACGAGAACGCGAAAACGGCCGCCACCACCACTATGATCGGCAGCAGCAGCTTGCCCAAATAATCTTTTTCCATTTTGCCTCCCTGGTTGTTTTTGCCAAATTCGTTAAGGATATCTTTAAGGTCGTCAAAGAATGAATTGTCCATGGCAAGATTATATATATTTAAAGCCGCTCCCGGGCAACCCGGGCCCGCCGGCCGGTTTATTGATAGAATATTCCCGATGATTAAAAATTTCCTGAACTCGCGCCCCAATATACCGCTGCTGTTCTTCCTGTCCGGCGTAAGTGGGCTGATCTATGAGACGGTCTGGTTCCGCATGCTGATCAGGGTTTTCGGCACTACGCTCGAGGCCACCAGCACCGTACTGGCCGTCTTCATGGGCGGCCTGGCCCTGGGCGCGGTAATAGCGGGCAAAAAAGCCGACGGCGCCAAAAACCCGCTCAAAGCCTACGCGGCGCTGGAACTTTTAATAGCGCTCTCGGCCCTGTCGGCCACGCTGGCCATGGCCGGCCTGCCCGAATTCATAGCCCCGCTGCTGCCGGAGGGGGGAACCGCCGGCGCGGAAGCGGGCACAGCGCTGCTGCGGGTGCTGGTTTCAGCCGGCGTCCTGGCTATCCCCACGGCCCTGATGGGGGCCACGCTGCCGCTGCTGGTCAGCGCCCTGTCCACGGGCACAGCGGACTCGGGGGGGAAGATCTCCCGCCTGTACGCGCTGAACACGCTGGGCGCAGCCCTGGGCGTGCTGGCGGCCGGCTACCTGCTGATAGCCCACGCCGGCGAGAAGGGCGCCGCCTTGCTGGCCGCGGCCCTGAACCTGGCCATAGCCCTGCGGGTTATGCTTTCCAGCCCGCAGGAGAGGCAGCCTGCCCCGCCGGCCGCCGAAACCGCCGAGGGGCGGCGCGGCTATCGGCTGATGCTGCTGATCCTGGGCGCCTCAGGCTTTACCGCCCTGGCGCTGGAGGTGCTCTGGGCGCGCCTGCTGGTGCTGACCATAGGGAATTCCGTATACGCTTTCTCGGCCATGCTGGCCTCATACCTGCTGGGCATCGCCCTGGGCAGCCTCTATGCCGGGGAACGGGCGGATGACGGGGACACGCTGCCGCTGCTGGCCAAAACGCAGGCGGCGCTGGCCTGCGTGGCGCTGGCAGGCCTGGGAGCCTTCTACCTGGCCGGCACAGGCGCCACGGACCCGAAATACATGTATTCGCCGCTCACCCAGGCCTCCGACATCTTCCACCTTTTCGGCTGGTCCCTTATTATTATAATGCCCGCCACCGCCCTCATGGGTTTCTTCTTCCCGCTGGCGGCGCAGGCCGGGGTGCGGGCCGCAGGGCGGGTGGGCGCGGTAGGGGCGCTCTACGGCGCCAATACGGTGGGCACCATACTCGGCTCGCTGATAACCGGCTTCATCCTGATACCGCAGCTCGGCACCAAGTTCAGCTTTATCCTGGCGGCCATCCTGGCCGCGCTCACCGGCACCGCGCTGGCTTCGCTGGCCGGCGGAGAGGCGAAGCGGCGCTTCACGCCCTGGCTGGCCGGCGCGGCGCTGGCGGCCGCCGCGGCCTTCGCGGTGCCCGACCCCGTCTTCAGCACCATAAACCGGCGCTTTCAGCTGCACAACCCCGGCCTGCTGGCTTTCCACGCCGAGGACAGGGGAGGAGCGGTGGACGTACTTTTCACGGGCGGAGGGGAAATTAAATCACTCTACATAAACGGCCTGGCCGTCTCCGGCAACGGCGAGGCGGGCAAGCTGATGTCGCATTTCCCGCTGCTGTTCCAGGCAAGCCCGAAGAGCATGTTCATCATCGGGCTGGGCGCAGCCAACACCCTGCGCTCCGGCGTACTGCACGGCGTAAAGGTGACCGTGGCCGAGTTGCTGCCAGCGGTGCGGGAAGCTGGCCCGCTGTTCGCCGGCAACTGGGAAAAGTCCCTGGCGGCGGGGCGCTTCGAGGTGCGCCTTAACGACGGACGCAACGAACTGCTGCGCTCCCGCAGGAAATACGACGCGATCATAGTGGACGTCACCCCGCCGATCTACAGCTCGGGGGCGGTCAATGTCTACAGCCGGGATTTCTTTAAAATAGCGCGCTCGCGACTGACCGAAACGGGCGTACTCAGCCTGTGGATCCCGCTGCCCTGTTTCGAGAGCGACTACTACATGATAATACGCTCGCTGAAAGACGTTTTCCCCGAAGTGAACGTGTGGGCCTTCCCCGGCCAGGCCGGCTTCCTGGCGCTGGCCTCGGCCCAGCCGCTGGAAAGCAGGCCCAAGGTGCTGGCGGGCAGAATAAAGAGGGGGAACGTGGCCCGCGAATTGCCCTTCGTGACGCCTGAATATATCTACGCCACCCACGCCATGGGCACCGCGGAGGCGGACGAGCTGTCGGCCGGCTACCCGGCCGTGACCGACGACAGGCCGCATACGGAATTCCCGCTGGCGCGCCTGATGGCCTACTCTCCCATGTGGTTCCAGGTTCCGGAGGGGCGTTAGTCCCAGCCCATCGAATCCATTTCAGCGTCGGCAGGCGGCGGGGGAAGGGACTTATCTTTTGTCTTGGCCTGAACAGGTTTAGCCTGCGGCTTTAACACCGGCGAGGAGGGGACGGGCGGCGGCGCGGCGGCCGCGCCCAGGGCAGAAGCTGGCACGGCCCAGTTCCTACCGAAGCGCAAAGCCTCCAGTTGCCCCTTTTTTACCCTTTTAAAAACGGCTATCCGGCTGAGGCCCAGCATAGCGGCCGCCTCGGGTATTGAATAATATTCCCGCGCCATTAGCCAATGTTAACTTATGTTAACCGTTTTTACAAGAAAAAAGTCAGGCACAATCTTTTCAGGCATAAATGCAAGATTGCGGCAAAGCATGGTTAACCCGTGTTAACCGTAAATAATGCAAGCACAGTCTGACTCACGGCAGCGCAATTATCCCGGACCGGGGCGATAAGCGCCGGAAACGACGCCGGCGCCCTACCGGACAGTAGCGGCCATTAAAAATTTATATACTATAAAAACCTTATGCGCATACTGATACTCGGCGGCACCAGCTACTTCGGCAAAGAAGCCGCCATACGCCTGCAGCAGGCCGGCAACGAGGTGACGGTTTTTTCGCGCCGCGTGCCCGTGGACGGCCTGCCGCTGGACATCAAGCAGTCCCGCGGGGACCGCACCGTGGAGATAGACCTGTCGCGCATGGCCGTGGAGCCCTGGGACGCGATAATAGACAATATCTGCTTCAACGCCGAAGACGCGCAGAAGGCCATCCGCGTATTCAGCGGCCGCACGGGTCTGTACCTCTTCACCTCTTCGGCCTCGGTCTACTCGGTACTGGACGGCGCCACCTCCCCTTTCCGCGAAAACCTGACCGAGCTGCTGCCGCTGAAGGCGCAGTTGAAGGAAAAATACGCCTACGGCCTGGGCAAGTACGCGGCCGAAAAAGAATTCCTGAAAGCCTTCGCCGAAAAAAGCTTTCCCGCCGCCATAATCAGGCCGCCGGTGGTCATCGGCCCCAACGACCCCACGCTGCGCGCCTATTCCTACTGGCTGCGCCTGGCCGACGGCGGGCCGCTGTTCCTGCCCGGCGCGTCCTTCCGCAACCGCTACATCTTCTCCAAAGACCTGGCGCGGGCCATAGAGACGCTGGTCTACGACAGGGAGCCGCACGGCAAGGTATACAATTTCGGCGATTCCCAGGCCCTGACCCTGGAGGATTTCATCAAGGTCTCGGCGAGGATCATGCACAAGGACTCCCCGGCCCTTTTCCCGGATTACGCCTGGCTCAAGGAAAACGGCTTCAACTTCGAGGCCTCGCCGTTTTCCATGGGGGGGGATTTCACGCTGGACATCGCCAAGGCCGAAGCAGAGTTGGGCTGGGCCTCCACTCCGGCGGCGAAGTGGCTGGAGGAGACCATAAACTGGTATCTTTTCAGCTACACCGGGCCGGCCCCGAAAAATTACGCCTTCCGCAGGCAGGAGCTTGAGCTGGCGAAAAAATGGACTACGAGAGTATGAAGACAAACAGCGCCAACATCGCGCGGGCTAAAAGAATAAAAATCTTCCTGATGGACGTGGACGGCGTGCTGACCGACGGCAAGATGTACTACATCCCGGCCGCCGGGGGCGGCATGACTGAATTCAAGGCCTTCCACTCGCTCGACGGCATCGGCCTGCGGCTGCTCAACCAGTTCAACATCGTCACCGGCGTGATAACCGGCCGGGAATCCCCCGGCACCGAAGAGCGCGCCAAAGGGCTCGGCATGGGCTACGCCTACCAGGGCTTCCTCTCCAAGCTGGAGCCGCTGCGGCAGATCCTGGCCGACACCGGCCTGAAGCCGGAGAACGTGGCCTACATGGGCGACGACTGGACCGATATCCCGGTGCTGAAAAAGGCCGGCCTCGCCTTAGCTCCCGCCAACGCGCAGGACGAGGTGAAAGCGGCCTCGCATTTGGTGACCAAGAAAGAAGGCGGCATGGGCGCCGTGCGCGAAGCCTGCGATTTCATACTGAAGAGCCAGGGGCACTGGAACACCGTGATGGGCTACGTGGAAACCGCCCACTGGCCGGAGATAAAGAAAGACCCGATGAAGATAGTGCGGGAGTCGGAAAGCCGGAGGAAGAAATGAAACCGCTATTTTCAACAGTCCTGGCGCTGTGCCTGGCCGCGCCGGCCGCCGCCGCCTTCGAGGACGAGGGCCTGCCCGAAGCCCTGGTCTCCACGGACACCCTGAAGAACGTGGAAGAGGAAGAGGAGCCGCAGGTGCAGGAGCGCGACGAGGACCTGGCCGCTTTCGTCACGGATTACATCCGCAAGGACACGCAGCTGAAAGGCGCCTTCCTGGTAGAGGACCGCGCCTCCAAAAAGATCTATAAGCTGGAGCTGGTCACCGTGGAACCCAAGGCCCCCGCCGGGGAAAGCGGGGCCCGCACGGTGACGGTGCATTTCAAAGACCAGGCTAAAAAAAAGTTCACGGCCCTTTTCCGGGTGCAGACCGGGCCCTGGGGCGGCCTGGATATTTTCAGGATAGACCTGCAGATCCCCGGCGTAAAACCGTCCCCGGTCCTGAAGCCGGCGCCGGCAAAAAAGGAGAAGCGCTAAATGGCTGAATTCATAGGGGCTTTCTGGGCGGGCGTCCTGTCCTTCTTCTCGCCTTGCATCCTGCCGCTGCTGCCGGCCTACCTGTCCATGCTCTCCGGCTTCTCCGCCAGCGAGATCGTAAAGGGCGACGCCAAGGTGGTGACCCGCAAGGTGGTGGGCAACGCGCTCATCTTCATCGCCGGCTTCACGCTGGCCTTCGCCGGCATGGGCGCCGCGGCCTCAGGCATAGGCGCGCTGCTGCTGGACCACAAGTACCTGCTGATGAAGATCTTCGGCGTGGTGATGGTGCTGCTCGGCGTGCACATGACCGGCGTGCTGAACCTGAACTTCCTCAATTACGAGAAGCGCCTGTCCACCCGCGGCCTGGCGCAGGGGCCGCTGGGTTCCTTCCTGATGGGCTTCGCCTTCGCGCTGGGCTGGTCGCCCTGCATCGGCCCCATCCTGGCGGTCATTTTGGGCATGGCGGCGGTATCGGGCACGGCGGGCAAAGGCGTGGCGCTGCTGGTCACCTACTCGGCCGGCATGGCCATCCCGCTGCTGATAGCGGCGGCCCTGGCCGCGCAGTTCTTCGCTTTCATGGCGCGCTTCAGGACGGCCATGCGCTACGTGGAGGTGACGGCCGGCGTGGTACTGGCCATCGCCGGGGCGCTGCTGTTCTTCGATAAATTGGTGTTCTGGGCCTGAGCAGGCCTACTTGAAATCTTCGTACAGGTCTTTGGAGCCGGTCTCTTCCACGCCGCCGGCGGCCAGCCGGAAGAAGCGCTTCTTCACCAGCTTGGCGTGCCAGTAGCCGTCCTTTTCGCTGTAAACCGTGCGGTCTTCCCAAAGTTCGAATTCCCCGCCGTCCCGGCTGAAAACCCGGGGCGACAGGTTATTGGCGGTCCTTATCACGGCGCTCCCGAGTTCTTTGCCGGCCTTGTCTAAAACCACCGCGCGGGAACTGTCCCCGTCGCTCTTAAAGACCGCCAGCAACCGGTTGCCCGAGCCGGAGAGCTTCAGCCCCAGCAGCCTCTCCTTGAATTTTTTCTTCCACAGCAGCCGCCCCTTCGCGGTTTCCAGAACGAAGATGGTGCGGCTGTCGCCCTGGTCCGCCCCTACGGCGTAGACTGAATTGTCTTCCGAAAAATCCTCGCCGGCCGGCCCTTCCATGCGCGCCTGGTGGCTGGCCAGCAGCCCGCCCGAGGCGGCGTGCACGTTAAGGGTGAAGATGGCTACCGACTGGCCCCAGGAGCCGCAGAAGAAGATGAGCCGCCGCCCGTCGCCGGAGACGGTAGCCATGAAAGGCGGCCTGTCGGCTTCGAAAGCCGAGATCTTTTTGCCGGAGGCGCCGTAAAGTTCGGCCCGGGCGCGGCCGCCGCCGCCGGAGCCGGAATAGCCCACCGACAGCCTGAAGGCTTTGTTCCTGGAGTAAAACTCGCGGGTCTCTACGTCGAACTTTTCAGCGCCGGCCGGGGCGGCCAGCAGCAGCAGGAGAGCGGCCAGCGCCGCCCTCACACGAATTTCCTGGAACCGGGCTTCACCAGCGGCAGGCCGGCGCGGCACAGGGGGCAGGCCTCCGGCTGATGCGTGTTGAGGGCCAGGCGCAGCAGGCTGAGCGCGTGGAAAGGCAGGGTTTTTTCACCCATGCGGTTTATCACGGACATGGCGCCCACGGTCTGCGCCCCGGCGGCGGCCGCCACCACGGCGGTCTCCAGCGTGGACTTGCCGGTAGTGAAGACGTCTTCGACGATGATAAGCTTCGCGCCCTTGGGGATAGAGAAGCCGCGCCGCAGCGTCATGGCGTTGTTCTCTCGCTCGGTGAAAATGAAATCCACGCCGAAGGCGCGGGCCGCCTCGTGGCCGATGATCAGGCCGCCCATGGCGGGGGACAGGATCAGGTCCGGCTTGGGGCCGGTCCAGCCGGCGGCCAGCGCCGCGCCCATCTTGCCGGCCCAGGCCGGGCTCTTCAAGGCCTGCGCGCACTGCACGTAATTAGGACTGTGCAAGCCCGAGGAAAGCAGGAAATGGCCTTCCAGGAAAGCGCCCGAGGACGCCAGGTAAGCTTTAAGTTCAACCTCGTCTATCATTTAAGCTCCTTGAGGATGGCGGCGGCGGCAACCGCCGGGTCGGGCGCCGCTGTTATCGGCCGGCCCACCACTATGAAATCCGCCCCGGCCTCCCGCGCGGCCGCCGGGGTGACGGCCCGCTTCTGGTCGTCGCCGCGGGCCTCGGGCCTTATGCCGGGGGTAATAAGCTTTATTTTTGCGCCGTGGATATTCCTGAGGCGCCAGGCCTCGAGGGGGGAGCAGACCACGCCGTCGGCGCCGTTGGCCAGGCCCAGGGCCGCCAGGTTCTTGACCGTCTTGTCTATGCCGCCGCGAAAGCCGGCGCGGAACAGGCCGTACTCGTCGAAGCTGGTCAGCACGGTTATGCCCCACAGCTTGGGGCGCTTCTCCAGGTCGGCGCAGGCCTTCAGCATCTCGCCGCCGCCGGAGAGGTGCAGCGAGACCGAGTAGACGCCCATGGCCTCGGCGTGTTTCACCGCGCCCTTCACAGTATTGGGGATATCGTGGAACTTCAGGTCCAGGAAGACCCTGCCGCCTCGCTTGTGCACCAGGTCCACCGCGGCGGGTCCGGCGGCCGTGAACAGGACGGAGCCGACCTTGAAGAATTTGACTGAGCCTTCCAGCTTGTCGATGAGGTGCCCGGCGGACTTCAGGCTGTCCGTATCGAGCGCGGCGATAAGTTCGGTTTTTTGCATTGTCGGCCCCCGGAACCGGCTAAATTATATCTGTTTTCGCGGGCCGCATGAAGTTCAGCGGCGGGGAGGCGCCCAGTGCCGGCGCTCCAGGTATTCCAGTATCTCTTTCACCAGGAAAGGGCCCTCGTAGACCAGGCCGGAGTAGACCTGCACCAGGTCCGCACCGAGCTGCAGCTTCTCCAGGGCGGTTTTTCCGTCGGAGATGCCGCCGGACCCCATCAGGGGCACGCGGCCCTTCACCAGCGCCGCGGTCTTACCGAGCACCGCGTTGGAAAGCTCGCGCAGCGGCTTGCCGCTCAGGCCTCCCTCGTAGCTGCGCCAGTAGGCGGGCACCGCGTCGCGGCTCACCGTGGTGTTGGTGGCGATGAGGCCGAAGCCCTTCTCCACGGCCAGCGCGGCGGCGGACTCCAGATCTTTCTCTTCCAGGTCGGGGGCGATCTTGACGAAGAACGGCTTTACCTTCTTCTGCCCCGCGGCGAAATCCAGCATCGGCTCCACCAGCCGGCGCAGCTTCTCCCCGCCGTGCAGCGAGCGCAGCTGCAGCGTATTGGGGGAGCTGATATTGACGGCGAAATAGTCGCCGAAGTCGTACATCACCTTCAGCGTCTCCAGGTAGTTCTTGGGAGCCTCTTCCATGGAGCAGTCGGCGTTCTTGCCCACGCTGATGCCCACCGGCACCGGCAGCGGCAGCAGTTTCTCCAGCGAGCGGGCGGCGTCCCAGGCCCCGGCATTGTTGAAGCCCATCCTGTTTATGATGGCCTTGTCCTCGCGCAGGCGGAAGAGGCGGGGCTTGGGATTGCCGGGCTGCGGGCGCAGCGTAACCGTGCCGAGCTCCAGGAAACCGAAGCCCAGGCCGGCCAGGAAGCGGGCCGCCTCGCAGTTCTTGTCGAAGCCGGCCGCGAGCCCTACCGGGTTGCGGAACTTTATCCCGGCGACGGTGACGGGAAAATCCTTGGCCTTGGTCACCAGGCGCACCAGCGCGTTGAGTATCTCCACCCGCTGGGCGGCGCGGGCGCTTTTTATGACGGCGTCGTGCACCAGTTCGGGGTTAAGGTTGAAAAGCAGCTTGCGGACGAATTTGCGGTATAAGAAGCCCATGTTGTGCCTAAATTCTAGCAAATGCCGCCGGGTCAGGGGGCGCGGAACACCAGGCGGCCGGAAACCACGGTGGCCGCCGCCCAGCCCTTCAGCAGGCGGCCTTTAAAAGGAGAATTAACCGATCTTGAGATAAAGGTTTCCGGCACGCGCCTGGAGGCGCGGGGGTCGAGGACGGAAATATCCCCGTCGAAGCCCGGGGCCAGACGGCCTTTGCGGCGCAGGCCCAGCAGTCGGGCCGGGTTCAGGCTGAGCAGCTGCGCCAGCCGCCGCCGGGTTATCCGCTTCTTGAGCACCAGCTCGGTCACGCAGAGCGGGGCCAGCGTCTCCAGGCCGATGATGCCAAAAGGGGCGCACCGGAAACCTTTGGTCTTAAGGCGGGCTTCGTGCGGCGCGTGGTCGGTGGCGATGAGGTCTATGGTGCCGTCGGACAGGCCGCGCAGCACGGCGGCGCGGTCGGCGGGGGAACGCAGCGGCGGCTTCATTTTATAAGAGGCGTCGTCCTTCTTTATATCGGCGTCGCTGAGCGTGAAATAATGCGGGCAGGTCTCGCCGGTGACGGGCCAGCCGGCCCGCTTGGCCGCCCTGAGGGCCGCCACCGAAGCCGCCAGGCTGAGGTGCTGCAGGTGCAGCGGCCCCGCCGAGGAGGCGGCCAGGATATCGCCCAGGACCGCCAGCGCCTCGGCTTCAGACGGTATGCCGGGCAGGCCCAGCCTGCGGGCCGCGGGGCCGGCGTTGATCACGCCGCCGCCGGTGCGGCGGAAATTTTCAGGGTGGTCCAGCAGCGGCAGGCCCAGCGCTGCCGTTTCTTTGATCAGCCGCCCCAGCAGGGCGCGCGGCAGGCACCCGCCGTCGTCGGTAAAAGCCAGCGCGCCCGCGGCTTTGAGGGCGGCCAGGTTTGAAATTTTCTTGCCGCCCCGCCCGGCCGTGGCGGCGGCGGAGAAATAGAGATTGGCGGGCAGCCCGGCGGCGCGGGCGCGGTATTTTTTCAGCAGGGCGGGAGTGGCCATGGCCGGGCTGGTATTGGGCATCAGCAGCGCCGAGGTTACGCCACCGGCCGCCGCGGCGGCGGCGGCGCTGGCCAGCGTTTCGGCGTCTTCTGCGCCCGGTTCCCTGGCGTGCACGTGCGCGTCTATGAAGCCCGGGAAAACCCAAAGCCCCGCGGCGTCAAAGATTTCACAGCCCGGCGGCGGCGCCAAGCGCGCTTCCAGGCGGGCTATGCGCCCGTCGGAGATCAGCAGGTCGGCGCGGTTTTCCCCGGCAACGGGGTCAACGAGCAGGCCGTTTTTTATCAGCAGGCTTCGCATTCTTTAAAGGGGCGGGCGCCGGCAGTTCCGGGGCCGTCTGCATGGTGACCAGCCGCGGGGCGAAGGCCCCCTGGGCTTCCCTGTAGGTGAGCAGCTGCAGCCCGGTTATCATCAGCAGCGCGGCCCAGGCCACGCTCAGGGCGCGCCGGGGGAAGAAGATATGGGCCGTCCTGGCGGCCACCGCCAGCAGCAGCGTGGCGCCCATGGCGGCGTGCCAGACCAGCACCTGCCGCCAGGCCTCCTCGTTGACACGCCAGGCCATGGTGAAATAGAGGACGCCCGCGAAAGCCAGCAGCGCCAGGAACAGCGCGCGCCAGCCGCCGCCCTCGCGGCCCAGCGCTTCCTGGGTCAGGCGGCTCAGGCCGGCCGCGCTGAAGACGCAGGCGAAAGCTATGAAGAGGTAAAAGCCGCGCCGCACGCCGAGCGCGGCGCCAAGCTGCTCCAGGCTCCAGCCGCCGGGCAGGGCCAGCACGGCCAGGAACATGGCCGCTCCGGACGCCGTCAGCGCTACAGCCGCCGCCAGCATCACCTTCCTGCCCTTGTTGTCCGCCGCGTAGGCCTCGGCCGCGCCCAGCAGCAGCAGGGCGGCGCCCTGTATGGCGTGCACGAGATTGGACGCTTTGGTGAAATCAGCGAAGTCTATGGTCACTTTCTCCTCCCCTTCCTGCGGCCGCCCTGCAGGTACAAATAAAGACCGGCCAGCGAGCCGCCTACGAAAACCAGCCACAGCGGGCTGGAGAGACCGTTGCGCGCCGGCTCCGGCCTCTCAGCAGGCAGTTCGGCCGCGGGGGCTGAAGAAACGGCGGGAGCGGGGGCCGCCTTCAGCACGGCCTTGTGCTTCAGGGCCGCCGGCGGGGCCGGGGGCTGCCGCTCGCCGAGGGAGGCCTGCACGAAAGGCGAAAGTTTTTTTGAGCCCGACGAGCAGGCGTCGAGGTTCTTTTCACAGTCGGCCGCGGTCTGCGCGCCGGCCAGCGCCGGCAGCAGGAGGAGGGTGATCAGGTATTTTTTCATGGCTTGTTATACGAGCAGAACTCTTCTTTGGTCTTGCGCGGCCGCGCAGCCGGGCTTTCGGCCGGGTAGCCGGCGGAAATAAGGATCTCCACTTTCTTGCCGTGGCCGAGCCCCAGCGCCCTGGCGGCGGCCTTGGCGTCGAACCAGCCCAGCCAGCAGGTGCCCAGCCCCTGCTCGGCGGCGGCCAGCACGAAATGCTCGGCGGCGATGCCGATGTCCACCAGGCGGAAATTGGTGCCCTGCACCTGGTTGCCCAGCCAGGCGGTCAGCTTGCCGGTATCGGCGATCACCGCCACCATCACCGGGGCGGCGGCGGCGAACTTGCACGCGGCGTAGATGCCGGAAAAAGCCGCGGCGCAGAATTTTTCCTTCAGCGCCGGGTCGTCGAGCACGACGAAGCGGCAGGGCTGGGCGTTGCAGGCCGACGGGGCCAGGCGCGCGGCCTCCAGGCACAGGTCCAGCTTCTCCCGCTCCACCGGGGCGGACTGGTATTTGCGCACGCTGCGGCGGGCCGCCGCCAGCTCAAGAAAACGCGATGAGGGCATACGCATATTTTATAATATAGAAAGCGCGGATGGGCGCTACACGGAGACTTATGGAAAACTGGAAAGACGGCGTAAATTTCGCCATTACGGTCTGCGACGCTGAGGGAAAGATCCTGGAGATGAACGGCAAGGCCGCCGCAACCTTCGCCAAAAGCGGGGGCGGCTCGCTGATAGGCAAGAGCCTGCTGGACTGCCACCCGGAGCCGGCCAGATCGAAACTCAAAAAAATGCTGGCCGAACCCTACACCAACGCCTACACCATAGAGAAGAACGGGGTTAAGAAATTAATTTACCAGGCGCCCTGGCTGAAAGACGGCCAGCCCGCCGGGCTGGTGGAGCTGTCCATGGAGATCCCACTGGAAATGCCGCATTTCGTGCGCAAGCCCTGAGGGGCGGGGGTTTTGTATAATTCTACAGGCGTAAAAGCGCCTTAAGGGCGGGGGCAAAGGCTTGATCAAGAAACTTATTTTAGCGGTTGCGGCGCTGTCGGCCTGGGCCGGGCCCGCGCTCTGCGCGCCCGCTTTTGAACTGGAGCCGGGAGTACGCCTGTCCTCCGCCGACCTGCACTGCGTCAGGCCGATCTCTAACGGCTACAGGCTGTATTTCTCCTCCCAGGCCGCCTTCTCCGTCTACAGCGCCACCTCGGCCGACGGCGAGAACTGGACGGTGGAGCCCGGAGTCCGCATCTCCACTGAATTGGCCGGTTTTTATTCCAGTTCCATCACCGCCCTCGGCGCCTTCGAGGGCGCAGCAATCGCCAGCGGGCCCTACAGGGCTTATTACGTTGGCCTCAGCTCCACCGGTATATATTCTGTGCTGAGCGCCACTTCTACGGACGGCCTGACCTGGGGCCGGGATGCGGACTTTTTGCTGCAGTTCGGCAGCAGCCGCGTGCTCTCCCTGGCCCCGTATTTCCTGGGCTCCGGGGAGGCCTTGCTCTACTACGCCCGCGACGACGGCTCGCGCGACCCGGCTTCCCACAGGGTCTACCAGGCCACCAGCACCGACAGCGGCAACAGCTTCTCCGGCGAGACGCAGGTGCTGGCCTCCACCGGGGTTTTTAACGTGGCAGTCTCCACGCTCACCAACGGGACGCTGCGGCTTTTCGCCTCCGGCACGCTGGGGGCGGGCGCCACGGCGGCCATGGTGCTGGCCGCGGACAGCGCCGACGGATTCTCCTTCCCTTCCGCCCCGGCGGCGGTCTTCTCCACGGCCCCGGCCTTTAACGAGCTGGGCGGCATAGCGGTACTGCGCTCCACCGACACCTACAGCTGGCGGCTCTACTTCACCTCCACGCTCAACCAGGCGGCCACGGATTACGTCTACAGCGCCCTGACCAGGTCGCCCGTCGTCACCGGCTTCACGCCGAACCTGGTCTACGACAACGACGGCCCGACCAATTTCACGGTGTACGGGGAGATCTTCCAGCCGGGCCTGAACACGGCCGCCCTGGCCGGCGCCCCGGGCGCCATCCCCGTCACCTCGGTCACGCGCGTATCGGATACGCAGCTCACGGTGGCCACCACCCCGCTGGGCGCGGCGCTGGGCCTCTACAGCGTCAGCGTCACCAATCCCGGCGGCAGGTCGGCAGGCATGTCCAATGTGCTGCGGGTGGATTTCAGGCCCGGCTTCACCGTCCTTACCGACAACCTTTTCAGGCCGCTGCGCGGCGGGTCGGCCAGGGTCGACATCACGATCTACAAAGCCGGGGACGTAAAGGTGGACATCTACACCATTAACGGCGGGCTGGTCAGGAAGCTTTTCAGCGGCCCGGCGGCCGTAGGGACCAAGACGCTATTCTGGGACGGCAAGACGGACGGCGGCAGGACGGCGGCCAGCGGCCTCTACCTGCTGCACGTGACCGGGCCCAAGCTTAACGGCACCGAGAAGATAGTGCTGATAAAATGACGAAGACGGCGCTAAAAATACTCTCGCTTTCGCTGGCGGCCTGGGCCGCCTGCGCCGGCCGCGCCTCGGCCGAGCCGGGGCTCACCGCCGCCCCGTCGCTGAACGCGCCGCTGGGCGCGCGCTCCGCCGCCCTGGGCCAGGCCTTCACCGCCGTGCCCGGCAGCCCGGAGAGCCTCAATTACAATCCCGGCGCGCTGGCTTTTGCTGATGGTTTTTCGGTGACCGCCAGTTACCTGCGCGGCTTCGAGGACGCGGGGCACAGTTTCCTGGCCGCGCCGCTCAAGTTCGGCCCGCTGGTGCTGACCCCCGGCTACATGCATTTCAACGCCGGGGACATCGCGCTCAACCTGACCGGCGGCGTCACCGGCAGGGTAAACGCCGAGACGGACAGCGCCGTTTACGCCTCGGCCGCCTACAGGTTCAGCGAGCGCTTCGGCGCCGGCGCCACGCTCAAGCGGGTCAGGATAGAGCTGGCCGAAACCGCCTCGGCTTCGGCCATGCTCTTCGACGCCGGCGCGCTGTATTCCCCCGGCGGAGGTTTTACGCTGGGGGCGGCCCTGATGAATTCCGGCAGCGGCTTCAAGTTCGAAGAGGCCAGCGACCCCGCCCCGGCGGTGAAGCGGCTCGGCGCGGCCTGGCGCGTGGATATCAACCCGCCGAACTTGCTGGACCCGTCCACGGACCTGACCCACAGCGACGCCATGTTCACGGCGGACTGGATAGGGGCGTACAAAGACCGGGGCTATTTCCAGATGGGGGCCGAGCTCAACATGGAAATGAGGATGGGGCTTACCGTCAGCATGAGGTCGGGCTACCAGTTCGACCGGCCCGCCGAAGGCCTGACCTTCGGCCTGGGCTTCGCGGCCAATAAATGGGCATTCGACTTCTCTTTCGACACCGGCAAAGAGATGAACGCCCGCCAGCAGGCCGGCGTCACCTATAAATTTTAAATTATAAGGCGCCGGAGCGCTGGAAGCGGCGCGCTATGTCGCCGCCCGACAGGTAGAACAGCGTGGGGCGCCCGTGCGGGCAGTGGTAGCTGTCCTTCGCCCTCTTCAGATCTTCCATCAGCCGCAAAGCCTCCTGCGGCTTCACGAAATCGTGGGCCTTGATGGACTTCTTGCAGGCCATCGTGGCGATGACGCTGCGCTTCAGGTCCTCGGCGGCCGCCTCCGGTTCGCCGAGCACCTCGGACAAATAGCCCAGGAATTCGGCGAAGGCGGGCTGGGTGAAATAGAAAAGCGCCGGGGCCGCGCGCAGCAGCGCCGTGGCCGGGCCGCGCTGGTCTATCTCGAAGCCCGCCGTCTTCATCCAGTCGCGCCATTTTAAAACCGTCTCCATCTGCGAGCGCGACAGCTCCGCCTCGAGCGGCACCAGCAGCGGCTGCACCCGCACGCCCCCCTTGGAAAATTCACCGAGGTATTTTTCGAACAGCACCCGCTCCTGCGCGGCGTGCTGGTCCACCACCAGCAGGCCGGCGTCGGACTCGAAAAGCAAATAGCTCTTGGCCAGCTGGCCGAGGTAGGCCAGGTCGCGGCCGCGCCAGTCCGGGTGGTCCTGCGGCGTCAGCGGCTCCGGCCCGGAAGCGGACCCGAACAGGCTGCCGGTCTCGGCCGCCGTCTGCGGCGGGGCGGCGGCCTCGCGGTAGGCCGGCACGTCGGGCGCAGTGAACTGGCGGCCGGCCTCCGGGGCGGTCATGGTCACGGCCGCCGTCTGCTTGCTCAGCAGCTCCTCGTACACGGTGTTGGAAATGGTCTTGAAGATCTCGTTCTCGGAGGAAAATTTCACGTCGCGCTTCTGCGGGTGGATATTGGCGTCGAAGGAGCCCGGGTCCAGCTCCACGAACAGCGCGCCGGCCGGGTGGCGGCCGGTGAGCATATGGCCGTAGCCGCGGTACAGCGCCTGGCGCAGCAGGACGGACCCCACGGGGCGGCGGTTGACGAAGAAATGCTGGTTGGCGCGCGTGGCCGCCAGGGCGTCGGGCCGCGACAGCAGGCCGTAGACGGCCATGCCGGCGGTCTTGCCCTCTACGCGGACCAGCCCGGAGTAAACGCTTTTGCCGAAGATGGCCGCTGCGCGGTTCTTGAGGTTCTCCCACAGCCCGCCCGGCAGGGCCGGCAGGTTCAGGAGCTCGGCGCCGTCTATGACCAGGCGGAAAGAGACGCCGAGGTTGGCGAGGGCCGCTTCCTCTACGGCCTTGATGAGGTGGGAGCGCTCGGCGGCGTCGCTCTTCATGAACTTGGCGCGGGCCGGGGTGTTGAAGAAAAGGTCGGCGGCCTCCACGGTGGTGCCCTTCACCGGCGGGGCGGGCAGCTCCGCTATCACGCGGCCGCCCTCGCCCTCCAGCGTGTAGCCGGAATCGGCGCCGGCCTTGAACGAGGTCAGCTTAAGGCGCGACACCGCGAAGATGGAATAAAGGGCCTCGCCGCGGAAGCCGAAGGTGGCCAGCGAATAGATATCCTCGAAAGTGTTGAGCTTGCTGGTGGCGTGGCGGCCGAGCGAGAGGCGCAGGTCCTCGCGGTCCATGCCGCGCCCGTCGTCGTGCACCCGGATCAGGCCGCGGCCGGCCTTCTGCAGCTCTATCTCTATGCGGGAGGCGCCGGAATCCAGGGAATTCTCTATCAGTTCCTTCAGCACCGAGGCGGGGCGCTCTATCACCTCGCCCGCGGCGATCTTGGAAACCACGTCTTCAGGAAGGACTTTTATTTCCGGCATAAGGTGATTTTACAATACTTCAGCTGAACGTTCTAAAGAGCACCGCGAAAAAGTTTACCAGGCCGTGCAGCATGACATTGGCCGGCAGGCGGCGCTCCTTTTCGTAAACCCAGCAGAAGTAGACACCCGGCAGCAGCGTGACCGGCGCGTTGCCGCCGTGGAAGAGCGCGAACAGCAGGCTGGACCAGAAGGCGCTGAACCAGAATCCCCTCCTGGCCCGGAACGAGGCAAAAACTATGCGGCGGAAGAATAATTCCTCCGCCAGCGGCGCCGCTACGCAGGCGGCCAGCAGCAGCAGGGCGAAGCGCGGCGCGGAAAAAGCCATCGCCTTCACGCTGGCCTCCTGTTCAGCGCCGGAGGCCGAGACGGGCTTCATAAGGCCCGCGAAAGCGTCGCCCCAGAGGTAATAGGCCGCGGCAAGGACCAGCCCCATGAACAGCAGCACGCCGGCGTAGCCCGGCAGATAGCGCAGCGCCTTGCGCAGGTCGGCCCAGGCGTTAGCCTGCCAGTCGCGCCAGGCCTGGCGCCAGGCGACACCGAGGTGCGCCAGCAGCGACCAGGCGGCGAGAGCCGTCAGGATAAAACCCGGTATGGAGGCTTCGTAGGTGTCGAACTTGAGCCCGAGGGCGCGGGCGGGGATCTCCATCAGCAGCAGCGACGCCACCTGCACCGCCAAAATAACGACCGCGAACAGCCACAGGAGGCCGAAATTGCCGTAGGTCTTTATCCCCTCGAAAGGGCTCTTTTGTTCCATAAAAAAAGAACCCGGGCGCGGAGCCCGGGTTCAGCTCATAAACTCCGGGCTCAGTACTGGGGAGGAGGGGGATACGCCGGGCTTTGCGAGCCGGCCTTGGCCACATAATCTATCGCGTAGGTATAGGAGCCGAGCTCGCCGGTGACGGCAGAGCCTATGACCGGCAGGCCGCCGGCGTTGAAGGCGGCGACTTTTTCGGCCAGGGCCTTTTCGGCCTCCCTGTCGAAGGTGAAGGTCTCGGGGGCCTGGTAGGTCTGCACCGCGGCCGAGGGGATCACGCCGCCGGCCTGGTAGATATTGCCCACCAGGAAATCCACGCTGTAGGAGTAGTCGCGCCCTTCGGGGCGCACTACGGCCGAAAGCGGGGGCACGCCGGCGCGGGCGAAAGCGGGCAGCGCGGCCTTGGAGGCGGCCAGCGCTTCTTTATCGAAATTAAAAGTCTCGCGGGCGTCGTAGCGGGCCACCGAATACTGCGGGCGCGGCGCGGCCTTGCCGGTCTTTACCACGTATTCCACCTGCACGGCGTAGTCGCGGCCGCTCTTTACGGCCGCGCCGCGTATGGCCGGCACGCCGGCCTGCTTGAAGAGCGCGAGATACGAGGGCACGGCCTTTTCGGCCTCGCTCTCGAAAGTGAACTTGCCGCCGGTATAGGTCAAAAACTTCACGTCGTATTCCTGCGCGGGGCGCAGCAGGTTCCTGACCAGGTAATCCACGGCGAAGGCGTTGTCGTTGCCGATCTCGTAGAGGAAGGAGCCCAGCACGGGCAGTTTGGCGGCGCGGAAATTGGCGGCGCAGGCCTTCATGGCCTCTTCGGCCTCGCGCTCCAGCCAATAGGAGGCGCCGTTTTTATAGGTTTCCAGCAGCACGGCCGGCGGCAGGGCGGCATTGCCCTTCACGGTCGGCAGGTACTCTATAACGAAGCTGTAGTCGTTGCCATTCTCCACCACGCGGCCTCCCAAGGTGGTGAGGCCGGCGGCCTTCAGCGCGTTGATGCGCGCGTTCAGGGCGGGCTGCACGTCGCTCTCGAAGGTGAACTCTTCGTCGGTGGTGTAATTGGCTATCGTCACCCCGGGAGGGGTAACGGGCGCGGGGCGCGGCGCAGCGGGCGCGGCGGACTGCGGAAAATTCCCGGCCGAAACAGTTTCGAGCGTAAATGACCGGCAGAAAGCAGGTGCTGCCAGGACCAGGACCGATAAAGCGGAAAGTGCAAGACTTTTAAACATTGAGCCTCCCTGTACCCTTAAATTATAATAACTATACACCGGATCCGTATGGGCCATTAGGCCGTATTTCCGGTGGGTCTTATGGACAAAGAAAAGAACTGGCTGGACTATTTTTATTACGCGGCGCCGCTCTGGCTGGCGCTGGAAACATTTATCTGGCCCGGCTTCCGCGCCGGGGCCATAACCGGCGGCAACGGCTGGGGGAACCTGGCTTTTTACACGATGGAAGGAGGCCTGGGGGCGGCGCTCTACCTCCGGCTGCCCTTCGCGCGGCCGGCCGCGCTTTTAGAGAGCGCCGTGCAGCTCATCTTCGTCCTGCGCCTCATATTGCTGAACCCGCTGGACATGGCCATGAATATAGAAAATCTCTCGCCCGGCGCGGCGGAGGCCCATGCCGCGGCGCTGCCGGGAGCCCTGTACTCGGCCGCCTATATCGTATTCAGGATTAAGTCGGAAATACGCCGCTTCAAACCTAGTCTTTAAGCCGCTTCTTCCAGTCGGTTATGGCCGACAGCGCCTGCAGCGGCGTCATGTTGTCGGCGTCGCACATCTTCAGCTCGTCTATCACCGGATGGCCGGAGAAGATGGGCAGCATGGGGGTCTGGTTCTCGTCGCCGGACTCCACGCGGATGTCGCCCTTGGTCTCGAGGACGTGCAGGATCTCGCGGGCGCGGGCCAGCGCGCTCTCGGGCAGGCCGGCCAGCTGGGCCACGTGGATGCCGTAGGACTTGTCGGCCGGGCCGGAGGCTATCTTGTGCAGGAACACCACCTCGGTCTTGCCGAGTGCGTTGGTCCATTCCTTCACGGCGATATTGCAGTTCTTGATGCCGGCGAACTTCTCGGCCAGCTCGGTCAGCTCGAAGTAATGCGTGGCGAACAGCACCTTGGGGCCGCCTTCGGGCTTGTAGAGGTGCTCTACCACGGCCCAGGCGATGGAGATGCCGTCGAAGGTGGAAGTGCCGCGGCCCACCTCGTCGAGCAGGATCAGGCTCTTGGGGGTGGCCAGGCGCATGATGGCCGAAGTCTCGCGCATCTCCACCATGAAGGTGGATTCTCCCCTTGCCATGCGGTCCTGCGCGCCGATGCGCGTCATGATGCGGTCCACCACGCCCACCTCGGCCGCGCGCGCGGGCACGAAGGAGCCGATCTGGGCGAGGATGACCACCACGGCGGACTGCCGCAGGTAGACGCTCTTGCCGCTCATGTTGGGGCCGGTGAGGATGATCACCCTGCCGTCGGAGCCGCCCAGCTCCAGGTCGTTGGGGACGAAGGTGCCGGCGGGCAGGAAGCGCTCCACGGCGGGGTGGCGGCCCTCCTCCACCTTCAGCAGGTCGCCGGAGTTGACCCTCGGGCGGGAGAACTCGTAGCGCACGGCGCTCTCGGAGAGGGCGAAGAAAACGTCCAGCTCGGAGGCGCAGGAGGCGAAGGTCTTTATCTCGCCCAGCGAGGACTTCACCCTTTCGCGCAGCTGCCCGAAGAGGTGGGACTCCAGCTTGGACATCTTTTCCTCGGCGCCCAGGATCTTGTCCTCGAGGGTCTTGAGGTCCTCGGTGATGTAGCGCTCGGCGTTGACCAGCGTCTGCTTGCGCACGAAATAATGCGGCACCTTCTGCGACTGCGCCTTGGAAACCTCTATAAAATAGCCGAAGACGCTGTTGTAGCCCACCTTCAGCGTGGGAATGCCCGTCTTTTCCTTCTCTTTCAGCTCTATGTCGGTCAGCAGCTTCTGGCTGTCGCGGCGCACCAGGCGCAGTTCGTCCAGCTCGGGGCTGTAGCCTTCGCGGATCACGCCGCCGTCGGAGAGGCGCGCGGGGGGAGTTTCGGCCAGCGCCCGCTCCAGCTCGGCGCGCAGGCTGTTCAGGGCGTGCGTGCCGGCGTCCAGGCGGGAGGCCAGCTCGGGCGCGCATTCGAAGAAGCCGGCCGAGCTTAAGAGCAGCTTCAGGCGCGGCAGCTGCGTCAGCGCCTTGCGCACGGCGCCCAGGTCGCGCGGCGAGGCGGAAAGGTTGATCACGCGGCCGAGCAGCCGCTCGATGTCGGGCACCTGGGCCAGGATGTCGCCCAGCTGCTCGCGGGCCTCGCGGCCCTCGGCCAGGAAGGCCGTGAAGCCCTGGCGGGACTGGATCTCGCGCAGGTCGGTCAGCGGCTCCAGCAGCCAGCGGCGCAGCAGGCGCGAGCCCATGGAGGTGCGGCACAGGTCCAGCACGCCCCAAAGGGTCTTGGAATCGTCTCCGTCGGGGCTGGAGACCAGCTCCAGCGTCTTGATGGCGGACTCGTCGAGCTGCAGGCGGTTGGCCGGCTCGTAATAAGAAGGGGCGAAGACCTCTTTGAGACCCGGCTGGGTCTGCCGCACGTAGGAGGTGACCTTCAGCGCGGTCTTCATGGCCAGCTTGTGGTTCTGCCAGACGGACTGCGCCGCCCAGGCCGGCTGGGAGGCGTCGGCGCGGACGTACTCGGTCACCGGCACCGGGGTAAAATCCAGGCCGCGCTTGTTGATTTCTTTGATGGTCTTGGAATCGGCCAGGATCTCGGCGGGGCCGGTCTTGGAAATGAAGGACAGCAGCTGGTAGAGGTCGGGGTCGTTGAGGTTCTGGGTGGCCAGGAAATCGCCGGTGGAGGCGTCGAAGGAAGCCAGGCCCCAGCCCACGATATCGAGGTCTAGCGCCACCAAATAGCGGCTGGAGCGCGGCTGCAGCAGCTCGTCCTCCACCACGGTGCCGGGGGTGATCAGGCGCACCACTTCCCGCTTGAAAAGCTTGGTCTTCTTCACGTCTCCGGAGGGCGCCACCTGCTCGCAGATTGCCACCTTGTGCCCGGCCGACAGCAGGCGGGCGATATAGGCGGAGGCCGAATGGTGCGGGACGCCGCACATCGGCACGCTCTGGCGGGCGGTCAGCGTAAGGCCCAGCTGGGCGCTGGCGGTCCTGGCGTCGTCGAAGAAAAGTTCGTAGAAGTCGCCCAGGCGGAAAAAAAGCAGGGCGTGCGGATAGGCGCTCTTGAGCGCCTGGTACTGCTGCATCAGCGGGGTTTCCGGGGTTTCAACCTGTGTCATAAAGGGGCCTTTGCGGGGTTTTACTTCGTATATTGTATCAAAAGCTCTTCGGCCTCTTTAAGGGTTTTAAGCCGCATGAAGGCGCTCCGCGCACCGGAGGCGCCGGGCAGGCCTTTGAGCCAGTAGCCCACCAGCTTGCGCGCCCGGGTCAGGCCGCGCTCCTCGCCGTAGAGGCCGGCGTTCAGCTCGAGGAAGCGCAGGAAGAGCCGCATGCGGTCGGCGCCGGAAGGGGGCGGCACGGAACCGCCGGAAAGTCCGGCGGCGATCTCGCTGAAGATCGCGGGGTTGAAGATGGCGGCGCGCCCGACGGCCACCCCGGCGCAGCCGGCCTCCAGCAGGGCGCGGGCGCCCTCGGAATTCTCCACGCCGCCGTTGCCGAAAACAGGGATCTTTACCGCGGCGGCCGTCGCCGCCACGGCTTCCAGGTCTATGGGGCCGGTATGGAACTGCGAGGCCGGCCGGCCGTGCAGGGTAATCGCGGAGGCGCCGGATTCTTCGGCGATCCTGGCCAGCAGCGGCCCCAGGTTCTCGCCGGCCTCCAGGCCCACGCGGAACTTTACCGTGACGGGGACCTTGACGCTTTTCACCATGCGCGAAATTATGTCGCCCAGCAGCAGCGGGGTCTTCATCAGCGCGGCCCCGGCGCCGGAGCGCAGCACCTTCTTCACCGGGCAGCCCGCGTTTATGTCCACGAGATCTGCCCCGGCGCGCTCTGCGGCCTGGGCGCCCAGCGCCATCGACGCCGGGTCGGCGCCGAAGAGCTGTATGGCGGCCGGCCGCTCGCCGGGCAGCAGCTCCAGCATCCTGAAGGATTTTTTATTGGCGTATTTCAGGCTTTCGGCCGAAACCATCTCGGTCACGACGAGCCCGGCGCCGCCGCCCGCGGCTAAAATGCGGAAGGCGGCGTTGGTGATGCCGGCCATGGGGGCCAGCGCCAGGTTGTTTTTAAGTCCGACTTGCCCTATTTGCAGCGGGCGCAGCAGGGCGGTCACGGCTTGATGGCGTAATTGCCGTCGTGGGACAGGTGGAAGTCGCGCGGGGCGCGGCGGAACAGCGGCCCGGTCTCGCTGGCCGGGGCCCCCACCTTCCTCAGGACTTCCAGCTGGAACGCCGCAGCCTTGTCCTCTATGTAAAGTATCGCATCCATGCCAGCGTAGTCCAGGCGCGCGGGGTTGGCCTCCACCTGCAGCTCGCTGCTCTCTCCGGGCGGCGGCGGCGTGTACTTTTTAGACCGCCTCTTCTTCTTGTTGGCGGTGTAGGAGGCGTGCCAGGCCTGGTGGGCTATGACGCCGGCGCACCAGGTGAGCGAGCGGAAGGCGTGGGCGCTGGAAAGGGCGGCCACCGGCCGGCCGTTCTCCAGGTAAAAGCCGGTCTGCGTCTCGTTGCGCACGATGGAAAGGTTTTTCCTGATGTAGAGGAAAGTCTCGCGGTCGGACATCCAGATCAGTTTCAGCGCGCTGGTCACCTGGCTGTTGAAGGACCGCGAGCCCTGTATGTCCAGGCCGGCTTTCGGGTCATAGGCTTCCGGGAGCCTGGCGGCCGCCTCGCCGGAGGATAAGGGTTCGGGAACGGCGGGAGCAGCGGGAGCGGCGGCCTGGGCGGCGGGCTTCTGCGCGAAGATCCTGGCAGTTTCCACCGCGGGGGCCTCCTGCCCGGCGCCGGGCGCGCGGACCCGGATAAAGTACCAGACGCCGGCGCCCATCAGCAGCAGCGGCAGCAGGGCCAGCACTTTATGCGTGCGGAAGAAACTATTGTTCATGGGGTCAGGTCTCTACTTTTGACCTAGCTCTAAAACCATGTTCCTGGAACGAGAACGGGGGCCGAGGTCAAAAGTAAAGACCTGACCCCCGTTCGTTCGGCGGCGCTTACTTAAGCGCTTTCAGGTAGGACTTGTAGAAAGCCTGCAGTTCGCCGGCGGGGTCCTGGAATTCCAGTACGTGCTTCTTGCAGCCGCGGCGCGAGCAGATCTGCACCTGGCCGCCGGCCTTCAGTTCAAAAGCTATCATCTGGGAGGAGCAGGCGTCGCACTTGCGGGTGCTCTTCAGGTCGACCTTGCAGTGAGGGCAGCGGAAACCGGCCACTTTGCCCGCGGGCATGTTGAGCTCGGTCTCGACTTTATAGCTGCCGTAAAGGGAGCTGAGGTAGAGGGGGGCGTGCTTGCCGGCGTAGGTCAGGTTGACCTCGATGGACGGAACGCCGTCGAGTTTCTTGGCCGAGTTCATCAGCGCCTTGCCGCAATGGGGACATTTTACCTGAACGCTTACCATAGGTGCCTCCAGAAAACCAGGTTCCGTCCCGGGTCTTGCCCGGGGTCTTGATAATATATCAAATTATGCCTTACTCGTAACGGAGGGCCTCTATAGGCGAAAGCAGGGACGCTTTCTTGGCCGGCCAGAAGCCGAACACTATGCCCACGCCGGCCGAGAAGCCGAAGGCCAGGGCCACCGAGAAAGGCGAGATGTAGACGGCCCAGCCCGAGATCTTGGAGAGCAGCAGCGAACTGCCCGCGCCGATCAGGATGCCGATAACGCCGCCCACCACGGAAACGATGACCGCCTCGATGAGGAACTGCAGCAGCACCGCGCGACTGGTAGCGCCTATGGCCTTGCGCAGCCCTATCTCCTTGGTGCGCTCGCTGACGCTGACGAGCATGATGTTCATGATCCCGATGCCGCCGACGATCAGCGAGATGCCGGCTATCATGCCCAGCAGCGTGCTGAAGGTCTTGATGGTGCCGGTCAGCATAGTCTGCAGCTCGGCCATGTTCATCAGCATCACGTCGTCGTCCTTGTGGGCGGGTACGTTGTGGCGTTTGCGCATCAGCGCCTTCACGTCGGTCTGCACCTGGTCCATGCTGGAGTAGTCCGCGACCTCCAGCCAGATGGAATCCACGTAATTCTTGCCCAGCACCACCTTCATGGCGGTCTGCAGCGGGATCACCACCACGTCGTCCTGGTCGCGCGGCCCCTGCGCGCCCTTGAGCGGCAGCACGCCTATGACCGTAAAATTCTTGCGATTGATCTTGATGGTCTTGCCAACCGGGTTCTCGCCCCCGAACAGCTCTTTCACCACGGTGTTGCCCAGCAGGGCCACCTTGGCCAGGCGCCGGCCCTCGGCGTCGGAAAAGAAGCGGCCGTAATACGGCTGGGAATTGCGCATGGAGGCGTAGACCGCGCCTACGCCATTGACGGAGGTGCGCAGGTTCTTGGCCCCGTAGGCCACCTGGGCCCCGCCGGAAACGTTAGCGTCCGACCTGGAGATGCTCTCTATCTCCGCCAGGGCCTTGGCGTCATCCATGGTCAGCCTGGTCACGGCCCCGGCGCCCATGCTGGCGCCGCCCTGCCTGAAGATGCCCGGCATCACGGCCAGCAGGTTGGTGCCCAGGGAGGACATCTGCTTCTGTATGGCCTTCTGCGCGCCGGTGCCCACGGCCAGCATGGCTATCAGCGCGCCCACGCCTATGATGATGCCCAGCATCGTCAGCAGCGAGCGGGTCTTGTTGCTGATGATGGAGGAGAGCGAGGAGGCCAGGTTTTCAGCCACCTCGCGCCAGCTCAGAAAAAAAGTCTTGGGGATATGGAGGCGCTTGATCTCCTTCACCTGCACGGCCGGGGCCTTCCTGACCACGTCCTCGGTAATGAGGCCGTCCTTCAGCTTGATCACGCGGTCGGCCCAGGCGGCGATGTCGGGCTCGTGCGTCACCATCACTATGGTGATGCCCTTCTCGTCGTTGAGCCTGCGGAAGATCTGCATGATCTCTTCGGCCTGGGCCGAGGCCAGGTTGCCGGTGGGCTCGTCGGCGAAGATGATCTTGGGGTCGTTGACGAGCGACCGGGCGATGGCCACGCGCTGCTGCTGGCCGCCGGAGAGCTGGTTGGGCTTATGGCCCGTGCGGTCGCCGAGGCCGACCTGGTCCAGGTATTTTTTGGCCTCGTGCGGGCGGGCTTTCTCGCCCAGGTAGATCTGCGGCAGCGCTACGTTGGCGGCGGCGGTGATGCGCGGCAGCAAATTGAACTGCTGGAAGACGAAGCCGAGGATGCGGGCGCGCAGGTAGCTCAGTTCCACGTCGTCGAGCTCGGAGACCTCGCGGCCGAACAGCTTGAACGAACCGGCGCTCGGCCGGTCGAGCAGGCCGAGGATGTGCATCAGCGTGGACTTGCCCGAGCCCGACGGGCCCATGATGGCGACGAACTCGCCCTCTTTGATGGAGAGATCCACGCCCCTGAGCACTTCCAGGGGCTCCCCGCCCATCTGGTAGACCTTCTTGATGCCTTTAAGTTCGATCATAAAATCTTCTTCTGCCGCGGGGGCGGACGTCAGCGCCCGCTGACCGCCCGCTGCTGCTGCCTGTTCATCGACGGCCGCTTGGGCATCAGCGGGTTGCTGCCGGAGGAGTCCACCTGCGAGGAGTAGCCCCGCATCTGGAAATACACCTTGTCGCCCGCCGACAGGCCGGAGGCTATCTCCACCAGGTCCCCTTCGTTCTGCCCCGTCTCCACGCGGGCGTAGACCGGCTGCCCGTCCTTCAGCTCCGTTATCACGGCAGTCTCGCCGGCCGGGTCCGTGACGATGGCCGCGGCCGGCAGCAGCAGGACGTCCTTGCGCTCGGACACGCTGACCTTGATATTGGCGGTCATCTGCGAGCGGAAGAAGGGGGGGACGCGGTCAGGCCGGATCTTCACGGTATAGGTGACCACGTTGTTTTTGGTGGTACCCTCGTCGAGGATCTTAAAGATGGTGCCCTTGACCGGCTTGTCGGGGTAGGAGTCCAGCACGATGGTGGCGCGCTGCCCCCGCTTGAGACGGCCGATATCGGATTCGTCGAGGCTGGCCGAGACTATCAGCTTGTCGGAGATGGCGAACAGGACGGTGTTGGCGCCCACGGTCTGCCCCTCCACCACGTTCCGGAGTATCAGGGTGCCGTCTATCGGCGAGATCACCTTGATCGGCTTGTAGGTTTCCTTCCACTGCGCGTACTGGTCGTCGCCGGAGGCGCGCGCGGCGTCCAGGATGGCCACGCGGTCCGACGAGCTCATCAGCGCCAGCACCTCGCCGGCCCGGATCTGCTCGCCTTCCTCCACCAGGATCTCCTCGATGCGGCCGCCGGAGGAGGGCTGTATCTCCACGCGGTTCTCGGGCTGCACCACGCCGGTGGTGTCCACCATTTCGGAAAGGTCCCGCAGCTCGGCCTGCGCCTGCCGGTACCGGGGCTTGCTCTTGCCGTTCTTGCTCTTGAAAGCGTACCACCCGCCGCCCGCCAGCGCCGCTATAACCAGCACGATGATGATCTTTTTCATATGGTTCCCTTTATTTCTCCACGCCCACGCCCAGCAGCTGCTCCAGCGACGCCTTGCGGCTGTGGGCCGTGCGCGCGTAATCCAGCTGGTTCAGGTCGGAGTCCACGAAATTCTGCTCCACGTTCTCCAGGTCGAGGAAGCTGATCTTGCCGGCCATGTACTTGATCTGGGCTTCCTTGTAGCGCTCCTCGTTGGCCCTCAGCAGCGAGGCGCTGGCCAGCGCGGTCTCGGCCGAGCTCTGGTAATCCTCGTAGCCGGTGCGCAGCGAGGCGGCCAGCGAGATACGCGCCGCCCTGTAGTTCTCCTCGGCCGCCGTCAGGGCCTTCTTATTGGCCGAGAGGTTGTTGAAATAGTAGGTGGGCCCGCCCGAGAAGAGGGGGAGGCTCAGGCTGAGCCCCATGGACCAGCTCTTGTTCTCGGGGAATTCGCTGTCGCCGGTCCAGCCGTAGGACCCGCTGGCCCGCAGCGTGGGGTAGGCGTAATAGCGGGCCGAAGCGGCGCGCTCTTTGGCGGCTTCCAAAGTCTTTTTGGCCGACACGATGCGCGGGGACTGCTCAAGCGCGTTCTCCACCTCGCTGTCCGCCAGCGAGTAGGACGGCACGCTGATATCCCCCAGGGCCTTTACCTGCCTGACGCCCTCAAGGCCGATGGCCTCGAGCAGCGCGCGCTGGGCCGCGGTCAGCTGGCGCTCGGCCTTCCTCACGGAGACGGCGGCGTTCTCGGCCAGCGCGGCGGTGTAGAGCGCGTTGCCCTTGGACTCCATGCCGCTCTCGTACTTCAGCTGCAGCAGCTTGGCGTTCTCCACGCGGATATTCAGGATCTTCTTCTGCACGTCCACGCGCCGCTGGGCGAACAGCAGGTCGGTAAAAGCCCCGGTCAGGGCCTGGCGGGCCGAAGCCGAGGCGGCCAGGTAGTCGGCCTCCGCCTTCTCCTTGGAGATGCGGCTGCTCTTCACGGTGGAAACGGTCCTGAGGTTGAGCAGGTCCTCGGAGGCCGAGATGGAGGCGCTCCAGCTGTTGGAGGGGTCGCGGAGGTCGCCGCCGCTGCGGCTGACGCCGTGCGACACGCTGACGGACGGGAAATAGGAATTCAGGCTGGCCAGGTAGCTGGAGCCGGCCTGCTCCATCGAGGCCAGGGCCGCCTTGACCGAGGGGTTATGCTGCAGGGCCAGCTTGCGCGCCTCGTCCCAGGTAAGCGCCAGGTCCTGCCCGGCCGCGGCCGGGCAGGCCGCCAGGGCCAGGGCAGCGATCATGAGGAAGGTTTTAAGTATATTCATAGGTTATGTAGTGCCGCGTCTACAGTACAACGCGCAGGGGGCCGGTTTTATTGCAAATATTTTACCGGTCGGTAAATTATTATAGCAAAAGGCCCGCTCCGCTATTGGCGGGCGGGCCTTGCCGGGCGGGAGGCGCCCTACTTCAGCTTTTCCTGGCCGGCGAAGCTGCGCTCCAGTTTGAAGCCGGCGAGGATATCCCTGTCCTCTTCGGAGGGCTGGCCCGCCATATGCGCGGCCAGCGCCTCGCCCAGGCCGGGCCCCAGCATGAAGCCCTGCCCGCACATGCCCACCGCCAGCACGTAGCCCTTCAGCGCGGCGGGGAAATCCGCCACCGGGAAACCGTCCGGGGTCATGGGGTAGAGGCCGCGCCAGGTGCGGCGCACCTTCAGCGTGGCCAGATTGGGCATCAGCGAGATCATGCGGCGCGAGATCTCCGGCAGGAACTCCGAAGTGGAGCGCCGGTCATGGCCCCAGATGGGCGGCTGCGGGGTGAGGCAGAACACTATCTGCCCTTCCCAGTTCTGGTAGAAATAATAATTCTTGGACTTGTCCCCGGGGCGTATATCCACCACCATCGGGTCGAAGAACCGGGCTGCCGGCTCGGTGATGCCCGCCTCGTGGCAGTCCGGGTTCACCGGCACCTTTATCCCGGCCAGGTCCGAGACGGCGGCGGCCTCGGCGCCGGCGGCGTTGACCACCCACTTGGCGTCGTAGCGCCCGAGCGGGGTGCGCACGCCCTTCACTTCCCCGTTCTCGGAGAGGATCTCCTTCACCGGCTCGTGGAAATGAAATTCCGCGCCCAGCTTGACGGCGCGGCGGTAGAAGGCGTTGACGGAGAGCAGCGGGGAGGCGGAGCCGTCGTCGGGAGAGTAAGTGCCGCCGCGCAGATCCTTGTCGGCGATGCCGGGCACCAGCGCCCGCACCTTCTCCGGGCCTATCCAGTCGATGTTCAGGCCGAAGCCGCGCTGCACCTTCAGCAGTTCCCTGAGGACGCGCTCGTCGTTCTCGGTATATACCGGGAACAGGTAGCCGCCCTTTATCCAGCCTATATCGTCGCCGTGCTCCTTGTGCCAGGTGGAGAAGATCTTCAGGCTGCGCAGGCAGGCCTTTATCTTGGAGCCGTCAGAATGCGTGGCCCGCAGGCCGCCTATGGCGCACTTGTTCTGCCCCTGCCCCGGGGAGGCCGCGGCCTCCAGCACCAGGGTCTTCAGCTCGCGCTTGGCCAGCGCCATAGCCAGCGGGGTACCAATGCTGCCCGCGCCTATGATAATGACGTCGTAATTGTTTTCAGCCATATGTTCTCCTAAAATCCGCTCCAGCTGGCTTTTTCATCGGCCTCGGTGCGGCATTTCACTCCGGAGAAGACGCCCAGCGGCGCCTCCACGAACAGCGGCCGCCTGGTGAAGCCCGTGACCGTCTTGAGGTCCACGCCCTCGCTGCGGAAGATATTGAGCAGCAGGGCCGAGCAGGTCTTGGCCCCGCAGGCGCCCATGCCGGCCCGGGTGACGGCTTTCAGCTGGTTCAGGTCCCGCGTGCCGGCGCGTATGGCCCGGCGTATCTCGCCCAGGCTCACCCTTTCGCAGCGGCAGATCACCGTTTCATCGTCGGACTTGGCCAGCTCGGCCGGGGTTTTAACTCCGGCCTCGGCGGGGAAAAGCTTCAGGGACACGGCCAGGTCCGCGATCTCCGGGGTGGACTTCACTATGACGATCAGCGTGTTCTCGGCCTTGAAGTCTTTTACGTCTATTACCTCGGCCTCGCCGAGCTCTGCGCCTTCCCAGCCGGTCAGCAGCACGCGGTCGCCCTTCTTGACCAAACCGCGGCCTATCTCGAAAGGCAGGGCCACCGAAGGATTGGCCGGGTCCTTGCGGTAATCCACTATGGTCACGGCCAGGCCGGGGCAGATGAGCAGGCACTTGAAGCAGCCTATGCAGTCCCCGGTGAACCGGGGCGTATTCATGATGCTCTCGCCGGAGAGCTTGATGGATTTCTTGGGGCAGACGGTCACGCAGGGGTTGCAGGGGATCTCCTGGCGGCAATGCAGCACGGGGTAGACCTGCTTGTCGTGGTCCTTCTTCGCCGGCTCCTTGGTGACGCCGGGGCGTGATTTCAGGACCTGGAGCCGGTCGAACCAGAACTCCGGCACCGGCGCGGCCATCACCCCGAGCGACTTGAGCACCTTGTGCGCGGTGATCTTGCCGCTGAACATGGCGGCCGAGGCTTCAGCTATCTCTTCGGCGTCGCCGCAGACGAAAGCCTCCATGCCGGCCTCCCGGGCCTGGGCGTGAAACTCGTCCACGGAGGAAAGGCCCACGGCTATCAGCAGCGTGTCGGCCGCGAATTTTTTCTCGGTGCCGGGCAGGGGTTTGAACTTTTCGTCCACTTCGGCTATCGTCACGGATTCCAGGCTCTCCTTGCCGTCCGCGCGCAGTATGGTGTGGCGGGTGTATACCGGCACGCCCAGGCGCTTTATCTTGTCCTCGTGCACCTTGTAGCCGCCGCATTTGGGCAGGGCCTCTATGAGCCCGACCACGGCGATGCCGGCCTGCAGGGCGTGGTAGGCCGCTATCAGCCCCACGTTGCCGCCGCCGACGATGAAGAGCCGCTTGGCCGGCCGCACAAGGTCGCGGTTGACCAGCGTCTGGAAGGCGCCGGCGCCGTAGACGCCGGGCAGGGTATTGCCGGGAAAGGCCAGGGATTTCTCGCGGGCGCCGGTGGCGCTGATAACGGCCTTGGGCCTGATCAGGTAATACTTGTCGCCGCGCAGCACGCCCACCTTCTTGTCGGAGAACACGGCCAGGCAGGTGGCGTTGGCCCAGGCCTGCACGGAGGGATAATCCTTGAGCTGGTCTTCCAGCTTGCCCGCGATGTCCACGCCGCGGGTGCCGGCGTAGCAGTCTTCCACAGAGCCGAAAAATTTATGCGTCTGCAGCACCAGCTTGCCGCCGAAGCGGTCCTTGTCGTCGATGATGAGCGTTTTGACGCCCAGCTGGCCCAGCTCGGCCGCGGCCGCCAGGCCCGAAGGTCCGGCGCCGATGATGAGCGCGTCGAAGTCCAGCTCCTCCACGCGGCCGAACTCCTGCACGCAGGCCACGCGCGGCAGGCGGGCCTCGCCTCGCAGCGTCTCCACGCGCATGCCCTCGCGGGCCGCGGTCACGCAGGACTTAACGGTCAGCCCGTCGGCGATGACCGAGCACTGGGCGCACTGGCCGTTGGCGCAGAAGATGCCCTGCGGGGCGTCGTCCTTCTTGTGCCGGCTGAAGATCTTTATCCCGTTGGCGTAGAGCGCGCTGGAGATCATCTCGCCCTCCAGCGCCTCGCAGGTTTTCCCGTCGAAAGTGAATTTCACGGTTTTCCGCTCTTCCGGCTGGAGAACGGGGTGTTCGGTTATCCTTTCCATATTGTCCTTTGGCGCCGGCGCGCGGGCCGCCGGCCGGCTTCTTTTTATATAGTACAATAAAAAAAACTTATGAAGAAAACCCGGCGTGAGAAAGCATTTTTCCTGGCCGCCGCCGCGGCGGCCGCGGCCCTGGCGGCCTGGGCTTTCTGGGGCAAGGTTCCGCCCTCGGTGCAGAACTTCTCCTATTACGCCGACAGGGGAGAAATACTCCTTCACGCCGCAGCGGACAAAGCCGCCAGCTTCAGCATGCCGCTGCCCAGCCTGGCGGCGGCCGCAGCCTCACACCTGGGCTTCGACCCGTCGTGGCTGGCGCGGCTGGCGGGCCTGCTGCTCTGCCTGCCGGCTTACGCCCTGGGAGCGCGCGGAGGGGGCCGGGCGCGCGGCGCCGTCTTCGCGCTGGCGGCCGCGCTGGCGGGCATCACCTGCGCCTCGCCGGAAGCGGAGCAGGCCCTCTACTCCCTGCTGCTGCTGCTCTTCCTGGACCTGGAGCTCAAGCGGCAGGCCGCCGGGGGGACCGGGGCCGCGGCCCTGGCCGGGCTGGCCGCCGGCTTCACGCTGCTGGTGCGCTCGCCCCTCTTCGCCTTTCCGCCGCTGGCCGCGCTCTTCCAGTATTTTTCGCTGAAGCCCCGGCCTAAGACCTGGCTGGTCTCTACCGCCGTCTTCCTGGCCTGCGCCTGGCTGCTCCTGGTCCCCTGGGCGCGGCTGAACCACTCGCTGTTCGGCAAAACCATCTTATTCGAGGAGGGCCGGCCTGCCTGCAATGTTATAACCGGCGCCAGCGGCATAGTCTTCACCATAGAGGGCGACGCGCGGGCCTTCGCCGGACTTTCGCGCGAAGAGAGCGTCTACCCCTGGGCGGTGAAGACCGTGCTGGAGAACCCCGGCCGCTACGCCCTGGCCGTGGCCAGGAGACTGGGCCATGTCCTGCTGATGTTCCCGGTATTATTCCTGCTGGCAGCCGCCGGGCTGCTCCTGGGCCGCAAAAAGACCGAGGCCCGCTTCCTGGCTTTCTTCAGCGCCTATTTCATCCTCATCCACTGCCTGCTCTCCATCGAAGAGCGCTATTTCCAGCCGCTGCGCTACGCGCTGGCGCTGCTGGCCGCCGGAGGGGCCTGGGAGCTGCTTAAAAAAATAATTCCCGGGGGAAAGCCGGGCCGCGACTATTTTACTCCGCCGCTGTTCGCGCTGGCGCTGCTGGCCGCCGCGCTGACGCTGGGCGTGGTCTGGCGCTACCCGGGCGCCTCCAGACCGCCGCTGATAGCGGCCGAACTGGGGCTGAAGAAATATCCCGGCGATCCCTGGCTGTACAGGAAGAAAGGCGAGGCGCTGCTGGCCCTGGACCTGACGGCCAGGGGACTGGCCAGCCTGGAGCAGGCGTGCGCCCTCTCCGGCGCTCCAGACCTCTGCTATATTACCTCGGTGCTGAAAGCCGCCGCGCCCGCCGGGCCGCCGCAGCTGGAGAACCGCTACGAGCTGCTGCTGGTAAAACTCATGCGGGAACTGGAGCTGGGGCGGCAGGCGGAGGCCGGAGCGGCGTACGCTGAGGCGCTGGAGATCTGGCGCTCTGAAAAGAATTCCATAAAAGGCCCGCCGCGCGCGGAAGACGCAGGCCACCTGGCGCGGCTGAAAGAGACCAACCGCACCTTCTGGGACCTGGACCTGGCCGCCGCCCTGGCCTACCTGCCCCCGGAAAAACGCGCCGTGGCCTTGCGGCGGCTTTCTGGCCTGGCTCCCCTGACGCCGAAGCTGCGCGCCCTGCAGCTCGGCTGGACGGCCGTTCTTACCGGCGCTGAAAAGCGCGAACTGGCCGCGCTGCGCCGTGAACTGGCGCGGGACCTGCCGCAGACTGAGGCCGCGCTGGGCGCAGCCGCGCGGGAACTGGCCGCCGAACTGCTCTCCGGCAAGGCACCTCCGGCGGGAACGGAGGGCGAATTAGGGCTGCTCCTGGCGCTGCGCCTTGAGCCGGCGCAAACGGTTTCAACTTTCGACACGCATTGCGGCGCCGGCTGCGGGCCCGCCGCCCGGGCCGCCGCCGAGGCCTTCCTGTCGGACGGCGCCGGCAGGCTGGCCGCGGCGCGCAGGCTGGCCGCGGCGGACCCGGATAATTTCTCCTACGCTCTGATACTCCTGGAGCAGGAAGACTTCAGCGCCCCCGCCCTGGCCGCGGCGGCAGAACGCCTGAAGGGACACCCCTATCCTCTTGCCGCCGGGGCGCTGGCCTGGACCCGCAGGGGTGACGGCCCGGCCGCGGTGCGCCTGGCCCGGGCGGCCGCCGCCGCCGGAGGGATGGGCGAGCAGGGCTGGGCCGAAACACTGCACGCCCTGCAGGAGGCGAAAGCGTATAGCGAAGGGCTGGCCGCGGCGTCACTGGCGCTGCGGGAACACCCGGGCTCATCAATGCTGCTCAATAACCGCGGCGTGCTCAGGAGCCTCTCGGGGGACGCGGCGGGCGCGCTGGCGGATTTCGAAGCGGCCGCCGCCGGGCCGGAAAACTTTTCCGCGCTGATGAATTTGGGGGCGGCGCTGGAGCACTCGGGGAACAGGGCGGCAGCGGAGCGGGCCTACGAACGGGCCGGGCGCGCGGCCTTTTCCGACCGGGGGAGGATAGACGCCGGCCGCGCCCTGGCCAGGGCCCGGAAGCCGGGTTAAGTTTGATATAATAGGGCTATTGGTAATGGAGGGTACAATGAAAAAACTTATTTTAGCGGCGGCCTGCGCTTTCATAGCCGGCAGCCTTAACGCTTCCGAGTTCGCGCTCAACACGGGCTGCGCGCTCGACCAGGTGAGCGTCTCCGCTCCCGTCCTGAAGCTGCCCGAGTCCCCGAAACCGGGCCTGGCCAAGAGCAGCAGCTACGTGCAGGTCTCCGGCTACGTGAACCTCAACGGCAACGGCTGGATGCCCGGCACCGACGGCGGCTTCACCAGCGTGAACCTGACCGGCTGGGCCACCTTCCGCGATTCTTCCGGCAAGGTCACCAGCAACAACACCTACGTCAACACCTCGGTCTCGCTGTGGGTGCGCCCCAACCAGCACGTCTTCCAGAGCGTCTACCCCAACCTCTACGTCACCTTCTACCGCAACGGCAAGATGGTCGGCTCCACCACAATGAACGGCAGCATCTCCGTCTCGGGCTGGCCGTCCTCCAGCTTCTTCAGCCTCAGCGGCTCCGGCTACCTCAGCGGCTCCCTTTACGTGGAAGACGAGGAATAAACGCGGACTAGACATAAAAAAGGGCGGCCGGCAGCCGCTCTTTTTTATTTAAAATATGACCATGAAGATACTTGAGGGGAAAACCCTTTCAGCGGAGATCCTGGCAACCCTGCCCGGGCGGATAGAGGCGGTCAAAGCGCGCCTGGGCCGCGCCCCGTCGCTGGCTATCATAAATTATTTCGCCGACTCGCCCTCGGCCGTCTACGTGAAACGCAAGGTGGCCGCCTGCGAAAAGCTGGGCATCAGCGTCAAGCTCTTTTCCCCGAAGCCCGAGGAAGGCTACCCGGCCTTCAAGGCGCTGCTGGCCAGGCTGGGGGACGACGACGCCTATGACGCCATCATGATAGAGCGCCCCCTGCCCGACGGCTTCGAGACGCGCGAGACCTGGGACGCCGTGCCGGCGGCCAAGGACGTGGACGGCCTCTCCACGCTGAACATGGGCCGGCTCTTCATCGCCAAAAAGTTTTCGGAGATCGAGGGCGGCGGCTTCTTCTCGCCCTGCACGGCGCTGGCCGTGATCCGGCTGCTGCGCTTCCACGGCATAGACCCGGCCGGCATGAACATCGCCGTGGCCGGCCGCTCCGCCGTGGTGGGCAAGCCGCTGGCGCAGATGCTGGTGACGCTCGACGCCACCGTAACGGTCTGCCACACGCGCACGAAGAATATCGCCGAGGTCTTCAAAAAGGCAGACCTGGTGATCACCGCGGCGGGCAAGGCCAAGTGGCTCAAGAAAGAGCTGCTGCCGGCGGGCGCGGCGGTGATAGACGTGGGCACCAATTTCGACGAGGCCGGCAAGATGTGCGGCGACGCCGACTTCGAGGACCTGAAGAGCTCGGCCTCGGCGGTCTCGCCGGTGCCCGGCGGGGTGGGCCCGGTGACGCTGGCCTGCCTCATAGAGGCGGCGGTAAAGGCGGCCGAACTGGCCCCTAAAAAAGAAAAAGGCGGGATAATATTCACATGAAAAAACTTCTCAACCTGCTGTTAGCCCTGCTGCTGCCGGCGGCGCTCTGCCTGCCGGTCTTCGCCGAGGAAGAAGGATCCGCGCCCAAGGAAACGGCGCAGCCCGAAAAGAAAGCGGCCAAGAAGCCCGCCCCCAAGAAAAAGGCCAAGAAAAAGAAGAAGGCCGAGCCGGTTTCCGAATACAAGTTCAAGTCCGAGGGGCCGGACAACGTCTACAAGTTCGACAGGAAGGCCGACCCGATAGTGAAAGCCAAGAAGAAGCCCGCCAAGAAAAAAGCGCCGGCCAAGAAAAAAGCGCCGGCGCCCGCGCCTTCGGCCGCCGACACTGAGAACGCCACGGGCGCGGCCCCGGTGACCGACTAATGGCCGGCCTGCCGGTCACGGCCGGCGCGCGGCAGCCATGAAGGCCAGGCCTGAGTGGCACAAAGACTTCTTTAAAAACTCCTTCTACAACCCGGCCTCCCCGGCCGCCGTGGCGAAAGCCCCGGCCGAGGCGGCCTTCGTCCTCAGGCAGCTGAAATTAAAGAAGGGCTCCGCCCTGCTGGACCTGTGCTGCGGGCCCGGCCGGCACGCCGTGGAATTCGCCCGGCGCGGCCTGGCCGTCACCGGCCTCGACTTTTCCGCCGAATACCTGAAGGAGGCCGCCGCGCGGGCCAGGGCGAAGCGCGTGAAAGTGCGCCTGCTGCGCGGCGACATGCGCCGGCTTAAATTCTGCGGCGAGTTTGATGCAGTCGTGAATTTATTCACGAGCTTCGGCTATTTCCAAAAATTCTCCGACGACCTGAAGACGCTGAAAGGCGCGGCTCGGGCGCTGAAGCCGGGCGGGCTTTTCCTGATCGACATCGTCAACGGTGCCTTCGTGCGCAGGAATTTCAAGCCGCGCGGCTGGGGAGAGATGGAAGACCATTTTCTGCTGGAGAGCATAGCCCTGACGCCAGACGGGGCGCAAAACACCTGGATACGCCTGCCCAAAAAAGGCGGCAAGCCGCTGGTCAGGTTTTTCTTCAACCGGCTCTACGACAGGGCCAGGCTGGCCGCCGCCCTCCGCAAGGCCGGGCTGAAGCCGCTGAAGTTCTGGGGCAATTTCCGCGGGGACCCGCTCACGGTCCGGCGCAACCGCATCCTCTGCCTGGCCCGAAAAGCCTGACGGGCGGACAAAAAAAAGAGCCCCGCGCCTCACACGGCGCGGGGCTCTTCTTTTCGGGCGGTTTATTTCAGTTCGAAAGACCCGATAATGCTGGCCTCGGCCCCGGAAGACAACGGGCCGGTGCGGAAGTACTTGAGCGTGACCATGTATTTGCCGGGCTTGGGCTCCTGCATCAGCTTCAGGTCGTAAAGGCCGGCCACGTCGAAGACCTGCGTCACGTTATACTTGGCAAAGGCGTTGAGCAGATCCTCCACGGGCATGTTCTGCGTGATCTCGGGCAGGCGCATCACCTCCGCGGCGAAGGTGATCTTCTCGCCGCGGAAATATTCGGCCCTGCCGTCGGCCAGCTGCATGCTGACGCCGCCGGCGGCGGCCGGGCCGGTGTAGCCTATGGAGATCTCCTTGCCGTCGGGCTGCGAAAGCTTCTTGGGGCCGGGGGTAAGGGTGAAGATGGTGGAGCGTTTGAAGAAGCCGTCGTCGTTGCGGGAGGCGACCGCGTACTCGTAGAGCATGCCGGAGACATTGGCCTCCACCTGCTTGGGGGCTTTCATGCAGAGCTCCAGCCGCTCCGTTTCCCAGGGCTCGAGCTTGCGAGGTCCGATGTTGATGGTGACCTTGCGGCTGTGGTACCTGGTGGACGGGCGGCAGTGGCCGGGATAGCCTGGGTGGAAGGACACGCATTCTTCGCCGTACTCTTCCATTATCAGCTCCTCGTTGAGGTTCAGCGGGCTCTGCGCGGTAAAGGTGAAGGTGCGGCAGCTTTCTTTGTAGCCGCCGAAATGATACTGCTCCTGGGGAGAGGGAGGAAGAGGAGGGGGCAGGGGAGGGTGCCCGCCGGGGCCGCCCGGATGCTGCGGGGGCGGCAGGGGCTGCGGGTGGCCGGGGTGCTGGGGCTGGCCGGGCTTGGGCCCGGGGTGCGGCTTGCCGCCGCCCAGGTCCGAGACCAGGCTTGCCACGCCGGCAAAAGCAGCGGGGCCGCCCTGGGCGGAGCCGTCAAAATTAACTTCGGCGGCGCGCGCCGCGACAGAAACGGCCATCAGCGCCGCGAAAACCGCGATCTTGTTTTTCATTTACCTTCTCCTCGCTGTGCGTATCCCCGCCGCCGGCCTTAAAGCCGCAGACGAAGCCTTGCCCCCGCGGCCGCGCGGAAGATCGGGATAAAGCTTTTACGCTTAAGGATAATTCTATTTAATAGGCCGCGGGACCGATAGGGACGGGAGGCCCAGGGCGCGGCCGCTTTTCGGCCTATGCCCGGCTGGGCAGGATGGTACTAGGGCGCGGGGGGCAGCAGGCCGCATTCGCGCAGCACCGCCCGGACTTCGCCTATAATGGTTTCAATGCTTTCGGTCTTGGAGAGCATGCGCTTCACCTGCGGGAAGCGCGAGAATTCCTCGCGGCTTAGGCGGGTGAAGTGGGTGGCCGTGACCACCAGCACGGGAATGGCTGAAAGCCGGGGGTCCTTGCGGAATTCCCTGAGCATCTGCAGGCCGTCCAGGTCCGGCATGCCTATATCGGTGATAACCGCGGCCACGCCGCCTTCCAGGCAGGTCGAGATGCCGTGCAGGCCGCTATGGCCCACGGCCACGTCGAACTCGTCCTCCAGCGCCGCGGCCAGCAGGGCCGCGAACAGCTCATTGTCGTCGAGTATTACGAGTTTAAGCCTGCCTTCCATGTCCATGAGTATATCAATTCCCGGCGGCCAGCTGCCCGCAGGCGGCGGCTATGTCGGCGCCCTTCTCGGGGCGCAAATAGGTTCGCACCCCGGCCGCTATCAGCTCCAGCTGGAATTCTTTCACGCGGGGCGTCTCGCCGCCGGGGCCGCCCGGAGGGTTGTACGGTATCAAATTTACGCGGCAGGGGATGTCCCGCACCAGGCCGGCCAGCAGGGCGGAATCTGAGGGCCGGTCGTTGACCCCGGGAAAGAGTATGTATTCGAACATCACGTGCGCCTTGCGGGCGCGGCAATATTCCCGCGCGGCCGCCAGCACCTTGCGCAGCGGGTATACCTTCTCCATCGGCGCCAGCCGCGCGCGCTGCTCCTCGTCGGCGGCCACCACCGAGACCGCCAGCCGCACCCTCAGGTCGGAGGCCGTCAGCTCCTCTATGACCGGGATCACCCCGACGGTGGAAACCGTCATCTTGGACTGCGGGAAATGCCGGCCGCGGCTGTCGGACAGGATGACTATCGCCCGCTTTACATTGTCCCAGTTCAGAAAAGGCTCGCCCATGCCCATGAAGACCAGGCTATTGAGCCCGCCGGCCTCGCGCAGGCAGGTCTCGAACTGGGCCAGGATCTCCTGCGTCGTCAGCGAGCGCTTCAGGCCGAGCCCGCCGGTAGCGCAAAAGGTGCAGCCGCAGGCGCAGCCCGACTGCGACGAGAGGCAGGCCACTACCCTGTCCTTGGCGGGCAGCACCACGCATTCGGCCGGGGCGTCTCCGCCGAAGCGGAAAAGGAATTTTTTAGTGCCGTCGCTCGAGCTCTGCCGCCGCTCCGGGAGGGGCAGGGGAGCGAGCGAGAAGGCCGGGGCCAGCGCCCTGCCGACGCGCGGCGGCAAGCCGGTCAGCGCCGCCAGGTCTGTCTCGCCGCGCCGGTGCACGGCCAGGAAGATGGCGGCGGCGTGGGCGGCTTTTTCGCCAAGCGCCAGGAGTTTTTGTTCCAGTTCGGCGCGGGTCAGGCCGCGGAGGTCCGGCTTCATGCGCCCCCCAGGTACCTGCGGCTGAAGTCCCAGTCGCAGAGCCGCAGCAGCCGGCGCGCCGATTCCAGCGCCCCGTCATAGCCCGGCTCGAAGAGCCGCGCCGAAAAGGGCGTCTTGCCGGCGGCCAGCACGCGCGGGTCGCGCCGTATGTCGGAGTAGACCAGCCGCATGGCGGCCGGTGTTGCCAGCAGCTCCTCCAGCTCTTCCTGCGTCGAGAAATACGCTGTCTTAAAACTGCCGGCGCCGAGCCGGCCAAACAGCAGCGCGGCAGCTTTAACGGCGGCCGCTTTCCCGCCGGGCTTCTCAAGGTGAACCAGCAGCCTGAGGCCGAAGCCGGCTTCGGCCATCTGCCGCAGGCAGGGAATATGTTCGGACAGGCCCTCTATTTCAGACGAGCCGGTGACGAAACCAGCGCTGAAGCGCCCGGCCTGGGCCGCAAGCTCCAGGCGCTGTTTGACCTGCGCGGACCGGGGGCGGGCAGACGGGGGAACGACCCGGCCGAGGGCCTTGAACAGGGCTTTAAACCAGCTCTTGGTTCCTCCGAAACCGAAAGGCGCGGGCGGGACCAGCCATTTGACGCCGGCCTTGTCCAGCGCCGGACAAAGGGCAGCGTCCGGCGCCTGCAGCACTACCAGGCGTGCGGAAACCAAATGCTCGTAAAAACCGGTACCGGCGGGGGAGACTTTTACTCCGGCGGCGGTCAGCGCGCCGGAAAGAGATTCATTCAGATGAGAATAGCCGTGAAAAGCCAGGTCGAAGCTGGGGCGGCCGCATTTTTTGCGGCCCCGGGCCAGCCCAGCCGCCATCAGGCTGGCACGGGCGGCGGCTTTGGCGGCAGAATATTCGCCGTAGCTGTTATAATTTTCCAGCCGGACTTTTACCCCGAACTCTTTCTCCGCCTCGGCGGCGGCGGAGGCCGTATCGCCGGCCAGCAGCATGGGGCCGCAGGTAGAATAAAACTCCACCAGGCCGCCGGGGCCGGCCGCGCGGGCGGCGGCCTCCAGCGAGCGCCGCACCAGCCCGCCTTCGCCTGAGAGCGCCTCGCGCGAGCCGAAACCGGTGGAGAACACGTTGGGGCTTTCCTTGGCCAGGCCGGGCAGGGAATCTTCGCGCGAACTGAAAAAGCCGAGCGGCCCGCCGGAGGCCTCGCAGAAGCGGCATTCGCCGTCGCCGTGCTCGGCTACGGCCAGGTCCGGCGGCAAGGTCAGCCCGTCGGCTCCCCTGGGGAAAATGAAGCGCTGCCAGAGACCGGCGCCCATGTGCGGGCGGCGGGGCCCGGCCGAACTGTTTCGGCTGTCGGCGAAGTTGCCTGGAGCGGCCAGCGAGCCCATCCTGCCGTGGAAATCGGCGGGGCCGCCGAAATATTCCAGCAGTTCGGAGAATTTAAGCCCGGCGAGGCCGGCCACCGCGTCCTTTATGGTCTCGGAGCCGGCGGCGCTCTCGTCGGAAGAGGGGTGGATGCAGGCAGCCCAGTCGGAGATCTGCAGGCGCCCGGCGGCGGCCGGGCCGGCGGGAGCTATGACTATGCGGCGGGTGCCGCCTGCCACGGACCAGTCGCAGACTATCTGGCCGCCCTCCAAACCGACGGGCCGCAGCCTGGCCCGGCGGAAAGCTTCGGCAGCGCCGGCGCGGGTAGCAACGGCCGCTGGGGCGGAAGGCGGCGCGATGGGCGCTCGGCCGGCGAGAAAAGCGCCGAAATCAGCGTCGCTCAGGGCCTTCGGGGGTTTCCCGGGGGTGGCGGCCAGCACGGCGCGGCAGAGGCCCGCCATGGCCGCGGCAAAAGGGCTCGCGGGCGCGTACAGCGCGGCGGGAACGCGGCGGCGCTCGGCCTCCGGCACAGAGGGATCGCGCGGCAATATACCGAGCACACGCGTGCCCACGGCCGCGGCGAAGGCACGGGCCAGCTCGGCCCCGCCGTCGTCCCGGCAGTTGACGGCCAGCCCGGCCAGCCAGACTCCGTTGCGGGCAAAATTCTGCGTCATGGCCACCAGCCGGTTGGCCGAGTAGAGCGAGAGCGCCTCGGCGGAGGTGACTATGACCACTTTTTTGGCGAAGCCTCGGCGCAGCGGGGCCGCGAAGCCGCCGCAGACCACGTCGCCCAGCACGTCGAAAACTGAGGCGGTATAGCCGTCCTTCTCCAGTATGCCGGCGGCCTTAACGGTCTCGAGCAGGGCGCCTATGCCGGCGCCGGCGCAGCCGAGCCCCGCCTGCGGGCCGCCGGCCTCCACGCAGGAAACTCCCTTTACCGCGCCGGGCTGTATGAAGCCGCGCAGGCGCGTCTCGGCGTCGGGCCCGGGCGAGCCGCTGAAAGGGGGGATGTGGCGGCCGGCCAGCGCCAGGGTGGAATCCATCTTGGGGTCGCAGCCTACGTGCAGCACCCGGCCGCCGGCGGCGCCCAGCAGGGCGGAGAAATTAGAGGCGACGGTGCTTTTGCCTATGCCGCCCTTGCCAAAGAAGACCACGCTTTCCCGGCTCATGCTTGCCTCCCGGCCCGGCGCGCGAGGGCGGCGTTGAGCAGGCGGCCGGCCAGCGCTGTGGACCCGGCGTAGCCCAGGAAAGGTTCGGGCTGCAGGCAGTGGCGGGTATAAGAAGGAAAACCCAGTTCCACTGGGGAGGAGGAGCCGCAGAGCCCCTCGGCCCTGGCGAAATAGTCGCAGACGGCCAGGGCGGGCCTGGAGTATTCTCCGAGGCCGGCAAGGGCGACTGCGGCGGCCTCTACCGGGGGAGAGAACAGCAGCAGTTCCGCCGCTGAGCCGCGCGGCAGGGGGCGGCTGCGGGAATTGAGGAAGGCGGCGGTCACGCGCAGGCCCAGCTCGCGCGCGATGCCCGCCACGGCCAGGTAAAGGTGCGGGTCGCCGGCGAAAAGCAGGTCCTGGCCGGCCAGCGCCGAGAGGGCCTGCGAAACGCTCTGCGCGGCGGCCCGCTCTTCGGCAACCAGCGCGGGCGGCAGCGGTCCCTTCAGCCCGGCGGCAACCCTGACGGCCTGCAGCCAGGCCGAAGTGCCGGCCAGGCCGGAGGGCAGGCCAGTCTCCAGCAGTTTGGCGCCGGTTGCGGCGGCCAGGCGGGCCGCGGCGCGCCGGCCGTAGGGCAGCGAAACTATAACCTGGGCGGACAGCGCCTTCTCCCAAGTCTTAAAGGGGGTGCCGCCCGGCAGCACGCAGGCCAGCTCCAGCCCGGCCAGGCCAAGCAGGCGCTTAATTTCGGCCAGATTGGCCCGGTGGTCGCCCTCGTCCCGGTCGTAAAGGTAGCCAACCAGCGCTACTGAAAGCTTCTTTTTGGGGGTCCGTCGGGCCGGCAGGGCTGAGACCAGCGCCTCCAAGGCCCTGTCATAGCCGTCCAGCCAGTCCTCGTCCAGGGAGAGGGCCGGCACGGCGCGCACCGGGCAGCCGCCGGTCACGGCCGAGGCCGCGCCGTCGTAATCCATGCCGGCCAGGTTCAGGTAAGGCAGGCCGTTGACCAGCACCGCGCCATAGCGCCCGGAGCGCGCGGCAGCCTCCAGCGAGGCCGCAAGCTTCTTCTCGGGGTTATCCTGCTGCGGCAGCGGGCCCGACATGGTGGCCACCACCCGGTGCAGCCCCAGCGGGGACAGCAGCGTGGAGTTGAGGTCGTGGCTGCCGGCCAGCAGGTCGGCCTTGGCCAGCGAGCAGTTGAGGCCGTCCAGGACCAGGCAGGCGTCCGGCACGGCGTTGACGGCCAGGTACACGCCCAACTGGTAAGGCAGGGTATAGGTCTTGGGAAATTTAGCTCTCAGCTCTTTCATGTCAACAATCATTTTATTAAATTGGACCGCCTCAGACTAAAGGTATTCCTGGGGCTTAAGGTGATATTGCCTATTGTCAAATTGGCAAAGCGCTCTTTTTTTGAGAGAATATAAACATTATATAGGGCCTCCCGTCCGGGCGGCCTAGAACGGCGTTTTCCAAGGAGCTTCCATGAAACAGAACATCGTTGAAAAGATCCTTACCTCCCACCTCAAAGAAGGCGAATATATCAAGGGCCAGGAAATAGGCATACGCATAGACCAGACCCTCACACAGGACGCCACCGGCACCATGGCCTACCTGCAGTTCGAGGCGATGGGCCTCAAAGAAATTAAAACCGATCTCTCCGTTTCCTACGTCGACCATAACACCGTGCAGGTCGGCTTCGAGAACGCCGACGACCACCGCTACCTGCGCACCGTGGCCGCGCGCTACGGCGTGGTGTTCTCCCGCCCGGGCAACGGCATCTGCCACCAGGTGCACCTCGAGCGCTTCGGCAAGCCCGGCACCACGCTGCTCGGCTCCGACTCCCACACCCCCACCGGCGGCGGCATAGGCCAGGTGGCCATAGGCGCCGGCGGCCTCGACGTGGCCGTGGCCATGGGCGGCGGCCTGTTCTACACGGCCTGCCCCAAAGTTTACCTCGTCAACCTTACCGGCGAGCTCAAGCCCTGGGTTACCGCGAAAGACGTCGTTCTTAAAATGCTGGAGATCCTGACCACCAAGGGTAATGTGGGCGTGATGCTGGAATACGGCGGCCCCGGAGTGAAGACCCTGTCCGTGCCGCAGCGCGCCACCATCGCCAACATGGGCGCCGAGATGGGCGTGACCTGCTCGGTCTTCCCGTCCGACTCCGTGACCAAGAAATTCATGAAGGCCCAGAGCCGCGAAGAGGGCTGGACGGAACTGAAAGCCGACGAGGGCGCGCAGTATGACCGCGTAATAGAGCTGGATCTCTGCGAGATCGAGCCGCTGGCCGCCGCGCCCCACAGCCCCGGCAATGTCAAGAAGATCTCCGACCTCGCCGGCACCGCCGTAGACCAGGTCGCAATCGGCTCGTGCACTAATTCCTCCTACCGCGACATGATGACCGTGGCCGCGATCCTCAAGGGCCACACCGTGATGCCCGGCCTGACGCTGGGCATAGCGCCCGGCTCGCGCCAGGTGCTGCAGATGCTGGCCAAGAACGGCGCGCTGGCCGACATGATAGGCGCAGGCGCCCGCATCCTCGAGAGCGCCTGCGGCTTCTGCATCGGCAACCACTTCTCCCCCAAGAGCGGCGGCGTTTCCCTGCGCACCTCCAACCGCAACTTCGAAGCCCGCAGCGGCACCGCCGACGCGCAGGTGTACCTGGTGAGCCCCGAGGTGGCGGCCCTCGCCGCGATAACGGGCAAGTTCACCGACCCGCGCAAATCGCATATAAAGTTCCCCGAGATCCACGAGCCGCACGAGTTCCTGGCTGACGACACGATGTTCATAAAGCCCACCCCGGCGCTGAAGAAGACCGAGGTGTTCCGCGGCCCCAACATCGGCGAACCGCCCAAGAACGACAGGATGCCCGAGGCCCTCAACGGCGAGGTGATGATACACGTCGGCGACAAGATCACCACCGACCACATCATGCCCGCCGGCGCGCGGCTGAAGTACCGCTCCAACGTCCCGAAGTACGCGCAGTTCGTCTTCGAGAACGTGGACAAGACCTTCCCGGACCGCTGCCTCAAGAGCAAGTCGCACAACGTCATAGTGGCCGGAGACTCCTACGGCCAGGGCTCGAGCCGCGAGCATGCGGCCATGTGCCCGATGTACCTGGGCGTGAAGGCTGTGATAGCCAAGTCGTTCGAGCGCATCCACGCGGCCAACCTGATCAACTTCGGCATCGCCCCGCTGACGTTCAAGAACCCGGCCGATTACGCCAACCTCCAGAAAGGCGACAAGCTGACCTGCGGAGTCTGGCACGACGCCTTCCTGAAAGGCGCGCCGGTCGTGATACGCAATGAGCGCACCGGGGCCGACATCGAGTGCGTCTGCAATCTCTCTGAACGGCAGCGCGGCATACTGGCCGCCGGCGGCCTGCTGAACCACACTACCGGCAAATAAAGGAAACCACCATGGCACAACGCGGAATCAGGGAATACGAAGGCAAGAAGATACTTTTCGACGGACTGGCCAAGCACATCCCGTCTTTCAAGGGCAAGTCGGAAAAGCTGGCGCTAGTTACGCCGGACACCGACCCCAAGCAGCTGGCGAAGGAGCACCCCTGGCTGCTGAAAGAGAAGCTGGTGGCCAAGCCCGACCAGCTGTTCGGCAAGCGCGGCAAGCACGGCCTGCTGTGCCTCAACGCCGACTGGAAGACCGCCTGGGCGTGGATCTCCGAGCGCATGAACAAGACCGTCACCGTGGGCAAGACCACCGGCGAGTTGAACACCTTCATGATAGAGCCGTTCACCCCGCACCGGGAGGACGGAGAGGAATGCTACGTGGCCATACGCGCCTACCGCGACTATGACATGGTGTACCTCTCCAACAAGGGCGGCATCTACGTTGAGGAACACTGGGACATGGTGAAGGAAACGCAGGTGCCCATCCTGTCTTCCATAGACGAGGTCATACTCAACCTGCCAGAGCTGGGCGAGCGCCGGGCGCAGGTAGAAGAGTTCGTGAAGGCGCTCTACAAGGTGTATTCCGAGGGCCACTTCACCTACCTGGAGATCAACCCGTTCACCTTCAATAACGGCGAGATAGTGCCGCTGGACCTGGTGGCGCGCGTGGACGACACCGCGGCTTTCGAATGCACCAAGGTCTGGGGCGACCTGGAGTTCCCGTCCTCCTTCGGCCAGAAGCACACCAAGGAAGAGGAATTCATCCGCAAAATAGACGAAGGCACCGGCGCGAGCCTGAAACTCACCATGCTCAACCCCGACGGCCGGGTCTGGAACATGGTGGCCGGCGGCGGCGCCTCAGTGATCTACGCAGACACCGTCTGCGACCTGGGCCATTCCAAAGAGCTCGCCAATTACGGCGAATACTCGGGCGACCCTTCGGCCGAGGACACCTACCAGTACGCCAAAACCATCCTGGACCTGATGACGCGCAAGAAGGACCCGCGCGGCAAGGTGCTCATCATAGGCGGCGGCATCGCCAACTTCACCGACGTGGCCAAGACCTTCAAGGGCATCATAAAAGCCCTGACCGAATACAAGCAGAAACTCGTGGAAGGCAAAGTGAAGATCTACGTGCGCCGCGGCGGCCCCAACTACAAAGAGGGCCTGGCCAACATGCGCAGACTGGGCGAAACCCTGGGCGTGCCGATAGAGGTATACGGCCCCGAGACCCACATGACCGCCGTGGTCTCCATGGCGCTTAACCCGTCGCCGGCCAAGGCCAACGGCAAGGCCGTGCGCGCAGGAGGCAAGAAATAATGAAACCCGAACTTTTCACTAAAGACACTACCGCCATCGTTTACGGCTACCACGTCAACGCCATACAGCGCATGCTGGACTTCGACTACGCCTGCGGGCGCAAGGTCCCGTCGGTGGCGGCCATCGTTAACCCCGGCAGCGAGGGCGTGCACAAGGTCTTCTTCGGCAAGGGCGAGATCCTGGTGCCGGTGTACCGGAACCTGGCCGCGGCCTCCGCGAAGCACCCCAAGTCCGACGTGGTTGTGAACTTCGCCTCTTACCGCTCCGCTTTCGACAGCTCCATGGAAGCGCTCAATAACCCGAACATCCGCACTGTGTGCGTGATAGCCGAGGGCGTGCCGGAGCGCCGCGCGCGCATCCTGGCCGCCACCGCAGCCAAACTCGACAAGATGGTCATAGGCCCGGCCACCGTGGGCGGCATCAAGGCCGGCTGCTTCAAGATAGCCAATACCGCAGGCACCTACGAGAACATCGTGGAATCCAAGCTGCACCGGCCCGGCTCCGTCGGGTTCGTGTCCAAGTCCGGCGGGTTGTCCAACGAGTGCTATAACATCATAGCCCGCAACACCGACGGCCTCTACGAGGGCATCGCCATAGGCGGCGACGCCTACCCCGGCTCTACGCTGCTCGAGCACATCCTGCGCTACGAGGCCATCCCGTCAGTGAAGATGATAGTGGCGCTGGGCGAGATCGGCGGCACCGAAGAGCTGCGCATCGTGGAAGCCCTGAAGGCGAAGAAGATCACCAAGCCCCTGGTCATCTGGGTCACCGGCACCTGCTCCAAGATGTTCCCGGCGGGCGTGCAGTTCGGCCACGCGGGCGCCAAGGCCGGCTCCGACCTGGAGACCGCCGACGCCAAGAACGCGGCGCTGAAAGCCGCCGGCGCGATAGTGCCGGCCTCTTTCGACGACTACGGCGTGAAGATCAACGAGACCTACAAAAAACTGGTGAAGAAAGGCGAGATAAAGCCCGCCCCCGAAGCTGACGCTCCCGCCCTGCCGATGGATTTCGCGCAGGCGATGAAAGAGGGCAAGATCCGCAAGGCCACCACGTTCATCAACACCATCTCCAACGAGAAGAAGGAAGAGCTGGAATACCTCAACATCCCGATCTCCAAGGTACTGGAGAGCGGCATGGGGATAGGCGGCGTGATCGGCCTGCTCTGGTTCAAGCGCGAGCTGCCGGCCTACGGCAACAAGTTCCTGGAGACCGCGCTGATGCTGACCGCCGACCACGGCCCGGCCGTGAGCGGCGCGCATAACGCCATAGTGGCGGCGCGCGCGGGCAAGGACATCATCTCGGCGCTGGCGTCGGGCCTGCTTACCATCGGCCCGCGCTTCGGCGGCGCCATCGACGGCGCGGCGCAGCAATTCAAGCGCGCCTACGACGCCGGGCTGACCCCCGAGCAGTTCATAACGGACATGAAGGGCAAGGGCGCCAATATCCCCGGCATCGGCCACAAGGTAAAGAGCCTGACCAACCCGGACATGCGCGTGACGCAGCTGAAGGCCTTCTGCAAGAAGCATTTCAAGAAGACGGACCTGCTGGACTACGCGCTGGCTGTGGAGCAGTTGACCACCAAGAAAAAGGGCAATTTGATCCTGAACGTGGACGGCTGTATCGGCATAGCCTTCGTGGACATGCTGACCAGCGCCGGCTCGTTCAGCAAGGACGAGATCGACAATATCGTCAACATGGGCTGCCTGAACGCCCTGTTCGTGGTGGGCCGCTCCATCGGCATCTTCGGGCACATCTTCGACCAGAAGCGCCTGAAGCAGCCGCTGTACCGCACCCCGTACGACGAGATAGCCTACATGACGGACCTGTAAAGACTGCAAAAGCCCCCCGGGAACCAACCGGGGGGCTTTTCTTTTCGGCAGGAATACCAATGAAAAATAAACCGCAGATACTGTACATACACGGCGGCAGCACTTTCAGCAGACGCGCCTCCTACCTGAAGTTCCTGAAGGACCGGCCGGTATCAGCCGGCGAGCGAATCCGCTGGCACGACGCCTATCTCGACAGGCAGTTGGGGGGAAAGTGCGAGATCATCCGGCCAAAGATGCCTTGCGCGGAGTGCGCTAGCTACGAGGATTGGAAACTGCACCTGGAGCGCCACCTCCCGCTGCTGCGCCGGAATATCATACTCATCGGCTCTTCGCTGGGCGGTATCTTCCTGGCCAGGTATCTCTCAGAAAATAAATTCCCGAAGAAGATACTTGCGGCCTACCTTGTCTGCCCTCCCTTCGACAACAGCCTGCCAGGGGAAGAGATCTGCTGCGGCTTCCGGCTGCCGCGCGACCTTGCGCTGCTGGAAAAGAACTGCCGCCGCCTCACGCTGCTCTTTTCAAAAGACGACACCACCGTACCGCCTGCTCACGCCGAAAAATACGCCCGCCGGCTGAAAAAAGCCGAAATAGTCGTGTACGAAAGCAAGAACGGCCACTTCAAGGTGCCGGAATTTCCGGAAATTGTCGCGATGATACGGGCGGATCTCAGGACTTAAAGAGATTCCGCTCCCCTCAACGGGAAACCTGGACAATACTACCGTGCGTGGGGGGAGCGAAGGGCAATAACGAGAGTAGCGTGGAGGACGGCGGCTATTTTGGCCAGGGTGCGGACGGTTAGGTTCTGGTTACCGGCTTCTATGCGGGAGATAACGGATTGAGTGGTGCCCGCGGCGCGGGCTAATTGGCCCTGGGTCATTTTAGCCTTGGCCCGGGCCCTGGCTATCTGCAGCGCCAGGCACACCTCGATATCGGCTTTGGCGTAGGCCTCTTTCCAGCGCGGGTCACCTTCCGCGCCGGCAAAGACCTCGCCCAAGGATATCCCTGTTTTTTTATTTTTCATAACGTCCCAGAACTCCGCAGATACCATAGCATGTATGCTATATTATCTTAACGGCCCAGGGGGGAGAAGTTCTGGGTCATTATGTCTTGACTTACAGACATTCGTCTGTTATACTAGACATATGGGGAAAAAGAAAGCTTTTGTGTCATGTCCGCTAGACTGGGTATTCGCGGCGCCGAGCCAGCTGGCGGTGCTGCGCGCCCTGAAGGACAGCGCCGAAGGAATGAGCGGCAGGGCGGCCGCGCGGGCCGCCGGCATAAACCACCAAGCCTGCAAGCAGGCGCTGGACCGCCTGGAGGCCCTGGGCCTGGTAATACGCCAGGGCTCGGGCCACACACAGCTGTTGCGCCTCAATTTAAGCCATGCGCTCATACAGGACGCCCTGCTGCCGCTTTTCAGGGCGGAAAAGGCTTTCCAGGCGCAGCTGCGCGGCGCAATAGCGCGCGGCCTGGGCCGGGACGCCAGGACGGCCACCCTGTTCGGCAGCGCCGCCAGGAAGGAAGACCGGCCAGGCAGCGACATAGACCTGCTGCTGGTGGCTGAAACCGGCAAAAAGGCCGCGCTGGCCGGCAAAGCCGCAGAATTCGGCCGCGACTTCACGAAGAAATACGGCCTGCGTCTTTCGCCCATAACCTATACCGCGGCCGAAGCGCGGGCCCGGTACGACAGCGGAGACCCGCTGATCCGGAACATCCTCGCGCACGGGATAGACTTGCTCGACAAAAAACTCAGGGAGATAGTCTCATGACGCCCAGGATCAACAAAAGAGTTCCCGTGCCGCGCCCGCGCGGCCAGGATTATTACGCGGTCGCCGACAATTTCTACCTGGGGGCGGAAGTAGCCAAAGATTTCGAGTACTGGAACGCGGCCGGGGTGCTGATAGTGCACGCCGCCATCGCCTATACGGACGCCATCACCATCAAGTTCGGCGGGGTAAGGAGCAAAGGCGAGGATCACATGGCCGCGGCCGACCTGCTGCGTCAGGTGGCGGCGCTGGACGCACAAGACCTTTTATCTGTAAGGCACCTGGAACGGATAATTAACGAAAAGAACCGCGTATCCTACGAGGGCGAGATCTTTCACCGGAAGGATATAGAACCGCTTTGGAAACATTTGCAGCGCTACCGGGAATGGGCCTTGGGAAAGATAGAAGGCTGAGCGCACGGCTAAAAAAGCCTGATCAGTGACGGCACTAAATAAAGAACCCCGGGTTTTTGCACGGGGTTCTTTATTGCCCGCGGCGGCCCCGGCCGGCGCAAAATTTGTATACTTTTTTCGCAAAGCAAGGAGCCCTATGCCAGGATACCAGCACCCCTGCCGCTACTGCGGCGAATTAGCCCCCGCCGACGCGGCGGCCTGCCCCGCCTGCGGGAAGGTGAATCCCTGCGGCGACCTGCGCTGCCATAAATGCCGCGCGCCGGTAAAAGAGACATGGAAGGCCTGCGCCGGCTGCGGGCTCAAGCTTGAGACCGTCTGCCCCAAATGCGGCAAGACCGTTTTCCTCGGCGATTACTGCGCCTGTGGGGCGCGGCTAGGAGAGAAATAATATGTCCAACCTGATAAGCTTCACCAGCAACTTCGCGGACAACAGCACCGAGGCGGGCTTCCAGTTCACTTTCTTCTGCGACACCTGCCGTGAGGGCTACAAGACCCGCTTTACCGAGTCCACCACTTACAAGAAGAAGAAATTCTTCAAGGGGCTGGGCGACGTGATCAGCGCGGTAGCCAGCATCGCCGGCCAGAACAGCCTTGGCTCTACCCTGGAACGCGGGACCAACGCTATCAGCGCCAAGTTCACCGGGATGTCCCCGGAGTGGCACAAGGAGCACGAAGCCGCCTTCGAGCTGGCGCAGAACGACGCCAAGGGGCATTTCAAGCGCTGCCCGAAGTGCAATAAGTGGGCCTGCGACAGTTGCTGGAACGAGCAGGAAGGCCTCTGCATCAAGGACGCCCCCAGGGCCAACGTGGAGATAGCCGCCGCGAAGTCGCAGAAAATGGTGAAGGACATAGAAGAGGCCGCCGCCGCGACGCCGGTCTTCTCCGGCAAGATCGAGAGCAAACAGACCATCTGTTTCAAATGCGGCAAGCCGTCCGGCGAGGGCAAGTTCTGCAACAACTGCGGCGCTTCGCTCGAGCTGCCGAAATGCCCCGCCTGCGGCAAGCCCAGCCAGCAGGGCGCGCGGTTCTGCGGCGAGTGCGGCGCCAAATTCTAGCTGCGGCGCTAAAAAGCAAAGAGCCCCGGGACAGCCCGGGGTTCTTTATTTTGTGCCGCGGATTAAGCCGCGAGCTCGAACATTTTGTCGATGGATTTTTTGGCCCGGGCCGCTATGGCGGGGGGCACGGTCACTTCTTCGGGGGCGGGGTTCTTGAGCAGGGCCAGCACGCTGTCGAGGGTGATGGACTTCATGTACGGGCAGAGCCGGCACATGGCTATGAAATTCTTGGCCGGGAAACGGAGCTTCGCCAGCTCGCCGAAGCCGCATTCGGTCACCAGCAGGTAGGCCGCGGCGTTGGTGCTCTCCACGTAGCGCATCATGTCGCCGGTGCCGCCCATGAAATCCACGGCGGCTATCAGCTCCGACGGGCATTCGGCGTGCGCCAGCACGGCCAGCCCCGGGTATTTCTGCCTGTATATCTTTATAAGTTCCGGGTTAAAGTGCTCGTGCACTATACAGGTGCCCTTCCACAGGATAATATCCTTGCCGGGCGTCTTGCCCAGGGTTTTGGCCAGGTTGGCGCCCATGAAGCGGTCCGGCACGAAGATTACCTTTTCATGCTTCTCGTACATCTTGCGCAATATCTTTTCGGCGTTGGCGCTGGTGACGATGCAGTCCGATTCAGCCTTAACGTCGGCCGAGGTGTTGATATAGGTGACCACGGGCAGGCCCGGGTGCTCGGCCTTCAGCTTGCGCACATCCTCCCCGGTGATAGCCTCGGAGAGAGAGCAGCCGGCGTTCTTAGAAGGAACATAAACTTTTTTAGAGGGGTTGAGGATCTTGGCCGTCTCGGCCATGAAATGCACCCCGCAGAAGATTATGATATCCGCGGCGGTCTTGCGGCAGTCGTCGGCCAGCTTGTAGGAATCGCCGACCAGGTCGCCGATGCCCAGGATGATGTCGGGCGTCTGGTAGACATGGGCGCAGATGACGGCGTTCTTTTCCGCCTTGAGCCGGTTGATCTCCAGCGTCTGCGCGGCCACCCGCTCCAGCGCCCCTTCTACGCAGCGGCGGTGCAGGCCCAGCGCGGTCAGCCGCTTTATTTCCTCTTCGAGCGCCTTGTCCATATCAGCCCTTCAGCGTCCACTTGCCCAGGATGTCGGGGTGGTTGGTAAAGATGCCGTCCACGCCGATGGCCTGCATGCGCAGCGCGTCTTTTTTGGTGTTCACTGTGTAGACGCAGGCGTTGAAGCCGGCCTTCTTTATCCGCGAGATATTGATCTTGAAGGCGATGCGTAGCGCCAGGTGGAAATTCACGGCCCGCACCGAGCGCGCCTTCTTCAGGGCCGGCAGCAGCAGCATGGTGCTGAGGCCGTGGCCCAGGTAGGCCAACTTCAGGTCGTGCGAAAGCTCGCGGAACCGCTTCAGGGTACCGTGGTCGAAGCTGGAGACCACCGTCTTCTCGAACATGCCCCGCTTGCTCCTTATGAAAGCCAGCAGCTTCTCCTCTATGCCGGGGTAGACATTGCCGTCGTTCTTGACCTCGAAGTTGAGCCAGTCGGCGGCCGGGCCTATGATGTCCAGCACTTCTTCCAGCCGCGGCACGCAGCGGAAGGACCTGTCCGGCCTGAAGTGCCAGGCCACGTTGAACTTCTTGAGCTCCCCGTAGGTCAGGTCCGCTATCTTCACGTCCTTGCCCGAGGTGGAGTGCAGGGAATAATCGTGGTGCACCACCAGCAGGCCGTCCTTGGTCTGGTGAACGTCGAATTCGAAATCCTTCGAACCCATCTCTACGGCCAGCTTGAAGGACTTCAGGGTGTTTTCCGGCGCGTAGGCCGAGGCGCCGCGGTGCGAGATTATTTTCATATAAAGAGTTTTTTTATCTCCGCGAAATGTTCTTCCAGGAATTCGAAGCCGCCCATGTCGCCCCGCTCGGTGCCCGGGCCGTGGAAATCGGTGCCGGCCGTGACGAACAGGCCGTGGCGCGCGGCCAGGGAAATATATTCCCTGGTGGCGGCCCCGGTATGCGCGGGGTAAAAAGCTTCTATGCCGGCGAGGCCCATATCCCTCCAGGCGGGCAGGTCCATCACCTTGGCCAGGGCGCCGGGATGGGCCAGCACGGCCTTGCCGCCGGCGTCCGTGATCGCCCTGATAGCCTCCTCTACGGAGGGGCCGTTGGGGTTGACATAGGCGGGGGCCCCCGGGGCCAGGTAGCGCTTGAAGGCCTGGCTGCGGGTGGGAACGATCTTGCGGGCCCGCAGCGCGTCGGCTACCAGGGGGCGGCCCACGGTGCGGTTGCCCGCCGCCGGCAGTTCCTCGAAGGCTATCTCTATGCCGAGGCCCTTGAGCAGTTCCAAAACTTTTTTGATCCGGATAACCCTGCGGGCTCGGAACTCGGCCAGGCGCGCGTTCAGCACGGGGTCGGCCGGGTTTACGCCGTAGCCCAGGATATGCAGGTTTTCGTGCAGGGAGGTGCTGATCTCAACGCCGTAGCAGTAGGTCAGGCCCTCCGCTTTCAGCGCCGGCTCCATCTCGGCCCAGCCGCCGGTCACGTCGTGATCGGTCAGCGAGAAGTACTTCACGCCGGCGCGCGCCGCCTCGCGGGCCAGCGCCGCGGGCTCCAGCGTGCCGTCGGAGAATTTAGAGTGGGTATGCAGGTTTATGAGCGCCATAAAATGGCTACACAGATTAAAGAATGATCACGCCTTGCGGTGGATCCGCAGCCGGTTCTTAATCTGTGTAAGCGCGGCTGACAGCTCAGCCTACGGCGATTTCTTTTACTTCGGGGACTTCTTCCCTGATCATGCGCTCCACGACGTTCTTGAGCGTCATGGTGGCGTGCGGGCAGCAGCCGCAGGCGCCGGTCAGGCGCACGGTGACCACGCCCTTCGCCTCGTCCACGGAGACCAGCTCCACGGAGCCGCCGTCGGCCGCGAGCATGGGCTTTATTTTCTCAATAACTTTCGCAACTTTGTCTTTCATAGGGGTTACCTCTGATTAAATTATACCATTCGGGAATGAAAAAAGGCCCCGGCCGAAGCCGGGGCCCTTCTCACCGTCAGCCGGTTAAACGGCCGCGGTTTCCGCCTTCTTCAGCAGGGCGTCTATGATGCCGTTGAGCGCGGCGCTCGGGCGCATGGCCGCCCTGGTCCTCTCGCGGTCGGGGTGGTAATAGCCGCCCATGTCCACGGGTTTGCCCTGCGCGCCTATCAGCTCGGTGCTGATCTTCTCCTCGTTAGCCTCCAGCTGTTTGGCGGTTTCGGCGAACCTCGCCTTCAGGGCGGCGTCCTTGTCCTGCACGGCCAGGGCCTGCGCCCAGTACAGCGCCAGGTAGTAATGGCTGCCGCGGTTGTCGATCTCGCCCACCTTGCGGGCCGGTGACTTGTTGGTGTCGAGGAATTTGGCGATGGCTGAATCCAGGGTTTCGGCCAGCACCAGGGCCTTAGTGTTCTTAAACATGTTGCCCAGGTGCTCCAGCGAGGCGCCGAGCGCCGAGAACTCGCCGAGGGAATCCCAGCGCAGGTAGCCTTCTTTCTGGAACTGCTGCACGTGCTTGGGGGCCGAACCGCCCGCGCCGGTCTCGAACAGGCCGCCGCCGGCCAGCAGCGGCACTACGGAGAGCATCTTGGCGCTGGTGCCCAGTTCCAGGATCGGGTACAGGTCGGTCAGGTAGTCGCGCAGAACGTTGCCCGTGACGGAGATAGCGTCCTCGCCCTTGCGGATGCGTTCGTTGGAATATTTCAGCGCCTCTACCGGGGGCAGGATCTTTATCGTCAGGCCCGCGGTGTCGTGGTCCTTAAGGTATTTCTCCACCTTGGCGATGACCTGCGCGTCGTGGGCGCGGTTCTTGTCCAGCCAGAACACTACGTGCGCGCCGGTGGCCTTGCCGCGGCGCACGGCCAGCTTAACCCAGTCCTGCACCGGGATGTCCTTCACGCGGCTCATGCGCCAGATGTCGCCCTTCTCCACCTGGTGCTCCATCAGGACGCCGTCGGGCCCGGTGACGCGGACAACGCCGTCGGCGGGGAGCTCGAAAGTGGTCGGGTGAGAACCGTATTCCTCGGCCTTCTGCGCCATCAGTCCGACGTTCGGCACCGAGCCCATCGTGGCCGGGTCGAAGGCGCCGTGCTCGCGGCAGTCGTCGAGCATGGCCTTGTAGACGCCCGCGTAGCAGCGATCCGGTATCAGGGCCTTGGTTTCCTGCAGCTTGCCGGCGGCGTTCCACATCTTGCCGCCGTCGCGCACCACCACGGGCATCGAAGCGTCTATGATAATGTCGCTCGAGACATGCAGGTTGGTGATGCCTTTGGCGGAATCCACCATCGCGAGCGCGGGGCGTTTGTCGTATTCGGCCTTTATGTCGGCCTCAATCCCGGCCTTCTTGTCGGCGGGCAGGGTCTCGAGCTTCTTGTAGAGGTCGCCCAGTCCCATGTTGGGGTTCACGCCCAGAGTCTTGAAGGTTTCGGCGTGCCTGTCGAAGACGTCCCGGAAGAAAGTATATACGGCGTGGCCGAACAGCACCGGGTCGGATACCTTCATCATGGTGGCCTTCAGGTGCACGGACAGCAGCAGGTCCTCTTTTTTAGCGGCCTCTATCTGGTCGGCGTAGAATTGGCGCAGCGCCTTGACGCTCATAAAAGTGCCGTCTACGATCTCGCCTTTGGAGGCCTTCACGGCCTTCAGCAGGGTGGTGTTGCCGCCGGAGACCAGCTCTATCTTCAGCTCGCCGGGAGTCTCCACGCAGACGGACTTTTCGTTGCCGTAGAAGTCGCCGGCGGTCATGTGCGCCACGTGGCCGCGGCAGTCCTTGGTCCACGGGGCCAGCTTGTGCGGGTGCTTCTTGGCGAAATTCTTAACGGACAGCGGGGCGCGGCGGTCGGAGTTGCCCTCGCGCAGCACGGGGTTCACGGCGGAGCCCAGCACCCTGGCGAAGCGCTCTTTCAGCTCCTTCTCCTCGGGGGTAGAGGGATTCTCTGGGTAATTGGGCACTTTGTAGCCCTGGGCCTGCAGTTCGGCTATCGCCGCCTTCAGCTGCGGCACGGAGGCGCTGATATTCGGCAGCTTTATGATATTGGCCTCGGGCGTGAGGGTCAGCTCGCCGAGCCTGGCGAGGTTGTCGGGCAGGCGCTGTTCGGAGGTAAGGTTTTCGGGGAAGTTGGCCAGGATGCGGCCGGCCAGCGAGATGTCGGCGGTCTCTATTTCCACTCCGGTGCCTACGGTGAAGGCGCGGACTATGGGGAGCAAAGAATAAGTGGCGAGGGCTGGGGCTTCGTCTATTTCAGTCCAAACGATCTTGTGTGCGGGCATGATGTCTCCTTTAGATGTGTACGCAGTTTCGTCTGTAAAAAGAACGGCTGAAAAGAGCAGACAGGCTGAGGCAAACCCGGGCCTGCAAGACTAGTTTAATGAAAATAGCATTTTTTGTCATTGACGGGCGACAACCCCGGCGTGCCCGCAGTGCCCAGAGCGGGGTGGGCCCAATAACCGGGCAGTTTTGGGTCCCGGGCCCCTGCCGCGCCCCGGCCTGAAAGAGTAAACTATTCATGATGAAAAGATTGTTCCTCGCCTTTCTAAGTTTCACGGCTTTCTACTCTTTTTCCAGCGCCCAGCAGCCTTCGGCACTGGACCAGCTGAATCCCTCCGGGGAGCAGCTCTCCCTGCCGCCCCTGCAGCTGCCCGAGCGCGGCGGCGCCATAGATTACACCCTGGGCTGGGACGACAGCGCCCCCCTGTCCTACGCTCAGCGCCCGGCCGAAGTGACGGCTGGCGGAGGCACAGAGGTCATAAAGAGCGTGCGCTCCGGCCGCACCCCGGCGGATCACAAGAGCTACGCCTGGGAAACGGTGACGGTTAACCCCGCGCTTATAGAGAAAGCCCTTTACGCCTATAAAACCTTCGGCACCGGCCACACCTTCCTGGTCTTCACTTTCAAGCCGGGCGGGGCGGTGGATTCCCGCGGCACAGAGATCCCCGCGCTGACTTTCGGCGCTGAGGGCTGGAGTCGCGAGCCGCAGGGCTACAACATCACCCACGCGCTGGCCGGCAAATACCCGCTGATCTGGCTGGCTACGACCTTCGAAAGCTACGCCGACTATACCGTGAATTTAAAACAGAAGGAGATCTTCTTCCGGAACATCAGCATCGGCCGGGAGTCTACGCTGCGTCTTTTCGGGCTGCTGCTGGCCCGCATAGAAGAGACCAACCGCAACAAAGAGACCTATAACCTTTTCTCCAACAGCTGCACCAACAACCCGGTGAACCTGCTCAACCAGGTCGTGCCGGAGCCGCAGCGCATCTCGCTGGAAGTGGCCGGCCTGATGAACCCCAACGCCTCCATCCCGAAGTACGCCGTGAAGAAATATACGGAGAAAGGGACCCTGCGGGCCGCCGAATCTTCCATTGGGCCCGGCAATTTCGATTCTTTCGATATAACTAAGATATAATTTAAAAATGCTCAAAGAAGCCAAGCACGTCATGCAGATAACGGGCGAGCCGCGGCGGCGCTGGTTCGACGACGAGGATTTCGACCTGATAGTCTGGTTCGAGCCCGCTGAAGAGATCATGGGCTTCCAGCTCTGCTACGACCGCGAGAAGAAGCCGCGCGCGCTGACCTGGACCAAAAAACACGGCTACAAGCATACCGGCATAGACAACGGCGAGCAGATGTTCGGCGCCTCCAAATCCTCCCCGGTGCTGATAGAGGACGGGCTGTTCGACGCCCCTTCCATAAGCGCCAAGTTCGAGCGGGACGCCGCGGAAATACCGCACGGCATAGCCGCTTTCGTGCTTGAAAAGCTGAAAGCCTTCAAACTTTGATGCCGAAGAATTTTAAACCAAAAATGGGCGCCGGGGACCTCGGCTTCACCGACCTGTTCGGCGGCAGGCGCGTTCCCAAGACCCACTCCCGCGTGAAGCTGAACGCGCTGCTCGACGATCTTTCGGCGCTGCTCGGCCTGCTCAAGACGGGCCTGCGGGACGCCGGGCAGAAAAAAGAGATCTCGGCCGCCCAGGCCGGGCTGATCAAGGCCGCCGGTATCGTAGCCGGCATGAAGGCCGGCCTGAAGCCGGAGACCGCGGCCCTGGAAGCGCTCATCAGCGCCAGGGCGGCCGCGATGAAGCCGCAGAAGCATTTCGTCCTGCCCGGCGCCAACGAAACCGAGGCCCTGGCCCACCTGGCGCGCGCCAAGGCCCGCGTCTGCGAGATCCTCGCCTGGGAGATAAAGGCCGCGGAACCCGCCGTCTACCTCAACCGCCTCTCGGATTACCTTTTCCTGGCCGCGCTGAAGGCCGCTAAAAAATAGCCGGCACCGGCAAAGAAAAAAGCCCCGGTTTTAGCCGGGGCTTTTTCTTTTCCGCAGGCGGGCTTATTTCGAGATCGTGCCGCTGACCGTCTTCACGCTGGGATTCTTTATGTCGCTGCCGGAGTAATCGATGTCCCCGCTGACGGTCTTGAGCACCGCGCTCTCCGCCGAAGAATCCTTTATCTCCACGTCGCCGCTGATGCTCTGCGCGGTCAGGCCGCCGAACTGAGAGTCCCTGATCTCAACGTCGCCGCTGACGGTCTTCACCAGCGCCTCCCCGGCGCTCTTGAGCGAGGCTAAGGTGATGTCCCCGTTGACGCCTTTGAACGAGGCCTGGCCTTCGGTGGAGAAGCCGCTGATCATGACGTCGCCGTTGACGCTCTCGGCGCTCAGCGCTGAGAGCCGGGCCGGCAGGAACACCGAGGCGTCGCCGATCACGGCCTTGGCGCCGCTCTTCGTTTTTATCTTAATCTCGCCGCCCTCGAAGAAGGCCTCGGCGTCGCCGTCCGACCGCTCCAGGATCTCTACGGTGGCCCGGGCGCCGGCTTCGGAGTGGCCGGCCAGGGTCAGGTCGCCTGACAGGGTCTTTATCCTGAAAGAGCCGGCCTCGAACTTCTCCACGGAGATCTCTACGGTGCGGGAGTTCATCTTGCCCAGGTTCCCCAGGCCGCTCAGGCCGCCCAGCGCGCTAAGGGCGCTCAGGCCCTTGAGGCCGCTGAGCCCGCGCAGGCCGCCGGCCAGGCCTTCGGCCGCCCCGGTGCCGCGCTTGATTGCGAAGATGGCCACAGCTATGCCGGCCAGGCCCAAAACGGTTATGGCCACTATGGACAGGGCCGCGAGGCCGAGGGCGCCGAGGCCTATCCACTTGAGCATGACCTTGGTATCGGGGCCCAGGGGGCCGACATGCTGCATCAGCAGGATGACGCCCACCACCATCGCCGTCAGGATTGATAATTTCAACAGGAACTTAAGCATATTGTTATTCTCCTCTTTCTTATTAACCGGGGCGGCTATGCCGTCCCCTCACTCTATATGACACACCTGCCGCTAAAATGTTTCACTCTCGCTTCCTAATTTTTTCCGCAGCTGGTCTTTAGCCCTCAGCAAATGCACTTTCACGGTGTTGATGGGCAGGTCCAGGGTTTCGGAAATCTCCTGGTAGGACTTGTCTTCGAAATAATAAAGGTTGATGACGGCCCGGTATTTCTCTGGCATCTCCGCGAGGACTTCCGCTATCCTCGCCAACTGCGCCTCGCGGTCGAAGATCTCGTCGGCGAGGCTGGCGGGCTCGGCTATAGTCTCCGCCAGTTCGTCGTCGAGCTGCGTCTCGCGGCCGGCCTTTCGCTCGGACCAGTTCATGCTGAGGTTGTAGGCTATGGTGTAGAGCCAGGAGGAAACTTTGGACTCGCCGCGGAATTTCTCTATGTTCTCGTAGGCCTTCAAAAAGACCTCCTGCGTAAGGTCGCGGGCCTCTTCTTCGAACCGGACGTATTTGGACACGACATTGAAAATGAAGTCCTGGTGTTTGAGCACCAGCTCGCCGAAGATCTCTTTTTCGCCTTCGGCTATCCTTTTTAGGAGTCCCGCTTCATTTTCCATCTATGGTTTAGCCCACGCAGACCGCGCTGAACCTCTCGCCGCACGAGGGCGGCACGAAAACATATCTGTATTGTATATCTTTGCCCGCCGCCCCTTCCCGCCCGAAAGCCGCCGCCGCCATTTCCATTATCTTTTTCATATCTCTCCCTCTTTCGCTATCCCACTCTCCCGCACCAGATATGACACGCGATCCAGCAAAATGTTTCACTTCGTTAGCTTTTTAGTTTTCAGGCGGCCTACCGTGGGGACGGGCCCGTCAAAACCGGCGTCGGCCACACCGTGGCCGCGCCTGCCGGTCTCAGCCTCGGCGCTTACGCAAGCCTCGGCTTCCGACGGGCTTTTGCCGAACCCATCCCCACGGTCTCCGCCAGTATTTGCCCTATTACAGCATCGTGCCAGAAAAATGGAGGGGAGACCGCAGGGGCAGGATAAGAAAAACCGTCGGTGAGCCCGCCGCTTGCATAGCGCGGCGGGCGAGCACCGAGCGAGGCCACGGTGTGGCCGAGCGTGTTTTTCGTTCCTGCCCCTGCGGTAGGCCCCGACTTGGCTTCTCGCGGCTCCGGCTGTATATAAAGAAAACCGCCCCGTTAGGGGCGGTCATCTTTACTTTAGGTTCTCTTCTTGATTACATTCTTTCGGGGGCGGAGACGCCGAGGAGGGCGAGGCCTTTGGCGATGACGCCATTCACGGATTTAAGGAGGAACAGGCGGTAGGCCGTGAGCTCTTTGTTCTCCGGGTCCAGCACCTTGTGCTGGTCGTAGAAAGAGTGGAAGCTCGCCGCCAGCTCCGTCAGGTAGGTCGTCAGGTGGTGGGGGGAATTGTCGCGGGCGCAGTCGGACAGCGTCTTCTCCAGCCACAGCAGCTTCAGCATCAGCGCGCGCTCTTCCTTATTGATTACCACCTTGGATTCGTCGAAGCCGGCGGCGGGGTCCACGCCTTTGCCGGCCGCGTTGTCGAAGATGGAACAGATGCGCGCGTGCACGTACTGCACGTAGTAGACCGGGTTCTCGTTCGACTTCTTCTTGGCCAGCTCAATGTCGAAGTTCAGGTGCGTGTTCGGGCCGCGCGAGGCGAAGAAGAAGCGGCAGGCGTCCACGCCGACATCGTCCACCAGCTCCTTCAGCGAAATAAAGTCGCCGGCGCGCTTGGACATCTTCACCACTTCCTTGCCGCGCAGCAGCGAGACCTGCTGGTGGATGATCACCTTGAAAGCGCCCGAGCCCAGGGCCTTGACGGCGGCCTCCATGCGCGGCACATAGCCGTGGTGGTCGGCGCCCAAGATATCTATCAGGCGGCCGAAACCGCGGGAGAATTTATTAAGGTGGTAGGCGATGTCGTTCAGGAAATAGGTGTTGCGCCCGTCGGCCTTCACCAGCACGCGATCCTTGTCGTCCGACTCCAGCTCCGAAGAGGAGCCGAACCAGACGGCCCCTTCCTTCTCGTAAGCCATGCCGCGCTCCCTGAGCGTGGCCAGGGCCTTGGCCGGACCGCCGGCCTGGTGCAGTTCGCTCTCCAGGAACCAGCGGTCGAACTGCACGCCGAAGGCGGCCATGTCGGCCTTGTGCAGCTTGAGCATCTCGGCCACGGCGTATTCCGAAAACTGAGCGTCGGTCCAGTCCGCGGCTTCTTTGGGAAGGGCGGCCGCCAGGTCTTTAAGGTAGTCGCCCTGGTAGCCGTCTTCCGGCGGCTCCTTGCCCTCGAAGCGGGCCTTCAGGGAAAGGCCCAGCTTCTCCACCTGGCGCCCGACATTGTTGACATAGAATTCTGTCGCCACTTCGGCGCCCAGCTCTTTCCAGATCCGCGCCAGGCTGTCGCCCAGCGTGGCGCCGCGGCCGCTGGCCAGGTGCATAGGCCCCGTGGGATTGGCGGAAACGAACTCCAGGTTGATCTTTTCGCCGGCGTACTCGGGGCGGTGCAGGCTGCCGGGCTTCTCCAGTCCCCTGAGCGCGGCGAACAGAAAAGCGGGCGTGAACGTAATATTGACAAAACCGGGCGGCACCACCCCGGCCTCTACCTCGCCGCCGAGCGCTGCCGCCAGCTCCTCGGCTATCTTGAGCGGGGGCTTCTTGAGCAGCTTGGCGCCGGCAATGGGCCAGGCGATAGAAGCGTCCGCCTTGATGTGCGGCGGCGGGGCGGCCAGGCAAAAACCGGCCACCGCGGCGTCGTCGAGGACAAAGGCCGCCTTGGCGCGGCTTTTGAGGTCGGCTTCTATCTTCGAGATCTTCATTTATTTCTTCTTGGCCGTCTTTTTCGCGGGCTTCTTGACGGCCTTCTTCGCCGGGGCCTTCTTGGCAGGGGCTTTCTTCGCCGGGGCTTTCTTCACGGCTTTTTTGGCCGCCGGCTTTTTAGCCGCGGGCTTTTTGACAGCGGGCTTCTTTGCGGCGGCGGGCTTGGAGGCGGGAGCGGGCTGCTTCGCCACGGGAGCGGGCGCGGGCGCCTCTTCCCAAACCACCTGTTTGCAGGCGCCGTAGATCTTGTCGATCGCGTAGAATTCGGAAGCCTTCACATCGTAGATATGGACCAGCGTGCCGCCGTAGTCCAGCACCTTCCAGTTCTTGGAGCGCATGCCGTCCTTGTGCACGCAGTAAATGCCCTCGTGCTTGAGCCGGACGAGGACTTCCTCTTCCACGGCCTCCAGCTGCGGCGCTGATTCCACCACCATCAGCACGGCGTAGTCCGCCAGCGGGGAGGTCCCGGCCAGGTCATAGACCGTCACGGGGGCCGCCTTCCTGGAATCGCCGGCGCGGGCGGCCTCTATCGCTATTTTCTTAAAGCTGCTTTTGGGATTGCTCATATGGTATTTTTGGTCTGCCTCATCCGTTCCATCATCGCGGCTTCCGCCTGGTGCTCTATGTTTATCATCGCGGAGCCGGCGATGGAGGATATTGTATTAAATATGGTGGCGAGGTTGTTCTTCTCCACCGCCGAGAGCGGGGCCGCCCGCTCGAACACGGCGCAGGCCAGCGGCCGACCTTCCACGGCGCAGAGCATCAGGTGGGCGCTGTCGTCCAGCCAGCCGTTCTCGGGCCTGCCAGGCAGCTCCCGGGGCGCCCCTTCCCTCGGAAAGGAATCGCGCGAGTAGATCTCCTCGTATTCGGCGTTGAACATGTTCCAGGCGTAAGCCTTCACGTTCCAGGAGCCCTCCAGGTAAACGCGCATTTCCTCCATCACGGCCGAGAAGAAAGCCGCCGGGGACTTGTGCTGCTGCACCAGCATGCGGCTCAGGTCGAAGAGCATGGTCAGCTCGCTCGAGGTGTGCTGCAGGCGCCGCATCGTGACGCGCATGATCTGGCTGAAGACGCTGATGCCGGTCTCAGGGTGCTCCTTGATAAAGGAGAAGAACTGGTCGCGGCCCACCTCGTAAAGGGCCGTGTCCTTGGAAGCGCGGGCCTGCGCGAAGCGCGGCTGCCCCTCTATCACGGCCATCTCGCCGAAGAATTCCCCGGCGCCCAGGATGGCGAGGGTTTTGAAGTCCCGGCCCTCGGTATCCATGGCCTTCTCTATGACCACCTCGCCCGAGACTATGATGTAGAGCGACTGGCCCTCGGTCTTCTCCTTGAAGACCACGTCGCCGCCGGCGTAGGAGGTCTGCTTGAAATAGCCGGAGAACTCCGAGATCATCGCGTCGGAGAAGCCGCGGAACAGCGGTATTTCCTTGAGTTTTTCAATATCGGACATGGGGCCTCCGTTATGCCGCTACGAGTTTCTTGAACCCTTCCTGGTCGTGCGCCTTGGCCAGCGCCACTTCCATGGCGATGACGTTCTGCTTCACGAGCATGGCCATCGCGCGGTCCATCGGCATCATGCCGAACTTGGCGCCGGTCTCGATGGCGCTGTAGATCATGTGCGTCTTGCCCTCGCGGATCAGGTTGGAGATGGCCGGGGTCATCACCATGATCTCGCGGGCGGCCACGCGGCCCTTGCCGTCCTTGCGCGGCAGCAGGATCTGCGACACGACGCCCTGCAGCGACGCCGCGAGCTGCACGCGCACCTGCGTCTGCTGGTGCGGGGGGAACACGTCGATGATGCGGTCCACGGTGGACGGCGCGTCCTGGGTGTGCAGCGTGGCGAAAGTGAGGTGCCCCGTTTCGGCCGCGGTGATGGTCAGCTGGATGGTCTCCAGGTCGCGCATTTCGCCCACCAGGATCACGTTCGGGTCCTGGCGCAGCGCGCCGCGCAGGGCGTTATTGAACGAGCGCGTGTGCTGGCCGACCTCGCGCTGGCGGATCACGCAGGCCGCCGCCTCGTAGGTGAACTCTATCGGGTCCTCGACGGTGAGGATGTGCTTCTTCTTGCCCGTGTTGATCTTGTTGATCAGCGCGGCCAGCGTGGTGGACTTGCCCGAGCCCGTGGGCCCGGTGACCAGCACCATGCCCTTGGGCAGGTCGGCGAACTGGGTGATGGTGGGCGGCAGGCCGAGCTGCTCCGGCGTGGGGATGATGGAGGGGATGACGCGCATGACGGCTTCCACGCCGTTGCGGGACGCCAGCACGTTGAGGCGGAAGCGGGAGACGCCGGTGACGGCGAAAGAGCAGTCCAGCTCCCAGTCCTTCTCGAACTTGGCGCGCTGCTCGTCGTAGAGGGCGGAATAGATCAGCGACTTGGTCTGCTCCGCGGTCAGCGGCGCCAGGCCGTCGGCCACCGGGATGACCTCGCCGCTCTTGCGCATCAGCGGCGGCTTGCCGACGCTGATATGTATGTCGCTCGCGCCCGCTATCACGGCGGTCTTAAGAATAGTAACCATGTCCATAGTTTCCTCCCCTTACTTGTCAAGCTTTGCGGCGTTAAAATCCTGCCCGAGTATCACCGCGGCCCCGGCCACGCTCTTCTGCGACGGCTTCACCCGGATCTCCAGCTCTTCCAGCCCCAGCGCGGCGCGCAGCTCCAGCGCCGCCGAGGTGTCCTTCGAAAAACCGAGTATGCGGGTCTGTTTCTCCAGGGTCGGGTACGAGGTTTCCGTTATAACGTTGAAGCCCAGCGCGCGCAAGCGCTTGCCGGTCCTGGCCGCCAGGCCCTGCCTGCCGGAGGCGTTGAAGACCTCCACCAGGCGCGCCGGGGCGGCCTCTTCTTCTTCGGACGCGGCGGGCTGCCCCCGCCGGGAGACTTCGGTCAGGATAAAGTTGGAAGAGCTCAGTTTTGAGAACTCCGAGAAAAGGGAAAAAAGGTCGAACCCCGAGAGGTTGGTGGCGCCGGAGGCCTTGCGCCGGTAAACCCAGGCCGCCGCGGCGGGCAGCAGGCGCGGGTCGGCGCGCCAGCCGTTGAGCGCGCCCCACAGCGCGTCCAGGTCCGGGGCTGTGGACAGTTCTACGTAGAAAACGCTGCCGCCGGCGGGGGTTCCGCCGGCCGAAAGCGCCAGGTCCGAGGCGCGCTGCCAGAGCGAAGCGCCCTTGCGCGGTTTGGCGTGGGCGGCCGTAAAGGCGTTGACCGTGCTGGAAAAAGGGTGGTAAACGAGGAGGACCGAGGCGCGCTCGCCCAGCAGGGCCACGCTGACGTCGCTCCCGCGCACCAGTTCGCGCGAGGCCGGCGAATAGTGCTGCCAGGCGGCCACGGCCAGCGCCAGGAGCAGCCCGGCGGCCAGCGTCAGTTTTTCTTTTTTTCCTGCAGGCTGTTCCATAGTCCCACGCTCAGCGGATGCACCCAGCCCCCGCCGGCGAACGCATAGACAAGTTTAACATAATTGGCCGCCCTGAAGGCCGCCTCAAAATCGACGGCAGCCAGCTCTCTTACCAGGCGGGCTTCGTGGAAGGTCCTGCCCTGGTTGGCCAGGTCGCTCACGTAGACCAGGCGGGCCAGCGGTCCCATGCCCGGCGCGCCCGTGGCGTGCAGGGTTATGGCCTCCAGCACCTCCGGGTCTTCCACCCCGTATTTTTTGCGGGCCAGCGCGGCCCCGGCCCAGGCGTGGGCCAGCACCGGCGCCTCGCGGAGGGTTTCCGCCAGGTGCGGGGAGCGGGGAGGGCACAGGCGCCGCTGCGCGGCCGGGGACAGGTCCCGGGCGCAGTCGTGCAGCAGCGCGGCCAGCGCGGCCTGCCGCTGCGGTACTCCGGCCGCCGGCGCCAGCGACAGCGCCAGCTCCGCGGTATGCAGCGAATGGGCGTAGCGGCGCGGGCTGAGGGATCCTTCAAGCAACCGCCGCTCGCGGGAGAGATAAAGAGCTTTTTCCCCCATGACCTCCAGCACCGCGGGGTGCAGCTGCGCCGGGCGGCGGCCGAGGAAAAGCTCTGCCCGCACGGCGGTGGAATCGGCCTCGGGAAAGCTGCCGGCCAGCGCCGTAAAAGGAATGCCGCCCTTCTTTATGGAATGTCCAGGCCGCAGGCCGACCAGCAGGGAGGCGCTCTTCAGTATTGCTTCAGGGCGGCGCCAGCCGCCGAAGCCGGCCAGGCAGTCCGAGCCCATAAGGACATAGAGCGGGGCGCCGGGATGAAGTTTTTTAAAATGGGCCACCGTCTCCCAGGTAAAGACCACGCGGCGCAGGTTAGCCTCGAAGGAGCTGATCTTAATTTCCGCCCTGCCGCCGAGGCCGGCCCCGCCGAGCGCGGCCCGCAGCAGTGCGGCGCGGGCCGCGAAAGGGGCGGGGCGGTAATCCTTGAAGGGCGTGCGGAAGCCGGGCACCAGGTACAGCGCGGAGGGCTTCAACTGGCGCAGGGCGGCGCGCGCCAGCGCCGCGTGGCCGCGGTGCGGCGGGTCGAAGCTGCCGCCGTAAATGATCACCGGCCTTTTTTCGTGCGTCATAGGAGCGTTCCCACATTTAGTATAATATACTTCTATTATTAAATACAAAACGTTGCAACTATGGCAAAAAACAGAGACAACTGCATTATACTCCTGGTAGACCCGCCGGAAGCCGACAAGATCAGCGCCGAGCTCAAGACTGCCTTCGGCCCCGAGAGGGCCGCGCACGTCAACAGCGACCTGATGTCCGCCGCCTACAAGCTCGCCAAGAATTTCGGCGACGCCATCCTGATACTTTCCTACGCCAAGACGGCGCGCCATCCCGACCTCACCTGGCTCGACCCGGAGGACCCGGGCTTCCTCGAGGTCAAGAATCACAATTACGAGGACCGGCTGCAGGACGCTTTCCGCCTGGCCTTCTTCACCGGCGCCAAGAAGGCCGTGTTCATCAGCCACCTCTCCCCCGAGCTGAAGGAAGAGTGGCTTTACCAGGCCTTCGATGCCGTCAACGACAAGACCGTGGCCCTGGGCGCCAACCAGGACGGTTCGCATTACCTGATCGGCCTCTCCCAGCAGAACCTCAAGATCTTCGAGACGCCCGGCTTCTCCCACGGGAAAAGCGTCGAGGCCCTCTCCGAGCGCGCCAAGAAAAACAAGCTGGCCGTGGCGCCCACTCCCGAGGCGTATTCCATAACCGGCGAGGAATCGCTGCTGAAGTGGATGGAGTCGAAGGAAACCCTGCCGCCGCTTTTCCAGTCCCCGCAAGCCGCACAGGCCGCGCAGGAGCATAAGAAGCACTCCCGCCGCCACGGAAAGACGCAGGAAAATCCGGCGCAGCCGCCCGAAAACCCGGGCGTCTAAGCCCTGAACGAAACCATGCAGACGGACATCCTCCTGCTCTCGCAGGAAGAAACCCATCCCTTTTACAGCGGGGTCAACTCGTATTTCCTGGACCCGCTGCTGGCGCCTCCCGCCCTGCCCCTTAAAAAATTCTCCGCCGCTCCCCCGCTGGGCATAACCCTGCTGGCCTCGGCCCTGCGCCGCGAAGGATTCACGGCGCTGCCGCTGTATAATTTCTTCTCGCGCGAGAAGGAAAAAGAGCGCCTGCTGGAAGAGCTGGAAAAGAAGCCTTTCGCCGCCGGACTTTCCACCACCCACACCTTCCGCCCGGAAACCCTGCGAGCGGCGGCCGAACTGGTAAAAAAGATCTCCCCGAAAACCGTACTGATAGCGGGAGGCCCCGGGGCCGAGTGGAACGAGGACCTGCGTCCCGCGGGGGGATACACGGCGCTCGGCCCGGGCGAGGGCGCGCTGACTGAACTGCTGCGCGCCCTGCGCGCGGGGGCAGACCCGGCCGGAGTGGCTAACCTTATCCTCCCGGACGGCAAGCCCTCGCCGGGGGCGCGCAGGCCGCCACCCCAGCTCGAAAGCCTGCCCTTCCCGGACTGGGGGCTGTATCCCGCCGCGCCCCGCGGCGTGGCCGTGCAGGGCTCGCGCGGCTGTTCCCGGGCCTGCGGCTTCTGTTCCTACAGCGCGCCTTACGACGCCAGGAGCGCGGCCTCGGTGCTGGCTGAGCTGCGCCGCAACCGAAACCTCTGGGGCATCAGGCGCTTCCGCTTCACGGACTCCGACTTCGCCGGCGACCCGGCGCGCGCGCTGGAAATCTGCCGCGGGCTGGAAGAGGACGGCGGCTTTGCCTGGACCTGCTTCGCGCGGGCCGACAGCCTGCTGCGCCCCGGCCTGGCGCCAGCCCTGCGGCGGGCCGGCTGCCAGTGGGTGTTCCTCGGCGTGGAATCCGGCTCGGACGAAATGCTGCGCGCCATGGACAAGGGCTGCGGCGCGGAAGCGATGCGCGCCGGCATAGCGGCCGCAAAGAGCGCCGGCCTCGGCACGCACGGGAATTTCGTGGTGGGCTACCCGGGGGAAACCCGCGCCACGCTGGCCGAAACCCTGGCCTTCGTGAAGGGCGCCGGCCTGGACACGGTCTACTTTTCACCGTTCCAGATCCGCAGCCCCGGCATACCGGCCCTGGCGCGCGCGCAGGGCGGCCTTTCGGGCGGCAGGGAGGGCTGGAGCCACGCCACGATGTCCTCCGGAGAAATGCTTAAATATGCCAGGGAGATCGGAGAAGAAATTTCCTCCGACCCTGGCGCGCCGCTCCTCGGCAGCGAGGCCCTGTTCTCGCTCTTCTCGGAAGGCGAGGGGGAAGCCTACAGGGCCAACGTGCTGGAGTTCTTCGGCGCCTTCCGGCGCTGGCACGCCGGGCGGAGAAGCGGGAACGGCGCGGAGCTGGCGCTCGCCAGGAAAACCATGGAAAAACATTTATGAAAAATATAGAAAGCGTGGTTAAGAAAATATTCAAGCTGGCCGGCCGGGTGCAGTGCGAGGTGCTGGCGCAAAAGCGGGAAAGTTCCCTGACGCGGTTCGCCGACAACGTGATCTCGCAGAACGTCTCCCTGGCGGCGCTGAACTTTTCGGTGCGCCTGCTCGACGGCGGCCGCTCGGCGAGGGTGCGCTTCAACCAGACCGACGATAACGCGCTTAAGCTCGCCGTACGCTCCGGACTGGAGATACTCAGGCGCCAGAAGAAGGACCCGGCCCTGCTGCCGCTGGCCAGGCCGCGGGCCCTGCCCGCCGGACAAAAGCTTTATTACGAAAGCACCGCGGCGCTGACCCCGTCTTTCCGCGCCGAGCGGGCCGCGGAGATCGCCCGGCCCTGCGCCAAAGCCGGGCAGGTGGCCTGCGGCACCGTGGAGAACGGCGCCTCGCACCTCGTCATCGCCAATAACCTCGGCCTGTTCGCCTCCCACCGGGAAACTTCAGCCGTGCACAGCGTCACCGTGCGGGACCGCGACGGCTCGGGCTGGGCGGAAGCCTCCGCCCACGACGCCGGGCGCATAGATTTTAAAGCCGTCAACGAAACGGCCCGGGCCAAGGCGGCGGCCAGCCGCTCCCCCCGCGAGGTGCGGCCGGGGAGGTACTCCGTGGTGCTGGAGCCCCAGGCGGCGGCCGACCTGATGTATTTCCTGGGCGACGACGGCTTCGGCGGGCAGCTGTACGCCGAAGGCCGCTCCTTCGCCTGCGGCCGGCTCGGCAAAAGGGTATTGAGCCCGCTGCTCTCCCTCGAGGACAACGCCCTGGACGGCGCCGCGCCCGGCATGCCCTTCGACTACGAGGGCCAGCCCCGCTCACGGGTGACTTTGGTGGAGAACGGCGTGCTGAAGGGCGTGATACACGACCGCAAGACCGCCAGGCAGGCGAAGATGGCCTCCACGGGGCACGCGCCGCCGCAGCCCAATTACGGTGGGCCCGTACCCCTCAACCTGGCGGTAAAACCCGGCCAGGGCACGCTGGCGGACCTAATAAAGGGCACGGAGCGCGGCCTCCTGGTCACACAGTTCCACTACACCAACACCCTCAAGGTCCAGACCGTGGAGATGACCGGCATGACCCGCAACGGCACCTTCCTCATCGAGAACGGCAGGATAGTCCGCCCGGTAATGAACCTGCGCTTCACCCAGAGCATGGTGGAGGCCTTCAATAATATCGAAGCGATAGGCGGCGAGGCGGTCACCCTGTCCAAGTGGGGCAGCATCTCCTGCCCGGCCATGCGGCTGGGCGGCTTCAACTTCTCCTCGTCGACAAAATTCTAAAAGGGAAAAACCATGTTTAAACTCGCTGACGCAGCCATAGAGACGGCAAAAAGGTACCGCGTGGATTTCGGCGATATCCGCGTAGTGGAGACCCGCGGGCAGTACCTGGGGGTGAAGAACGGCGAGATAGCCGTCCTCACCGACACCACCACGCTGGGTTACGGCGTGCGCGTGCTCTACAGGGGAGCGTGGGGCTTCGCTTCCGGCCGGGAGATGACCGCGCGCGCCGTGGCCACCACGGCGCTGAAGGCTATCGCCATCGCCAAGGCCAGCCGCCTCTTGATGCGCGCCCCCGTGCGCCTGGCCCCCGAACCCGCCCATACCGACTTCTGGCAGACGCCTTTCCTGAAGGACCCGTTCGCGGTGCCGGTACAGACCAAGCTGGACCTGATGTTCAGGCTGGACGCCGCGCTGTGCAAGAACAAGAAGATCCGCGTCGCCGAAACCAGCATGCATTTCCTGCGCGAACACCAGTGGCACATGACCACCGGGGGGTCGCGCATAGAGCAGGTGCTGCTTTCCTCGGGCGCCTGCATGGTCGCCACCGCGGTGGAGAACGGCGAATCCCAGGTGCGCGGCTACCCGTGCTCGCACGGGGACCAGGCCCAGGGGGGCGGCTGGGAGATAATAGAGGCCATGGACCTGCCGGCCAACGCAGAACGCGTGAGGGAGGAAGCCGCCGCGCTGCTGAAGGCGCCGGCCTGCCCCGCCGGCACCAAAGACCTGATCATTTCCGGCAACCAGCTGGCCCTGCAGATCCACGAGTCCGTGGGCCACGCCTCCGAGCTTGACCGCGTGCTCGGCTATGAAGAATCCTTCGCCGGCTCCAGCTTCGCCACCACGGAGAAACTGGGCAAGTTCCGCTACGGCTCGCCGATAGTGAACCTGGTGGCCGACGCCACGCTGCCCGGCGGCCTGGCCACTGCGGGCTACGACGACGACGCCGTGAAAGCCCAGCGCTGGCACATAGTGAAGGACGGCCTCCTCTCCGGCTATATGACCAACCGCGAGTTCTGCGGCAGGGTCGGTCTTGAGCGGTCGCAGGGCTCCTGCCGCGCCGACGGCTACGCGAACATACCGATAACCCGCATCTGCAACCTCAGCCTCATGCCCGGCTCGTCCTCTACGGAAGAGCTGGTCGGCGGCATCCGCGACGGCGTAATGATGGAGAATAATGTTTCCTGGAGCATAGACCAGAAAAGGCTGAATTTCCAGTTCGGCTGCGAGATAGGCTGGCTGATAAAGAACGGCAAGAAGCGGCAGTTGGTCAAGAACCCCACCTACCAGGGCCTTACTCCGGCTTTCTGGGGCTCCTGCGACGCCATAGCGGGGCCGGCTGAGTGGCGCCTGTGGGGAATAGCCAATTGCGGCAAGGGCCAGCCGAGCCAGACCGCCATGATGAGCCACGGCTCCAGCCCGGCCCGTTTCCGCAAGGTAAAAATAGGCGTACACGGCTAAGCTGGAATAGCCCCAAAAAAGCGCCCCGGGAGGCGCTTTTTTTGTTTGACTTAAGGGCTTGAAATATATATTATATAGATATCCTATAAAAAAGCACCTATTTTGAGCGTTTTAAGACCGGTTTTGTACACTTTTTTGAAACCTTTTCCACTGAAATTTGCGGTTTTCAGCCTTTACTGAAAAAGTTATCAACAGAAAAAGTGCATATAATATAAGTGTTTTTACGGTGGGGACAAAAACTATTAACAGTTGTGGATAACTTGTGGATAACTTAACCGAGATCAATGAAATCTGGCAGGAAACGCTCAAAAGGCTGGCCCATGAAATGGGGACCGGGGATATAGACCTTTGGATACGCCCTGTCAAGCCGCTTTTCATGGACGGCGACACCCTCAGGCTGGAAGTGCCCGACCAGATCTATTACGATACGATAAAAAAGCGCTACGAAGAGAAGATCCTGCGGAAGCTCTCGGAAATAGCAGGCAAAGAAATAAAAATAAATTATTCCATGCCCGTCGCGCCGCTGGAGCCGCTGCCCCAGCCCAAGTCGGCGCCCTCGCCCGTCGCGCTGCCGGCCAACTACGATTCCTTCAACCCGCATTATACTTTTGACTCCTTCATCATGGGCACCTCCAACCGCTTCGCCTTCGCCTCGGCGGAAGGCGTGGCCAAGACGCCCGGCCAGTCCAACCCCTTCTTTATATACAGCCCTCCCGGCCTGGGCAAGACGCATCTGCTGCACGCCATAGCGCACGGCATCCTGAAGGCCAACCCCTCGGCCAAAATCCTCTACACGGCCAGCGAGAATTTCGTGAACGAGTACATCGACGCGATGCGCGGCAAATCCAGCGGCGGGCCCGAGGCCTTCCGCAACAAGTACCGCAAGCTCGACTGCCTGCTGCTCGACGACATACAGTTCCTGCTGGACAAGGAGCGCAGCCAGGAGGAGTTCTTCTACACCTTCGACTCGCTGTTCCAGTCCAAAAAACAGATAGTGCTCACCTCGGACCGGCCGCCCCGCGAGCTGGCCATGGACGACCGCATCATCTCCCGCTTCCTGCAGGGCGTCGTGGCGGACATAAAGATCCCGGATTTCGAGACGCGCGTGGCCATCCTGCGCCAGAAGCGCGACCAGCACAAGTACGAGATCCCCGACGACGTCATCACCTTCATCGCCGAGAACGTCAAGAAAAACATCCGCGAGCTGGAAGGCTGCCTCATCACCGTGGGAAACTTCTGCACCAATATGAGGCTGCAGCCTTCCATAGACACGGTGCGGGAGATCATAAAGGATTACATCAGCCCCCACGACCACGAGGAAAAGAAGATCTCCATAGAGGTGATCAAGCGCGTGGTGGCCGACAAGTACAACGTGGAGATGCGGGATTTCAATTCCAAGAAGCGCAGCGACAACATCGCCTTTCCCCGCCAGGTGGCGATGTACCTGGCCTGCGAGATGACGGACCTGGTGCTTACGGAGATCGGGGACGCCTTCGCCAGGGAGCACGCCACGGTGCTGCACGCGAAGGGAAAGATCAGCCATATGCTGCAGACGGACCCGTATTTTACCGAGGCCCTGAACCAGATAATTTCTAAAATAAAGACTGTTAATAACCAGTAGAATGAAGCCCCGCGGCGGTCGCAGAAGCCGTGTTTTGTAAGGACTGTCAGTAAATCGGGATAGACTGTTGATAACTTTCCCCTATGCGCTCTACAGCATTGACACTATAAACAGCCATCTTATAGAGGACGATAACGATGAAAATAAACAGTAACCGTGAGACCCTGATCAAGGGAATCCAGACCATCCAGGCCGGAGTTTCCTCAAAAACCGGCACCATTCCGATACTGCAGAACTTCCTGATGGAAACCGAGGACAAGGGCGTGAAGGTGGTCTTCACGGACCTGGAGATGGCTATAAAGCACCATATCCCGGTGGAGATCAAGGGAGAGGGCAGCATCACCGTCCCGATAAAGAAATTCATGGAGATAGTGCAGAACCTCGGGGAGGATTCCCCGGTCAATATCGCGGTGGACGAGAACAACCGCATTTCCATTCTAAGCGGCAAGTCCCGCTTCAAGCTGGGCGGCGCCCCCAAGAACGACTACCCCGTGATCCCCGACCTGGACGAGAGCAACTCCTTCAAGGTGCCGGCCAAGCTGCTGGCCGACATGATCAACAGCACCATCTTCTCCGCGTCCACCGAGGACGACCGTCATTTCCTCAACGGCCTGCTGTGGAAATACGAGAAGGATTCCTTCTCCCTGGTGGCCACCGACGGGCGCCGCCTGGCGATAGCCTCCACCTCTAAAGTGAAGGCGAAGAAAGAGTTCAAGGTCATCGTCCCCGCCAAGATCCTCGGCGAGCTGTCGCGCTTTATAAAGGGCGCCGGCGTGAAGGACGCGGACGAAGTCACCGTGGGGCTTTCCTCCAACCAGATAGGCTTTAAGATCGGCAAGACGGTCTTCATCTCCCGCCTCGTGGAGGGGAATTTCCCCGCTTACGAGCAGATAATCCCCAAGAGCCACGAGTTGGAGATCACCGTTAACGCCGAGAAGCTGATGGCGGTCACCAGGCGCGCCGCCATCTGTTCCAACGAGCGCTCCGGGGCCGTGAAGTACACCTTCAAGCCGGGCGCCCTGGTGGTGAACTCCGCTTCGCAGAGCATGGATTTCGAGGACGAGGTGGAGATAGATTACAAGGGCAAGGAGTTCCTGGTCAGCTTCAACCCGAAGTTCATCATGGACATCCTCAAGGCCGCCGGCGCGGGCGAGATCCTGGCGGAGTTCACCTCTCCCGCCACCCCGGCCCTGCTGCGGCTGAAGGGCCGCGAGGACCTGCTCTACATCGTGATGCCCCTGCGCACCCAGTAATGTTTTTAAAGCGGCGAAGCTCGAACTGGAACAAGGCGGGGGAGATCTGCACCTCCTGGAAGTTCCTGAGCGTCACGGGCGTAGACCGCCTGGGCATACTGGACGCGGTTTGGAAGAAAGAGATGGGCAGGCTCGGCGACCACTGCGTGCTGCTGGGCGTGGACAGGGGCGTGATACTGGTGAAGCCCTCCTCGGCCGCGGCGGCCAGCGAACTGTCCCTGCGGAGCGCGGTGCTGGTGAAGGGCCTTAACAAGTATTTCAAGAGCCCGTGGATAAAGGCCATCCGGACGGCCACAAAGATATAACCTAAATACAGGAGTTAGACAGCATGACGAATAAGACAGCCAACGCCAAAGAGGGAAATTACAACGCCGCTAATATCCAGGTCATGGAAGGCCTGGAGGCCGTGCGCAAGCGCCCGGCCATGTATATCGGCTCCACCGGGGTGCAGGGTCTGCACCACCTGGTCTACGAAGTCGTAGACAACTCCATCGACGAAATCCTCGCCGGCGGCTGCAACAAGATCGACGTCATCCTTAAAGACGACAACGTCTGCTCCATCACCGACAACGGCCGCGGTATTCCCGTGGACCCGATGAAAGAAGTGAAGGACCCCAAACTCAAGGGCAAATCCGCCCTGGAGGTAGTGCTGACCGTGCTGCACGCCGGCGGCAAGTTCGAAGGCGGCGGCTACAAGGTCTCCGGCGGCCTGCACGGCGTAGGCGTGTCCGTGGTGAACGCCCTGTCCGAGTATATGGAAGTGCTGGTGCACCGCGACGGCAAGATCTGGAGGCAGGAGTACAAGCGCGGCAAGCCGCAGGCCGACGTGAAGACCGTGGGAACTACGGACCATCACGGAACCACGGTCACCTTCAAAGCCGACACCGAGATCTTCGGCGAAGGCGTGCTTTCCTTCGACACCGTTTCCAACCGCCTGCGTGAGCTGGCCTTCCTGAACCCAGGCTGCCGCATCAATATTATAGACGAGCGCGAAGAGGGCAAGAAGCACGCCTTCTTCTTCGAGGGCGGCATCAAGCAGTTCGTGAAGTTCCTCAATACCAACAAGCAGGTCATCAACGACGAACCCATCTTCGTCTCCAAGACGGAAGGCGACACCATGCTGGACCTGGCCATCCAGTACAACACGGACTATTCAGAAACGATGTTCTCCTTCGTCAACAATATCAAGACGATAGAGGGCGGCACGCACGTGTCCGGCTTCCGCTCTTCCCTGACGCGCGTCATCAATGATTACATAAAGAAATACGACCTGAGCAAGGATAAGGATTACTCGGTCACCGGCGACGACGTGCGCGAAGGCCTCACCGTCGTGGTCTCCGTAAAGATCCCCCATCCCCAGTTCGAAGGCCAGACCAAGACCAAGCTGGGCAACGGCGAGGTGGAAGGCGCGGTCAAGACCCTCACCGGCGAAGCCCTTTCCGTGTTCTTCGAGGAGCACCCCTCCATCGCCAAGGCCATCTGCCAGAAAGGCCTGGGCGCCGCCGAGGCCCGCGAGGCCGCCCGCCGCGCCAAGGACCTGGCGCGCCGCAAGGGCTCGCTGACCGATTCCGGCCTGCCCGGCAAACTGGCCGACTGCCAGGAGAAGGACCCCAAGAAATCCGAGATCTTCATCGTGGAAGGCGACTCGGCCGGCGGCTCTGCCAAGCAGGGCCGCGACCGCGTGTTCCAGGCCATCCTGCCGCTGCGCGGCAAGATCCTCAACGTCGAGAAGGCCCAGCTGGTGCGCATCATCTCCAGCGAGATGATCCGCAACATGATCTCCGCCATCGGCACCGGCATCGGCGAGGGCGAGGACGGCTTCAATATAGACAAGCTGCGCTACCACAAGATCGTCATCATGGCCGACGCCGACGTGGACGGCCA